>NZ_AP018933.1:1209393-1814089 GCF_003610015.1 Zymobacter palmae
CCGGATGTCGAACTGTCCCACATGTACATCGACAATGCGTCTATGCAGCTGGTGCGTGCGCCGAAGCAGTTCGACGTGATCGTGACCGGCAACATGTTCGGTGACATCCTGTCCGATGAAGCTTCCATGTTGACGGGCTCTATCGGTATGCTGCCGTCCGCTTCCCTCAATGCCAGCGGTCAGGGCATGTTCGAACCGAGCCACGGCAGTGCGCCAGATATCGCGGGTCAGAACATCGCTAACCCGCTGGCAACGATCCTCTCCGCGGCTATGATGCTGCGTTACTCGCTGGAAGCGCCAGAGCTGGCCGATCGCATCGAACGCGCCGTAGGCGACGTGTTGGATCAGGGGCTGCGCACGGCGGACATCATGCAGGAGGGGGCTCGTCGCGTTACGACCTCCGAGATGGGTGATGCCGTGGTCGAAGCGTTCAAACGCCTGAAATAATCCATTGCCCCTAGCGGCAATGCAGGCCCGGTGGCAATGCCATCGGGCCTGTGTGTTTATGGGTCTTTCGCACTTTCATTCCCCCTCTCCTTGGGTGCTGTTGGCAATAGCCCTACGTCCATTTTCATCGGTGATGGTATGTTTGATGGCGATGGCATGCGGTTCTGATCGCTTACTAGCGTCTGCGTTCTTAGAGGCTGTTTCATAACCTGAGTAGTTGCTTTTCCCTTTTTAAAATAAACGGCTTTTACTGCAGTTTTGTGGTTTGAAGTAATGGGTATGAGGGTGATGAAACACGCTCTTATTGCCGCCAGATATTCTTCTATGTTGATGACGTATTGACGATAGGTCGGTTAACAGAATGCTACTGTTTCCTGTCTGTCTGTCTGTCTGTCTGTCTGTCTGTCTGTCTGTCTGTCGGGGGGGCTGGTACGCCATGCTACTAGGTAGAGCTAGACAGAAGAAAAGTGGCTCTTGCAATGGCTCGCTTTGGCGCTAGTATCTCATTGATATAAAAGTATGTTTCTCTCGCCAGATAGGGGTATAAGTGCTGGCTATGGATGTTGCCACTGAGCGTATTTCATCACCCCAGCACCTATACCATCGAAGGCACTTCAATCCACAAAGTTGCGCTAGAAACCGCCTATTTTGGAAAGAGTAAAAGCAATTATTCAGGTTATGAGGCCGCCTATAATTTCAGTATGGTGATTCATAGCGGTCATCATTCATCATATTTCTATCATCAATAGGATGTTTTTTAATAATCTATTTTGATGTTCAAACCATAACAGGATTGTCATGATATATAGTATTTAGAGAGTGTTTTATAGGTTCAACAAACATTCGCTTCGTTCAGGTGTTTAAAATCTCAAAAACGCGGTAGAAATCATTCATTCTAGAGATGGGGAAATAAATTATTTGGGGTATAAAACGTCCTCTTAGTTTGGTTGTTAATAAATAATAATTTATGGATTTTTTATAATCGTATGGTATGAATGATAGGGGGCCTGCATTTTGTATCGAGCGTCAGTATCATCAGATTAATGATGGCTGGTTTTTTATTTTTGTTGTAGATTATCATTAGTTACAGCAATTTTACTGATGCCTTGATACTGCACATATCTTCCGACTCCCTTATGTTCTATATAATAATAAATGGATCGTCATTTAGTGAATGATGATGCTTCCATCACCGTTATCAATATTATGGTCTTCTCTGTGACACGTAGACTTATCTGTTCTTGTCGGCTTGCTGTTTTCATATTTTGGCGTGTGTCGATGCTTATCTTAAGAGGTGTGCCGATATAAAGCATGTGCTTTTTATGTCGGGGAAAGCATGGCTGTTCTTGATGCTGGGTGCCTATCTTGCTTGAGCTTGAGTCGTACCGTAAAGAAAAACCGTGCTGTGATGCAGATCGGGTAGAGGCCCACCGATCATGGGCGTATGCTATTTGAGTAGCGTGCTAAGTGGCGGCAAGGGTGGTGTTTTCGCCGCGCAGCAGGTAGGCGCAAGTCGGGCATCGTTATCCGTGGGTGGCAGCGCTATCGGATGGCATGGTGTATCAGGTTTTTGTCGTGACAGGTGATTCATGGAGCTCAACTGGAAAAGAAATCTCGCGTCAGTGTGGCTAGGGTGTTTTTTCACAGGGTTGGCCATGAGTCAGATCATGCCTTTCCTCCCGCTCTATGTGGAGCAGCTGGGCATCCATGAGCATGGGGCGTTAAGCTTGTGGTCAGGCCTGGTGTTCAGCAGTACCTTTTTGGTGGCCGCCATCGTTGCGCCGCTGTGGGGTAGTCTGGCAGACAGAATGGGGCGACGCCCCATGTTGCTGCGCGCGGCACTGGGCATGGCCATCGCGATTGCTTTGCAAGGTATGGCGACTAATGTCTACCAGCTGGTAGCGCTGCGGGCGTTGATGGGGCTGGCATCAGGTTTTATTCCCAATGGCATGGCGCTGGTCGCTTCTCAAGCCCCCCGTGAGCGCAGCGGTTGGGCGCTTGGAACGTTGTCGACGGCGCAGGTAACGGGCGTTATTGCCGGACCATTGCTGGGTGGCTTCTTGGCTGACCACATTGGTCTTCGGTGGGTCTTCATGCTGACATCGGGCATGATGTTTATAAGCTTTCTGGTCACGCTCTTTCTTATTCGGGAAGGGCGCGTGGTTCAGGTCGAGCGTAAGGACCATATGAGCAACCGCGAGGTGTTTCGCTCGTGGCAGTACCCGATGTTAATGCTGACTCTGTTCATTACTACCCTGATGATTCAGGTGGCCAACGGCTCCATTGGGCCAGTGCTGACGCTGTTCATTCGCTATCTGATCGGCGGAGGGCAGGAGAACGTCGCCTTCATGAGCGGGATAGTGGCCTCGCTGCCTGGTATTGCCGCCTTGATCGCGGCTCCTCGGTTGGGGCGCCTTGGTGACAAGGTCGGTATGGCAAGGATTCTAGTGCCAGCGTTGGCAGTCGCGGCGCTACTGTTCATCGCGATGTCACTGGTTGCGACCCCATGTCAGCTGGCAGGGCTGCGCTTTCTGCTTGGTTTTGCCGATGGCGCGTTACTGCCAGCGGTGCAGACTCTGCTGGTCACTTTCAGTAGCCAGCGGGTGACGGGCCGTGTGCTGGGCTACAATCAGTCCTTTCTCTACTTGGGCAATATGCTGGGTCCCATGATGGGGTCGACCGTCTCTGCGCTGTGGGGGTTCCGCTGGGTGTTCGTTGCCACTTCGGTATTGGTAGCCCTCAATGCGATCCAGCTGTTCATCAATGTGCGGCGCTTGCCGCGAGAGGTACGGTATGGGCACAAGCTGCCCGAGGACAAAATGACATCTCGCTGATGACTAAATAAAAAGGCCGCATTTAGCGGCCTTTTTATTTGATGGGACATTGTCATTATTATGATGTGTACTTGTCGGTTAGAGCCTCTTATGACGGAGGTGACGATGTAACAAACAATGCCCTTTAAAAAGAAAAACGCGCCAGCGGGCGCGTTTAATAGGAGATGCTTTTTTCATATCGGCAAAAGTCGCAGTGCCTTGAGTACATTATCGATCATGTCTTTTTGCTACATGAACATGCGGCCCTGACAGAAGATAAGGACGTCTGCAGGGTGACACTGCGCTTATATGAACGCATGGCGTGTAAAAAGGGACGCATGGAAGCCATGCGTCAAACAAGAGCCTTTTGACACGCCATACTTATCGGCGCAAAAAAATCTATTTTTAGCATTCCTTTCATTTTTGTCTGATTTAGTAAATCCGCAGACTGAAAACGAGAAGGGCGCCCAATTAACGATTCTTGCGCCCTTTACGGTGTTTGATATATCGATGTTGCAAGCCCCGAAGGCTGACAACTACTGCGCTGCTGAGTACGCCTTGAGAATCAGCGTGCGTGCGCTGTCGTCGACATCGCCGAACCAGTCGAACGTTGTCGTGGTCAGCGTGCCGCTGGCACGCTGTCGCTCACGAATCAAGGCACCGCGTACGTTGCTGTGGATGTCGACCAGAGCGATGTACTGCTCCGAGCTGCAGTCATGGGGTTTGCAGCCAGTGATCACAGTATAGATAAGACCGTCCTGTTCATACTTGCCCACTGGACTGGCGGTGCCATAGTTGGCCACCCATTTGTGCTGATTCAGCAAGGGTTTTGTGGCGTGCTGGAAGGCCTGCTGAGTTTGCGGATGGCTTTTCATATAAGCGTCAGGATAAGTTTGAGCTTCGTCTGCCACGGCTTGACCCATCGTCAACAAGCTCAATGTTGCGAATAGCAGGTGAGAGGTGGTGTGGCAAAATGTAGCATGCAGTGACGGGCGCATAATGAGGCTCCTTCAGCGAAAGAAAAATGAGCGATATGGAGAACGCTCATATTGGCTCAAGATAGCGTCTTTTTACGAAAAGTGAACGGTGTTTAGTGCCAATTGGATAAAAACGGAGTGTTGTAGAGAATTCCGTTAGGGGACGATAATAGTTGTATTCAAAAGTAAACACGTTTCGTCTATCCAACCAAGGTGGCATAGAAGCCCCTGTCAAAAAGGATAACTATACGTGCAAGCCTAACGGTAACAGTCGTGTTTTCGGAGAAAAGCATCGCCTATGATGCGGTTTTTCAATGAAAAATGAGACATGTTGCCTTTGTGATGGGCACCCATTTCCATTGGTTATTCATTGACCATTCCCCTATGGCAACCCTGACACAAGGAGCGCCTCAAATGCTCAACAATGAAACCCTGTCTACTCTGCCGAGCTCCATTGCTACGCCCGACTACGATCGCAGCACTGTAACTCCGGGTATCGTTCACTTCGGTATGGGTAACTTCTTCCGTGCTCACGAAGCGTTCTATATTGATCGCTGCTTGGCACGTGAAGATCAGCGTGACTGGGGTATCGTCGGTGTCGAACTGATCGACAACGACGCTATGCGTGAAAAAGCGGCTGCCTACAAACGTCAGAACGGTCTGTACTCTCTGACTGAAGTTGATTCCGACGGCAGCTCTTCCGTTCGTGTCATTGGTTCCGTTATCGACTACATGCACGCACCGGAAAACCCGGAAGCCGTCATCAAGCTGCTGGCTGATCCGGCTATCCGCATCATCAGCATGACCATCACTGAAGGTGGCTACAACATCGACGAGAACACAGGCGAGTTCAATCTTGAACACGCTGGTGTCAAGCACGACCTGGCCAACCCGCAGAAACCGCAGACCGTGTTCGGTCTGGTGATCGAAGCGCTGCGTCGTCGTCGTGATGCAGGCGTAGGTCCGTTCACCATCCTGTCCTGCGACAACCTGCGTCACAACGGTACGGTTGCTAAGAAAGCCTTTACTGGTTTCGCACGTGCTGCTGATGCTGAACTGGCTCAGTGGATCGAAGCGAACGTCACGTTCCCGAACGCTATGGTTGACCGTATCACGCCGGCCGTTACTGCTGACGCGATCAAAAAACTGAATGCAGGTAGTGGTCTGCAGGACGAACTGCCGCTGCTGACCGAAACCTTCATTGACTGGGTTCTGGAAGACAAGTTCTGCGCAGGTCGCCCGGATCTGGCCGCTGTTGGCGCTCGCATGACAGACGACGTGACTGGCTACGAGCAGGTCAAAGTCCGCATGCTGAACGCTTCTCACACTATGCTGGCTTGCCCTGCAGTACTGCTGGGCTATGAATTCGTTCACGAAGCCATGCAAGACCGTGACCTGGCGGCACTGCTGGAAAACTTCCTGAACCTCGACGTTATCCCGACGCTGGATGCTCCGGCTGATCTGGATGTTCAGGAATACAAACGCTCTGTTCTCAACCGTTTTGCCAACCCGGCAATGGCTGATCAGCTGCTGCGTATCGCGGGCGATACCAACTCCAAGATCCAGGTATTCTGGACGGATACGTTCGAACGTAACCTGAAAGCTGGCAACGACATTTCTCGTCTGGCCTTCGGTGCAGCAGCATGGCTGGAAGTGCTGTGTGGCAAGAACGAAAAAGGTGAATCCTTCGAAACGTTCGAACCGACGCTGACCGCTGAACAGCGTGCTCTGGCGAAAAGCGATGATCTGGCAAAAGGTCTGGAACTGTCTGCATTCGACCCGTTCCGCGCTCAGATCAACGATGCTTTCCGTGCCGCAGTGGTTGAAGCACGTCAGGCCATCCGTGCAAACGGTGTCAAAGGCGCTCTGCCGAAAGCGTAATGACAAACGAGCAAGGCAGCGGTTAACAATGCTGACCTAGGCTTACTGTCATAACGTCAAAGAGGGAACGGATTCGTCCGTTCCCTCTTTTTTTATGTGCGGTGAACCGGCTGAGAGGCTGTTTCATAACCTGAGCAATGGCTGTTGCCCTTTCTAAAATAAACGGATTTTACCGCAGTTTTGTGGTTTGAAATCTCCTCAATGACATGGGTATGGGGTTATGAAACACGCTCTGAGTGCGCCGTGAAAGGATGAGTAGCGCATGGCTTATTATTTGCAAAATGGGATACAAATGCCTTGATGCGATCGCTGGACAGACCTTATCGAGGATTGCTCACGGGGTAGCTTGGGCCAGGCTGCTGATGCACTTGTCGTCGTTTACGTCAAGCTGGTGCGCCTAAGCTGGTTAAGAAACAGGCCAACAAGGATGGTCTTGATCACATACTGATCATTGCAGAGTGCCAATGGCGCAAGTTAGACGGTTGGCTTCATGTGTTGAGCTATGAACGTCAGCAAGTTGGGTAACGGTAAGTCTACACGTTGAAGGCAAAGCGTTCGGGCTATCATCAGTGATCGCGGCAGGCACTGCAAAAAGCCGTGTCGGCATATTCCTTTGACCTGATTTTATGCGTCGTGATGAGATATGTTGAGAAATACGGCTCATGCTTTTCATCTTTCAAGCCGTTGCCTAAAGGGTATTGCCGCTATCGTGGAAGGCTATGCTCCGCTATGAAGGGGACCATGACCGCGTTGATGTCGCGCTGGCTAGGCGGCCCGCTCCTGTCTGAGTGCAGGCTAAATCCCACGATAAGGCATCATATCGCGGATAAAAGGCATGTATTTCCGCGAAATGTGGCGCTACAACGTGTGACAATGGTCGTCACATGTATCATGCGCTCATTATATGACTAAAGCGTTATCTAAAGCGCTACAAGCAGAACGTTACTTTGAAAGAAGGGAGAACGGTATGAAACGACTCGCGTGGGGCATCATTGGCAGTGTGCTTGTATTGGCGTTCAACGTATCCGCAACCGTGGCACCATCCTGTACCGATGCGGCTGGCAGTGCGCGCTGTGTCAGCGTAGATGCAGCCAATGGGCAGGGTTCTTCATCGGCAGGGGTGTCCGGCAATGGCTATCGCCCGCAGGTTGAAGAGCGCCATGCGCTTTCTTCCCCCGTCTCTCGTGCCGCATCGCCTGCGGCACCTTATCCGCTGTCGTCCAGTACATTGGGGGCGAATGAGGATGCTCAGTATGACGATGGCTGTGAATAACGGTCGTCGATTAGAAGGGCGCGCCTCTCCCCTTAAGAGACTGTTTCATAACCTGAGTGATTGCTTTTGCCCTCTCTAAAATAGACGATTTCTACCGCAATTTTGTGGTTTGAAGCCTCTTCAATGATATGGGTATTGGGGATGAAATATGCCCTAAACGGGCAGTTTCAAAGCCTATAGCGTTGCTGTTTCCAGCAGGGTGATATTGTCCAGTGCTGCCCCATTATCCGTACCACACAGGGAGAGGTCGTAGTCGAAGGCACGACAGACCGTTGGACGCTCGGGAAGGCCAAACAGTCGACATAGATTGCGGTCATCAAGCTGCACACAGCGTACGCCGGCCGGTTTGCCTTCCGGCATGCCGGGAATCGGCGATGTGATGGAGGGGGCGATGCAGCAGGCTCCGCAGCCGGGGCGGCACCCTTGATCCGAAGAGGCGGTGGGAATACGGGCATTCATGGTCGGTCCTCTTCGGGGGTGATAAACCGTGTGGTTCGGAGTTAACGGTGTGCTTCGGCAATGGCGCCCTTGCCGATGCCTTCGAAAGCTTGCACACGAATGCGGCCAGGCTGCATTCGTGCGGTTTCATTAGCGATCCACTGGGCTATTTGTTCGACGGTCGTCGTCGTGGGCAGAATAGCGGCACGCTGGCGTGGCAGCGTCATGCGGAAGTGGCCTTGGGGAGCATCATACGCGAGCGAGAGCGTATCGCCATCCTCGGCACCGATACAGTCCTCGCGATCCGCCAGATAGATATCCGCCAGTCGTTCACACCAGTGCTGGATCAGGGCTTCATCTAGCTCGCCGTCGCGCCAGATATACAGGCGGGAACGGTGACCGTGAGCGATGCGCTGGCAGTTGCCAATATGACGCTTGAGGCCGTGGCTGTAGCCATAGCAGAATCCTTCGGGAATCGGTTCCTCGCGCAGCGTGAGCTGAATGTCGGTGACACGCGCCGGAGGGCGCTTCATCAGCTGCTCCGACAGATAGCGACCAATGCGATCGGCGTCGATAATTTGCCACGGTAGCAGAGTAAATGCTTGGCGCGGTGCGCGGATTTCCATTGGCCAAGGTGAAGAGAAACGAACGCACAGCCC
Source organism: Zymobacter palmae (assembly GCF_003610015.1). Classification (NCBI taxonomy): domain Bacteria; kingdom Pseudomonadati; phylum Pseudomonadota; class Gammaproteobacteria; order Oceanospirillales; family Halomonadaceae; genus Zymobacter; species Zymobacter palmae. The sequence goes on from NZ_AP018933.1 coordinate 1,217,882, forward strand.
TTCACGGCATTCTGTGACGCTGACGCCCGCCATCTTCGTCGGTACCAGTAGGGTATGGTCTACGGTGCCATCGACGTGCTGCTTGACCCACGGTTTGACTTCACCGAAATCGAACAGCATGCCGTCTTCGCCCAGTTCTCCGTTCAGCAGCAGATCGACGTGCCAGCTGGCCCCGACTAAGCCGCGTTCACCGCACCACCAAGACAGATCGAGTGCGGAAAGGCCGTGTACGAAAAGACTCATCTCAATCGATTCCTATGATCTTGTGCATCTGAAGTGAGAGCTGCCACTGTGGGTGCTGCAGGCAATAGGTGAGTGCCCGTGCTTGAGTGGTGCCTTGCTGGCCCAACGGTATCAGATCCATTGGCTGAAGGTAGAAATGCTGGAAGTCCAGCGTTTCGAAGCGTTCCGGTAAGGCATCCGCTTGAGGATAAACCAGCTTCAACTCGTGACCGGAAGTCTGTACCAGCGTGGTCGCGCCCTTGGGGCTGACGCAGATCCAGTCAATGCCTTCTGGGGCGGGCAGCGTGCCGTTCGTTTCCACGGCAATCTCGAAGTCACGCGCATGCATGGCCTCGATCAGTGCCTTGTCCAGTTGTAGCAGTGGTTCGCCGCCCGTAAAGACGACGTAGCGTTTGCCACTGGCTGCCAGATAGGGCCACAGTGCATCAAGATGGTCTGCCAGTTGATCGGCGGTCACGAACTTGCCACCGTTCTGTCCATCAGTACCGATGAAATCGGTGTCGCAAAAGCGGCAGGCACTTTTTTCGCGATCCTGTGGGCGTCCGCTCCACAGGTTACAGCCCGTAAAGCGACAGAATACGGAGGCGCGACCGGCCCGTGCCCCTTCTCCCTGCAGAGAGTAGAAGGCTTCTTTGATAGCGTACATGTGTTATCCCTTGGACTGACGGTAGGGCACGGGATCGGTCAGGCCGTGGGCTGCGAAGGCTGCTAAGCGTTCACGACAGCTGCCGCATTCACCGCAGGCCGCTTCTTCACCTAGGTAGCAGGTCCACGTATCGGCGTAGTCGAGGCCCATCGCAATGCCATCGGCCAGAATGTCAGCCTTGCTGGCGGTCAGGTAAGGGGCATGTACCTCAACGGGGGTGTAGTTAGCGATACGGGCGACGTCCTGCATCTTCTCGACAAATTCTGGACGGCAGTCGGGATAGATGGCGTGATCGCCGCCGTGTGCGCCATAAAAACAGTGTTCGGCGTCGATGTTGACGGCGTAGCCGATAGCCAGCGACAGCAGGATCATGTTGCGGTTGGGCACAACCGTCGAGGTCATGTTGCCCTCGTCGTAGTCGCCCGTTGGCAGTGCCTGGTCGTTGTTGGTCAGTGAGGAGTTGTCGATCAGACCGTGAATGGCACGAATATCGACGACCTTGTGTGAAAGGCCCAGCTGCGCGCAGACCTTGCGCGCCGATTCCAGCTCGCGAGAATGGCGTTGGCCATAGTTGAACGACAAGGCGTGCACTTCGAAGCCTTGAGCAATCGCCTTGTGCAGCACAGTGAACGAATCCATGCCGCCAGAATAGATGACGACGGCGCGCCGTGAGGCTGGAATGGAAGAAGAAAGGACAGCGTTGGACGCTGATACAGGCGTGTGTTCAGACATGGCGGAGAATTTTTCCCGATGAATGAATCGGTGATCCGGGATCCGGTCCGGAGAGCCTGCCAGAAGTAAGGCGAGCGTGCGCTTGGCTTCTGACTACGAAAAATGCCGATAAAAGGCGGTGAATGGCCTTCTTCAGCAGCGAATGACGCGCCTTTCCATGAAACGTGAAGTAGGCCTGCGTCATAAGGGCGCCATTCTAACCCCTCGTTCAGGGGGATGCCAGCCCGCGAATGCTGTGTCGTGGCATCCTTGGGGCGCATCGCGTACAATCATCTGTCATTCGTAGATGCGGCGTCCTGCCGCATTCATCCGCTGCATTCGGGTATCAGGTAGTTTCCTGTCATGACCAAGACCACACTTCGCGCGCCGGAGCTGCTTTCTCCAGCAGGTACTTTCAAGAACATGCGTTACGCCTTCGCTTACGGCGCTGATGCGGTCTATGCCGGTCAGCCACGGTATTCGCTGCGCGTACGCAATAACGACTTCAAGATCGACAACCTGCATAAGGGGATCGATTACGCTCACGAGCGCGGCAAGCAGTTCTACGTTGCGTCTAATATCGCGGCACACAACACCAAGGTAGATACGTACCTGCGGGATATGGCGCCAGTGATTGAGGCTAAGCCGGACGCGCTGATCATGTCCGATCCGGGGCTGATCATGCTGATTCGTGAGCGCTGGCCAGAGCAGACCGTTCACCTGTCGGTTCAGTCCAACGTTGTCAACTATGCGGCTGTGCGGTTCTGGCAGCAGCAGGGCATCAAACGCATCATTCTGTCGCGTGAGCTGTCATTGGACGAAGTGGCGCGTATTCGTCAGGAATGCCCGGATATTGAGCTGGAAACTTTTGTTCACGGCGCGCTGTGCATCGCCTATTCCGGTCGCTGCCTGCTGTCCGGTTACTTCAACCACCGTGATCCGAACCAGGGTACCTGCACCAATGCTTGCCGTTGGAAGTACGACACGGTTGAGGCCACGACCGATGACAGCGGTGATCTGATTCCGGTGGCACAGGTCAGTGGGCAAGCCAACGTCGGGCGTTGGTCGCCGGATGGTCAGAGCCAGCCCGGCACGCTGTCAGCGTTGATCGAAGATACGACGCGCCCCGGAGAGTTGATGCCTGTCGAAGAAGACGAGCACGGTACCTACATTATGAACTCGCGCGATCTGCGTGCCGTACAACACGTGCCGCGCCTGACCGAAATGGGTATTCACTCGCTCAAAATCGAAGGCCGTACCAAGTCGCCGTACTATGTGGCGCGTACCGCTCAGGTTTACCGTCGTGCGATCGACGATGCCGTGGCCGGTCGTCCGTTCGACATGCGTCTGATGGACGAGCTCGACAACCTTGCCAACCGTGGCTACACCGAAGGCTTCTATCGTCGTCACGTCCATGATGCCTATCAGAACTACGAGAATGGCCACTCTATTGGCGTGCATCAGCAGTTCGTGGGTGAAGTGATTCCGGAAGGGTGTACGGCCGATACGCTGGAAATTCGCGTCAAGAACCGTTTCGGTGTCGGCGATACGCTGGAGCTGATGCTGCCGGGCGGCAATCGCCGCTTCGTGTTGGATGGCATGGTGAAGCGCTCTACGGGTGAGCGCATGGACGTCGCGCCGGGTGACGGCCATATCGTGCGTATCCCGCTGCATGGTGATGCCATCGCGCCTGAACGTTTGCAGTATGGGCTGCTGATGCGTGATCTGCAGTCGGCATAATCGGCTGCCAAGCAGTGAATTGAAACAGGGCGGGGAGCGTAAGCTTTCCGCCCTGTTTCTTTTTATAAGCGACGGGTGAGAATACGGAACGCTGTGTGCGTTTCTGTTCCTTTGTGCAGGCAACAATAATGCTATGATGATCAGGCAAAAGGAATGACCAGTGTTTGGCTCTATTGCGTGCAGTTTCAGCCTCAATGGGCAATCACTTTTTTATGATCGATGCCTGTAGTGTCGATCATCGAGCAGAGAGCGCGGCCTTCATGCCTAAGGCAACGATCACGCAGCGGGCTCGCTCTCTTCAACTCTGCTGGCAAGGGACCATCGCCCCATGAAACTCTTTTATATTGACCGTATCAACGATCACGTACCCGGTGATTTCAATTCGATCGAGAGCTTCCTGACTGCTGTAACGGAATCGCTGAAGAAAACGACCGAGTTGGATACTGGCAAGCATGACATCGTGCGTGAACTGCTGACCTGCTCTCTGTTGCAGGACACTGACTGCGATGTCGTCGTGCTGCGTTCCGAGAACAGCCTGATCCTGACGGCCTACAACCACGTCATCGATTACTTCCAGCCGTCCGATGTGGCGCGCAAACCTGTCTACGACCTTGAAATCCGTCTGATTCCGGACATGGAAGAGCTGAACCCGCAGCAGCATATCCCGACACGTGACGTGTTTGAATGCTTGCAGCTGACGTCGATCAAGACGGCCGCTGGCAATGTACGTTCCACTCTTGAACAGGATGGTTGGAACTTCACCGAAAAACCGTTCGTCAAGCAGGAAGAACCTTCCCATCGCCGTGTACAGATGTTCCGCAAGGGTGACCACTATATCTTCCTGTCTTTTGCCTGCAATGAACGTCAGCCTGTTCAGGAAAGTGAACAAGCGGACAAGTAATCGTAGAGTTGTTTCAATATTTTAATATTGAAATAATGCTATATTGCGATGCGCTGGTTGTATGCAATAACCGGCGCATCAAGGCGTACCCTGTTATCAATTGCTTACTTGTTGCTTTTCCTCACTGGCCTAGTGGCATTATCTGTACCATGCCATATCTGCTACGCCCAATAAGTTAAGATGCTCACAGTTTGATTATATATCTACTGCTTTCTTCAAATTAAAAGTGCATGGGCTATTGCGGATACGGATGGGCGGCAGCAGCATATTGCTCAACGCCTCAACGCCTCAACGCCTCAACGCCTCAACGCCTCAACGCCTCAACGCCTCAACGCCTCAACGCCTCAACGCCTCAACGCCTCAACGCCTCAACGCCTCAACGCCTCAACGCCTCAACGCCTCAACGCCTCAACGCCTCAACGCCTCAACGCCTCAACGCCTCAACGCCTCAACGCCTCAACGCCTCAACGCCTCAACGCCTCAACGCCTCAACGCCTCAACGCCTCAACGCCTCAACGCCTCAACGCCTCAACGCCTCAACGCCTCAACGCCTCAACGCCTCAACGCCTCAACGCCTCAAATCATAGTTATTTGGTGTGTTTTAGTGAGCGAATACTTAATAGGGTATTTGGAGTTATTTTTTGTAATTTGTGTTGTTAAATTGTGTTTTTGAATATCTTACGGGGCGCAAGATCAGCTGGCACTGAGGTAAGTAATTCCTCTCGGAATATACCCTTATTTTTCTTTTATCTGGTGGTGAAAACGGCCGAAATAATAAAGAGCTAATGCAAGAGTCGATAGCAGGCGATCAATGATAAGTGACTACTTAGGCCATGGCACATTATTAATATGACGTGTAAATATGTGCACGATTTTTCACATTATACAAAGCCGACATTATAACGAGCAGGCGGGGATAAGCGGATGGCTGAGATCACCAGGGGCGGGGCACACATTGCGATCCTGATGCTGGCGCTGGCGGGCAGCAATGCGGTGTGGGCAGCACCGTCATCGGTTAACGATGAACTCTTGCGTCACCAGCAGACCCAGCAGCAAGCGCGTGATGCACAGCTGGCGCCGCCTACCCCTGATATCCGCTTTGGTGTTGAGGGCCGTGGCATGGGGTCTTCCGCCTACCCCGTTGAGCTCCCGTGTTTCATGATCCGGCATGTGCATATCGACAACGCTGATCGTCTGCCGGGCTGGGCAGTACGTGAGCTGCAACGCGCAAGCGAGCCAGCGCTGAACCAGTGTCTCGGCTCTAGGGGGATCAATCTGTTGATGGCTCAGCTGCAGGATCGCCTGATCAATCATGGTTGGGTGACCACGCGCGTGCTGGCCCCACCGCAGAACCTGCTGTATGGGGAGCTTCATCTTAACGTCATGCCCGGTACCGTTCGTGAGATACGTTTTGCCGAAGGCAGCGATTCGCGGGTCTGGCTGCCCGCTGCAATGCCGGTGGCATCAGGTGACTTACTTGACCTGCGGGATATCGAGCAGGGGCTGGAGAATTTGCAGCGCCTACCGGGCGTGCGGGCAAGAATGGCGCTGCGGCCGGGGGCTGCGCCGGGTGAGAGCGATATCGTGCTGACCCGCCAGCAGCAGAATCGGCTGCGCTGGGGCGCATGGCTGGACGATACCGGTACCAAGGCGACGGGACGCAAGCAGGGGGGCGTTATGTTGGCGCTCGATAATCCGCTGGGTTTGAACGATATGTTTCAGCTGACTGCCAGCCGTGATACGGCCTTCATCCGCGAGCGGCATTCGCGCAACTACGGTCTGCAGTATTCCGTGCCCTATGGGTATTGGAAGCTGGGGATCAGTGCCAGCGACTATGACTATCGGCGTACCGTGGCGGGCTGGGGTGGCCGTACTTATGATTATACCGGTAGCAGCCACATGATGGACGTGTCGCTATCGCGCCTATTGCACCGTGGCACCTTCCATAAAACGACACTGGCGACCGATATCATGACCCGCCAGTCCCGCAGTTTCATCAACGGCACTGAAATCGACGTCCAGCATCGCGAGACGACGCACTGGGGGCTGGCGCTCGATCATCGACAGTATCTTGGGGCCGCTACTTTGGATATGGGGGCTCGCTACACGCGCGGTGTGCGGGCCTTCGGTGCCCATCCAGCGCCAGAGGAAGCCGTCGGTGATGCTACCGCGCTCTCGCGTATCTTCGGGCTATCGGCGCATGCCACGATGCCTTTCCACCTTTTCGGTCAGTCCTTCCGCTACCAGTCTCAGTACCAGTATCAGCGCAGCAATACCCCTCTGACAGCCCAGGAGCAGTTCGCCATCGGCAACCGTTGGACCGTTCGCGGCTTTGATGGCGAGAACACGCTGAGCGCTGACGAAGGCTGGTATTGGCGCAACGAATTGGGTTGGCAGATTCCGGCGACGCAGCAAGAGCTGTATATCGCACTCGATCACGGTGAAGTCGACGGCAATGGCAGCGAGTTGTTAGCCGGCAAGCGGCTAACCGGAGATGCGCTTGGCCTTCGGGGCCACCTCTATGGCACTGATTATGACCTGTTCGTATCGCACCCCGTTTCACAGCCAGAGAATTTTCGCACCTCAAGCGTTACTGCGGGCTTTTCGCTGAGCTGGCAGGGCGGCTTCTTCTAGTCCGGAAGTAAAGCGGTGGCCGATGCATCGGCCTATCTGACGTGCTCTTAACACAACACGAAGTGCCCCGTGACACGGCGGATGCCGTATCGCGAGGGTGCCACACACCTCATTTTCGTCTGTCTTTGCAGGGATATTGGCCATGAATAGACATCTCTATCGGATCGTCTTCAACAAGGCGCGCGGGCTTTTGATGGTGGCTGCTGAACGCACGACCAGTCGTACGGCGGCGGCATCTTCACAAGGCGAGCGTCGTTCGATGTCGACGCATGTGCTGCCTACTGCAGTACTGTCCGTGCTCGTAGCAGCCATCGCTGCTGGGGCAGTGCCGCTGGCATATGCCGATATCGTGGCCGACGGCCGTGCGCCCGGGTCGCAGCAGCCCACCATCATCGAGACGGCCAGCGGCCGTCCTCAAGTCAATATCCAGACGCCGAATGCAGCCGGGGTGTCGCACAACGTCTATCGCCAGTTCGATGTGGGTGCCCATGGCGCCATTCTCAATAACAGTCGCCAGGCCGTATCGACTCAGCTGGGGGGCTATGTCGATGCCAACCCTTGGCTTTCCCGCGGGGAAGCCCGGGTCATTCTTAACGAAGTCAATTCACCTACCCCTAGCCAGCTTAAGGGCTGGGTTGAAGTAGCGGGGCGGCGGGCCGACGTCGTGGTGGCGAACCCTTCCGGTATTCACTGTGATGGCTGCGGCTTCATCAACGCGGATCGGGGCATGCTGACCACCGGGCGGCCGATGATGGACGGTGATCGCTTCAATGGAGTGACCGTCGAGCAGGGAACGGTTGCCATTGACGGTGCCGGGCTGGATGCACGGCAGACAAGCCACACCGATATTATTGCCCGTGCCGTCAGCGTCAACGCTCAGGTGCATGGTAGCGATGTCAGCGTTATTACCGGTGCGAACACAGTCGATACGCGTGACGCCCAGCATCCAGTCATCACGCCGATCAAGGGCAAGGGAGAAACGCCCGAGGTGGCATTGGACGTATCTGCTCTGGGGGGCATGTACGCCAATCGCATCGTGATGGTCGGCACTGAGAAAGGCGTTGGGGTGCACAACGCAGGGGTGATCGGTGCCTCAGCGGGTGAAGTGGCCATTACCACCAACGGTCAGTTGGTCAATGCCGGTACGCTGAAAGGGGGGGCGCAGGGCGTCTCGCTGTCAGCGCAGGATGGGGTGATCAACCAAGGGAAGCTGACGTCTGACGGCGGCACGCTGTCGCTCGAGAGTCCTACGCCGTTGCGCAATGAGGGGCAGCTTGTCGCGGGAGGGGATCTGACGCTGGCGGCTCCTGAGATCACGTCCAGTGCGACCAGCGTACTGGCTGCGGGGGTCGATCATGAGGGGCACCTGACACAGCCGGGCAAGATGGTGATTCATGCCCGCGAGCAGGTTGAGGTGCATGGCAAGGTGCTGGCGACCGATGCCGTGACGGCCAGTGCGCCACAGATATCAGCAACGGGGGCACAGATCGCTGCGCATAACGTATCGCTGAACGGTAGGCAAGTTGATACCTCGTCGGCGCGCGTTCAGGCGTCGTCCATGAATGTGGTGGCTGAAGACAGCGTACGCAATCGTCAAGGGCACTGGCAGGCTGAACGGGTCACGGTGACGACGCCAGCGTTGGATAATCAGAGCGGACGTATTGTGCATACCGGTCAGGATGCTTTTAGCATCGCTACCGTTGCTCTCGACAATACCGGTGGTGTGCTGGCCACCACACAAGCCGATATGGCGCTGACGTCTGGTCAGGCGCTAGACAACAATGGTGGGACGCTGTCGAGCCATGGGCAGCTCAGCATTGATGCGCACGGCATCAACAGTACCGGCGGTACGGTCGATGCTGGCGGTGATCTGATGCTAGAGGGTCACGGCAAGGCGGTTGCCACCCGTGGTGGCAGTATGGCAGCGGGGCGTCGGCTCAGCGTGATAGGCGGGGCTCTCGACAACGCGGGGGGGCGGTTGATTGCGGGGGAGCAGATTGACGTCAATACCGATCGCCAGCTGCTGGACAATACCGGCGGTATCATTCAGGCCGATGAAGGTAAGGCTTCGCTGGCGACCGGTACGCTGATCAATGCGAACGGGACTGTTCAGGGCAAAGGGCTGAGCGTGGATACCCACGGCCAGCGTCTCGACAATCACGATACGGCTGACCGTGGGCTGATCAGCCGCGGTGACATGGTGCTTAAGGCGGGGGATGTCGACAGCCATCATGGCCGCATCGGTAGCTTCGGCAACCTGACCTTCACTGCCGCCAACGTGATGAATGACGATGGCTTACTGCAGGCGGGCAAGACGCTGGCACTGACCGCAGAAGAGGTCAGTTCCAGAGCCGGTACGGTGATGAGCCGTGGGGGCGATGCGGAGCTTTCTACTCACGCCCTTGACAACACCGGGGGCCTGATTCAGTCCACCGGTGGTTTGTCGATCGACACGCATGGGCAATCCCTTGATAACCGCTCGACCGCTGACAGAGGGCTGGTGAGTCAAGGGGCCGTGACGTTGGCTTCTGGAACGCTGCAGAACGACAACGGACGAATTGTCGGGTTGGATGCGTTGAACATGCAGGCTGGTGATGTCGCCAACGGGCACGGTGTCATAGAGGCGGCGCGTACAGTAGCGCTGGATACGGCTAGCTTCACCAGCCCGGGCGGACGTGTGGCTGCGGGAGATGCGCTGAGTATCGACACCCACGGGCATGCTTTGACCAACACCGATAGCGGTGATGATGCGGGCATTATGGCCTCTGGCGATCTCACCATTCAGGCAGGTCAAGTCGACAATGCTAATGGCTATCTGGCAGGCCATGGCAAGACCGGTATCGTTGCTAATGTATTGAGTAACGCGGCGGGTACCGTCGTTGGCAATGGCGGGCTGATGCTGTCGACTCAGGCACTTGATAACCGTCATGGCCATCTTCATACACCGGCAGCCCTGTCGGTGGATACGCATGGGCAGTCACTCGACAACCGCGAGGGCACCATTGTTGGTGATCAAGGGCTCCTGCTCGACAGCGGCATGCTTGATAACCGCCAAGGCATCGTCAGCGGGCGGCAGACACTTGCGGTCGACACACACACAGGCGTACTGGATAACCGTCAGGGTCAGCTTATGGCTTCCGGGGCAGTCAGCCTTGAGGGAGGCGAGCTGCATAACGGCGCAGGGCAGATCCAGACTGTCGATGGCGGGCACCTGATCTTCACCCGCGTGCTCGACAATGCCGACGGCGGACTTATCCGAGCCAATGGCACGCTGGCACTGAAAAGTGCGCTCATTGATAACCATGCCACGCGCACTGCCAGTGGGATCGAATCCAATGCATTGACACTCAACGCTGACCGCGTCGACAACCGCAATGGTCTACTCCGGGCGGGCGATGCTCTGGTACTGATACCGACAGTTCAGGTGGATAACCGTGACGGCCTGATTACCGCCAACGGTGCGCTGTCGCTTAAGGGCACGCCAAACACGGTGCTGGAAAATGCCGAGGGTACGTTAATTGGTAACCGTGTCGATGTAGCGGTCGGCAGCCTGCCGCGCGAAGGGCGCCTGTTATCGCAGGGGGATTTGACGCTTGATGTTAAGAACAGCATTGATCATCACGGTGAACTCAAGGCCAATCACGATCTTTCGATCACCACCGAAGGACGCCTCGATAACCACAGCCTCATTCAGGCTGGTGGCGCACTGACGCTCAATGCGCAGGCCATAAGCAACGACCGCGATGGTGAGATGAGCGGTGAACGCGTGTCGCTGTCAGCACGCGATACGCTGACCCACCGCGGCTTGATCGATGGCGACACGGTATTCGTGAAGGCCGGCACTTTCGACAACTTGGGCACCGGGCGTCTTTACGGCGATCACTTGGCTGTATCGGCGACGACCCTCAACAACCTGCCCGATCAAGGAGTCGCGCCAGTAATCGCGGCGCGCGAGCGTCTTGATCTCGCAACCCGGACATTGATCAACCGCGATCACGCGCTGCTTTATAGCCAAGGCGATATGGCCGTAGGCGGCGCGCTGGATGAACAGCAGCACGTTACAGGCAGCGCTGGGCGACTGGATAATCTCAGCGCCAGCATCGAAGCGATGGGCAACCTGTCGCTTGCGGCGGACGAAATCAACAACCGCGACCTACATGTGGTGATGTCTGGCATTTTACAGATAGTGTCGGCAGAACAAGTACATGAGTATCAGCCAGAGGGTGATCCTAATCGTTATAAGGCCGGACCGGCATATGTTGTTAACCATCATGCCAACCGTGACAACCTCGTCTATCCCGGAGGGCGCACTGAGCGGTGGAAGGAATATAAGTACACCCGCTTCATTTCTGAAAATCATATTGAAAAAGATGACCCTTCTGTCATACGCGCAGGTGGCGATATTGCGCTGAAAGCGGCAATGTTCAATGCATATAACAGCAAAGTTGTTGCGGGACAGAAGCTGGTGCTGGATAGCAGTCACATCAACAATATTGATGTGCGAGTTCAAAGGAGAGAAACGGAAGGAGAGCTCGCTTCAACGCTGTCGAGCGGACCAACGTTCAAACCGGGCGAAGTCAGCAGTTACTGGCCGTCAAAGCGCAAAAAAGGGGGGAAAGCGCAGAAAAAGAAAAAAATTGATGATACAAGTAGCTTAACAGCAGGCTATGGCATCTACCAGAAGTCCTATGATGTCGGCCTGAGTACCGTTACCTACAAAAGCATGCAGGTCAGTGTGCCGGAGCAGCGCCTTCTGCCTACCAGTACGCTGGCACCGGTCGCAGCAGATCAGCAAGCCTCACTCCAGCAGGCAAGCTCTCCTTCCCGCAGTGCGGCGTCCGTCCGTACGGCACCGGCTATCACACTGGGTAGCAGCGATGCCGGTCAGCCTGAGCTTCCCGAGACATTGACGGCAGCTGCAGCCCTCAATACGACAAAAGCTTCCACTGCCCCGATCGTTATTCGCACGCTGGCACTTGATACCACGCTGCCGGATAGCGCGCTCTTCACGCCGACCCACGATAGCGATAGCCATTACCTGATTGAGACCGATCCCCGCTTCACCCAGTACAAGCAGTGGCTGGGAACCGACTATATGCGGGAGCGTTTGTCCGAGTCGCCAACCCGAATGCACAAGCGTCTGGGCGATGGCTTCTACGAGCAGCAACTGGTGCGCGATCAGGTGATGCGTCTGACCGGACAGCGCTATCTCGACGGTTTCGACAACGACGATACCCAGTTCAAATCATTGATGAACGATGGTATCGCCTTTGCGAATCGGTATGGTCTGACGCCGGGCGTCGAGCTGTCCGCGGAGCAGATGGCGCTGTTGACCAGCGATATCGTATGGCTGGTGGATCGCAACGTAACACTGGCAGACGGTTCGGTAGAGACCGTGACGGTGCCGCAGGTGTATGCCCACCTGCATGAAGGCGACCTGGCGGGTAATGGCTCGTTGCTGAATGGCCGTGATGTAGCGCTCCAGACCGATACCTTGGTGAATGACGGGCAGATTGCCAGTCGCGAGCGTGCCCGTATCGCCGCGACTGACGTGACCAACAGTGGCACGCTCAGCGGCAACCGCGTTGAGGTCAGTGCGGGCCATGATCTGAGCAATATCGGTGGTCGTATTCAAGGACAGCAGGCGGTCACCTTGGAGGCAGGCCATGACCTGAGCAGTGCTAGTACCTTCAATGAGAGCGCCAAGGAGCGTTATCGGAATCGACAGGCGGGCATTTATACCGAGAGCGACAATGGCGCTTTGACGCTGACCGCGCTCAACAATATCTCACTGACCGCTTCCGAGGTACTCAACGCTGGGGATAACGGCAAGCTGGTGTTGACTGCGGGGAACGATATCGCCCTAGGCACAGAAGCCACCCATGACGGTTACAACTTCGACTTCGGCAAGGGCACTTATTCGCGTGAAGCGACAAGTTCGGAACAAGGCAGTCAGCTGATCAGCAATGGTGAGATCCAGTTGGCCGCGGGTCAGGACATCCGTCTCAAGGCGGCTGACGTATCGGCGCAGCAAGGGATTAGCGTGCAGGCGGGGCGCAACGTTGCGCTAAGTGCTGGGCAGGAAACGGCCGATCTGGTCAATCATACGCATACGGTGCAAAAGGGCACCCTGTCGAAGAAAACCATCGACACTCACAGCGAAGTGCATGATCGCACGGCGCTGGGTACCACACTGAGCGGCGATAGCGTAGTGGTGAGCGCTGGTCAGGACATGCGTATTGAAGCGGGCAATGTGGTGGGCACCCAGAGCATCCAGCTGGCGGCGCTGCATGATCTTGATATCGCCACGGCCACTGAGCAGCGCGACCACCAGACCAGCACTCAGGTCAGCAAGAAAGGGGCGCTGTCAGGCGGACTGGCGAAGACCATCGGTGCATACACTGGCTTCATGTCGGGACCCGCAGGCTGGGCGGCAGGCAAAGTGCTGGGCGAACAGGGGCCGATGAGTAGCAGCAACAGCAGCACGCTCGCCAACGACGCTTCGCTATCCGAAAAAGGTAGCCAACTGCTGAGTCAGGGAAATATCGCGCTCAGTGCCGGGCAGGATGTCACCCTCAAGGCCGCTAGTGTTAATGCCGGGCAAGCTATCAATGTTCAGGCTGGCCGTGACGTAGCGCTAACCACCGCTCAGACCCTCCAAAACCAGAACGTTGAGACAACCTCTTCAAAACAAGGCTGGGCATCCGGCAAGCGTTCCGAGACCCAAAGTATCGGCTACGATCGCACCGCAACAGGCACCACGCTTAGTGGTGATCGTGTAGGCGTCGACGCTGGCCATGACGTCAGTGTGACGGCCGGCAACATCGTAGGCAGCCGGAGCGTGTCGCTGGCGGCGGACAATGATCTGCATGTAACGACAGCAGCAGAGGAACATGACCGCCAGACTTCATCCACTACGAGTAAGAGTGGTGTGATGAAGAGCGGTGTGACCGGCGTCATGGTTGGTAAGAAGCTTGAGCAGCGCACCACAGATAGCCAAGGGGATACGGCGCACGGCTCGACGGTTGGGGCCAGCGAGGGTAATACCACGCTGGTCGCGGGCAAGACCCTGCACGTCCACGGCAGTGACATCGTGACCGGACATGACCTTGCACTGCAAGGCAGTGACGTGACGGTCGACGAGGCGCGCAATCGCTATACCGATATCACCAAAACCAAGACCGAGCAGAAAGGCCTGACGTTGGCGGTGACCGGTATGGTCGGCAGCATGGTTGAAGCGGCGCACGAGCTGAAACAGGTAGCCGAAAGTGATGAGGACGATCGCCTACGGGCGCTGCAGGCGATCAGTGCGGTGCTGAAAGGCGTTCAGGCCGGCCAGAGTGTGCAGGGTGGCCAACAGGGCAGCACCGTCGCGGTCAGTGCCAGCATTGGCCAGCAGAAAACCTCCAGCGAACAGACCCAAACCCAAGATACCACCGCCAGCAGCACGCTTGGCGCAGGCAACGACCTGACCGTGAGGGCACATGGCCAGCAGGGCAAGGGTGACCTCACCATTGTCGGCAGCCAGGTCAAGGCTGTTCATGACATTGCACTTGATGCGGCACGCGATATCGCGTTGGTTTCCAGCCAGGATGTCAGCACCCTGAAAGGCAGTAACAAGAGTGGCGGTGGCAGCCTCGGTGTCAGTGCTGGCGATCGCGGCCTAACCGTCGACGTTGCCGCCAATGCCGGTCGCGGTAAGGAAAAAGGCAATAGTGTTTCGCATGTCGAGGCCACCGTGGATGCTGGGCACGACGTAGCGCTTAACAGCGGACGTGATGCCTTGCTACAAGGGGCTCAGGTTAACGGTGACCGTATCCGTGCCGATATCGGTCGTAACCTGACGTTAAGAAGCGAACAGGATGAAGAGGAATACAACAGTACCCAGACCAGCGTGAGTGGTGGTGTAAGTGCCGGTATCGGGACGGGCGGTGCTCAAGGCAGCATCAGCAACGGCACGATGGACAGTTCGTTCATGTCCGTGAAAGAGCAGTCTGGGCTGTTCGCCGGCAAGGGCGGTTATGACGTCAAGGTAGGGGATCATACCCAGCTGGATGCGGCGGTCATTGGCAGCCGTGCCGAAGCCGACAAAAATCGCCTTGAAACCGGTACGCTGGGCTTTAGCGACCTAGAAAACCAGCTGCACTTCAATGTACAGCAAACAGGGATATCCGGCGGCACAGGCGCGGGTGGCGCGCAGATGGCCATGGGAGCGGCAGCCTCCGCTGTGACCGCCTTGATGGGCAATAATGGTGATGACAGTAGTACGACGCATGCTGCCGTCAGCCAGGGTGATATCCTGATTCGTGATCAGGCACATCAAACGCAAGATATTGCCGCACTCGACCGTGATGTCGAACATGCCGCTAACGCCCTGACCCCGCTCTTTGACAAAGAAAAAGAACAGCAGCGTCTTAAAACGCTGCAAACCGCACAGACGGTGGTTAATCAGGCCATTGACATTGGCGTGTCGTATGGCGAACAACAAGCCTATGAAGCGGCGAAGAACGACCCAGCAGCGCATGCACAAGCGATGGCTGCCGCTGATGAGAAAGTGAAGAGTGGCGCCGAGTTTGGCTACTACAGCGACGCCGATCGCCATCAAGCCGCCTACGACGAAGCACTGAAAAACACCGATGCGTATGCCAATACGATGAAAGACTACGGCATCGGTAGTGACAACCAACTGTGGCTGCAGAGCGGGGCCCATCTTGTTACGGGTCTAGTGGCGGGAAATACCAAGGGAGCCATTGCCTCGGCCGCTGCACCCTGGCTGGCCAAAGGGGTTAAGCAAGCGACCACCGATGGCAAGCCCAGCGAACAGCTGAGCGCCACAGAAACGGCAGTGAATGCACTGGGCCATGCTGTCGTAGGTGGTGCCGTAGCGTCCGTATCGGGCAGTAATGCCAAGGCGGGTGCTGCTGGCGCCGCGGCCGGTGAACTGGCAGCTCACGTTGCTGCCCATGTCATCGCCGATGGCAAACCCACGAGTGAACTGACCCAGAGCGAACGCGAACGGATCAGCCAGTGGGGGCAAGTGGCCGGCGGCGTTGCGGGTGGTCTAGCGGGCGGCGGAATCAACCGCGCGGCCGAAATTGGCGCAGGGGCGCAGGCGGGTAAAAATGCGGTAGAGAATAACCGCCTAACACTGCCACAGATGAAGCGGTCTGCTGATGAATTGGCAGAGTGTATGGCGAACTACGGCTGCTCTACGGCCGATGTGATGGCCAAGTGGGCAAAAATTGCCATAGAGCAAGAACTGGAGTACCAAAAAGGTAATTTCAGTGCTCCGAAGGAGTACGCCAAAGATATTGCTATTCCCTTGTGGGAAGCCGCTAATCATCCGGTCGACACTATAGGAAATGCCTGGACGTACACGACAGACGCTTTAGTACACCCGATTGAGAATTGGGACAAGCTGAGCTCCTTTAAGTTTATCACCGACCCCTCTGAGCTTATAACTAAATCTATACAGGCACGCGTTGAGAACATTGGCCGTTATTATTTTGGTAACGGTGGTAAAGAAGCTTCCTACAATGCCGGTGTAGAGTCCGGTAAGCTTGCGATTGACGTAGGTTCTCTCTTTATTGGTATAGGGGAAGTTGGTGGACTTAGAGCGGGTGCGGCTGGCGTAGAAAAAGCAGCTTCTGCTGCAGAGAGAGTTGGCCTTGAAAGTGCAGAAACTGCTGCTAACGCAGCTAAAGCGGACAGAATAGCCGCAGAGGCTTCTATAGCGACAGGCTCATCGCCCAAGATTACTATTACTGGAACTGAGCCTGTTAAATCGTTGGCTAATAGTGCATCTGTAGCTAAACATGACTCTTCTGTAGCGGTGAATTATGTTTCGGCTGAGCAAGCCGCACGTGCAAGATCTTCTGCGAATTATAAAGGTTTAAATTTTGACCTTGAGACAATAGAAAAAGCAAACGATGTTGTGGATTCGCTTAAAAATACGGGAGAATTACCTTTGCAATATATAACCAAACATGAAGCTAAGTTAAATGGATGGAGTAGTGGTAAAGCTGTAGGTAATACAAATCCAGGAAAACAATTAGGAGGGGATATATTTCGGGATGATCATGATTTGCTTCCAAAAGCATTAGGGCGGGAGTGGAGAGAGGTTGATATTGGTATAAATGAGAATATGAAGAGGTCAAAACAGCCTGGAACTAGGCTTGTATATTCTAATGATGGTTTGTTGTTTATAACAACAGATCACTATAAATCTTTTTACAGTATAGGCGAATGGAAATGATTAATCGAGCTGAAATAGATGGGAAATTTATTAAAAATGAAGCAGAGTTTTATAAAAGATTAGCAGAGCAAATAGATTTTGGCGTGGGATATGGATATAATTTGTATGCATTTAGAGATCGGCTAGAATGTGATCTAGAAAGACCTGTTGAAATTGTATGGAAAAACCATGATATTTCTAAGATATTGATGGGGAAAGATTATGAAATAATAATAAAGGTAATGAGTGATATTCAAGAAGACGATAAATTGTTTTATCCGGAAGGAAAACGTTTTGTTTATTTATTAGAATAAGGTATCAAGCAAGCGACTACCGGTCAGTGGCAAGTGGCAAATCCAGCGAACAGCTGAGCGCCACAGAAACGGCAGTAAACGCCTTGGGCCACGCGGTAGTGGGTGGTGCGGTGGCGTCCGTGTCCGGCGGTAATGCCAAGGCGGGTACTGCTGGCGCCGCGGCCGGTGAACTGGTGGCCCATGTCGCCGCTCATGTGATCGCCGATGGCAAATCCACGCAAGACTTGACCCAGAGCGAACGCGAACGGATCAGCCAGTGGGGGCAAGTGGCCGGCGGCGTTGCGGGTGGCCTAGCAGGCGGTGGAAGCAACCACGCGGCCGAAGTCGGTGCCGGGGCACAGGCGGGTAAAAATGCGGTGGAGAATAACCGCCTAACACTGCCACAGATGAAGCAAGTCGTAGATGAACTGGCAGATTGCATAGCAGATTACAGCTGCTCTATGCCTGAGGTGACGGCCCAGTGGACGAAAACTGGGCTAGAGCAAGAGCTGGAATACCAAAAAGGCAATTTCAGCGCTCCGAAGGAGTACGTCAAAGATATTGCTATCCCCGCGTGGGAGGCCGCTACGCACCCGGTCGATACCGCAGGAAGCGCATGGACGTACACGACAGACGCTTTATTACACCCGATTGAAAATTGGGACAAGCTGAGCACCTTTAAGTTTATCATCGACCCCTCTGAGCTTATAACTAAACCTATACAGGCACGCGTTGAGAACATTGGCCGTTATTATCTCGGTAACGGTGGTAAAGAAGCTTCCTACAATGCCGGTGTAGAGTCCGGTAAGCTTGCGATTGACGTAGGTTCTCTCTTTATTGGTATAGGGGAGGTTGGTGGACTTAGAGCGGGTGCGGCTGGCGTAGAAAAAGCAGCTTCTGCTGCAGAGAGAGTTGGCCTTGAAAGTGCAGAAACTGCTGCTAACGCAGCTAAAGCGGACAGAATAGCCGCCGAGGCTTCAATAGCGACAGACTCATCGCCTAAGGTTACTATTACCGGAACTGAGCCTGTAAAATCATTGGCTGAAAAAGAAGCACTAGAGAGAATAAAAGAAAATGTTAAAAACACTCATAATCTAAGCGAGAAGAGTGAAAATAATATTTATCATAGGCAGTTGATAAAAAATGCAGAATCCGTTCCGTCAACAGCAAAAAATAATCAGTCGGCACACCCACGTGATATTAATGAAAAGATATTATTTCAATTTGTTGAAAGTGATCTGGCGGGAGGCAACCCTCTTTTTGGATTAAATAATGACCCTAGATTTCCTGCAAAAGCAGGGTTTCAAAAAATGGAGGCCAAACACTAAGAAGCTGTTTCAAAACCCCAACATCAGCTTCTTAAAACAGATCATGGCACATCGCAGCAACGTGAAGGCGCAGTAAATATCGAGTCGGCGTTCGTACCGAACGGCTAGCCGTTTAGCGTGATTGAGCCATGCAAAAGTGCGTTCTACCACCCAGCGGTGCCTGCCTAGCCTCGTACTACTGTCCTTGCCGCGGCGCGCTATCCGCGGACTGATACCTCGAACAACACAGGCTTCTCGACAACGCTCGTAGTCATAGGCTTTGTCAGCGTGCAGTTTGTTCGGGCGATGCCGAGGGCGGCCGCGAGTGCCTTGCAGCTTAGGTATCGCTTCCAGTAACGCCGTCAGCGGAACGCTATCGTGCATGTTCGCACCAGAAAAAAGCACTACCAACGGTACGCCATTGCCATCCGTCAGCAGATGACGCTTGCATCCCAAACGTCCTCTATCGGTGGGATTAGGGCCTACGGCAGATCCCCTTTTTTCGCCTTTACGGATGAGCCATCCACGCAGGCGCGTTCCCAGTCGATGCGATCTGCCAGATGCAGGCGGTGTAACAGCTCATGATGGAGTTGTTGCCAAACGCCAGCCTCATGCCACTTTTTCAGCCGTCGCCAACAGGTGGGGCCGGAGCCAAACCCTAGAGAAGTAGGCAGATGTCGCCAAGGAATCCCTGTCATCAGTACGAACAAGATGCCAGACAGCGCTTGTCGGTCAGATACACGAGGCCTTCCTCCGCGAGGGTCTGGCGTGTGCTCGGGGAGAAGAGGTTGGATGATATACCAGAGTTCGTCAGGAAGTAGTGAAGTAGCCATGCAGTGAGACTTTTAGGCAACATGATTTTTTTCAAGGGGTTTTGAAACACTTTCTAAATGCCGGATGGAAAAACAATTGCGATTCATTATTAATATAATCGGATTTCGGAGAAAGCGTATAATATAAAAGCTACTAGTAAACCTCAGAGTGTCTTACAGCCAGGACCATCTATAATTGGAGGGGAAAAAATTGAAAGCCCGATTGTTAAATAGTGGGAAAGTTGTTGATGCCTTTGCTATATATGTAATTGATGGGAAAAAAATGTTTTTGCTGTTTCCTAAAGGTCATGGAGGATTAATATCTTTTTTAGATGATGAGTTGGATATTGTTGATGGCTCTTTTAATTCTAGGTACGTATACTATAAAAATGACGGTGGGTGGGGCGTTTTTCATTGGTCTCTTATTGAAAAAGAGTTGTTGGATGATATATTGGAAAATGATGATGAAGCATATCATGATTTTTTGAAAATATTGAAGGAGGAGCGCTTGGTTGCTGAAGACTTTTATTAATTTTAGAGTGCCGCAAACCTAACTCGTACAGATCATTATTGATTATACCATCGGTATAAAAATGCAAAGGTGAATGCTGCGAGTGCTGCCTTAAGAGAATGGGCCACGTACGTCGTGTCCAGTTCTCTTAAGGCAAGTAAAAATTCTGTAACAACAGCAAAGTCAAGTTTAACTATTATTACTCAAGCTGAACCTCTTAGGTGTTTGATTTGGCTTGGTGAAAACTTGGCTCAGCAATCAGTGTCATCCCACACGCCTTCTTGGCCAGAGATGCGTGCTCAGTTTGAGGATAAAAAGTTACCTCCTACAGACTTCAAAATGACAGTAAATGGAAAGGTTCTCGGTTCTATATCTGATCCAGGTAAAAGAGCTGCTATCTTCAAAGTGGGTGAAAAAAAGATGTTGAAGATATATTTAAGGCTATGACAGGTGCCACAGAAATGCCTGAGCCTATTCTTACACCAAAAGGAATTATTTATAGGTATGCTTTGGAATATGGTACTAAAGTTGCGCTCAGAAATTTTGCAAAAAGTGATACTGGTGCGCAGTGGACATTAGATTTTGCAAAAATTCCTGATACAAAAGTTAGCAGAATGGAAATAAAATTGGTGATAGATGATGAATGATGGAATGATGTACGAAGATATTATAAAAGACAGTTTTGGTTTTAATATTGGATCAATATGGGATTATGTTTGCGATGAGTTTCAATGCTTTTCTTATGAAGAAAGAATTGAAGAGTTTTCAAACATACTTGAAAAAACAATGAGAAGTGGGATTTTAAAGCTTGCTAATTCTGGAGAGTTTCTTGAAGGATCTATTGATGATCAAGTTAAAAAATTCAAGGAAAGTTTTCCTGATAAAGAAGAAGATCTTTTTGAGTTCTTTTTTGGTTTAGACGTAGACGGAAATATTTGGGCTCCTGGGGGGGGGGGTTGGATATGTAACGATGGCGACGAAATATGGACTTAATGACTTTTAACCTAACCTTCTTATGTTAATAGAAAAATAAGAATATTGTTGATCCTGGGCCAGCTTAAGCACCGCTATTGGATTGGTGTTAAAAGGACACGATGGGGCTTCACTCATCACGTGAAGGAGCAGTTTGGGCTGTACAGAGTAAAGTCAGATACCACTATAATTGATAGCTGTGTCAAATCCAACAGAGATTGCCTCAAGGACATTTGTCTATGACTGATGCTGTATTGGAATTTGTAGAAGAAATATTAGAAGTGAGTTTTGGATTTGATATTGATGCAATATGGTATAATTTGGAAGCACGGCGTCCAGATTTAAGTCATTATGAGAAAATAGAAACTTTTTGTTATATATTAAAAGTGGCCATGGAGAAAGGGATTTTAAAAATAGCAAGTGACGGTGTTTTTTTGAAAGGAAGTCCTTCAGAAATATCTGAAAGATTTAAATCGTCTTTTCCTGCTAGTGAAGATAAAATGAGCGACGATATGTTTTGCTTCGATATTGATGATAATTTTTGGACTCCAGGAGGTGGTGTTTGGATATGCGACGATGGTGATGAAATTTGGACGTGATAATATTTATAGCAATACACAAAAGTATTTTGTTATCTGATTTTGTTCTTTAATAATTTTTATTTTGTTGTTGCTTTATTGTCTGAAACTTTCACAGATTGCTACCTGTGCTGATGCATGAGATGGTTTTTTAATCCAAATGTTGGCGATCATGTCAATAGTCTATAGTAAATGTAAGTACTGAATATTTAGACGTTCGACTGATTATAAAGGAATCAGAAGCATGAGCTTGAGTGAAGACTGGGAACCCGGGTTCGGGGCAATTTTTACCTGGTTTGCGATGGATAAGTTTGGTCGAATTGCTGTAATGGTAAACAATTGTTGGGGGGATATACCAAAGGTATTGCTATCAACGCCATATATAGATTACTGGCTGGATAATATAAGTGAATATTTATGGGAGGAATCTAAAACATATGTGAATTATCCAAAAGACAAGAATGGAGATTTTTTTGTTGATCTGTATTCGGCATGGATGATTGGTAATAAAATGACGCGGGATGAATTTGTACAGAGTTGCAGGGACTCTCTAGAGGATATGGGACACTACAGTGATACAAATATAGCGGTTAATAAAGGGATCTTTATGTACTTTGGGGTGGAAGGTTGTCGCGAAGGTTAAGATTATGCTGTTGGTTATATCGGAAAAACAAAAATGGGGGACTATTATCGACAATTAGTGCCCACCCTCTATGGTTCTATCGATGATTTTCCCGAAGAGTTGAGCGCTATCGTAGCTGTTTCAGATAGTGTGGACTTTACCAAGGATAGAGTACTTGATAATGATAAAATAAACGATTATTTTCCTGCAAAATATGATAGAGATATACATGCTGAAATGGTAACGAATAATTTTGATAAAAAACAAAAGCTGAAATATTTTAATAAGATAAAAAAGAAATGCATAAGCGCCTTTTGGAGTGTATGCAAAAGCAGGATGCTAAAATAAGTCTGTGTAGCTCGACCTGAAGGTCAATGCTACTCACTTTTCCCGATTTTCTCCATCGATTCTTGTGCTTTCAGTAGTCCGTTACCCTCTTCGTAACACGTCCAAACGACAATAGAAAAGCGCTGTCGGAAGTGGCAGTATGAAGGGTATGGACAGAAGGCCTTGTGCCAGCGCGCTATCGGGAACGGAAGCGGCCGCTGACAGCAGGGCTGTCTCTGCCTCCAGCACTTATCAATAATAATGCTGCGCTACGCAGCTCATGATGATCGGGCGAACAGGACATAAAACGGAGATGGCGAACATGCTTAAGGTAGGACTGGTCGGGTGGCGTGGCATGGTAGGGTCCGTGCTAATGCAGCGTATGCAGGAAGAGCAGGACTTCCGTGATATCGAACCTACCTTCTTTTCTACCTCTCAGGTAGGCATCGAAGGGCCGGTAGTCAATGGTAAGACAACCGGCGAACTGAAAGATGCCTTCGATCTAGAGCAGCTTGCCGATCAGGACGTCATCATTACCTGTCAAGGCGGCGACTACACCAAGGCCGTTCACGATGCGCTGCGTGAGCAGGGGTGGACCGGTTACTGGATCGACGCGGCTAGCACCATGCGCATGCGCGACGATGCCGCCATTATTCTCGACCCGGTCAACCGTGCGCTGATCGACCGTCGCCTTGAAGAAGGCCGCCGCACCTTTGTCGGCGGTAACTGTACCGTTAGTCTGATGCTGATGGGGCTAGGTGGCCTATTCGAAAAAGGGTGGATCGAATGGATGACCTCCATGACCTACCAAGCTGCATCAGGTGCCGGTGCGCGCCATATGAAAGAGCTGCTTAACCAGATGGGCTATCTGCATGATGCGGTTGCGGAAGGTCTGAATGATCCGGCGCAGAGCATGCTGGACATCGACCGCGACGTTACCGCTGCACTGCGCAGCGATGCGATGCCGACCGAGCAGTTCGGCTATCCGCTGGCGGGCAGCCTACTGCCATGGATTGACAGTCAACTTGAGAACGGCCAGAGCCGTGAAGAATGGAAGGGTGGTGCTGAAACCAACAAGATCCTGGGTTATGCGCCGAATACTGTTCCTGTCGATGGCCTGTGCGTGCGTATCGGCAACATGCGCTGTCATGCACAGGCATTCACCATCAAACTGAAAAAAGATATCCCGCTGGCGGATATCGAAGCGGCTATTCGCGATTACACCCCGTGGACTAAGCTGGTACCGAATGATAAAGAAGCCACGCTACAAGATCTGACGCCAACGGCCGTTGCCGGTACACTGACAGTGCCTGTTGGTCGCCTGCGCAAGCTGAACATGGGCGGGGAGTACCTGTCGGCATTCTCCGTTGGTGACCAGCTGCTGTGGGGTGCGGCTGAACCGCTGCGTCGCATGCTGCGCGTGATCGCTGACCGTTAAGGCTTATCTTGTGCGGTAGTAAGGATGAGGGAGGAGGCTTCGGCCTGCCTCCCTCATTGCGTCATGGGCGCTTGTGCTTGCCTAAGCGTTGCCCAGATAATGAGCGCTTTATCATGCACCGTTTTTTCCTCTTCTTGGCTATAGCGATAGCCATAGAGGTCGGCGGTGTCATCATTTCACGGAACGGGAAGTTATCGGTTCATGTCGTTGTTTACCTTGCTTGATGAACACCATCCACGCGCAGGCCGCTTTGCCATGGGAATCGAGTACGATGGCTCACGGTACTATGGCTGGCAGCGACTGAAAGAGGGGCCTTCCGTTCAGCAGGCGCTGGAAGAGGCATTGGCGCGCGTCGCGCGTCAGCCTATCGAAGTGTTTGCCAGTGGGCGTACGGATACCGGTGTGCACGCGACTCGTCAGATCATCCATTTCGATACTCCCGTGGCGCGTACGCAGAAGGCGTGGGTGATGGGGGGGAACGCCAACCTGCCTGCCGATGTACGCATTCAGTGGGCGGTGCCTGTCTCTGATGATTTCCATGCCCGTGCCACGGCCACTGCGCGTCGCTATCGCTACCTCATCTTCAACAGCAGCATGCCGCCTGCACTGGGGCATGCCACGATGACATGGCATCGCACACCACTAGACGAACAGCGAATGCATGCAGCGGCACAGGCGTTGGTGGGCGAACACGATTTCTCGGCGTTCCGAGCCGCACGTTGCCAGTCCAGCACTCCATGGCGTCACGTGCATTTCGTTGACGTGACGCGACATGGGCCACTGATCGTCGTGGACGTGCAGGCCAATGCCTTTCTTCATCATATGATTCGCAATATCGTGGGCGTACTGCTGGCCATCGGTGACGGTCGCCGTACCGTAGAATGGTGCGCACAGGTGCTGGCGTCGCGTGACCGCACTCAGGCCGGCATCACCGCGCCTCCACAGGGGTTGCACTTCGTCGACGCGCGCTTTGCGGGCAAGGATGTCCTGCCCGAAACCCCGCTTGGGCCCACGCCGCTGCTGTTTCTTGGCGAGTGGACAGGTGAGCGGGAGGTGCCAATTGGTGAATACCTACGCACGACCGCGCGCATGCAGCGCCACGGACTGGGAGAGGTACCTGCAGCAAGCTGTGATGACAAGTGATGTTTGTGTGGCGTGCGGATACGGGCACCATGGCATAAGGAAAGAGACACTATGACGGATTCTGGAAAAAGCGTGGTGGCTCAGCGCACTCGCCTCAAGATCTGCGGTCTAACCCGCCGAACGGATATCGATGCGGCCATCGCGGCAGGTGCGGATGCTATCGGTTTCGTGCTCTGGGAAGGCAGTCGTCGTGCAGTGACGGCTGAACAGCTGGCACGATTGACCAACCGGCTTCCTCCCTTTGTGTCGCGTGTCGGCCTGTTCGTTAATGCTTCTGCGCAACAGGTCGAACAGTGCTTGCCTTGGTTGGATGTTCTACAGTTTCACGGAGATGAATCTCCGCTAGACTGTGCGACTTTTGGCGTGCCGTGGTTCAAGGCGCTGCGCATGAAGCAAGGCCTTGACCTTGCTGAACAGGTCGAACGCTATGCGCAGGCCAACGCCTTACTGCTGGATGCGTGGGTGCCGGATATGCCCGGCGGTACCGGTCAGCGTTTCGACTGGCAGCGCATTCCTGCCGCGCTGGCACCTTCCATCATTTTGGCGGGAGGGTTGACGGCAGATAACGTCGGGGCCGCCATTCATCAGGTCGGACCCTATGCTGTCGATGTTTCTGGCGGAGTGGAATCTGGGCCGGGAACCAAGTCAGTAGCGGCCATGCAAGCGTTTGCCAACGCCGTGCGGCAGGCCGATGCCACCCGATTGCCAGCGTGATCGGCATCAAGCGGCTACCCAATTGGGGCCGGAGACCGTTACAATAGCGCACAGTGTCTCACACGCTATTCTTGTTTTTCGCCATTTAAGAGGTCGTTTCCTCTGGCGAAAGACCAAACTCGTTTCAATGATCTAGGACGCCTTTCGCTCATGAGCTGGCTGGATAAAATTGTCCCTTCGATGGGGCGCACCAAGCGCGCTGATCGACGCTCCAATATTCCTGATGGCCTCTGGCACAAGTGCCCGAGCTGTGAAGCAGTTCTGTATCGTCCGGAACTCGAACGTCACGATAACGTATGTCCGAAATGCGATCATCATTTGCGCATGTCGGCACGCAAACGTCTCAACTGGTTTCTTGATGAAGACGGACGCGAAGAGATCGCAGCAGACCTGCTGCCGATCGACCGCCTGAAATTCAAGGATTCTAAGCGCTATAAGGATCGCCTGAGTGCGGCCCAGAAGAACACAGGCGAGAACGATGCGCTGATCGCCATGCGTGGTCGTCTGAACGGTCTGGATGTCGTGGCCGTGGCTTTCGACTTCAGCTTCATGGGGGGGTCCATGGGGACGGTTGTCGGTGAGAAGTTCGTCCGTGCTGCCGAGCGTGCCTATGAAGAACGCATTCCGCTGGTCTGCTTTGCGGCGAGTGGCGGTGCACGTATGCAGGAAGGACTGTTCTCGCTGATGCAGATGGCTAAAACCTCTGCGGTCATCGAAAAGCTGAAAAGCGCAGCGGTACCGTTCATCTCCGTTCTGACCGACCCGGTCTTCGGTGGGGTTACTGCATCCTTGGCGATGCTGGGTGACATCAATGTGGCCGAACCTAAGGCACTGATCGGTTTCGCGGGTCCTCGCGTCATCGAGCAGACCGTACGCGAGAAGCTGCCTGAAGGTTTCCAGCGCAGTGAGTTCTTGCTCGAACACGGTACGGTCGACATGATCGTTCACCGCGGTGAACTGCGCGATACGCTTGAACGCATGATGCGCAAGTTCGTTCATGCGCCAAGCCGCAAGCAGGCCTGACGTTTAGTCGGGACGGAGGGGGGAACTGTAATGACGCTGGATCAATGGTTGACGCTTCTTGGGCGTCAACACCCTGTTGCAATCGATCTCGGGTTGGAGCGTTTGACCACGGTAGCGGAGCGTCTGTCGTTGACTGGCCGTCCGCTTGCACGTCATGTCGTGACTGTGGCGGGTACCAATGGCAAGGGGTCGACGGTTGCGATGGTCGATGCTATTGCTCGTGCCCATGGGCTGAGCAGCGGTACCTACAGTTCCCCTCATCTACGTCGCTACAATGAGCGCGTGACCGTTAAAGGTCAGTATGTCACCGATGATCAGTTGGTGGCGGCTTTCGAACGTATTGAAGCAGCACGCACTCAGCCTGGCCTGCCGGAAGTTAGTCTGACCTACTTTGAAGTGGGCACGCTGGCGGCGGCGTTGATCTTCCAAGAGGCGGCATTGGACGTCGTAGTGCTGGAAGTCGGTCTCGGCGGCCGTCTTGATGCGGTCAATATCTTTGATGCCGATGTGGGGGTTGTCACCACTATCGGTATCGATCATGTTGAATATCTCGGTAGCGATATCAATGCGATCGGGCGAGAGAAGGCGGGTATCTTCCGGCGGGGTGCTGGGGCCGTGCTGGGCAGTAGTGATCTGCCTGCTTCGGTGCGCGAGGTGGCCGAGCACTGTGGCGTGGGCACTCTGCGCCAGCTGGGTGAATCCTTTGTCCGCACTGATGCTGTTGATGGGCATTGGTCGTGGTCAGGGCACGATGCGAAAGGCAACGACGTCGAACTTGTCGCGCTACCCGATCCGCATCTGCCACTGGATAACGCCGCGTCGGCTATTCAGGCAGCCTGGCTGGCGTTTGGCCCGCTATCGGCCGAACGGGTCGCACGCGCGCTGTCCTCACTTGATATGCCGGGGCGTCTGCAGTGGAAAGGGCCGTGGTGCCTAGACGTGTCGCATAACCCCCACGCGGCTGCCTATGTTGCCCGTTATTTTAAGGCTCGTGAACGTCAGGGCACCGTGCCCGCACGGCGAGTGGCCGTACTGGGCATGTTGGGCGATAAAGATCCCGATGGTGTGATCGAACAGCTGCAGTCCGTCATTTCTGAATGGATTGTGGTCTCGTTAGCCGGCGATCGTGCACGCGATGCCGATACGCTGGTTGCCGCTGTGAAGCGTCATGGCGGCCACGTACTGGCACGCTGTGACACGGTCGATCAGGCCATGCATTACTGTGAAACATTGCAACCTTATGCCGATGAACGGCTGGTGTGCGGTTCGTTCTTGACCGTAGCAGCCGCACTGGACTATCTGGATGCACAGTCGGAATGATGGGGTAGGTGCCCGTGATGAGCCACTGCCCGCAAGGAAACCATGACACGAGGATGTGTAAATGAAGTACGGGATGCGTGAACGAATCAGTGGCGGCATCATCCTGGTCGCCATAGCGGTTATTCTGGTGCTGATCTTCTTTGGAAGACCCGGACACCACAAGGAAGATGCGGCGGCACCGGACGTCTCCTTCAATCAGCAGCCGATCAATGGTTCACCGGCCAATGATCAGCCGCTGACGCTGCCTGCGGATGCGTCCGCTGCACCTAATGCGGTGGATCAAGCGCCGACCGATGGTGCGGTACCTGCTCTGGATCAGCAGAATGGTTCGGCTGTCGTCAATCCGATCACGCCGGCACCAGCTGCGCCGCAGCCTATCCAGACCAATCTGCAGCCTGCTCCTGTCGTGCCTGCTGCCCCTGCTCAGCCCGCTGTGCAGCGCCCGGCCGCTCCGGTACCTGCACAGGCGCGTCCAGCCGCGCCTGCTCCCAGCAAACCTGCGCCTCAGCCTGTACATAAAGCAGACAAGCCTGCTGCAGCACCTGTTGCGCCTAAAGCAGAAAGCAAGCCCGCTAAGTTGGCGTCCAGTGACCCGATCATGAATGCGGCTCAACGCCCCGAAGCACGCCCTGCTCCAGCGGCTGCGCCTGCCAAACCGGCGGCTCCGGCTCCCAGCGCTGCCGTGCCGACCGATGGTTGGTCCGTTCAGGCGGGCAGTTTCGGTAACAACGACAACGCTCAGCGTTTGATCCAGCGTCTGGCGCAGAGCGGCTTCAAGGCCTACACGCTCAAGCGTGATCCGAACACGGTCGTACTGGTCGGCCCGTTCTCTACTTCGCAGGCCGCCGAAGAAGCGCGTACGCAGATGCAGCAGCGTGCGGGTACCAATGGTCTTGTTGTACGTAACGGCAAGCACTGATGGCGTTGACGGGTTTTGATTGGTGTTTCATTGCCATTGCCGGTTTTTGTACGGTAATGGGATTGCGTCGCGGTCTGATTCATGAAGGGCTGGGGCTGCTGGTATGGGCGGTTGCCTTTCTGGCCGCCAACCACTATTGCGGTGTTCTGGCCCCTCATCTGCCCGCGATGTTTGCTTCTGAGGAGCTGCGCTTGATCGTTGCCTTCGCCGCTCTGATCATCGGCTGTGTACTGGTGGGCGGCTTTATCGTCCGCACGCTGAAGTCGATGATCGACTGGGCTGGAATGGGGGGCTTCAATCATGTGTTGGGTGCAGTGTTCGGTGCGCTGAAGGCAACCGCTATTCTTGTGCTGTTGAACGTCGTTATTCCAATGACGCCTTTCGGGCAGATGAGTGGTTGGCAGCATTCCATTTTGCGGCCCACTATTGCTCAGGCACAAGGGGTGTTGACCGGTCGCCTAGGAACGCTGTTGCGCCAAGCGTTCGATGAGCACGTATTGCCTGCTGCACGCAAAGCGGAAGAGGCGGGCACTCAGGCTGCCTCTGAAATTATCAAGCCGCGACTGCAACACTGACGGACAACAACCGTCGGATCATGGTACGCTCAGCCCTTGTCTCTTTAGCCGGAGACAGGGGTTTTTTATCGCCTATTGCCGATCTTGCACACAGAACGGGAGGCTTTGCCGCCAATGAGCACGTATGACCATTCCGAATGGAGCGCAGAAACGGCTGCTATTCGCGCCTTTCATCAGCGCACCCACGAACAGGAGCACGTTGATCCCCTCTACATGACATCGAGCTTTGTCTATGGCAGCGCTGCTGAAGCCATGCGCAAATTCTCCGGGGAAGAAGAAGGCAATGTCTACGCGCGTTTCCATAACCCGACCGTGCAGCTGTTCGAAAAACGGTTGGCCGCGATGGAAGGCGGTGAGCAGTGTGTTGCAACGAGTTCCGGTATGTCGGCGATCCTGTCACTGGCGCTTGGATTGTTGAAAAGCGGTGATGAAATACTGGCGTCATCCGCACTGTTTGGCTCCACGGTGGGGTTATTCCGCAACTACCTCGAGAAATTCGGTGTCGGTATCCGCTTTATTTCGGCTACTGAGGTGGTCAATCCCGAAGCGTGGGAAAAAGCGATTACGCCGCAGACGCGACTGTTGTTTGCAGAAACGCCGTCTAATCCGCTGGCAACGCTGATCGACATTCGTGCTGTTGCGGATGTTGCTCATCGTCATGGTGCGCTGCTGGTCATCGACAACTGTTTCTGCACCCCGGTGCTTCAGCAGCCGCTGGCCTTGGGGGCGGATATCGTAGTGCATTCCGCGACCAAGTACATTGATGGTCAGGGCCGAGCTATCGGCGGTGCCGTAGTGGGGCGGCGCGAGCACATGCAGGATATCTTCAACGTTGTACGTACCTGTGGTCCGTGTCTCAGTCCGTTTAACGCATGGCTGTTCACCAAAGGGCTTGAAACGCTATCGCTGCGCATGAAGGCTCACTGTGAACAGGCGGCGGCACTGGCTGAGTGGTTGGAAGCCCATCCTGCGGTCGCCAAGGTGTACTACTGTGGCCTGCCGAGCCATCCTCAGCACGAACTGGCCAAGCGACAGCTGCGAGCTTTTGGTGCTGTGGTCGGCTTCGAGGTGCACGGTGGTCGTGATGCCGCATGGTCCGTGATCGACAGCACTCAGATGCTGTCCATTACAGGTAATCTGGGTGATGTACGTACAACGATCACCCATCCCGCCACGACGACGCACGGCAAGCTGACCCTTGAACAGCGTGTTGCCGCAGGTATTGAGGAAGGGCTGATCCGTGTATCGGTTGGTCTGGAAGGGCTTGACGATATCAAGCGTGATTTGGCGCGAGGGCTGGATGCCTTGGCTGCGTGCTAAGTCCGTGCCTGCATAAGCGTTCGCGCCTGTGCAAGAGAAAGTGCGCCCGAGCTTGGCCTGGAGCACCGTGCCTTGTTAGGGGAATGAACGTTGCGTTCATAATCATGATATGAAAAGGGCTATCGGGTTCGGGTGGCAGATACGCTGTGCTACTGTCAGAACGCTATGAAGAATGCCAGCGCACGCGCTGGCACTCGTGTATCTGGGGGGCAGGCCTAACGGCGGTCGTCAGCTTCCGCTTCGGCCTCTGCTTCAGCACGGGCATCGCGTTCACGCTGCACCGCACGCACATAGGCGGGGCGAGACAGGCAGCGAGAGAGATAGTGCAGCAGCTCGGCGGGAAGCACATAACCGCGTTTGTCGGCCAGCATCAGCGTATGGCTGATCATGATGTCTGCGAGGCTGAATTGATCGCCGACCAGCCATTGCTGCGAAGTAGGATCGAAGCGGTGCAGCAGCGTTTCGACAGCGGCTTGAAACTCCCATAGGGCTACGCCAAGGATCTCGGGAACGCGCTTGTCTTCCGGCAGTACGCGCGTGTGTTTGGCCTGCAGTGACAGCGGCTGTTCCAGCTCGCCCAGCGCGAAGCAGACCCACTGATCGACCAGGCCCTGATTCATGGCGGAAACAGGTTTGAGCGTGCCTTGGCCGTACACGTCGACTAGGTAGCGGCAAATGGCGCCTGACTCAAAGAGGAAAGAGCCGTCTTTTTCCTCTAGGACCGGCACCTTGCCGCCCGGATGACGTACCAAATGGCGCAGCGTGCGGCCTTCACCACGGCGAATATCGACGTGAACGCAGCGATAGTCCAGGCCGATTTCTTCGGCTGTCCAGACCGTGCGCAGAGAACGACTGAATGGATAGGTGTAAAGCGTAAGCATCGCAGTGCTTCCTTCATGGCAGATGAATGAGCACCAGCGGTACCTTGACGACATGCGGCCAGCGCTGAGGCTGGCCGCATGTCGTCAAGGCATGACTGGCTTTTCCGTGAGGTGAGCATAGCGCTTTTTTCATGAAATTCACGCGCTATGCTCGCCTGCGGGATCGGCTAGTCGAATTTCTTCACTGCATCGGCCAGTGCGGCCGCCATGTCTTCTACCTGTTCTGAGCGCAGTCCTGCCATGCTGGCACGGCCGGAACGCACCATGTAGATGCCGTATTCATCACGCAGGTAGTCGACCTGTTCCGGGGATAGCCCCAGATAGGAGAACATGCCGTTCTGTTCCAGCACGCAGCTGAAGCGTTCGCGCAGACCGTGAGCATCCAGTGCATTGACCAGTTGCTCGCGCAGGGAGCGAATACGCTGACGCATTTCGGTGACTTCACTGACCCATTGCTGGCGTAGGGCATCATTGCCAAGCACATGGCTGACGACGGAGGCACCGTGTGCCGGCGGATTGGAGTAGTTCTCGCGCGCAGTGATGGCCGCCTGAGAGCGGATATTCAGCATCTCTTCTTTGTTGCCAGCGACCAGTATGAAAGCCCCAGTACGTTCGTTGTAGATGCCGAAGTTCTTGGAGCATGAGAAGGTGATGATCATCGCGTCCAGATTGTCGGCCAGCAGGCGTACACCGTAGGCATCTTCGTCCAGTCCGTGACCGAAGCCTTGGTAAGCCATATCGATCAGCGGCAGCAAGCGGCGCTCGCGTAGTACTTCCAAAACCGCCTGCCACTGTTCGCGGCTGAGGTCGTAGCCTGTTGGGTTATGGCAGCAGGCGTGCAACAGTACGATATCGCCTTCCGGAATCTGGCGCAGGGCTTCTAGCATGAGGTCGAACACGAAGTGGTTCTGATCGTCGACGTATGGGTAGCGTTTGATCTCGATGCCCGCAGCCGAGAAGATGCCGATATGGTTCGGCCATGTCGGATCGCTAATCCAAATGCGACGAGGGCTGAGGTTGGTGCGCAGGAAATCGGCGGCCAGGCGCAGAGCGCCGGTGCCGCCCGGTGACTGTGTCAGCGAGGCGCGCTGCTGGGCAAGGACCTCGGAGTCTGCTCCAAAGACCAGCGACAGTACCAAGTCACCATAGTCGGCAGCGCCGTGCGAACCAATATAGCTTTTGGTAGTTTCATGTTCGACCAGATAGCGTTCTGCATCCTTTACCGTCGGCAGAATAGGCGTATCGCCTTTATCATCACGGTAAACGCCAACGCCAAGGTCAATCTTGCGCGAACGGGGATCGTTCTTGAAGGCTTCGATCAGCCCGAGAATGGCGTCACCGGGAACACGCTGTATATGCTCGAACATGGACATGGAGCAGAATCCTTAAATGGTGGAAGTCGTTGTTTGAATGCGTAGCGCGAACGGTTGCGTCGCAGAGGACGACCGAAATGAAGGTGCATGAAAAACGAAAGGCTTCTGCACCTTCACTCAATATGCCACGACTGCTAGAGGGTTGCCACGTCTTCTCCTGCGAGAAGGAACGAGGTCATGGCGACTAGCGCGTAGTGTCGTAGCGAGCGGGGCGGTCGTGCGAGAAGACCACCTGCCACAGCTGGGTGCTGCGGGCGCGGAACGTTGCGGCACAGATCAGCAGATAGTAGCGGAACATGCGGTAGGTGCGCTCGTTGTAGCGATCGCTCAGTGACGGCCACGCTTCTTCAAAACGCTCATGCCACGCCATCAGGGTACGGTCGTAGTCCGGCCCGAGGTTCTGCCAATCTTCCATGACGAACAGGTGTTCGGTTGGCTTGATCAGCTGGGCGACGGATGGCAGGATGCCGTTGGGGAAGATGTACTTGTTGATCCACGGGTCGGCGCCCAGATGAGACGTATTGGTGCCGATAGTGTGAAGCAGGAATAGACCGTCTTTTGCTAGCAGACGCTTGGCGGTTTTGAAGTAGGTCGAATAGTTTTTGTGACCGACGTGTTCGAACATACCGATGGACACGATGCGGTCGAAGGTGCCGGTCAGTTCACGATAGTCTTCGAGGATAATTTCGACCGGCAGTCCCTGACAGCGTTCGCGTGCCAGCTGTGCCTGTTCCTTCGAAATCGTGATGCCCGTGACGTGGCAACCATACTGGCGAGCGGCGAACTCTGCAAAGCTACCCCAGCCACAGCCGATATCCAGCACTTTCATGCCCGGTTTGAGTTCAAGCTTGCGGGCGATCAGGTCGAGCTTGGCGAGCTGTGCATCGTGCAGCGTATCGGCTTCTTTCCAGTACGCGCAGGAGTAGCACATGGTTTCGTCGAGCATTTTCTGGAACAGATCGTTACCCAGATCGTAGTGCTTTTCACCTACGATATAGGCACGCGTGCGGCTTTGCAGGTTGGTGAAGGTCGCCTGGAATGCATATAGCATCCGTACCCAGACGCTTTCTGCCCGATCACCGAGTCCTGCCCGCAGCAAGCGCGTGACCATTTCGTCGATGCGCTCGCAGTCCCACCAGCCGTCCATATAGGCCTCGCCGAGGCCAAGGGAGCCTTCACGGAAGGCACGACCATACAGGCGTTCATCATGAACCTGTATGTCCCAGGGGTTGCTGCCATTGATGGCTATGCCCGTGCCTTCTAACAAGCGTTCAGCAGTTTGCTGGGCGCGAGAGACAGTCCGTTGGGTATCACCAGCCACGTTGTCACTCCTCTTATGAAGGCGCGCAGTCACGGGTGACTGCGCGCCGGATGATTCCCTTGTCTTATTTGCTGCTGAAGAGAAAGTATGTCACTCCTGTTCGCATGGGGAAAGCTTCGGATGCTACATGTCAGTGCAGTGCAAATGCGCTTGGCGCATGCTGAACCGCTCAATCCCACGCTTTTGCTTATGTAGTTGCTGCCTTGGGTGAAGCACGAGCGGTTATATCCGTATGTTTTTATTAATCAAATTTCCCGTAATCATAGGCTTTGATGCTGAATAGGGCCTGAGCGGTATTCGGGGTATACTGTACAACGCTTGATCATCGGATAACGGCAGGATTGTGCTAGAGCAGAACCGCGCTAGAGAGCGCTTACCACTCGGTAGAACGCGAAGAGACAGCGTTACCGAGCGGTATCTCTCGCATTCTGCTTATTGCTGTCTGCGCCTGGTTAAGGCACAGTAACGGCATCTGTCGCCCCTTATCGCGCAATGAACGACTCTATAGAATAGGCGAACAGTAACTGACCGGCATGATCCGATGATCTCTGTCTTTTTCATCGAGGTGCTTTGTTCGGATCGGCTCAAGCCTTGCTTACCAGCGACTGCTTTTTCTCAAGATACCGTGCATTTTCGTCGCTGGGCTGTATCCGCCTGGGCTCTTCATCCACGCTTTACCGTAATCGGACTGAATCACCATGTTTGATCCCAAACTGCTGCGTAACGATCTCGAAACAGTGGCCAAACGCCTAGCAAGTCGAGGCTTCATCATCGACGCTGACGAACTCGGTTCGCTCGAAGCCCAGCGTCGTGAGCTTCAGGCGTCCACTGAGGCCCTCCAAAGTGAACGTAACGACCGTTCCCGGGCCATCGGGCGTGCCAAGGCCAATGGTGAGGATATCGCACCGCTGCTGGCTGAAGTCGATGGACTGGGTGACCGTTTGAGTCAGGCCAGTAAGCGCTTGGAAGAAGTGCAGGCGCGTTTCGACGACATCTGTATGGGACTGCCGAACCTGCCACACGATAGCGTTCCTGTCGGCAAAAGTGAGGACGACAACCTTGAGCTGACGCGCTGGGGTACGCCGCGCCAGTTCGATTTCGACGTTCGCGACCATACCGATATAGGTGCGCTGACTGGCGGTCTGGATTTCGAGCGCGCAGCACGCCTGACCGGTAGCCGTTTTGCCGTCATGCGCGGCCAGATCGCGCGTCTGCATCGTGCTATTGCGCAGTTCATGCTGGATGTACAGACGCAAGATCATGGCTATCAGGAAACCTACGTACCTTACATGGTGAACCGCGATTCACTGCAGGGTACGGGCCAGCTGCCGAAATTCGAAGAAGATTTGTTCAAGCTGCAGGGCGATTCCGGCTACTACCTGATTCCTACCGCTGAAGTGCCGTTGACCAACTTGGTGCGCGGCGAGATTCTCGACGAAGCACAGCTGCCGTTCAAAATGACGGCTCATACACCTTGCTTCCGCAGCGAAGCCGGTGCCTATGGACGTGACACTCGCGGCATGATCCGCCAGCACCAGTTCGACAAAGTCGAAATGGTTCAGATCGTTCATCCAGAACGTTCTTACGACGCGCTCGAAGAAATGCGTGGCCATGCTGAAACCATCCTGCGTCGCTTAGAGCTGCCTTACCGCGTAGTACTGCTGTGCACGGGCGATATGGGCTTTAGCGCTGCTAAGACCTACGATCTTGAAGTATGGCTGCCGAGTCAGAACACATACCGCGAGATTTCTTCGATTTCCAACTGCGAAGATTTCCAAGCGCGTCGCATGCAGGCGCGTTTCCGTGGGGCTGAGCAGAAAAAACCTGCGCTGGTGCATACGCTGAACGGTTCTGGACTGGCTGTGGGGCGTTGCATGGTCGCCGTTATGGAAAACTATCAAAACGAAGACGGCTCCATTACGGTGCCGGAAGCACTGCGTGGTTACATGGGCGGTCTGGACGTTATCAACCTGCCTAAGTAAGCCTTCGCCGGATAGAGGGAGTGGGCGTTACTGCTTGCTACCCATAAAAAGTCTGCCATCCCTTTAAGGGTGGCAGGCTTTTTTTGTGCGTGGGTTTGACTCTCATCCGGTAGTGGTGTGTGTGGTTCTAGCAGAATGGATGTTAACTCTTCTTTTATAAAATCGTTACGCGTCGTATCGTATTTATTGACGAAGCATTACTTAATAATAACTGACTGAAAGTGCATATTGCGGGAGGTAGTCGCTGGTACATCAAAGCAGAGGATTATTATGGATATCAGGCTGTTATTGAACGTCTTTTTCTGTGTTATGGAAAAGGGGGTGAATTGGTTTTACACAAACCTGTCTCTAAGGACACTGACAAATTTTGTAGACTGTCGGCTGTAGTAATGGGAAAGGGTTTTGATTATAATTCATTACAACCTTAGTGGTGTTTATGAGTTGGCAAGATTCGTTCAATAACGCTCGTTTTTATCGGTTATCTGAGCTTTTGTTGCCAGCCAGACGTTGTATGCTGAGCCCACTATAAAAAAATCCCTAGCCTTGTAGGGCTAGGGACACGATAGAAGGTGCGCGTCCTTGCGCACGGTGGAATACATGCAATGGCATCCCGCCATTGTAGCAGCTTGACGAACGCTATAAGACGTCGTTGGCCCGACATGATCCATAGCGCCTGTACAAGCAGCCAAGTCGGAGGCAGCATCCTTGCCCCTCCAGAGCCCACGTCCTTGCGGGCTCAAAACCGCACTGATACACAGTTAAACATTCCGCGAGAATGTGAAAGTGAGAGATCACTCTCTGTTCTCGCAAATCATTCTATACATTAAGTAACAGTAGACGATACTGTTCTTTAGTGCGGGTATCGCGTTACCACAACACTTCTCTTTTATCGCTCTGATAATCTCGCTCCAAATTGGTCTTCTGGTATTGATGCCAATTATCCTTTTGCCAACTCTTAAGATAACGCACTGTATAGGCTGGCCTTTTTAAGAGGGCGCTTTATTTTCTTCTCTGTAAAAGAATAAACAGGCTCAAGCGTTACTTGATTTTGGGTATAAGCATAGTGTTATTGATAAAAGTGGTATTGTTATTGGTATGCTATGAATGTGAAAATAAAAGGGTAGTCTCTTTTTTTGTCCAAAGAAGCATCAAAGAAGGAAATTTTGTGTAAGGGTGTTGCTATTTGAAAAGGGCCCTGTCCTTACGGCGTGTCGATAGCCACGATTTTTAGTGTGCACTGGCCATCAAGCACCGTTTCCCGGAACTTGACGTCGATGTCGCGTAGGCGCACGCCGTACAGGCGTTCAGTGTTGCCTCTGTGGTAAGCGGGGCGAGGATCTTGCGCAATGACGTCGTTTATCAATGTAACAAGCGCATCGCCGTCGGGGCGTGTGGCAAGGGTCTTTCGGGCTGCTTCGCTATAGATAACGGCGTATTGCGGCGGCGGAGCGGGTGCAAAGCCCGCGCGCGCGTTGTCGACGCTGTCCGACCAAGGGAGATAGGGCTTAATGTCGAGTACTGGGGTGCCGTCTACCAAGTCATGACCGCGAATGATAATGGTGGGGTGGGGGGTGCGTTCGATGCCCGCAATTTCTACCAACGACAGGCCTATGCGGTTGGGGCGATGCGTAGCGCGCGATGCAAATACGCCTACCTTGCGATTGCCCCCTAGGCGCGGTGGACGGACCAGTGCATGCCATGCCGTCGGATTGCGATGGAAGACGAACGTCAGCCAGACATGGCTGAAATCTTCTAGTCCGCGTAAGGCATCTGCTGTATCAAATGGCGGTTGCAGTACTAGGCGGGCCGTAGCGCTGGAAGCCAGCCCTGGCTGGCGCGGAACGCCGAACTTGTCAGGGTAGCAGCCTTCCACTATAGCAACAGGCATCATGTCAAAGGTCGTTGTCATTGCGCGTGGCTCTGGCCCCAGACGAAAAGCCGCCATTCTAATGCTTTAAGAAGTCGCTTGCCAGCGACCATGCCGCGTGGACCACTGAGCCTTTGCCCTTTGAAGGTTTTGATGCCGTTGCTTGGTTTTTACCGTGACGCAAAAAGGCCGCCGTAAAAACTCTTCCTTTAAGCTACCTGTCTGCCGTGATACGCATTGTTTTTGAGTGATCATGCCGTGTGATTGAATGCTTTTATGCCTTGCCGACTGTCGACGAGGGATATCTTTCTTTGAGGCAGGTTATCAGCGGGTTAAAAAGTGAGCGGTTTTGCTTGATCTGGCGCTACGGCGAGCGCCCAATATTCCTGCATTCCTGCATTCCTGCATTCCTGCATTCCTGCATTCCTGCATTCCTGCATTCCTGCATTCCTGCATTCCTGCATTCCTGCATTCCTGCATTCCTGCATTCCTGCATTCCTGCATTCCTGCATTCCTGCATTCCTGCATTCCTGCATTCCTGCATTCCTGCATTCCTGCATTCCTGCATTCCTGCATTCCTGCATTCCTGCATTCCTGCATTCCTGCATTCCTGCATTCCTGCATTCCTGCATTCCTGCATTCCTGCATTCCTGCATTCCTGCATTCCTGCATTCCTGCATTCCTGCATTCCTGCATTCCTGCATTCCTGCATTCCTGCATTCCTGCATTCCTGCATTCCTGCATTCCTGCATTCCTGCATTCC
Organism: Zymobacter palmae; assembly: GCF_003610015.1. Lineage (NCBI taxonomy): Bacteria > Pseudomonadati > Pseudomonadota > Gammaproteobacteria > Oceanospirillales > Halomonadaceae > Zymobacter > Zymobacter palmae. Next base: position 1,257,052 of record NZ_AP018933.1, read on the forward strand.
TGCATTCCTGCGTTCCTGCGTTCCTGCTTCCTGCTTCCTTTTATATAGGTATAAAAAGAAGCAGGAACGTATTGATGTCAGGGCGGGGGCGGTTTGTGCACTCGGTAGCCGTATGCGCGATATTGCCTCGGAGTGGTGCTTGAAATGTGGTCGTTTGATACGACGTGCTATGAAAAGGCCGCGATAGTCCTGTCATTTGGCTTTTGCATGCTGGGAATTATTAGACTTTGGTGGCGTGCAATGGTGTCTATTAGCGTCGCAACTTACCGTGGCACCAATGTTTTTTTACAAGCGGCGCTTATATCGTAAGTGTGGTTCGTTGGCCGGTGGTGTCCTTGTCGTGACAACGTGTGGTATGAACGATGTATGTGTGAAACCGAGAGAGGCCCGTGTGTGGGACGACAAGCGTTTACAACATGTCCCAAGGGCAATCGGTAAGCATAAGGTAGGAGGTGTCTGATTTGTCGACGATCCGTGTCGAATATTTGTCGCTGCGGTTTTCTTATATTTTAAATCATTCAGCATCTTAGTTGAAAATGTCGCTCGCCAACACGAGCGGGCTTTGATGTGGCATTATAGCGGCCTCGAATGGCGTCAGCGTGTATCAATGAGTGGGAAATGGAGTGTGAATATGGCTTCAAGCTTGCATCATGTGATTGAACACGAATGGCGTGTCGATAGCGATCACTGGCTGGAACAAGTTTCACGCTGTCTGTCGCCCAACCGTAATGCTCGCCCTGTCACGGAGCCTTCGGTGCTAGTGGTGCACTCCATTTCGCTGCCTCCAGGGGAGTGGGGTGGCGATGCCATCTTCGATCTGTTTTCCAATACGCTGGACTGCGCGCGTCATCCTTCCTTCTCATCGCTGCGAGGTGTGACGGTGTCGGCCCATGTGGTGATCCGTCGCAATGGTGAGGCGGTACAGTGCGTGCCGTTCGATGAGCGCGCTTGGCATGCCGGTCGCTCTCAGTGGAAAGGCATGCAAGGCCTGAACGACGATGCCGTTGGCATTGAGCTGGAAGGTTTGCCCACTGTGCCGTTTACCTTGGCGCAGTATCGTACCTTGGCGGCGATCGCTAGGGGGCTGCTGGCACGTTACCCCTTACTGAACGTGGAGCGCATCGTAGGGCATGCGCTGATCGCACCAATGAGAAAGGACGATCCCGGTCCCGCATTCGACTGGCAGCTATTTCGACAATATCTGTCGGTCAATTAAAGGCCGTGATTGAGGGCTGATAAGGGCTTTGTCTACGAGCCGTGTCGTTATCATGCGATAGTTTTAGCGCTATGGGCGTGAAAATGTCCGAATACAGGCTAAATGAGGGAAACTTGGCCCTTGAGCAGATGTCTCATGGTTAAAGTAATGTAACATTGCGAACCCTGCATTATGGGGCCATGTTTAATTGGCAGGGCTTGGATATTACGGTATCTTCGCTGGCCGTTTTGCATTGTGGCTTGGTCTGTGCCGAGCCGCTGAAGAATTTTACCGTGGAGTGCTTGCCACTTCACGCCGTATACCGTCCGGATGACACAGGCCTATCGCAGGGCACTCGGCCATCCGGCCTGCTGATGGAACATCGTTGATGTCCGTTGGCTAGGGGCAATCTGTACGACGATGCGCGCGAAAAGTGCCACGTCCCCCACGTTAGTAATGTCCCGCATTGATCTGGGACAGTTAACGCCAATATTCATCTGGAGAGACGTCCATGAATCTCGAGGCAAGAGAAGATCTTGATCCGATCGAAACCCAGGAGTGGCTGGATTCCCTGGTATCGGTCATGGATCGCGAAGGCGATGACCGCGCTCGTTATCTGCTGAGTCGCCTGGCGGATCGACTCCGTCGCGATGGCATGCAGCCGGCCTTTTCTCTGAAAACGCCGCATCGCAACACGATCCCTACGCACCGCGAAGCCAAAATGCCTGGCGACATGTTCTTGGAACGCAAGCTGCGTTCCGCCATGCGCTGGAACAGCGTGGCGCAGGTGCTGCGAGCCAACAAGAAAAGCAAGGGAGTTGGTGGTCACCTTGCCAGCTACCAGTCCAGCTGTACGCTATACGAAGTTGGTTTTAACCACTTCTTCCGCGGCGGCGATGAAGATGGCAAAGGGGACCTGATCTATTTCCAGGGCCACATTGCGCCGGGCATCTACGCGCGCTCCTTCCTTGAAGGTCGCTTGAGCGAAGAGCAACTCGACAACTTCCGTCAGGAAGCCGGTGGTAATGGTCTGTCTTCCTACCCGCACCCGTACCTGATGCCGGATTATTGGCAGTTCCCGACCGTTTCCATGGGTCTGGGGCCGCTGATGGCGATCTATCAGGCTCGTATGATGAAATACCTTGATGCGCGCGGTGTAGAAGCCGCGGGTGATCGCAAGGTATGGGCGTTCTTGGGCGACGGTGAGTGTGATGAAGTCGAAACGCTAGGCGCGTTGGGTATGGCGTCTCGCGAAGGGTTAGACAACCTCATCTTTGTCATCAACTGCAACCTGCAGCGTCTGGACGGCCCGGTTCGTGGTAACGGCCGCATTATGGACGAGCTGGAGGGCATCTTCCGCGGTGCCGGATGGAACGTCATCAAGGTTGTCTGGGGTAGTCTGTGGGATCGTCTGTTCGAACAGGACCGTAAAGGGCTGCTGCAGAAACGCATGGACGAGATGGTTGATGGTGAATTCCAGACCATCGCGGCTCAGGATGCGGGCTATATGCGCGAGCATTTCTTCGGTAAGTACGAAGAGCTGGCGAAGATGGTCGAGAACCTGTCTGACGAAGACCTGATGAGCTTGAACCGTGGTGGCCATGATCCGCAGAAGGTCTATGCGGCCTACCACGAAGCGGTCAACAACGCCAATGGCCTGCCTACCGTTATCCTCGCGCATACCGTTAAGGGTTACGGCATGGGTAAAGGTCATGGTGAAGCGGATATGGAAGCGCACCAGATCAAGACCATGAACGCTGATGCGCTCAAGGTGTTCCGTGATCGTTTCGCCATTCCGGTATCCGACGAAGCGCTGGAAAGCGGTGACATGCCGTACTACAAGCCGGCCGACGATGCACCGGAAATGCGCTACATGCACGAACGCCGTCAGGCGCTCAAAGGCTATTTGCCGAAGCGTTATGGTGACTTCGAAGCGCTCGAAATCCCTGCGCTCGACGACAAGATCTTCGCCAACCAGCTCAAGGGCAGTGGTGATCGCACTATTTCTACCACCATGTCTTTCGTGCGCGTACTCAACGGATTGATTAAAGACAAGGCGCTGGGGCATCGCGTCGTGCCGATCATCCCTGATGAAGCTCGTACGTTCGGTATGGAAGGCCTGTTCCGTCAGGTCGGCATCTACTCCACCCACGGTCAGCAGTACGAGCCGATGGATGCGGGTCAGATCATGTACTACCGCGAAGACCAGAAAGGTCAGGTGCTCGAAGAGGGTATCAACGAAGCAGGGGCCATGGCCTCTTGGATCGCGGCTTCTACCGCTTATGCCAACCACAATCATGCGCTGATTCCGTTCTACATCTATTATTCGATGTTTGGTTTCCAGCGTATTGGTGATTTGGCATGGGCTGCCGGTGACATGCAGGCGCGTGGGTTTATGCTGGGCGGTACGTCCGGTCGCACGACGTTGAACGGTGAAGGTCTGCAGCACCAAGATGGCCATAGCCACATTCAGGCGTCCACTATTCCGAACTGCCGCAGCTACGATCCGACCTATGCGCATGAACTGGCGATCATCCTGCGTGATGGTCTGAAGCGCATGTTCCAAGATAAGGAAAGCTGCTTCTACTACTTGACGGTCATGAACGAGAACTACGTTCATCCGGAAATGCCGGAAGGCTGTGAAGAAGGCGTCATCCGCGGTATGTACCCGCTGCGTTCTGTCGAAGCCGATGGCGCCAAGGCGCGCGTACAGCTGCTGGGTAGCGGTACGATCCTGCGTGAAGTCGAAGCCGCGGCAGATCTGTTGCGTGATGACTTCGGCATCGCATCCGATATCTGGAGCGTGACCAGTTTCAACGAGCTGCGTCGTGAAGCGCTGGAGATTGAACGTCAGGCCTTCCTGAACGTCGACCAGACACCGGCAAAACCGTGGGTCACGCAGTGCCTCGAAGGTCGCGAAGGTCCGATCATCGCCTCTACCGACTACATGAAACTGTATGCGGACCAGGTGCGCGCATGGGTGCCGAACGATTACCACGTGCTGGGTACGGACGGTTTCGGCCGCTCTGATAGCCGTGCGCATCTGCGTCACTTCTTCGAAGTGGACCGCTATTTCGTGACGGTCGTGGCGCTGAAAGCGCTGGCCGACCAAGGTGCCGTTGATCGTGCGCTCGTCAAACAGGCGCTTGATAAATACGGTATCGACACCAGCAAACCCAATCCGCTGACGGTGTAATGCCGACCTGAACCGGAATCTGCCGCTGCTAGCCCGTGTTGTTCACAGTGCCTGCGGCGGCATTGGGGTTTCGGTTTGATGTCTTCATATTCATAGCCGTAACGGTGCATCTGCCCTCTGGGTCATGACAACCGTGGTCAGATGACAAGGTGATGAGGAACGCGACCTTGAGTACTGAAACGATCAAGCTTCCCGATATCGGGGTGAGCGATGCCGTCGAGATCATCGAGATCTCGGTGAAGGCAGGGGATGAGGTTAACGCCGAAGACACCCTGCTGGTACTGGAATCCGACAAGGCTTCCATGGATATTCCTGCGCCGCATGCTGGCCGCATTGGCAAGGTGCTGGTCAGTGAGGGCGATAAAGTGTCCACCGGTGATCCGATCATCGAGATGGTCACTGAAGGTGGATCAGAAGCGCCCGCTGCTGAAACCGCACCGCAACAGACAGCCCCTGAAGCCGTCGCAGCGCCTCAGCAGGACGCAGTACCGGCTGCACAGCCTGCCCAGAGCACGACGCGCATCGTCGACATTCACGTGCCGGATCTGTCTGGCAGTGACAATGTACCGATCATTGAGCTGGCCGTCAGTGAAGGCGATACCGTCGATGCCGAGGATTCGCTGATTACGCTGGAATCCGACAAGGCGTCCATGGACGTACCCAGCCCCTATGCAGGTCGCATTGTGTCGCTGGCCGTGAAGGAAGGCGACCACGTGTCCACCGGTGATCTGATCGGTCAGATGGAAATCACCGAGCAGGGTGCACCCGCTGCTACCGAAGCACCCGCTCAAGCCGCTCCGGCACCGCAGCCGGTGGCTCCGTCACAGCCGGAAGCTGCTCCGGCAGCCAGTGCTGAACCGCAGCGCCGTGAAATTCGCGTACCGGACATTGGTGGCAGTGAAAACGTCCCCGTGATCGAAGTGGCGATCAGTGTCGGCGACGAAATCAGCAAGGAAGATACGCTGATTACCTTGGAGTCCGACAAAGCGTCCATGGACGTGCCTAGCCCGTTTGCAGGCAAGGTTGTCGAGGTGGCCGTCAAGGAAGGTGACACGCTGTCTGAAGGCGATTTGATCGGTTATATCGAAACCGCAGGTGAAGCACCCAAGCCCGCTGCACAGCCGGCTCAAGCGGCTTCTAGCGCGGCGGTGCCCCAGCAGGCTACGCCGGTCAAGGCTGCCCCTGCAGAGCCGAGCACCGAAGCATTGACCGCTGAAGAACGTGATACCTCTAGCAGCGTGCATGCTGGCCCTGCTGTGCGTATGCTGGCACGCGAACTGGGCGTTGATCTGACGCAGGTCAACGGGTCTGGCCCGAAAGCGCGTGTGCTGAAAGAAGACGTGCATACGTTCGTCAAGCAGCGCCTGAATCAGCCGGCGGCGGCTTCCAAAGCAACGGCTACGGGTGGTGCGGGTATTCCGCAGATGCCGGCGATCGACTTCTCCAAATTTGGTGAAATCGACGTCAAACCGATGGGACGTCTGCTGCAGGCAGGGGCGAACAACCTGCATCGCAGCTGGCTGAACGTGCCACACGTCACGCAGTTCGACGATGCCGATATCACGGAACTGGAAGCCTTCCGTAAGTCCATGAAGGACGAAGCGGCGGCACAAGGGGCGCGTCTGACGCCGCTGCCGTTCATGATCAAAGCATGCGCTTATGCGCTGCGTAAATTCCCGCAGTTCAACGTTTCTCTGCATCCCGATGGCGATAAGCTGATCTGGAAGAACTACGTCCACATCGGTATCGCGGTCGATACGCCGGACGGCTTGATGGTGCCGGTACTGCGCAATGCGGATCAAAAAAGCGTCATTCAGATTGCAATTGAAATGGCAGATCTAGCCAAGCGTGCACAGGACAAGAAACTGACGCGTGACGAAATGACAGGCGGTTGCTTTACCATTTCGAGCCTTGGCTCGATCGGTGGTACGGCCTTTACGCCGATCGTCAACACGCCAGAAGTGGCGATTCTGGGCATTTCCAAAGCGCAGATGAAGCCGGTATGGGATGGTCAGACCTTCCAGCCGCGCCTGATGCTGCCACTGTGCTTGTCCTACGATCACCGTGCGCTGAACGGCGCAGATGGTGCGCGTTTCACCACGTATCTGGCGCAGTTGCTGAGTGACATTCGTCGACTGCTGATGTGATGTCCAACGACGATTTGGCCTTGAAGACCCTTGGTGCATGTCGTCAGGGGTCGCATGAAAGCTTCATCGTCGGTATAGTCTCATCATGACAGAGTGACCTGCCTAACCGCAGCGTCATCTGCAGAGCGGCCCTTCGGGGCCGCTTTGTCGTGATTAATCCCCAAGGCATAGGGCGTTGGCTCTGTGCCGTGCTTGTTTCAACGCAATCCGATTTTCAGGAGACCACTCTCATGCGTTTGATCCTGTTGGGCGCTCCGGGCGCAGGCAAAGGCACTCAGGCTCAGTTCATCTGCGAGCACTATGACATTCCGCAGATTTCCACGGGCGACATGCTGCGTGCTGCGATCAAGGCGGGTACCGAGCTGGGCCGTCAGGTAGAAGAGGTCATGGCCAAAGGGCAGCTGGTCTCCAATGATCTGATCATCGCACTGGTTAAGGAACGCATTGCGCATCCTGACTGCATCAACGGCTTCCTGCTCGACGGTTTCCCGCGCAACATTCCGCAGGCTGATGCGCTGAAGGATGCTGGTGTCGAGATCGACCACGTTGTCGAAATCGCTGTTGAAGATGACGAGATCGTCAAGCGTCTGTCTGGCCGTCGCGTTCATGAAGGCTCCGGCCGTACCTATCACGTCATCTACAATCCGCCGAAAGAAGAAGGCAAGGATGACGCAACGGGCGAGCTGCTGATCCAGCGCAAAGATGACCTGCCAGATACCGTACGTGATCGTCTGAAGGTCTACCACGACCAGACCGAACCGCTGGTAGCTTACTACAGCGAATGGGCGAAGAAAGCGCCGTCTGAAGCACCGAAATACCACCGCGTTAATGGCATCGGTGCCCTGGATGATATCCGCGCTGAGCTGCTGAAAGCACTGGAGGGCTGATTTTCCCAGCCCTTCGAAGGACCTTGGCCCATCTGTGCTGCGCGCAGGTGGGTCTGCCGTTTCTGTTTGGACCCATTTCGATAGAGGAACTCCCATGACGACCGTGCTCGCGCTGGACGCAACGTCTAGCGCATGTTCTGCGGCGGTGTGGCGCTGTGCGGGCGACGATCTGACCACCGCCCAGCTGTTCGGGCGCTACGAGATTGCACCACGCGCGCATACCCACAAGCTGATGCCGATGGTGCGTGATGTGCTGGCCGAAGCCGAACTGACGCTGGCGGATGTCGATGTCGTAGCGTATGGCCGCGGGCCGGGGGCATTCACGGGCATTCGCATTGCCGCAGGCATGGCGCAAGGGCTAGCACTGGGGCTGGACCTGCCGATGGTGGCCGTTTCCAGCCTCGAAGCGTTGGCGCTGGGGGCCGCACTTCAGCAGGGCGGTGCACAAGCGCAGCCCGTCGCTGCGCTGGGCACGCTTGATGCGCGAATGGGAGAAGTCTACGTCGGTGGCTACCTTGTGGATCTTGCGCAGCCTATGCGACCGCAGATGGTGGCACTCATCGACGAACAGGTCTGTGCGCCGGAAGCGATCCTCTGTTCCGCTGCATTGCCCGAGCGGATCGTTGCGGCGGGCGCAGGTCTGGCGTTCAGCGAACGTTATCCGCAGCCTCTGGCGCAAGCAATCACGGCCGCGAATATTGATGCCGAACCGGATGCGGCATGCATCGCACGTCTAGCGGCGGGGGCCTATCTGGCCGGTAAGGCCGTTGCGCCTGAACTGGCTCAGCCGGTCTATCTGCGCGATAACGTGGCCACGCGCTCGACACGGAAGCCGCTCGACTGATGGCGGTGATATGGCGTGATGAGCACGCACGCAATCTAGCCGAGCGCTATGGCGTGACGGCAGGCTCTGACGAAGCATCACCTCTTTGGCTAGAGATGCGCCCCGAAGGTCTAGTGCTGGGAGGTGATGAACGCATTTATGGTCACCCGATCAGCGTGGATTTTGTCGGGGGCAAGGCCGCTCATCGGCGTCGATTCGGGGGAGGGCGAGGGCAGTTGGTGGCGCGAGCCTGTGGGCTGACCAAAGGTGTGACTCCTAGCATCGTCGATGCTACGGCCGGGCTAGGGCGCGATGCGTTCGTTCTGGCAAGTCTGGGCGCTAGGGTGCTGCTGGTTGAACGAGTGGGTGCCATTGCGGCGCTACTGGATGACGGACTTGCACGCGCGCGCTGCGCTGATGATCCTGATGTAGCGACTATTGCGGCGCGGATGCAGCTGGCATGCGGTGACTCGACTCGGCACTTGGCTGATATCGTGGCCGCTCAGGCGTTCGATGCGCAGGTCGTTCATCTTGACCCCATGTTTCCTCATCGCGAAAAGTCGGCATTGGTGAAGAAGGAAATGCGTGTGTTCCAAGCGCTGGTCGGGGCTGATGATGACGCGCCACGGCTACTTGAGGCCGCCCTGGACGTGGCGACACATCGTGTTGTGGTCAAGCGCCCTAAAGGTGCGGCCCCCATTGCCGGGCCTGCACCGAACCATGTGATTGAAGAGAAGAACAGCCGTTACGATGTTTATGTGCATCGTTCTCTCAAGCGCTCCGAGTGATTTGACGTAGCGTGCTGCCATCGCAGTAAACCGGTCAGCGACAGCAACAAGGCAAGAACAAAGGCGAACCTACGGGTTCGCCTTTTTCTTTTCCTCTCTATAGCGGTTGTTTTCGCCTCTGATATCGTAAGGCGGCCACTGTTTGCTTGGTTTGGAAACAAGGGGGCTTCAAAGTGTTTTGTGGGGTCCGAAGCACTCATAGTGAATGCGATCGTCGGTCACGCCATGCTTCAGCAGCAGTGCTTTCATGTTGGCCATAAAGCCTGTCGGGCCGAGTACATAGACGTGGAAGGTGTCGCCAGCAGGTAGCCATGAGCGCAGGCAGTGGCTGTCGATATGGCCGACGGCATCAGGGGTATCATGGGCCAGCGGCTGGCTGAAGCACAGTTTTAGGGTCATCCTGTCCTGAAGCCCGGCTTGCTGAGCGAGGAATGCGCCAAATGTCAGTGTCTGGCTGTTATGAGTGGCATGGAGGAAATGCACCTGCCGCTGCTGCTCCAGCGCCTCTTCCAGCAGCGGAATGGCGGGAGTGATCCCTATACCCGCTGTCAGTAATGCCACGGGTACCTTGTCTTCCCCCAGAATGAAATCACCTGCCGGAGGGAATATCTCTAGCTCATCGCCGACCTGGCGTTCATGCAGATAGCCTGAAGCGCGCCCATCAGGCACATGCTTAAGTGTGATTCGCAGGCTACGGCCGTCCGCGCGATTGGATATCGAGTAATTGCGGCGCACCTCTTCCCCTTCAATCATTAGGCGTACGCCGATGTACTGGCCTGCCTGATAGTTGAGTATGGGACCGCCATCGGTAGGCGCCAGCGTCAGCGAGCGTACATCTTGGCTTTCTTGCTTAATGCTGTCTATGCGGAAGCGACGGCTGCCACGCCACCCACCAGGCTGCATCGCATTCTGTTCGTAATGCTGCTCTTCCTTACCTATCAACAGATCAGCCAGCTGCTGATAGGCGGCTCCCCATGCCTGCAGCACCTCATCGGTTGCCACGTTAGCGCCGAGCACTTCTCGGATGGATTGCAGCAGGCAACTACCGACGATGGGGTAGTGTTCGGGCAGAATCTGGAGCGCAACGTGCTTATTGACGATCCGGCTGACCAGCGGCGTCAACGGCGACAGATCGTCGATATGGCGAGCGTACATCAGTACGCTGTTGGCCAGCGCACGAGCCTGATCACCGGTGGCTTGGTGCGTCTGATTGAAGAGTGCGCGAACCTCAGGGTGAGTCTCAAACATCAACGCATAGAAATGGCGCGCCAGTGCTTCTCCACCGCTTTCCAGTAGCGGAACCGTGGCTTGAATGATGGTTTTCTGTGCCTGAGTCAGCATGGATACTCTACCTTTTTGGTGTGAAATTCATTTCAATAGAGCAAACCGCATGCCAGTTTTATTTTCACTTTTATATCAGCAGGTTGAATATTTTTATTCTCATAATGATATGAAAAAATAGGTGTCATTATGATTGGCAGCTGTCTAAATGACAGTGGTGACGGGTGACGGGTGACGGGTGACGGGTGACGGGTGACGGGTGACGGGTGACGGGTGACGGGTGACGGGTGACGGGTGACGGGTGACAGAGGACAGAGGACAGAGGACAGAGGACAGAGGACAGAGGACAGAGGACAGAGGACAGAGGACAGAGGACAGAGGACAGAGGACAGAGGACAGAGGACAGAGGACAGAGGACAGAGGACAGAGGACAGAGGACAGAGGACAGAGGACAGAGGACAGAGGACAGAGGACAGAGGACAGAGGACAGAGGACAGAGGTGGCTAGGTGTATCTAAAGGGAATCAAGAAGCCGGAGCAGCGGCGTATCGTGGGGGGGACAAAGGCCGCGTTATGTGCGGCCTTTGAGGGGGAGCGAACGGGTGTCAGCGGCGGCGATTCTTTTTCTGACTGCCTTTTTTCTGTTGCGCCGCCCCTTTCTTCGGTCCATACGCTTTCGGTTTCTCTGGCGGCACGCGATATAGCAAGTACAGGTCGAGAGTCAGATCGGGCAGCTGGCGTGCAAGGTGATTGGCCTGTTCATGGGAGCCGGCCATGGCCGCCAGGTCGGGATCTTCTTCTTCGAACAGTTCGGACAAGGCCATGAACGGCAGCAGCAGTTGCGCGGCCTGTTCTTCCTGTTCGCTGAACCATGCATCATCTTGCATGAAGACGCCGGTCATGAAGCCGGCACACCATTCGCCTACCGGAGTGTCGATCGGGCTTTCATCGACGTCGATCTCTAAATCGAAGGGCAGTTCGGGAATCTGGCCGCTTTCCAGTACGTTGGCTGCATTGGTATGTAGGGTTTCGAGATGAGCCAGAATGCGGTCGTGCTGCGCTGCATCTTCGAAATTTGGTTCACCGTTGAAGATTTCAGCCACCCACAGTTGTGCTGGCGTTGCTGCAGGTGAGATTGCCAACGCCATCAGGAACCCATGAGCCCCGAACAGCGTCAGTGCTTCAGGATCAACGCGGTCGCTGTCGAGAAACTCAAACAGCTCATCCATAGCGTCGTCATCAAGCAGTGGCACCTGTGGCGCCTGCTCTTCATTGCCGGACATTCGGGCACTCCCACACAGATCAAGGGACGGCGGCGGTCAGGGCCGCGCATCGTTAAAGAAGGCACATTAAGGTATGTGCCGTCGAAAATAGAGCAATATTGGCGTTATTCTAACAGGGTAATCGCACTTGGGCAGGGCCTTATGGGAGTTTGTGTGTCGAATGAAAAGCTGTTTACCTGAGCGCATTAATGCGCTGACGTGCGAGCTACCAGATAAATGGCAGGAGAGGCTGGTGTCGGGCGATGACAGCGTCTATAAAGCCGTCGTTGAACTGCAAGTACAGCGCTGTCTAGCGCATGCGCGCCGCTATTGGCCATCGTTGCCCACGCCCGACATTCGTTTCGATTTGAAAGGGCGCAGTGCAGGACAGGCGCACTTCGGCCATCGCGCGCTGCGCTTCAATTGCATCATGCTGGCAGCACAGCCGCGTGCTTTTATCGAGGAAGTCGTGCCGCACGAAATGGCGCACTGGGTCGACGTGCTCGGTGTTGCATCGAAAGGGAAACCGCACGGGCCGGTATGGCGTTGGCTTATGGTGCATCTGTACGGGCGGCAGCCACGCGTCACACATCGCTTTGACACGACGATCAGCACGCCAACGCCTTGGCATTATGGTTGCCACTGTACTGAAGGGCACTGGCTGACCGTGCGTCGGCATCGTCGCATTGAGCGAGGATATGCTTACCGTTGCCGCCGTTGTGGGCAGCAATTGCGTTTATTGGGCTGTGAACCGAAGGCATAGTCGTTTACGATAGCGGTTCAGCGGCAATTCGTCCGTCGGCGTTGCGCTGCATCTGGGGTATCGTCATCTGCAAGTTGCCGACGGCTGGCGTCGCACTGTATAGCATGATGGTACCGGTCAAGCATCGAAGGCACCGTGCCTGTAGCTTGCGGGTATCGGGCTGAACGCGGCTCCGCAGCCAGTGGGCTGTGCTGCAGAGACGATACGGAGAGGATTTCATGACCGTAGCGCAGAAATTCATCGTAGCAGATGATCATCCATTGTTCCGTGCAGCGCTCAAACAGGCGCTTCAGGCAGGCAATGAAGGTGTGCAGATCGTAGAAGCGGACACCATGGAGGCTACGCTGGCGCGTGTCGCCGAGCATGGCGATGCCGATCTAGTGCTGCTGGATCTTCATATGCCGGGTGCCCACGGTTTCTCGGGGCTGATCCAGCTGCGTGCCCAGGCCCCTGAAATGCCGGTAGCCGTTGTCTCGGGCAGCGAAGAGGCGCGCGTGGTACGCCGTGCCATCGACTATGGCGCTTCTGGCTTCATTCCCAAATCTGCTTCTTTGAACACCATCGCTGAAGCGATTGCCGAGATCATGGACGGTGAAGTCTGGCTGCCTGAAGGCATGGAAGACGTGCTGGGCGATGGCGATGAAGAAGACTCTCGCTTTGCCGAAGCTATCGCTTCCCTGACGCCGCAACAGTTCCGCGTACTGGGCATGCTGACCTCCGGCCTGCTTAACAAGCAGATCGCCTATGACCTGAACGTGTCCGAAGCTACCGTCAAGGCGCACGTTACTGCTATCCTGCGCAAGCTGGGCGTTCATTCCCGTACACAGGCCGTCATTGCGGCACAGCGTCTGGAAATCGATCCGCCACGCATCGAAGGCTGATCCCGACGCAGTAATCTTGACGCAGGCCACTGACGGCGAATGCGTCTAAAGTATGACATGTGGCGTTGAGCGTAGCATTTGTCGCCGACACATCCTCTCAACGCCCATTGGTAGTGACTGCGCGTCTCTGCATGTGCCGCCACAGCAGCGTCTTTTCCGCGTGGTGTTACCTTTTTAGTATGGCCGCTATCATTACGACCGCTGCCTGTAATGCCGATAGCCGCCAGAATGAATCGCGCGGCTTATATTTTTATCCTGCTCTCTATCTTCTTCCTTTTCGGGCTTCTTGCTTTCGCAGTTCGAATATTTCTTCTGGTCTGCTTGTTGTCTCCCCGCGTTACCGTTCTCAACCCGTTGTGCTGAACGAGTCGTTACGCTCGAAGCGCAATGTCGGCTGCCTGATGTTTCTCTACATCATGCTCGCACGGCTACCTGCCTATAAGGCACTTTTATACATGACGCGCATAACGTTCCTTTTGCGCATACCGGCGTTGGGTATGAGTCTCTTTACGCTCATTTGATAGCGTGAACCCGTGAGGTGCGACGTTGATGCGGCGACACTCCTCAATATTTGTGTGAATAAATCGTGAGAAATAGCGACAAGTGGGCATTGGAGGGGGCAGCGATAGAGCCGGTGTTCGATACATGGCATGTGATGATGCCGGCAAACTGGGCAGCAAAAGGCCCCAGTGCAAGTGGCTGGGGCCTATGTCTTATCAGCGGGGCAGCTCTGGGTTCAAATGACTTTCGAATAGTGCTGATGCTTGTCGCGGCGCAGGTAGACATCGAAGCAGGCTGCCACGGTGCGTACGAGCAAACGGCCCCGTGGGGTGATGGTGATGGCGTCGCGGCTAACGTCGACCAGTCCGTCGGCGGCCAAGGGGGCCATCAGTGCCATGTCATCAGCCATGTCACGGCAGAAGTCGATGCCATAGCGCTGTTCAATGGCGGGAATGTCGAGCCGGAACTGGCACATCAAGGTGTTGATTATATCGCGACGCATGATGTCGTCAGGCGTAAGCATAACGCCACGCCATAGCGCGTGGCCTAGCGTATTAACGGTGTCCTGATAGGTGGCGACGTCCTTGACGTTCTGCGCGTAGGCGGTATGGAACGAGCTGATGGCCGAGACACCCAGTCCTAGCACGTCAGTGTCGCCGCGCGGTGTATAGCCTTGGAAGTTGCGATGCAGGTGCCCATTGCGTTGGGCTACTGCCAGTTCATCATCGGGGCGTGCGAAATGGTCCATGCCGATGAAGTCGAAGCCGCCTTCCGTCAGGCGCGCGATTGCCATCTGTAGCAGTTCGAGCTTTTCTTCAGCTTTGGGCATGTCCTCGGTGTGAATCAGTCGCTGCGATGGAAAGTGATCAGGCAGATGGGCATAGCTGAACAGGCTGATGCGATCGGGAGCCAGTGCCAGCGTGCGCTCCAGCGTATAAGCGAAGCGCTCAGCGGTCTGCAGTGGCAGGCCATAGATCAGGTCGATGCTGAAGGAGCGGAATCCGAGCGCGCGGGCGCGTTCGCGCAGACCGAAGATCAGTTCATCGTCTTGTTCGCGATGAATGGCCTTTTGAACCTCGCTATTGAAATCTTGTACACCGATGCTCAGGCGGTTGAAACCTTCTTCGTGCAGCTCGTCAATGAGTGTGGGCTCTATTCGGCGCGGATCGACTTCGATTGAAATTTCGGCATCGGGAGCGAACTGGAATGCCTTGTGCAAAAAGGCCAGTACGCGACGGCGCTGGTCAAGGCTTAGAAAGCTAGGGGTGCCGCCACCAAAATGCAATTGGACAACCTCGCGACCGGCAAATTGCGCGCCACGTGTGATGACTTCTTGTTCAAGGGTGTCGAGGTAATCGTCAACGATATCAAGCTGGCGCGTCACCATCTTATTACAGCCGCAGTACCAGCACAGTGTGTGGCAGAAAGGGATGTGCACGTACAGTGAGAGAGGGCGTCCGCGACCTTCCTCAATGGCTTCTTCCAGATCGTCGTCCTCAAACCCTTCATGGAATTCCAGCGCTGTTGGATACGAGGTATAGCGTGGGCCTGCGTTGTCATAGCGGTGAATCAGTTCGGGGTCCCACTCGACCGTCAGTGCGGCCGTCGGGGTGGCGGATGACGACATGTGAATTCTCCCTGAAAAGCGTCTGGCAGCACATTGCTATAGTGCGGCCTTTGAATGTCCTTCCTAGGCTTCAGTATACCGCAGCCCTACGCGAAGGCCGTGAAAAAGAAGCCCTATCCTTCAGTGCATCAACGAGCGATGCCATTGTTTGCACGGCCTGTTCTTTAAGGGTGCTTTCCTATGCCAAGTAGAGATACGTTAATGACCGCTCGCTGAGTGAGGAGCAGCGTTTTGCCATCAGTGGGCCTATTGCTGGCATCAATATTGATAACGGTTAGGTAACCACCCTCGGCAGAGTCACGTCCATAACTGATGCCATGTGCGCAGAAGATAAGGGGGAAAGCATCAGCACTCGATGATGAGTGAATTGCTCGACCCATCAAAAAGATGGCATAAGATCATCGCGTTTGAGCGGTGCGCATTCAATCTGCTGCTTGAGCACGACAAGTAACAATTAGGCTGTACGCTTGCTCTGCACTTGGGGGCTGGGTAAAGGTACGACGATGGGGTGAGCTATGAAGATTATGCCGGTGATGGCGCTATCTGTTTTGGCACTGTCCTGCGGAGCAGGCGCATCTGAGGGAGCACTGCCAGAGGTGCATAAAAGCGTTGCACAGATCTGTGCAGAGGCTAAACAGGACGTTGCACAGGCCAACCAGCAATACACAGGGGGCTGTTCTAACCGCCAGTGGTGTTGTGAATCGCTATGACAGTGAATTTATTAAAGATGAACGGTTCCGACTGCTTTCCGGTGATGATCTAGGGAACATGGTGGTGGTGTTTCGTCACCCCAGTACCCGCACATTGAAGGAAGGGCAGCAGTTCAAGGCAAAAGGCGTGATGACTCAGGTCGACACGCAGTTTGGCTGCATGATTTTGATGGAAAGTGGCCGCGTGCATTGACCCTGTCATAGGCAAAAGCCTTATGGTGCCGACAGTGAAAAGCCCCGCGTACAGTCAATGCTGCGCGCGGGGCTTGTCGATGGGTTTTTTGGGCACCTGCCTGCTATAGAGTCAGATGGCGCAGCATGCCTGCAAGGCGGCTGTCCGGGCAGTCCTTCAATTCGCGTGGTGCGCCCTGTTCGATGATGCGTCCCTGTTCAAAAATGGCGACGCGATCGAAGAGCGTCAGCGACTGCAGGTGGTGGGTAATAACCACTAGTGTGCGCCCTTGGCAGCGTGTGACCACCTCGTTCATCACCCGTTGCTGAAGGGCTATCTCAAGCCCTTCGGTCGGCTCGTCCAGCAGTACGATGGGGGCATCGACCAGCAGTGCTCGCGCCAGTCCGAAGCGGCGCAGCTGCCCGCCAGACAGAGAACTGCCACCCTCATCCGGCCAGCTGTCTAGTCCTGCGGGCAGGCTGTCCAGCCAGTCGCCCAGCTGCAGGGCGCGCAATACGTCTTCTAGCTGCTCGTCACTGGTATTGGGGGCTGCCAGCAGCAGGTTGTCACGTAGAGATGCACTGAACAGCTGCACATCCTGAGGTGCAACGCTGAATAGATGGCGCAGTGTTGTCTCGCTCAATGCCTTGATCGGTACATCGCCTAAGATAATCTGGCCAGCGTCCGGTTCAATGAAGCGTACCAGCGCATTCAGCAGGGTTGTCTTGCCGCCGCCCGACGGGCCTAGTAAGGCGGTATGCGTACCCGCAGGAAGCTGGAGAGAAACGTGCTGCAGCACTGGATGGTCGTCAAAGGCGACGCTGAGTTGGTCAATGGTGATGTCGTGGCTGCGCGGGGTGGCACTATCTGCATGAGGGAAGTGAATATCCGGTACTGTTGAGGTCAGATCGTCGATACGGCGCGCGGCGCGCTGGATACGCCCCAGATGCTGCCACGCCTGAGGCAGCATGGCGATGGCTTCGAACGCTCCCAATACGGTAAGCGCCATTAGCGCCACCAAGGTGGGGTCAAGATCGTGCTGTGTGACCCAGATGCCTGCTAGCCATAGTACTCCGGTTACCGTCAGCCCCAGCAACAGCTGCGACAGCCACTGTGACTGTCCCCACTGGCGTGCCAGTGTCAGTTCTATATCATCGCGTTGACGCTGGCCGTCAAGCAAAGCGCGTGAATTGGACTGCCAACGCCCATACAGCAGCAGCTCCGGAAGTGCCTGTAGCTGTTCGAGCAGGCGGCGGCGTAACTGCCCGTTGCGTTGCTGCCAGTCATCGGATAGGTGGTGGCCGCGGCGCCATGCAAGGAAAGGACCGATCAGTCCGCTGAACAGCAGTGCCAGTGCGGCAAACAGTCCGATAGGCAGCGCGAACCAGCCAATGACTGCGCCGCACAGACCGATGGCAACCATGGCGACCGTTGAGGGAATTAGTACGCGCAGGTAGAGGTTATCGAGTGTGTCGATATCGGCCGTCAGTCGTGTCATCAGCTCGCCGCTGCCCAAACGTTGAAGCGCGGCAGGGGAGAGTGGCTCAATGCGCAGATAGGTCGAGCGGCGCAGCACCGACAGCAGCTTAAGCGTGCCTTCATGCGTCGTGACGCGCTCTCCATAGCGGCTGGCAGTACGCGTGATGGCGAAGAAGCGCACGCCCGCTGATGGAATGGCGTAGTTGAAGGCGATGCGGGTGGCTTCAAGCAGCCCGGCCACGGCTGCGCCACTGATGAACCAGCCGGAGAGCGCCATAAGGCTGACGCTGGATACGAGGGCTATTAGGTTGAGCAGGAAGCCGGTGGCGAGCAGCAACCAGTAGGGCTTCATCTGGGCCAGGTAGGGCCACAGCTCACGCAGACGCAGTGGAGCGCCGTGGGAAGATGTCATGACGGCTCTCCTTGGGTATCCAGATCGGCGTGGGCGGCGTCGATGACGTTGGCCAGTGGGCCGTGGGGCTGGCTCAGCGCGCTCAGTGTATCGAAGGCACGCACGCGGCCCTGTTCCAGCAGCAGGATACGATCAGCCTGATTAAGCAGTGACAGACGATGGGTCAGCATGATGACCGTGCGGCCCTTGCTGAGTGTGGCAATGGCGCGGTTGACGATGCGCTCGCTTTGTTGGTCGAGGCTGGCTGTAGGTTCATCCAGCAGCACAAGCGGTGCGTCGCGCAGAAAGGCGCGTGCCAGGCCGATGCGGCGCGCTTGACCGCCGGAGACTGGCTGGCCGCCGTCACCGATGCGCGTGTGCAGTCCCTGTGGCAGCTGGTTGGCCCAGCAGCGCAGGTCGGTTTTGTCGAGTGCTTCCCATAGCCGATCCTCGTCAAACGGTTGGTCGTCCGGTAACGCAATCGTGAGGTTATCGGCCAGTGTGCCCGGAATCAGTGCATTGTGCTGTCCGACCCAGCTTAGTGCGTGCTGCCACTCGGACGTCAGCAAGTGATCAAGGCGTTCACCTGAGTGAAGAGTGATGGTGCCCTGTTCCGGCTGCATGAAGCCCAGCAGGGTGGTCAGTAGGGTGCTCTTGCCCGCGCCGCTGGGCCCGATAACGGCAATGGTTTCTCCCGCCGCTACGGAAAAACTGACATCGTTCAGTGCCGGCGATGCCTGACCGGGATAGCGACAGCTAACGTGGTTGAGTGTGATGCCCAGTGTATCCGGCACCGCCCAGTGTTTCGTCGTTGTAGTGCTAGCATCAGCGGATGGTGGTGCTTCGGTCAGCAGTGGCATCAGTACCTGGGCCGCCGCTTCCGCTTCGGCCTTGGCATGGTAGTGAACGCCAAGATCGCGCAGCGGCTGGTAGAACTCTGGCGACAAAATCAGCATGAATAGGCCGCCGAACAGGCTAAGCCCTTTACCCCAAGTACCGAAGTCAAACTGCCCCAAGTAAGTGAAGCCGATATAGGTAGCCAACAGGGCAATCGAAACAGATGCGAAGAACTCCAGTGCGCTAGAGGAGAGGAATGCCAATCGCAGCACTTTCATATTGCGCTGACGTACCCCTTCGGAGACTGCATAGATCTCGTTAGCTTGTTGATGTGAGCGCCCAAGCAGACGCAGCGTCGGCATCCCCTTCAGTGTATCGAGGAAGTGTCGGCTCATGCGGTGGGTTTCGGTCAACTGCTGGTCTTGGAGGTTCTTGGCTCCCCAGCCAATCATTGCCATGTTGAGTGGAATCAAGGGGCCTGTGATTAGCAAGATCAGTGCGGCGGCCCAGCTGACGGGCAGTACGGCGCAAAGAATGATCAGTGGAATCGTGCCGCAGAGCAGCATCTGAGGACGGTAATCGGCGTAGTAGTTTTGCAGCGCATCGACCTGATCCCACACCTGATTGCCCAGCGCAGCGCTGTGCTGGCGCTGGCTCCAAAGTGGGCCTCGTTCACCGATACGGCGCAGCACGTCTTCTCGTACCGACTGGCGGATTGCCAAGCCACAGCGTACGCCCGCTTCGGTGCGTAGCCAAGCCAGTGCGCCGCGTCCCAGAAAGGCCACCGGCAGTATGATCAAAGGTAGAGTCAGCGATGACAGTGGTGCATGCTCAATGGCAAGCCGATACACCACGCTAGCAATGGCCCACGCTTGCAGCAGTAGCAGTAGGGTGGACCCGGTCGCTGCCAGCATGATGACCCGATTCCAGCGACCGCCGCGACTGGCATTGGCGCGTAGCCACTGGGCGGGTGTGGGCAAAGGGTGTGATGACATGAAAACTCCAACGGAAACCAAACAGTGAGAAGACGGGCACTGCGAGCAGCGTGCATTTCACTTCATAAGAATAGGCGCATCGTGCGCTAGCCGAATCGGCGCGGCATAAAAAGCACGATGGGGTGAATGCGCTCTGCAATCTGGCAGGTCATGCTGATGCCTGCATCAAGTTCGCGTATGATAGCGTTTAATGTACACAAGGATACCCATGCAAAGAAGTCATCTTTGCTGAGATATCCTGCCATCGTTCGATCCTGTTCCCGTATCTCAAGGGGTAATCATGACTGTTCGCACGCGTATTGCGCCGTCACCTACCGGTGATCCTCATGTAGGCACTGCCTACGTTGCGCTGTTCAACCTGTGTTTCGCTCACCAGCACGGTGGCGAATTCATCCTGCGTATCGAGGATACCGACCGCGAGCGGTCGACCCGTGAGTCCGAGCAGATGATCTTCGACTCGCTGCGCTGGTTGGGCATTGAGTGGAAGGAAGGCCCGGATGTCGGTGGCCCTCATGGCCCCTATCGCCAGAGCGAGCGCGGTGACATCTATACCCAGTATGTCGATCAACTGCTGGCCTCTGGTCATGCGTTCAAGTGCTACCGTACGCCGGAAGAGCTTGATGCGCTGCGCGCAGAACGCAAAGAAGCCGGTAACTTCATGGCGCTCAAGGCAGAAGACCTGCAGCTGCCCGCTGACGAAGTCGCGCGCCGCGAAGCTGCGAATGCGCCGTATGTCGTGCGCATGAAGGTACCGCGCGAAGGCACTTGCATCGTCAAGGACATGCTGCGTGGCGAAATCGAGCTGGACTGGGCGCAAGTTGATGCGCAAATCCTGATGAAGTCTGATGGAATGCCGACCTACCATCTGGCCAACGTGGTAGATGACCATCTGATGGAAATCACCCACGTGCTGCGTGGTGAAGAGTGGATCAACTCGGCACCGAAGCACCAGCTGCTATATGAGTACTTCGGTTGGGAAATGCCGGAGCTGTGCCACCTGCCGCTGCTGCGCAACCCAGACAAATCTAAGCTCTCCAAGCGTAAGAACCCTACGTCGATCAATTACTATCGCCGCATGGGCTATCTGCCGCAGGCCGTGCTCAACTATCTGGGCCGCATGGGATGGTCGATGCCTGACGAGCGTGAAAAGTTCTCGCTCGACGAAATGAAAGCGAACTTTGACGTTACGCGCATTTCGCTGGGTGGTCCGATCTTCGATCTTGAGAAG
The DNA here is from genome assembly GCF_003610015.1 of Zymobacter palmae. NCBI lineage: Bacteria > Pseudomonadati > Pseudomonadota > Gammaproteobacteria > Oceanospirillales > Halomonadaceae > Zymobacter > Zymobacter palmae. The sequence continues at coordinate 1,278,214 of NZ_AP018933.1, forward strand.
CTGAACTGGCTCAATGGGCTGTACCTGCGTGAAGAGCTGACGGACGATCAGTTCATCCGTGCTATGCAAGAATGGGCTTTCAACCGCGAGTATATCGATCAGCTGCTGCCTGAAATCCGACCGCGCATCCAGAAATTGACGGACGTCATTCCGTTGGCAGGGCACTTCTTCGCAGGGCTGCCCGATGTGGCGCAGGACGACTTCGAGCTGATCAATCTGCCGGTTGAACAGCAGAAAGAGTTGTTGCAGCTGATGGTGTGGCGCTTCGAGAAAGTGCGTCACTGGGACAAGGACAGTCTGTTTGAGCAGGTGAAGGTGCTTTCCTCGCACTACGAGCTGAAACCCAAGCAGCTACTGGCACCGGTCTTCATGGCGATTACCGGCAGCCTGACCTCTACGTCCGTCATCGACGCCATGGCCATTCTGGGCTCCGATATGACCCGTGCACGTCTGCGTCATGCCGTCGACGTACTGGGTGGCTTTGGCAAGAAGAAACTCAAGGCGCTGGAGAAAACAGAGCAGCAATTGCCTCTTATCGACTGATGCCTTGACCGGTTGGGGCGCATAATGTACTATGCGCCCCGTCCTTTAACGTGATGCCGCACGAAAACTGGCATGTCAGCATGCTTCACCAGTGTGACTGACTCGATACGTTGTCGGTAGCCATACCCATAGCGTTTCGCTTGGGGCCTTAGCTCAGTTGGTAGAGCGCAACGCTGGCAGCGTTGAGGTCATCGGTTCGAACCCGATAGGCTCCACCAATTACTAACCCGAAGCTGCACATCGCCGTGCGGCTTCGGGTGTTTCCTCTCTGCAGCATGCAATTTGCTGTCATGGCGTGCGTTACAGCCATATCCTGCTTGACATTCCCTTGTTTTCCTCTACTTGTCCACTAAGTGCTAGCCGAACGCTACAGTTTTGGTCGCTTATGGCTCACGCTGGACCGCTATCCTTTTGTATTTGCAATAACTCTTTCAAAACAATGACTTATGATTGATCAAAAATTGATCAATTTGACGAAATCCCTTGAGCCACGGTCGCTATACGCGGGTCGGAAGACGTTTTTCACAGGCTTATCCACAGAAAGTGTGGAAAACCACCCCATCTGACTACATCGGCCGTTTTAGCTGGGGATGAAGTGGAAAACTCAGATAAGCACCACTTTCATGGCGTTGCTCTCCATCTTCCTCCGATTGCTTTTTACTATTACTCACCGTTACGAGAGTGCCCGGCCAGCGGTTTAGAAGGAGCTTGGGCGAGGAAGCTGGCGCAGAAAAAAGTGGTGAGTACCCGTAGGGGCGAGTCGCGTACGGTGATGCCACCGACAAAAAAGCCCTTGGCATATATATGCCAAGGGCCGGAGAAGCATTCGCTGCCTGCGCTACTTATCATTAGGTGCGTGCGCAGGATAGTGCCGTTCGGTTGGGCCTACATACAGTTGGCGTGGGCGGCCGATGCGGTGAGGGTGGCCTGCCATTTCATTCCAGTGCGAGATCCAGCCTGCCGTGCGTGCAAGCGCGAACATGACCGTGAACATGTTGGTTGGAATGCCGATCGCACGCAGGATGAGGCCCGAGTAGAAATCGACGTTTGGGTATAGCTTGCGCTCGATGAAGTACGGGTCTTGCAGAGCAACCTCTTCCAGTCGGCGGGCAATCTGTAGCTTGGGATCGTTGGCCATGCCCAGTGCGTCCAGCACTTCATCGCAGCTTTCCTTCATCACTTTGGCGCGCGGGTCGAAGTTGCGGTAAACGCGATGCCCGAAACCCATCAGACGGAACGGGTCGTTCTTATCCTTGGCGCGTTCGATATAGCGCTGGATGTTCTCTTCGCTGTTCTCGCCGATATCGTCCAGCATGTTCAGAACGGCTTCGTTGGCACCACCGTGTGCGGATCCCCATAGTGCGGCGATCCCTGCGCTGACACAGGCAAACGGACTGGCTCCTGTGGAACCCGCTAGACGTACCGTGCTGGTTGACGCGTTCTGTTCATGGTCGGCATGCAGCATCAAAATGCGATCAAGTGCGCGGACCACAACAGGGTTGGGGACATAGGGCGCACATGGCGTTGCAAACATCATGTGCAGGAAGTTCTCGGTGTAGCCCAGCTCGTAGCGCGGATACATGAAGGGCTGGCCGATGCTGTACTTGTAGCACATGGCCGCCAGCGTCGGCATTTTAGCCAGCAGTTGCACGGCAGCTTCTTCGCGATCGCGCGACTCTGCAAAATCCAGCATGTCGTGATAGAACGCTGACAGTCCGCCGATCACGCCGCACATGACCGCCATCGGGTGTGCATCGCGGCGAAAGCCGGTGAAGAAGCGCACCAGCTGCTCGTGGACCAGCATTTCCGCCTGCACTTTCGACATGAACTCGGCGTACTGCGATGGGGTGGGCAATTCGCCGTGAAAGAGTAGATAGGACAGCTCCAGAAAACTGGAGCGCTGGGCCAGTTCATCAATCGGGTAGCCCCGGTAGAGCAGAATGCCTTGGGTGCCATCGATATAAGTGATGGCCGAGGCGCAGGACGCCGTCGACATAAAGCCTGGGTCGTAGGTCAGTAGCCCTTGGGTAGACAGTTGACGGACATCAAGTACATCGGGGCCCAAGGTACCTGACAGAATGGGGAGTTCAATCACTTGCCCATCAATATGTAGAACGGCCTGTTTCTTGTTGGATGACATGCACTCATTCCTTACATCGTTGTAGTTATTGTGGGATTAGGAAGGTCTTGGCGTGAGGAAGCTGCGGTTTGCCGTAGACCTGCAACGCTGGATATCAAGCCAAAGCGTAGAAGACAGTGTGATCCGTGACTGTCAGATGTTGCTCTACGGTTCTTTCAGTGTTACCTCAGTAAGAGAGGATTGTCATCCCCTGCTTGAGGCTAAAAGGACACCGCTTGCACTAAAAGGCAGCGAGTGGGCGAAAAGTCCTCTTAAGCTACCGCGGCAATCTTGCTATATTAAGCCTCTTGTCTCCGGTCCTCTTTAATATCGAGGGAGCGGAAGAAGGCCGGCAGAATGACAACACCGATTCGCAGGCAGGTCCGCACGCGCATGAAACAGACACAAAAAAATAGCCGGATGGCGGCTCTCTGGCGCAGCTCGCATATGAATGGCGCCAATGCGCACTATGTCGAGCAGCTATTCGAGCGCTATCTTGATGCTCCCGACAGCATTCCTGAACAGTGGCGTCACTATTTCGATACCCTCGTCGAAGATTCGAAAGCCCATGTTCCTCTTTCCTCTGTTCGCGAACGCTTTCGCGGGCAGGCTAGCCTTCGCCAGCGCATCGCAGCGCCTTCGCCAGCGGTAACGCGTGAGCAGCAAGTGACCAGCCATGTGCGTTCGTGGATAGACGCTTGGCGTCGTCACGGCCACCGGCAGGCACATCTTGATCCGTTAGCGCTTCAGTCGCCGGAAACGGTGGCTGAGCTGGACCCTGCTACGCATGGATTGACGGTGGCTGATATGGCGCGTGAGCTGGATATACGAGCGATGGAGCTGCCGCACCATTTGCCGGCGCGTATGACGCTGATGGCACTGCAAGGCTGGTTGGTTGAGACCTATGCTGGAGCGCTGGCGGTCGAAATACCGCTTGATGATCCTGACGCGCGGGCGTGGTGGCTGGCGCGTATCGAAGCGCCACAGCGTGCTGCATCGCGTGCAGAGCAGCAGGCACTGTTGGAGCGTCTGACTGCCGCCGATGGTTTCGAGCGCTATCTGGCTGGCCGCTACCCAGGGGCCAAGCGTTTTGGGCTTGAAGGTTGCGATGCCTTGATTCCTCTAGTGGATGCGCTGATGCATGAGGCCGCCGGTAAGCTGTCGCACGTTATGATTGGAATGGCGCACCGTGGCCGCCTTAACGTGCTGGTCAATGCGCTGGGCAAGCCGCCTGCGGCCGTCATTGACGAATTTGAAGGGCGTGCACCGCATACCGGCACCAGTGGCGACGTCAAGTACCATCTGGGCTACCACAGCACGCGCCAGTTCCCCAATGGGGCTCTGTTATGCGAGCTGGTGCCTAACCCTTCCCACCTTGAAATCGTTACCCCTGTGCTGCAAGGGGCCGTGCGTGCGCGTCAGGATCAGGACGGTGCACAGGTACTGCCTATCGCAATGCACGGCGATGCTGCATTCGCTGGGCAGGGTGTGGTCATGGAATGCCTGCAGATGTCGCGCACACGAGCCTTCGGTATCGGCGGCACTGTCCATATCGTCATCAACAATCAGATTGGTTTCACGACGTCGCGGGCGGATGATGCTCGTTCGACGCGCTATTGCACGGATATCGCGCACATGCTGCAGATTCCCGTGTTGCATGTGAATGCTGATGAACCTGAAGCGGTGCTGCGTGCCGCGCGTCTGGCGTTTGAATGGCGGGAGCACTCAGGTCAGGATGTGCTTATCGACCTGATCGGCTACCGTCGCCGTGGTCATAATGAAGCTGATGAGCCCTCCGGCACGCAACCACTGATGTATGCCAAGATCCGCCAGCAGTCCACGGCACAGCAGCGCTATGCCGAGCGCCTAGTGGCGCAGGGACGGGTCAGTGCTGAGCAGGTGAAACAGCTGGCCGACGACTATCGCAAATGGCTGGAGTCATCCGCGCCTGCCTCAGCGCCGCAGGCGAGCGTTTTTGATGTGTCGGCACTGCCTGCACTAACGCCCGAATCGCTGGTTGCTCTGGGCGAACGTGCCTTTGCCGTGCCGGCCGATCTATCCCTTCAACGCCAGGTCGAGCGCGTCTACGAAGACCGCCAGCGCATGCTGACGGGCGAGATACCGCTAAACTGGGGGGCAGCAGAACTACTGGCATATGCCTCTGTGTTGGCTGCTGGTCACCCCGTGCGTCTTATTGGGCAGGACAGTGGGCGAGGCACGTTCTCGCATCGCCATGCCGTGTTGCACGACCAGCAGATGGACAAGGCATGGGTGCCGTTGCAGCACCTTTCTGCACCTCAGGCACCTTGTGTCATACACGATTCGTTGCTCTCAGAAGAGGCCGTGCTCGCTTTTGAATACGGTTATTCAACCGCAGCGCCGCAGTCTCTCGTGCTGTGGGAAGCTCAGTTCGGCGATTTCGCCAACGGGGCGCAGGTCGTGATCGACCAGTTCATTGCGGCGGGTGATGCAAAATGGGGACAGCGCTGTGGTTTAGTGCTGCTGCTGCCTCACGGCTATGAAGGCCAAGGGCCAGAGCATTCTTCGGCACGTCCCGAACGCTTCCTGCAGCTGTGTGCGGAAGAGAACATGTTCGTTTGTACGCCGACGACACCTGCACAGATGTTCCATCTGCTGCGTCGCCAGCTGATGCTCGGCGTAGCTAAACCGCTGGTGGTTATGCAGCCGAAGAGCTTGCTGCGCCATCGCTTGGCGGTTTCTTCACTGGAAGCGCTAGCGGACGGCCATTTCCAGACCATGCTGCCGGACGATCAGGCCGATGCATCGCGGGTAACGCGTGTCGTGCTGTCGGCGGGCAAGGTTCACTATGATCTGCTGGCCGAGCGCGGCGCGCAGGCGCATCAGGATACGGCTTTGGTGCGTGTCGAGCAGGTGTATCCCTTCCCGGTCGAAGAAGTGGCTGCTGAGTTGGCACGCTATCCTGCTCTGAAAACACTGGTATGGTGCCAAGAAGAACCTCGCAACCAAGGTTACTGGCAGGGCGTGCGTGATGCCCTTGATGAGGTAGTGGCGCGGTCGGGTGATCGCGCGAGCGTGCGCTATGTTGGTCGCCCGTCAGCGGCGGCTCCTGCCACGGGTAGCGCTCATCAGCACGCCGAAGAGCAGTGCGCGCTGGTAGAGGCGGCCTTCAAGGCATAATCAACGCGGCCGTATCGCGCTTCAAGCGCTGATGCGGTCGCTTTTTATACGCGCCATGCGTGATATAGACCTAATACACGACGTTTAGATATGTCCGCCGGTTCCCGCCCTGAACCGGAGTAGCTGGATGGATCAGGGCGGAATGCAGGCAAGGAATTGAACGGATATGACTATCGAGATCAAAGCGCCCAGTTTCCCTGAATCCATTGCTGAAGGTACGGTAGTGGGCTGGCATTGTGCTCCGGGTGATCGTGTCGAGCGTGACCAGCTGTTGGTTGAAATCGAAACGGATAAAGTGGTCATGGAAGTCGTCGCTGCCGACGCCGGAACCCTCACAGATATTCTGGTGGCTGAAGGCGGGCGCTGCACCAGCGAACAGCTGCTGGGGCATCTGCAGCAAGGGGCCGTTGCCGCACAGCCGCAAACGGTCGTCGACTCCGCGGCCGCGGCCATTCAGCCCGAAGAAAAGACGGTCATTATTCATGCCCCGCAGTATCCCGAGTCGGTAGCGGAGGGCACGTTGCTGTCTTGGCATCATCAGGTGGGCGATCACGTTGAGCGCGACGAGCTGCTGGTCGAGATCGAAACTGACAAGGTGGTGCTCGAAGTCTGTGCCACCGATCCGGGTACGCTGACGGCCGTTAATGTCGCTGAAGGCCAGCAAGTCACCAGTGAACAGCCGCTGGGTACGCTGCAGTTGGGCAGTATCACGCCGTCCGCTTCCCCGACGGTCGTCGATACGAATACGGTGACACATCCGACCGATGGCGAATGGCGTCTTGCGCCGGCTGCTCGCAAGCTGGTGGCTGAGCATGGTGTCGATATCTCGACGTTGTCGGGCAGCGGCCGCGGTGGGCGTATCCTGAAAGAAGACGTGCAGCGCAAGCTGAAAGGGGCAGCGTCGGTAACGCGAGCCAATCTGCCTAACGCTGAAGAAGACGAATTTCTGCCGCGTCAGGACATGCGCGTGCCCATGAGCCGCCTGCGCCAGACGATTGCCGATCGCTTGGTGCGAGCGCAGCAGACGGCCGCTATGCTGACCACGTATAACGAAGTGGATATGAGCGCTATCCGTCAGCTGCGTGCACACTACCAAGAGCAGTTCCAGAAAGCGCACGATGTGAAGCTGGGCTTCATGAGCTTCTTCGTCAAGGCATGCACCGAGGCACTTAAACGCTTCCCTGATGTCAATGCTTCTATTGACGGTGATGACATCGTTTATCATGGTTATCAGGATATCGGCGTCGCTGTATCCACCGAGCGAGGCCTTGTGGTTCCTGTACTGCGTGATACCGATACGATGCAGCTGGCCGATATCGAGCGGCAGATCGCCGATTTCGGTAAGCGTGGTCGCGAAAATCGCCTGACGCTGGACGAAATGACGGGGGGTACGTTCACCATTACCAACGGTGGAGTATTCGGTTCGCTACTGTCGACCCCGATCCTCAACCCGCCGCAGACGGCCATTCTCGGTATGCACAAGATTGAAGACCGTCCGGTAGCCGTCAACGGTGAAGTCGTCATTCGTCCGATGATGTATCTGGCCTTGTCGTATGATCATCGCATGATCGATGGCAAGGATGCCGTACAGTTCTTGGTGACGGTAAAAGCGCTGCTGGAAGATCCTGCTCGTATTCTGCTGGGCGTGTAATTGATGCCCGCGTCTTTTACCATAGAGGGAAAGACGCGGAGGAATGCTGATCGCCACCTGACGGTTGGCGCATAGCGCACTCGAACGAGCACCGTCGCGTTCGGAAACAGAAGTCGCAGCCTGTGGCTGTGCTTCGAAAACCTTCTGGCAGGCACCGCTGCTGCGCGATGTCTGCCATCATTACCTTTATTCATCCATCTCCATCGGAATCAGATCATGGCCGAAAAGTTTGACGTTATCGTGATCGGGGCAGGCCCCGGAGGCTATGTAGCCGCCATTCGTGCCGCACAGCTGGGCCTGAAAACGGCCTGTGTCGAGAAGTGGGTCAACGCTGAAGGGCGCACCGTACACGGTGGCACTTGCCTTAATGTAGGCTGTATTCCTTCCAAAGCACTGCTGGAAGCGTCCCACAAGTTTGCAGAAGCGCGTGATGACTTTGATACCTTCGGTATTGAAATCAGTGGCGTGAAAGCCGACGTCGAGAAGATGATTTCCCGCAAGAATGGCATCGTGAAAACGTTGACTGGCGGTATCAGTGGCCTGTTCAAAGCCAATGGCGTTACTGCACTGGAAGGCACGGCCAAGGTGCTGGGCAGTGGCAAGGTTGAAGTGGCCCATCGCGATGGGTCGACGGCTGTCTACGAAACGCGCGACATCATCATCGCCTCTGGCTCGGTACCGGTCGACATTCCGCCGGCACCGGTGAACGGCGACACTATCGTGGATTCTTCCGGTGCACTTGATTTCACGGCAGCCCCGAAACGCTTGGGTGTCATTGGTGCCGGTGTCATCGGTCTTGAATTGGGGTCCGTCTGGTCACGCCTCGGCAGTGACGTTACGGTGCTCGAAGCGATGGATTCGTTCCTGGCATCTGCTGATGAAACGCTGGCGAAAGATGCCTACCGTATCCTGAGCAAGCAGGGCTTAAACATTAAGCTGGGCGCGCGCGTTACCGGCAGTACAGTTGCTGGCAATGAAGTGACCGTCACTTATACGGACGCTAATGGTGAACAGCAGCAGACATTTGACAAACTGATCGTCTGTGTTGGCCGCCGTCCCTATACCGAGCAGTTGCTGAGCGCTGATGCTGGCGTCAAGGTCAGTGACCGCGGCTTCATCGAAGTCGATGATCAGTGCTGTACTAACGTGGTGGGTGTTTATGCCATCGGTGACGTGGTGCGTGGCCCGATGCTGGCCCATAAGGCATCTGAGGAAGGGGTGATGGTGGCGGATATCATCGCGGGTCATAAGGCTCAGATGAACTACGACACCATTCCCAACATCATCTATACCGCGCCTGAGATCGCATGGGTAGGCAAGACGGAGCAGGAAGTGCGTGAGGCGGGGATTGCCTATGAAACAGGCAGTTTCCCGTTTGCCGCAAGCGGCCGTGCCATGGCCAACAATGCCACTGAAGGTCTGGTGAAGATCATCACTGACAAGGAAACGGACCGCATTCTGGGCGTGCACATCCTCGGTCAGCAGGCCGGCGAAATGATCGCACAGGGCGTGATTGCCATGGAATTCGGCTCCAGTGCCGAGGATCTGGCACTGACCTGCTTCGCTCACCCGACGCTGTCAGAAGCCGTACATGAAGCTGCTCTGGCAGTGGATGGACACGCGATCCATATTCCAAATCGCAAACGGAAGTAAAGTACAGCGCTAGCGTAAGCCAAAGACCGGGCGCCGTGCATAAGGTAGATGCGCGGCGCTTTTTATTGCCAGGTACTACGGTATTTTCGTTGGTATACTATCTGAGGGATCATGCGTACGCATGGGTGAGTTTACTTCACAGTGAAAACATCGTTTTGAGGTAGAATCTCATCAAGGGCTCGAGCAAACACTGCCGGGTCAATGGCATTGATGTCATCTCCGGTGACGAGCACTGTATTGTGATCAGCGAGAGGGCGCCATGCTTTTATTTCTGTGCGGTAAATGCCGAGGGTTGGGCGATTGTAGGCCGATGCAATATGAATAATAGATGTGTCCGGAGAAATGACGGCTGTCGCATGCTTGATAATGGCAGCAGAGTGATAAATTGAGCGAGGTGGTGCAATAATGTGTGCCGATGGACAGGCTTGGGACACTCGCCGTGCTTTCTCTTCGCCACTCGGAGAGCAAGTAATGATAACGGAATACCCGTACACATCGGATATGCATTGTATAAGGCGAACGGCTGTTTCTTCATTCAAGCTGCCGATAGCACGGCTTGCATCCATGTTCAGCGCAAAGTAAGGCCCGTAAGGTGCTATCTGGGCGCGAACGTGTCGCTCAATATTCTGAGGAATTGGCAGTTCAAAGCGAGCCTCGACATCAGCGATACCAGCATCTTTCATGAGCTGTGCCCAACAGAAAGGTGCGGGTGCCTCGGTTGCAAGCATTGCCATTGCTTGTTTTGCCACTTCGGGGACATACATGTGTAACGTGCAGTGGTGCAGTCCTATGTTGCAGTGTGCATGCAATGTACGTTGGAATAGCAATGTTGCCGTTGTATTTCGCATCATTGCTTGCACGCATAGATCCACTTGCCCGTAAGTGCGTCTTATCTTCCGAGCGGCAGCAATGACTGCACGCTTGTTGCGCTCATGGTCAATGAGATGCAACGTAATTCCTTCGGTTTTAAGAGGTGCCAATGCCGCGTACGAGCTTGGGTTGACTACAAGGATGATGGAGTTGACCTTGGCCGCCTGCAGTGCTCGAACGACAGGATATATGGCCATGGTGTCGCCTATGTGACGGGCCACAAAAATGACGGCACTTTTTATTGTTGTTGGCACGTGCTGCAATCCTTGATAATCAAGCAGGCTTTCAAATAGTCCTAACTTAATCATTCTCAATGTTTTCTTATTTTGCATGGGCTGCTTGTCCTTAAGCAAATCATTTGTATCAATGTAGAAGATAATTATACGCGCATAAAGCAGTTGGCCATGTAACGATCAAACCGTATAACTCCATGAATGGATGCTTATCATCTTGAGCATGTGCCATTGCCATTCTATTACTTAATGGTTTAAGCCCATATGCTTCTGATCATGCATAATTAATGGCAGATGGTGAAGTCAGGCTGCACATAAAGCTATGACAGTGAATGTTCACTGAATGTCCCATCGGTGCCAGCAAAACCGTGGGTAATTGCACCCCCTTAAGCCTTTTATCAAGGATGATGTTATGAAAGCGCGAGCTGCAGTGGCTTGGGAAGCGAACAAGCCGCTTTCCATTGAAGAAATTGACGTCCAAGGTCCCAAGGAAGGCGAGGTCTTAGTGCGCATGGTGGCGACGGGTGTTTGCCACACAGATGCTTATACGCTGTCGGGCATGGACCCTGAGGGACGCTTTCCTGCCATTCTGGGGCATGAGGGCGGTGGTATCGTCGAGGCGGTAGGCAAAGGCGTAACGTCTGTGACCGTTGGCGATCATGTTATCCCGCTGTATACCGCGGAATGTCGCCAGTGCAAGTTCTGCCTGTCGGGCAAGACCAATTTGTGCAGTGCTGTCAGGGCTACGCAAGGTATCGGGGTAATGCCGGATGGCTCTTCGCGCTTTTCCCTGAACGGTAAGCCGATCTATCACTATATGGGAACATCTACATTCTCTGAATATACCGTGCTGCCGGAAATAGCGTTGGCTAGGATCAGCAAGGCTGCACCACTGGACAAGGTCTGCCTGCTGGGTTGTGGCATCACGACGGGGATCGGTGCTGTTCATAACACGGCAAAGGTCGAACCCGGCGCGACAGTGGCTGTGTTCGGGCTAGGGGCTATCGGTTTGTCGGCCATTCAAGGGGCCGTGATGGCGAAGGCGGGGCGTATCATTGCCGTTGACATCAATCCCTCGCGTTTCGAACTGGCGCGCCAGCTGGGCGCTACCGACTGCATCAATCCGCAAGAGCACAGTCTGCCGATTCAGGAGGTGCTGATCGACATGACCGACGGTGGAGTGGATTACTCCTTCGAATGTATTGGAAACGTTGAGGTCATGCGGCAGGCGTTGGAATGCTGCCATAAGGGGTGGGGCGAATCTATCATCATTGGCGTTGCGGGGGCCGGGCAGGAAATCTCGACGCGGCCTTTCCAACTGGTGACGGGGCGAGTGTGGCGTGGCAGTGCGTTTGGCGGTGTCAAGGGACGTACCGAACTGCCGAACTATGTTGAGCGCTACATGAGCGGGCAGATCAACATTGATGATTTCGTCAGCCATAACTTGCCGCTTGAACAGATCAACACGGCATTTGACCTATTGCATCAAGGCAACGGTATCCGTACGGTCATACACTTCTAGCGTGCTTTGTTCCTTGTCCATCTCATGGCATAAGGGAACGATCGCTATTGAGCATGCGCTCTCATAGGCGCATGTTGTCATGCGGTGGCTAGGATGCCACCGCGCGTGTTTTGCAGGAGTCTTTTCATGACCGAACGCAATGCAGTGCCTCTTCCCCTTCAGGATGTAACGCCGACCAGCGACGCGCTGGAGTGCATCGAAGCACATGTCAGCGCGGGCGGAAGTTACCGGCGCTATCGCCACGCCTCTAAGGCGTTGGGCTGTGATATGACGTTCGGTATCTTTTTGCCACCGCAGGCGGTTGATGCCCTTTGCCCAGTGGTCTGGTGGTTGTCGGGGCTTACCTGCACAGATGAGAATTTTATGCAGAAGGCGGGGGCGCATCGCGTGGCGGCCGAGCGAGGCATTATTCTCGTTTGCCCGGATACCAGCCCCCGTGATACGGGTATCGAAAGCGATGATGATCCGCTGTACCTCGGTGCTGGCGCTGGTTTCTATCTCAATGCGACTCAGGCACCGTGGCAGGCCCACTATCGGATGTTTGATTACGTGACGGAAGAGTTGCCAGAATTGATACGCCAGAACTTTCCTGTTGCCAAGCGGTGTTCGATCATGGGCCATTCGATGGGGGGCTTGGGAGCGCTGGTCTGTGGTCTAAGGCTGCGCGATCGCTACTGTGCCATTTCTGCGTTTGCCCCTATGGCACACCCGTCATCCGCCCCTTGGGGGCAGGCTGCATTCAGTGCCTATTTGGGCAATGATCCCACGCTCTGGCTGGATTATGACCCCTGTGTATTGGTGCAGGAAGAGCTGTCTCCCGCTGATGCTATCCCCATTCTCATCGATCAGGGCGATGCCGATCCGTATCTTGATGAGCAGCTGTGCGCTGAAGATTTCCGTGATGCATGCCTGAGTGCCAACTATCCACTGACACTGCGCTATCAGGCTGGCTATGATCACAGCTATTTCTTCGTTGCCTCTTTTATCGAAGAGCATTTGCATCATCATGCCGATGCCTTGTCTAAAGAGGACGATACTTTTTAATGACGACTCGGATAGGCATGCTGCTGCGTAGCAGCGTGCGTTGGGCCATTCGGCTGATCGTCGGTTGGCTGGCGCTGTGCGGTGCTTTGATACTACTGTTTCGCTGGGTGCCCGTACCGTTCACTGCTGTGATGCTAGAGCAGGCCTTTCTGTCACGTAGCGGTTGGCAGCATCAGTGGGTTCCCTACGAGCGTATCAGTGATTCGCTCAAGTTGGCTGTCATGGCTTCTGAAGACCAGCGATTCCCGTGGCACCATGGGTTCGATACCCAGCAGATGTCGGATGCTTGGCAGGCATGGCGGGAAGGACGCTCTCTGCGCGGTGCCAGCACTATCAGTCAGCAGACCGCCAAGAATCTGTTGCTGTGGACTCACTCTGACTGGGCCCGCAAGGGGGCGGAAGTACCGCTGACGGCCATGATGGAGCTGAGCTGGCCGAAGCGTCGCATTCTTGAGGTGTACCTGAACAGCGCCGAGTGGGATGAAGGTGTGTACGGCGCAGAAGCCGCTGCGCGCCACTATTTCCATACTTCCGCACAGGCCTTGACTACCGAACAGGCCATACGACTGGCGGCTGTTCTGCCGGCGCCCCGTGTGTGGAGTCCGGTTCATCCCGATGCGCGCGTCCAGCAGCGCATGCACTGGATCGCTACACAGATGAGCCTTATGGGCGGTAAGTCCTATCTGCGCACACTACAATGAAAGCGTTGGCCCATGCTTCGGTGAGTCATTGATAAATAAGCGAGGTCGAACCGAGAGCGAGTGAACTATTATCGCCAAGGGGATGCGGATAAGGTAGGCTTTCGCGCCGTGACCCAGAGACGGTCGATTCATCACAACTAGGAGTTAAGTGTGAACGAGATGTTTTCTTCTACCACGTCGAATACCAGTGATGTCTGGAAGGCGTGGGGAGTGCATGCTATTACTGCCAGCGGGGTTGTGCTGGGGTTGATGGCGGCCTTGGCCCTGTTTCAGGGGCAGGCGGTGCAGTGTTTGCTGTGGCTGGGCGCCGCCATGATGGTTGATGGCATCGACGGTACGCTGGCGCGTCGCTACCGGGTCAAGGAAGTGCTGCCGCATTTCGATGGCTCAATTCTGGACATGGTCATCGACTATCTGACCTGGGCTTTCATTCCTGCCGTGTTCATCTTTACCTTTATTCCGTTGCCGGCTGGCTGGGGACTATTGGCGACCATCATCATTTTGCTGTCGTCAATGTTCTGTTTTTGCAACGTGCATATGAAAAGCCAAGACAACTATTTCGTCGGCTTCCCGGCCGCCTGGAATATCTTGGCCATGTACCTGTTCGTGTTGCAGCTGCCAGCTTGGTGCTCGTTCGCTATCATCATAGTGCTGGCCGTGCTAACCGTGACCAAGGTCAAATTCTTGCACCCGTTTCGCGTTCAGACACTGATGTCTCTGAACATCATTGTCACGCTGCTGTGGTGTGTGTGTGCCACCGTACTGGTATGCGGTATCGACTTCTACCCCAGTGTAATGAAATGGCTGTGGCTGGCTACCTCACTGTACTTTGCCGGCATGTGTGGTTGGCGTACTGCCATCGAATGGCGGCAGCGCTAAAGCGCCGAACCGTACGCAATGAAAAAGCCCGGCTAGATGCCGGGCTTTTTCATTGCAGGATAATCTCTGTCCGGGATGTTGCCTAACTACGCTCAAGTCCGGTGCCGCAGCCCCATCAATGAATTAAATGATTTCAGCAATGCTGATGTTTTCCGCAGCGTGTAGTGCGAGTAGGTCTTGAGAACAGGGCTTTTTGAGGCGTCACTATAATGAAATCCACTCTCGCCAAGTTCATCTTCAATGTCACGCAACGCTAGGCGTAAACGGGTGAACTTAGAGCATGTTTCATAACCCGATATCCATGTCATTGACGGGACGTCAAACCACAACGTTGCGCTAGAAACCATCTGTTTTAGAAAGGGTAAAAGTAATCGCTCAGGTTATGAGACAGTCTCTTAACGATACCCTGTGACTTACCAAATGCTCCGCTCTGCGATGGTTTTCTCTGATGCGGCTACGCTTTCGTTGTGTTTACGTTGGCCGTACCGTCGAGAATTTCTGCTCCGGCGCGTTCGGACAGGGCGAGGTAAATGCTGGGCGCTAGTGCGGTGACGCGATGGGCCTCGCTTCCTGCAAGGATCAGGTGATCGCCGGGTTCCAAGATGTGGTCGTTAACCTGCAGTCGGCCCTCAATGACGTGGATCTGTTCCCAGCCTGGGTGCCGATGTAGCGGTAAGCTTGCGCCTGTTTCGAGCCTGAGCAAGGTATGACCACCACCTTGATCGTTACGCCACAGCGGAGCGTAGGCGATGCCAGAGTACGGTGTGGGGTGGTAAGTACGATGGACGTTGCTATCGTAGTGCATGAAATCTCCTCGCATTATGCAGGCTTTGCCTTTGGCCGCGATATCTGTTGCCCATAAAGGTAGGGTATCCCTGAACACTGTCAGTTTCTGTCAGCAGTGTTTCATCAGATAGAGGCTTGTTTTGCCCTGTTCTCGTTATTGGGCGAGCAGTGCTGTGCGACACGGCAGGAGGTAATGCTCGGGTTAAGCGTCAGCCGACAGCGCCTGATGCATGAGAAAGTGGCATAGCTTGCTGTGACGAAGCGCCCATGATCGAAGATGCCAAGTGCGAATGGCTAGCTCATCGCAGCCGTTGCTCCACGGTAGCCAAAGGTGAGCTTTCGACTCTCGTAGATGGCAGCCACACCTGCTCGTGTCTTGTGCGGTTTCGGCGAACCCTGTCCGGTGCTTCCTGTTAGATATGCGAAGATATCAGCAGTGAATCCCAGTAAATTCGGTCTTACTATGTAGTCCAAGCATGGCGTGCGCTTGGTGGCGGTGCGATGGCATCATGATTTTTCACGCTGCTTGCTAAACCGCGATTACGCTTTGTTGCAACAAGAGGCTAGGTTCGTACGATCATTGCTTCGGCTTGCCGTGGCCGACTGAATGACCGCATTTTGTCCTCAGCATCCGTAGTGTGTCGCCCTCACATCATAAATGATGGCTCTTCAATACATGTCCCGCTCTCTTGGCGCTTGAGCGGTGATTCATCTGGCATGACGGTCTTGCTAACTGAAACGTGTTCTAGCGGGCTATAGGGTTTGCTCGCCCAGTTCTTTTTCGCGAATTACTAGCACATGCCTTGAGTAGCAGACACTGTTGTCAGCAATGTTCTTGTTGATGAAGGCCGCCGCACCGATGGTGACGTTATTGCCTATCTGGAGATTGTCTCCGACAATGCAGACGTTTGCGCCTACCGACACGTTATCGCCCAGTGTGATACGGCTGATATCGGGTGAGGCTGCGCCGATGGTGGTGTTCTGGCGCAGGGTGCAGTTTGCACCGATATGGGCGTGTTTGTTGATGACGATGCCACTGTAGTGGCGGATACGCAGTCCGGGACCGATACAGGTTCCCAGTTCGATATCACAGCCATAGGCATAGTAGAGGCGGTGGGTAATCTTCTGCGCCAACCAGTGTTGCGCGCGGGAAGGGGACGTGTGGAGGTATTCGGCGAGCCGCCAGAGAAAATAGAAGCGCTTTTCCTTCTCACAAAGCAGTCGCCCGGCAATTGCCCACCAGGAGAATGCGGGGCGCTTTCTTAGCACTTCGGCCTTCAGGCAGCGCTTCAGGTGAGCATAGCGGGGGGAGGCCACGGTCTACTCCTATCATGCTGTCCATATAAAGTAGAAAACGATGCGCCAGTGTTGGCGCATCGTCGATCGTGATCGCTTTTAGACGCGGTCATTGACACCCAGACGTGGGGGTACTTTCCAAGTGACGTCACGCAGGCTGCCTTCGATCAGGTGATCGACTTCCAGCAGTTTGGCGAAGATGGCCATGCGCACGGGAATACCGTTGTCGGTCTGGCGGAAGATGGCCAGACGAGGGTCGGTATCCAGGTCGGTGGAAAGGTCGTGAGCGCCAGGGCGGCTGTCGCGCGGCAGCGGGTGCATGATGATGGTCTGCGGCGTAGCGCGGCGATCCATAAACGCACGATTGACATGGTAGGCCTCTGGGCGGCCGGAGAATACATCGTGCATCTCTTCAGTAAAGCGTTCTTTCTGTATGCGGGTCGCATATACCACATCAATGGCGGTCGTTACGTCATCAAGGCTGTCGAGAATGTCGACGCGGTGTCCGCGGGCCATCAACATCTCGATTAGGTTGACGGGCATTTCGAGCGATGGTGGCGCCACGAGCGTGAAGTGCATCGGGGCGTGCAGCGAGAGTAGCTTGGCCAGCGAGTGCACGGTGCGTCCGTATTTTAGGTCGCCCGTCATCAGAATATGCGCACCAGCGATTGTCTTACCGATGCGCGCGAACTCCTTGCGGATCGTATAAAGATCGAGCAGTGCTTGGCTCGGGTGTTCGCCCGGGCCGTCACCGCCGTTGATGACCGGCACATTGATCGCGCTTGCGAACTCAGCCACCGAGCCGCGATCGGGGTGGCGCATCACGATGGCATCCACGTAGCCTGCAATCACGCGGCTGGTATCGGCCAGCGATTCCCCCTTGGCCATTGAGGAGAAGGTGAAGCCAGTGGTATCGCATACTGTGCCACCCAAGCGACAGAAGGCGGTGTTAAAACTGATACGTGTACGCGTACTGGCTTCGAAAAACAGGTTACCCAGTACGGCCCCTTCCAGTATGCGAGTGACCTTCTGGCGGCGCGCGACAGGTTCCAGCCGTTCGGCAATCGAGAACAGCTCGTCCAAAGCATCCAAGTTAAGGTCATCGACGGAGAGGAGATGAGGAGTCATCGGCAGGCACTCTTTCTGCTGGAGAATGGTTTTTCTGCGTGGACATACATGCCCGAATCACCGGGTGTGGCGGTTCGAATCGCTGTGGGTGGCGATATCTCCTGCCCGGCGACGAAATGTCGGCAGGAGGGCAGCCCAGTGTAGCCAGTCACTCGCAGAGGGAAAACCCTGCATGCCATAAAAAGCGCATTCTTTTTTATGGGTAGGCAAAAAATCATGGCCGTAAGCGCGCGGGAACAACCTGCTGAATTCATGATAATAAATAGAGATAATAGACCGAAGATACCGTTGTTGCTCCGGCAATCACACTATTGTCTGGGAACTATCCTGTGTGGCTACCGTCAGACACACTGTATCCCACACGATCCGATATTCTGGAGGATTTGATGAAACGGACGACCGCTATTCTGTCAGCGGCACTGCTCTCTTCGGGTATTCTGGCAGCCGCACCGAGTGTCATGGCGGCACCTGCCCCCCAAGCCGCTAGCCAGCAGAGCGGTGCTGTGGCCGCGAACTTCACTGACCAGCAACTGCAGGACTTCTCTTCTGCAGCGGTCAAGATCTCCGAGATCACTCAGACTTATACGCCGCAGTTGCAGAAAGCGGGTGATGATGCTCAGCAGCATGAAAGCATCCTGCGTGAAGCCAACAGCAAGATGATCAAAGCGGTTGAAAGTTCCGGTCTTCAGGTGGAAGAGTTCAATCGCATTGGCCAGGCGATCCAGCAGGATCCACAGTTGCTGAAGCGCGTACAGGCCATGGCCCAGCCGCGCAAGTAACGCTCAGGCATGCGGTATCATGAACGCTCTCGTACTTCGGTGCGGGAGCGTTGTCGCATCTGGACGTTGCTGAACCCAAGTGTTGTCTCCTCTGGAGTACGCGGGGCTGAGCGATGCGGGCAGAATGCGGTACACTGGGCGCTTTATCGTTTTGATTCTGTCGGTTCGGCAGCGTATCTGCTTCAGGAGTGTCGTGGTTCCTATGTCTGAGTCCTCTTCTTTGGTGCCCAATGCGTGGCTGCTGTACTGCCGCCCGGGGTTCGAACATGACCTGGTTGCCGAGCTGTGTACAAAGCTAGAGGCAAAGGGCAGTGACGCTGTCGACCGCCTTGAGTGGCAGATGGATCCCTTCAGCGGCTATGTATGTGCAAGCCTGCCCGCGGGCGAACCTGCCAACGTGCTGCATCAGGCGTTGCGGTTGAACCATCTGATTTTTGCCCGTCAGACACTGGTGGCATTGCCGCCATTGACCGCTCTGGCACCGGATGACCGTATTGGACCGATTGTCGAGCAGGTACTGGCCAGTGGTTGGAGCTTCGAGTCGATTTGCTCTGAACAGCCCGACACCAATGAAGGCAAAGCGCTGTCTGGGCTGGGGAAAGCACTACAGCGTCCGCTGGAAAGCGTGCTGCGCAAGCGGGGCGCCCTCAAGCGGCGGGCGGGCAAGCGCCAGTTGCACCTGTTCTGGACTGCCGGTAATGCCGTTCAGGTGGCCATGAGTTTTCCCGGCAATCGCAGTGAATTCCCCAATGGCATTCGTCATCTGCGTTTCCCGCACGAAGCGCCCAGCCGTTCAACGCTCAAGCTGGAAGAGGCTTGGCATGAGTTCCTGCCGCGTGATCGCTGGGAGGACGCGCTGTATGATGGTGCTATGGCCGCAGACCTTGGGGCGGCACCTGGAGGCTGGACCTATCAGCTGGTACAGAAGGGTATGCATGTCTATGCCATCGACAATGGTCCCATGTCACCTGCACTGATGAAGACCGGACAGGTCGAGCACCTACGCGAAGACGGTTTCGTGTGGACACCGCCCGTGCCGCTGCAATGGCTGGTGTGCGATATCGTTGATCGCCCCGAACGCGTCATCCGTATGATTGAGCGCTGGCTATTGTCGCGTTGGTGCCGCTTCTCTGTGTTCAACCTCAAGCTGCCCATGAATCGCCGTTGGGAAGAAGTGTCGATGTGTCTTGACGGTCTGGAAGAACGCTTGAATGAGGCGGGCATAACGCATGTGATGCGCTGCCGCCACTTGTACCACGACCGTGAAGAAGTGACCGTTTTCGTCGAACTGATGGATTAACTGCTGCGTTAGATTGCGCACGCAACAGGCGATGCGCAGTGCACATCAAGGGAGAGATGCCATGAGTGATGGCTTGCCCACGCCAGATGCCGTTTTGGATACCCGCGGGCTTTACTGCCCCGAGCCTGTCATGATGATGCATAATCAGGTGCGGGATATGGCTCAAGGTCAGGTACTGGCGGTTCGCGCAACCGACCCGGCGACCCAGCGTGACGTGCCCAACTTTTGTCGCTTTCTGGGACATACGCTGCTGGAAGAGCGTGAAGAAGGCGATGAATTCTACTACCTCATCGCGCTGAAGCAGACGGATTAGCGGCGTATGCTGCTTACCGCGCCCACGTTGTAAAAGACCGTCGAGGCAAAACTAAAGAAGCCCGGCACATGACGTGTCGGGCTTCTGTCATTATGGACCGAGCGCTCTAGTGGTTCAGAGCGCGCTTGTTTGCGCACCTTCCTGGGCATGATAGTGCTGCATGTCTTTGCGGATAGTGTGGCGCAGGCGAAGACCCAGCAATACTGCTGCAACGGTTAGACCGACAGTCATGCCCACCCAGTAGCCGTAGACCCCCCACGGCGCACTGATGCCATGCTTGGCCAGCGCAATCCCAATCACCATGCCTACTGCCCAGTAGGACAGCACCGTGATGTACATCACGATACGGTTATCCTTGTAGCCGCGTAGGATAGCGCTCATGGTGGCCTGAAGTGCATCCGACAGCTGGAACAACATTCCCAGCAACATGAGATGAAGTGCCAGGGTCAGTACTTCGATATCGGTGGTAAATATCCCCAGCAGCTGGCGCCCGAAGATCAGTAGGAACAAGTCATTGATGACGGCGATGGCAACGGCCATGGCAATGCCCAGTAGTGCCGTACGGCGGGCAAGCTGCGGCTGTTGCAGTCCACGGTAGGTACTGACCTTGATCATGACCGCTATCCCAAACGACATCGGTGTCATGAACATCAATGCAATCAGTTGAGTAGTAATCTCATGGGCGGCTACAACCTGAGCACCAAGCGGTGCGCAGAGCAGCGCCACCATCGTGAACAGCGTCGCTTCTGCCAGCACGGAAACACCCAGTGGCAGGCAAGTGCGCAGCAGTTCGCTGATTCTTGCCCAGTGTGGCGCGATAGGGCGCTGCCAGAGGCGCACTTCGCGATAGATGCGGTGACGGACCGTATACAGCAGCATGGCGAACATGATCAGCCAATACGTGATGGCCGACGCAATCCCACAGCCCTGTGCGCCGTGCGCAGGAATGTTGTGTGCCCACTGTGGCACTGCGAACGGCAGGGCATCAAGTACCGTACCCCCGTGGATCATCAGGTAGGTGAGTGGGACGTCGATGATGATGGCCATGATGTTAAAGATTAGATTGGGGCGCGTATGGTTCATCCCATTGCTGTAGGACAGCAGCAATAAGTAGCCCATGAGAGCAGGAAGCCCTATCAGCAGGGCATAGATGTAATGCTCACCTGCCTCTGCCAGCGCTGGTGGCGCATGGAAGATCGCCATCAGCCATGGTGTTGCACACCAGAGCAATAGCGTCACGCTGCCACCCAGCACCAACGTGATCCAGATCATCTGCCACATATCGTGGCGTATCTTGTCGGGCTGGCGCGCGCCAAAGTGGTGCGCGATGACGGAGGTCAGGCCCGAAAAGCTTCCGGCAATCAGCAAGAACATCGGTACCCACAGTGCTACCCCTACCGACACGGCAGCCTGATCCAGTGTGCTGTAGTGCCCGATCATGCTAATGCTGATCAGACTGATCGCCATCTGCGCTATTTCAGCTCCCCAGATGGGCAAGGTCAATCGAGTCAGCGACCAGATCAGCGACCGGCGCGAGAGCTCGTGAGAAGATGACATGGACGCTCCTGTGTAGTGAAAACGGTCTGCGAATGAATCTACATGATACGTGATCTTGAGCGATCGCAGTGCATTGTACTGCGTCAATTTGACGGGATTGCGTAGTCTTGATGTAGACACGGTATACTGCCGCATCTCTTCTTCCATGGATAAGTGAATAGGTAGCCATGACGGTTTCAATGCCCATCGACCGACCTGACGCAGATAACCCTTCTACCTTGATCGGACTGTTCAATGCGCTGTTCATGCCCACTATGCGCACGGAATTGGTGCGGGGAGCGGACGAGCCGCTGTATCGGCCAGCCGATGCTGATTGCGCTACTCATCGCATCATCTTTGCGCGAGGGTACTTTTCCAGCGCGCTTCATGAAATCAGCCACTGGTGCATTGCAGGATACGAACGCCGCCAGCGGGAAGACTATGGGTACTGGTATATACCTGATGGGCGCAATGCCGATCAGCAGCACGCGTTCGAGCAGGTCGAGGTTAAACCGCAGGCCGTCGAGTGCTTGCTGGCAGAAGCATGTGGCCGCGTATTCCATGTTAGTGTCGACAACCTTGATGGCCATGTTGAGGTGGATCGGGAGGCCTTCACGCAAAAGGTAAAAGCACAGGCAGAGCAGTATCGGCAGCAGGGGTTGCCTCCTCGCGCTCAGGTGCTTTTTGATGCGTTTAAAGACTTTTATATCAATGGGTTAAGCCTGGATGATGTGGCAAAAAAACAGCTGCCCATTATCAGCACGTTGCGGTGAAATGAAGGAGAAGATGTGTGGAGAATGCATGCTGTATTCTTATAGCATGCTAATTAAAAAGTGTTCATTTAGCGCATGTTGAGCATAGTGTGGTCACAATCTGGTCACACTGTGTTCGCATCCAACAGGACGCTCCCGAGCCAAAACTCGAAAGCGCCTTGGCACAAAAAAGCCCCGATAGAGCGGGGCGGTCATTCTTGCTTGGTCGTTTCTGTCATTGGTTACCAATGCCTCCTAGTGGCTTAATGAACCGCTGGGCGATAGCCGCAAAGTCTGCATCGTCGCCAGCGCTTCGGATCGCTGCTTTTCCTTCGAGTCGGATTGTCCGTATCTGACGAATCACTTCCTCGCGGTGTGCTGCCGCTTCTGCAATATCTGACGCTGCCTGTAGCGCGCTAATGCCTTCGGCATTTGCCCAGGCTGTGATTTCTTCGGGGCACTTCGCCTCATCATACCCTTCTGCGTACCATCGGCTGTGAGCTTCGATAACCTGCTGGTATTCCACGTCCAGTAGCTGACCAATAGAGTTGTCGCGAGTACGGGCTGCATCTGCTGCGGCGTCAATGGCATTGATTGCGTACTCGCGCTCTGCAGCAGCATCACGCTTTGGCATGACTGCATGGACACCCTCATCATCAAATTTCAGCACAGCCCCTTGGGATTGCAATGCCAAGAGTTCGTTATAGTCGTTTTGCTCTATGAATATGGCCGTACGGGGGAGTGTGGCTTGTTCGTCCAGCTTATTTGCCTTTCGGAACTCATCTTCATTGCTATAAAAAATGCCGTTCGTAATATCTGCAATCATGCGTAATCCCTACCTATAGCAAACCAGTTAAATCCATTTCCGCCAACGTTGGGAGGCGTGCCATCAGCGTTTACGCAGTACATAGTGTATTCAAAGCTTCCGGTATTCTTGATTGCGCCTGCAAATGTCCAATAGGCGTTTAGAGTATCTTTGCCAGAGACATAGAGTTTGTCGAAAGACTTGGTGAAGGCGCGGGGTAACGTGATTTGTGAGTTATAGCGACGCCACCCGACATAGTTCACATTGACCTCACCGTATTGGATGACAAGGTATTCTCTCGTATTGCCGTTGAAGCACGGGATACGAATAAAATAATCTCCTGCACTGCTGCGCAGGTTGTCTCTTAATTCGACCAGCTGCTTAGTGTTAGCCACTTCGCTGATTAGTCCACTCAATGCAAAAGCACCCGCGGTAGAGTTGGACATCTTCGCTGCATCGCCCAGCGTTTTTGCAAAGGCTTCTAAGTTACTTTGTACGGTTTGCGCGGCGCCATGAAGGTCAAATGCCTCTTTATTTTCCTTGGATGCTGTCCCTAGACTATTGATTAGTTGATTAAGCGCTTGCTGTACCTCCTTGGCGCTTCCCATCGCATCAAAGTCCTCGGCGTTGTGCTTGGCCGCCGTGCCAAGCCCCTCAACGCTGTCATAACGTGTGGGGTAGACCTGCACAGGAAGCAGATACCAGATGCCGTTGTCGCGGCTCCCTTGCGGCTCTACGTCTTGGTTATCCTTCAGGGCATGGAAAGTGCTGCCATGAAAGAACACGCGAGCGCCTTTGGAATAGGGAACGTCGTTACGCCATGACAAGCAGCCCTGCCGTTCGACTTCCTGCAGTGCTTGGTCGGTCTTCTGCATGTGATAGTTCTGCACGCTGGCGGAAGGCGCCTTTTTGTCCGAGCCGCCTTCCCAGCCGGTGCGCATGAACTCTTGAGTTTTCTCGTTGTTTTCGTCAGTGATTTGCAGGGCCTCATAGCCCCAGATTTTGTTGAATGCTGCGGGTCTGGTCATGGGTACCTCAGCGGAATGAAATGGCCGTCAGGGACACGCCCTGCGGTGGCTGGATGATGGATGCAGTCGTGACAGCGGTGTACAGCATCATGTCGATTGTGTCGGTGTTGAGCACGATCTCGAACGTCATATTTTTGTGATCAATGATTGTGCAGTCGACGCCAAAGATGGTGTCGATCATCTGCTTGTAGTCGTCGATGGTGTGGGCGCTGGTATTGCGGAATATTTTCGCGGCGATGATGCCGCGCAGGGCACTGTCGGATACAAGAACGGTATCCGGAGTAGCCTCGCCGTCGAAATAAGGCGAGGTATCGTAAGGCTGCGATGCTGGGTTGCCGGCGTATCCGAAGTAGGAGAGGGCGTCCCCGCGGATGGCCGGGCGCTTTCGGATGCCGACAATACGCGCGACGATGTTCAGTAGCTCACCGTACTGTTCGGTGTAATCGAGCAGCGAGTTGAGCTGCCGGCAGGTGCGCGTGAAGTTTTCATCGAGAAGAGAAGGCAGGATGCGCACCCACTTCACCAGGTGGGGCATCTCGCGTTGCCAGTAGTAGATGCGGCTTTCTGCCTGGTCGGCGTATGTCGTCGTCATGGCGTTCGCACCTCGATCTCGATGTTCTCAGCGTCGAAGACGGCAAGGTCATTAAACGCGATCGTGACTGGGTCACGTGACAGGGCGTCTTTTCGTGTGCCGATAGTGAGATCGTTCACCGTTCCGTTATCGCCGATATAGGCGTTCACGGGCGTGTACAGTCGGCCGATGGTCACTTCTTCGCCGATCTGAAATCCACGTTTAACAAAGCCGGTGCCGCCTTGGTAGCCGCTGTTCGCGTACTGAAGAATTGCCTGCTTGAGTGCACTCTTGTCGCCGTCGCTGAAGGTCGAGGAGGTGATCGTTACCTTTACGAACAGTGACACATACCGCGGCCGGAACACCGATAGATGCACGGGGTTACCTTTCGGTGTTTTGGTATCAGCGGATACTTCCACGCTGGTCGTGCTAATACCCTCGTTGTCGTTGGTACCAGGGTTCTTGACGGCAGCAAAGGCCTTGAGAATGTCAGCATCATTGCCACCGTCGACGCACACAAACAGCGAATGCGGATTGAGGCCAATCGAGTTCACAGTGGTTTTGTCGTTGCTGTAGACGCGTAGATGCTTTACTCCGGGAAGAGAGAGAATCTGGGCATAGATCGCATCAATGGTGTTGGCTGCGCCTGATGCTACCGACTCATAGCGTCGAACCCGGTAGTCGTTGTCGTCCTCGTTGTTTTGCCCAAGCGACGCCGCGTCGCTGTTTGTCACGCCTGTAACGCCGTCAGGAATACTGCCTTGGATGGCATTGAGGGTACCGATGTTGGCAGAGATAGCCCCCGCAGTGGTGCACGTCACCGCGACGTTTCCTGCGCCGCCATCAGCAAGGGTAAGCGGACTGTTCGTGCGCCACGTTGTCCCGTTAGATCGGTGTCGAATCAGCGTGCCCGTGGGTACGTATGCCCCTGCGTTGCCGGTGAAGGTGACGATGCTTGTGCTGTACGTTGCTTCTTTGCGCGGCGTTCGTGAAAGCTTCCCGATCCGATCCAGCTGCTGGTCGACTGCACTGTCGGGATCGAGCGAGTTGTAGATGCTGACCAGCACTTCATCAAGCATGGCCAGCACTTCGGAATCGCTCTGCATCTTCATGCCGTCGGGCGTTGAGGGGTCGATTTGCCAGCCTTGGTCGATGGCAAGGTGCTTGTTTTTGAGGTCGTTCAGGTACGACTGTTGCGTTTTTGGCGTGATGCCTGTGCTGTCGATGGTCGGCATCAGAAGACCTCGCTGGTAAAGGCTACGGGGACGGTATCGCCCTCGGCGCTGATGAGTGTCGCGCTGACCGCGATCTCGCGCTTATAGCGGTTGTAATCGAAAGAGAGAGAGGCCACACCGGCCACGGCAGGAGAGGCGAGGAGCTGATGGCGGATAAGCGTCTCTGCCTGTGCTTGGTCGGCGTGGCCGAGAATGTCGCTGAACCACGGCGTGCCGTTATTCACGTTCATGAAGTCTTCGCCTTTGATCATGCGTAGGCGGTACGTTGCGCTCAGTCCCGCAGCGCGTTTGCCTGACACAAGCTGATCACTGCCGCTGGTGACAAGGTCGCCGCCCTTGATGTTGCGGATCATCATCAGTGGGGTACCTCGGTGTCGTTCTGTCTGTCGCCTGCGTAGTCGCTCTTCTGCGAGTGCACATGCGTTGCGCCGATGTTGACGCCGTTGTTCGTTACGCTCGCACCAGCAATCGCGACGCCAGCAGCGTTGATCATGAGCGTGCTGCCCCCGGCGGTAAGGGTTATTCCGTCAGGCGTCATGGATATAGAAGTGGAGCCCAGCGTTGCGGTGATGCTGGTATCCGTGAGTTCGGCCACTGTGCTACCACGCCGGATCGTTGCGGCGCTGTCTGTCAGCGTGACAGAGGTCTGGCCTTTTCTGACCCGTAGTCGTTCACTCGTGAGTACTGTCTGCACGTCATTAGCTCGGTCTGTCAGGCCGATGCCGCCGGCTGGGAATGCCGGGAAAGCGGTCTTGTCTGATCGAGCGCCAGGAATGAAGAAAGCGTCTGTCGCTGAGAAGGAGCGAATGTCATGTGGCTCCTGCACGCCGCCGTGTTGTTTCCAGCGATCCGCGGCCCGCTGGCTGAATACCACCAGTCCCTCGTCGCCTTCCTTCAGGTCAAAAAAAAGGCTCCACGATTGGGAGCCAGGGAAGAGAACAGGAACATCGATACAGGGTGGTATTTCAAGCCACATGTCGTTGCGTCGGCGTTTGATGCCGATCTTGATCTGAGCGCGCTGCTTGCCGGCGTTATAGGCAAGAAGGTGGCCGGGGAGGGCCGTCATGAGCATGCCTTTCTGCCCATCGAAGAAGGCTTGTAATGCGTCTGATGTGGTGGGGGCGTCATGGCTATGCATAGGGTGTTCGTCCGACAATGCTGGTGGTCCACACGTCACCGTCGAACATGCCACGGTGCGTGATCGTTTCTGCGTAGTACTCGCCGGCAGCATTGGCTGTCAGCATGCGCTGATTGTCCTCGTAGGGGTTACCTGCCGAGGCAGCGTAGTACTGGCTTTCTACCCGGAATCGGTCGCATGGGTGCATTGCTGAGTTGAGTCGTGTTGCGACGATCACTCCCTGCGGAATGTAGGTCAGCGATCCTTCCATTCCGGTCTCGGGCGTGATGATGTGTACGTCATTCGTCGCTGCATATCCCGGCGCACAGAGGTAGAACTGAGAGTAGATGCCGCTATTCTGGAGCTGGCCATCTGCAGAGTATGAGTAGAGCATCGACCGGCTGCGGGTAGCGAGGTCTTGAGCGAGCCGGAGAGCGTAGTCAGCGAAGGTGAAGCCACTTGTCTCTGCATATCCCAGTCGGTCACGCCAGTACGTTGCATCGCGCGGGATCAGATTCAAGGTGCCGTTCATTGCGTCGATGGCGTCGTGCAGCATGCTCAAATAGGGCGTGCCTGGCCCCCATGTCTTGCTAAGGATGGCCTGCTGGGCATCTTGAGAGACGGAAGTGGCAAATACGCGGATGTAGTTGTCGACGCCTGACCGGATGTGGTGGACGTTGCGGATCACTCCGTAAAAGATCCGCTCAAATCCATCTCGGTAGCCCGCTGAAAACTCAATGCGGCTGCCCTGTTCGATGATGGCGTAGACCGTGTCGCGGTCGAACCCATAGAACGATATTTCGGCGTGTCCGACACTGGTATTGGGGTGGTACGCAATGTCGAATGTCACATGCTGTGGGGCACTGGTGCTCAGCACGCTGCCGTTTTGGAGCGTGATCGTTGCTTCCCAGTACCGGCCGTCAATGAGCGTTGATGCCATGTCATCAGTGCTCCCATACGAGCTGGTTATCGATACCCAGATTTGAAGGTGTCGGTGTCGTGCCCTCGATCTTGAGCGTGCCAGCAAAGCCGCGGCATCCCGACATGATGTTGCTGCCGACGTGCAGTCCTCGACCGGCTGTTAGGCGCTTGCCAGTGCCGTCAGTGACGGTCACGACGAAGTAGCGGTAGGTTGTTAGCCAGTTGAGCTGGAAGCGATACTGCTGGCCAAGTGAGGCAGTGAATGAGAAGTGTGCACCGCTGGGCGAAAGTGCAAGGATGGTCCTAGCCATTGCTGATACCCACCTCTCCAATATTGCCGTCTGCTTGGCCCCGCGTAGAGACATCGTCGTTATTGCGCAGCTGACTGTTGATTGTTGCCGCTGATGTGCTGGTGGCGAAGTTGCGTGGTTGCTCCAAGCGGATTTCGAAAATTCCGCCACCTTCGGTTTGAGGATCAGTGACTTCACGCAGGTGAACGATGCGATACCCTTTGTAGTCGCGCTTCGTACCCACCACGTTGACGTTGATCGCCGTCAGACGCATGCCGTCCAGAATGTCGTAAGCAGACACTGATCGACGAGACGCGCTGGCGTATGCAGAGAGCCCTCCCGATGCTGCGAGTCCCACGGCCGCCGCCGCAGTACCGCCGATCTTGTTCAGAATGAGGCCGGAAGCTGCAGTACCTACCCCGTTCGCTAGTCCACCCAGCGTAGAGCTCGACGCTTGTGCTATCGCCACTTTTGCAGGGTTATCGCTGATGCCCACTTCCAGTGTTAGCGATGGGTTGCGATGAATGGTGTGATCATTACCGCTGAAAGCCGTCTCTGTTCTGTAGCTCGCGAGCTGTGACTCACGGCTGTCATCTTCACGGTGAATGGCATCGAAGATAATACCCACGCCGTTATGTTCATCAGCTGGCTGGATGGACGGCGTCCGGCTGCTGATCATGTTTCCAAGCTTTGCCATGGCTTCCTCCAGGCACAAAAAAACCGCCAAGCGGCGGTTGGGACGTCAAATTCTCATAATGTGAAAGGTATAAATATATATATTGAGCCTAAGTCTTGATCAATGTTTTTTCTTTGTCGATTTTACCATTTTTATCAAGGTATATATCAATGGTTTTAAATGCTTGGTTTAAATTAAGAGACGATGTCTCATAGTTTTTATCTTCAATATCTATTTCTATGCCTTTTTCATAATACTTAGAGGCTTCACCTCTGATTAAGAAATAAACAGTATCCCCATGATATAACTCTCTCTTATCATATATATCTCCATTTATGTAGAATCGCGCATAGAAAATATCCTCGGATTGAGTAGAAGAGTGAATTCTTACTTGCGGAATTCCGGGGAATAAAAAACCTATCAAAGCGTACACTAAACTAAATATTATAGAGTATAGCATTGATGTTTCCTTATCCCTGTTTTATTTCAATGACTTATCAATTTGAACGATTGAAAGTTATCATGAAAGCAGGAAAAGGCGGAGCTGAACTAAGGTGCAGTTCGCATTGATCAAGCTGTAGGTTAAGCGTCTGGCGAGGCCGATGCTCTGAATTGGGTTGTAACCACCGTATTCGCTTGTCCAATCCCGCGGCGGACGCCGTTTTCAACGGCACGCTCAAGGTGGTGAGGCTGCTGGTTACCTCGCGCATCAACGTGAACGTTCACTGTGGGCCCTTGTCCGCCAGCCATCTGGCGATAGTTGCCGTAGTTCGGTGCGGTTGGGTCATAGTCCATATAGCCACGTGTCTCGCGCGGCATGTGGGATCGCCACTCGTCACCATACCGATTGATGGCTCTGTCAGTCGCCCCAGGTCCGGCGTTATATGCCGACATGATCTTCTGGATATCGCCATGGTACTTCCGGTTGTATGCCTTGATCAGCCCTTGGCCGACGCGAGCATATTCTTCGGGTGAATCATCACGGGCAGGGTCAACGTCATAACCCGGCTGGCGTGCAGTAGCAGGCATAACCTGATATTCACCGCGGGCGCCGGATGTCGCGTTTACCTTCAGCTTTCCATCGGCCTCGTAGCGATTTCCGCGCGACTCTTTGAAAAGAATGCGCTGACGAGCTTCCTCTGCAGTGTCTGGCGAATAGACGTGCTGCCGAAGGTCCTGCAGCACGTCCATATTGTCTTGAACGGTAGAAGGCTGCTGTTGATAGATAGCCGCTTGTTGTCTGTATTCTTCTAAGTTTTTCTGATGCTCATTCCAAATACCTTCATCGTATGCCCTGAGTTGGTCGTTTCCTTCCCATGTTGTAGGAATTCTTCCGCTGTCTCGGGCCTGTATTTTGTTTTTTAAGTCGTCTTGCTTGAAAGCATTTAACTCATCAAATCGGTCGCGGCGCCGCGGCGGGGGAGTCTCTATTAATCCCGCGCCAGATAAAGTATCGATCTCTGGCCTCGCCGTTTTGATGGGCTGCATTGCCCAAGCGGCCGTGGTCGCTACATTGGCAAAACGGAGCACGGGAGCTAAACGAGATAACACAGCAACTTCGGTACCTGCCGCCCTTGCACCCGCTTCGGAAGCAAGCTTTGCTCCCGTCAGACGGCTGGCAGAGGTCGTTTCGGTTGCCGCCGTGCTTGCTCCTGTACTGCCAGCAGAACCACCACTGAATACGTTTTTGATGCCCGACCACATTTTGGCGCCTAGCCATGCGCCACCACCTGTTATGGCTGCCGCCTCAAGGATCGGATGTTCGTTCGCCTTCTCTAGCCCCTTCACCAACGGGTCTGACAGTTTTATGAGTTGGTTGAGGATGCCTGTCATGTTGTCAGCGAAGTGGGTCATTGCGCTTTGCCAGCGTTCAGAGGCTTTGGTGACCTCCTCATCGGGCGCTGCACCGCTACGATCGAAGAGGGCTCCCTCACGTTGCCAGTCCTGTGCAGACTTGGTCATGAAGGGGCGTACGGAGGATTCGGAAAGGCCAAGAGACATGGCGGCCGTGCGCACGCTACCGGGGTTGCGCTGGCCCTCATCATGAATGCGGCCGCGTAGCCAATCTGCGGCACCGGTTACATCATTGCCCCGTGGGTCGAAGTACTGCCGCAGCTGGTCAACGTTGATGCCCGCACGGGTCATCTGTAGGCGCGTATCATCGCTGATCTGGCCGTACTGAGCGTCGGTGACCAGCTTGTTGATGTTGCCAAAGAACGGTGCGGCATCTTCGCGGCGGCCGCCAAGGGCTTGGAGCTGGCTGCCGAAGCGCATCTGAGCGCGTGCGCTGGTGCCGGTAGCATACGCGCTGCCTTCGGTTTGGACGACGTTCTGCGCGCCGCTGATGATTGTCCCTGCAATGCCGCCGGCGATACCCGCGCCTGCGGTAAGTCGCCCGAGCTTCTCAAGATTGGCCCGCATTAGATCAAGCCGCCCGATTGCACCGTCGGCACCGGTATGGATGCCGCGGAACATCTGCGAGAGGGCGCTACGCGACTGTACCGCCGCCGCGCCGCCGTGGCGAAGCCTCTGAGTGACCTGTTCGATCTCACGACCGGTCACGCGGTATGACTGCGCTAAGGCGTTGACGGCTTCAACCTGCTGGCGTGTCTGCTGCGAAGCCTGCCCGCTGCCTTGTGGCACAGGAATGACCATGGCCTTGGCCGTCTTCCTGACCTGCTTTTCGAGGTTGCGATACAGGCTAAGTCGCTCGGAAAGTGCGCTGTTATTGCTGCTAGCAGGGGCGTTCAGCTTATGTACCAGCGCATCAACGTCGCGCAGGTCTTGCTTCATCCTCTCCAGCGGCCGGTCGTCGTAATTGACACCGACCTTCCACCACATCGACTCGATAGCGGCCATTTCGGCTCCTTAGCGTTCCTGGGCTTGCGCTTCTTTCAGCGCCAGCTCGTGTTGATACTCGAGCTCATCAAGCACGATGTGCATCTGCAGGACATCGGCAAGCTCATACGTGCCGTCGTTCATCTCTGCCCACGTCGCGAGAGGTGATGGCACCACGCTGCTGGCGATGCACGGGCGCCATAGCAGCCAGTTGATCTTATTCAGGCTGTCGCTTCTTCCAGATCGTCTTCGGCGGGGTTTCCGTGCGCGCTCAGCGTAAAAAAACTGCCAAGGTTCTCCCGCAGGGCTTCAATGATCAGCAACTGCCAGTCTTGGATGTTGTCGGCGAAAAGGTTGATTGCGACCGGCATGCCTTCATCGGTTTTGATCAAGTCTCGAGTCGCAAGTTGAGCAAGCCGATCGCGGATGTTCTTCGGCACGGTCATCATGAACGTGACCTTCGACATGTCGCTGATTGACTCGTCAGAATTGAGCAGGGGGAGAATGCCTGCTTGGCCGACGAGGCCGAGCATCTCGTCCTGTGCGACGGCAGAGGCGGTCATGCCAATAAAGGTGCGATCCCGTACGGTGATTTCGTAACTACGTGCCATGTGAAGCTCCAATAAAAAAGGCCCGCGTAGGGCCCAGATACAAAATCGCCGCCCATGGGCGGCGTATACGAGGTGTAATCAGGTCGTGTAGATCAGGTCTCTTCAGAGTCGTTGAACTCGAAGACTAGCCGCTCGTCAGTGGCCGTTGTCTTGCCCCCGCGTCCCAGCTCGCCGCGATTGACAAGAATGCCGTCAAACAGCGCGACCTTTTCCAGGGTGCCGGCTTGGCTCCACAGACCATTGAAGTCGACGCGGGCCTTGTCGAGGGCCAACACTTGCCGAACTTCATCGCACCCCGGCAAAAGGCTGACCGTAACGCGCTTGGCGCGCGTTGCATTGTCTAGGCGTACGGATTTACCGCCGGTGCCGCGCTTTAGGTGCGAGCGCGGCTCGATGTCCTCAATCGTGATCGGTGGGTCAGTTTCACCGAGGTTCTCGAACGAAATACCGTTGAGCGTCAGCGAGCCCTTATCCTGACTGTAATTGAGCATGCTCATGGGGTTACTCCACGTTCAGGTTGATCGGTGCGACACGGCCAGAACGGGCCAGCAGCACGATGATGTTGAGAGACGGGTACTGGCGAGCGTGACGCTGGGCTGCGGTTAGTGACAGCACTTCTGTCTCATCGTTGAGGATCAAAAAGCCATTCTGCAGATACACCGTTTCGCCCGTGCTGGGATGGGTGATGTTGCCTTCTCCGAGCACGCCGTTAGTGTTGAACTGCTTCAGTACGGTAGTGATGGCACTGATGTAGCCACTGAACCCTTGCACGGTAAGCGCGCGTTTACGCCCCGAGCCTTTTAGGTAGTTGAAGCCCGCGTTTTGCAGATAGTTGCCGAGCACGTCAATGTTGAACACGTCGTCGATCGCTTCTTGATTGGGCGACGTGGACCACGTATTCAAAGGCAAGCATTCCGATTCTTCGCCGCTAGACGCGACACGTGAGAAGTAGGCGATGCCTTTTTTCTTCAGCAGATTGACTGCAGTTGTCGACAGGTTGTCCGGCATGATGCCAGAAAGCCCTTGGTACTCGGTGTCGATCGCCGTATTGGCGCCCGCCGGGTCAAACTTGCTGAACGTAGCCATGGTGGCGTAGTGCGCATAAGCCTGACCAGCATCTTGCGCGATCGTCGCTGCCGACCGGTAAGCTGGGAATACGTGGCGATACTGCAGGTCGTGTACCAGCGTGCCGAGGTCATCTGTACCCGCGGCGACCACATCGGCAGCGGTCAGGTTCAGTGGCAGTCCGCGTCGTTCCGATTCGCACAGTGCCGCCAGCCCGGGGATGGTCTCGCGCGTTAGGTCGCCGTTCTTGAACAGCTGAAAGTAGCGGTATTTCTGGTGCAGAAACCCCGTCATGTTGTCGGCTGGCGTAGCGCTGCTGTTCTTCATGTAGATGCTGAACGCCGGTTGGCCCGTGCAGTTTGTGAACCAGCGCGACGCGATTTGGTAGATCTCGGATGACTTCAGAAAGTCAGTGGCGACGGCCGCGAGGCTTGTGTAGTCGCGGTACGTCTCGGCTGCGAACGTAATATTCGACGCCAGATCAAGCTGGTCAGCGAACGCCACGGCTGACGCATGCTTCGCACCGGTCAAGCCACCGGACCCGATGTTCAGGTTCAGTGGTGCAATATCGGAGATGTCGATAGACATGGTTATCCCTTGGATATGATGTGATTGTCGGTATCGTGCAAAGTGAAGGGCGCGCCAGCGGCGCGGAGCACGTCAACAGTGGTTTCAAACGTGGACCACAGGTCAATGTCGATGTTGAAGCGTGGCTGGATGCCGGCTTGCAGAATGTGGGTCAGGTTGCGGATGTTGCTAACGCTTTGCCAGCCGAGCCGGTGCGTGTGCAGGAGACTACTGATGTCAGGGCGAAAGTGGGCGTGTACGAGGCGCATGATGCGTGTCTGTGCGTCCGCGTTGTACACATTGACGGTCACGCTCAGCAGCATATTGACGCGTAGGGTCTGTCGCAGATCGGTCCAGCTGCCGCCCAGTGCAGGGTCGTATGGTTCGACGGCGGACACATCCTCCTGATCGACGATCGGCCAGCCGTGTGCGCGGATCGGTTCAGGCCAGTACGTTGCATAAGCTTCGGTGCCCGGCGGGGCACCACGGCCTTGATTCGCGAGAATAACGCGGTCGGCAGGCAGTTGCAGAACGGTGCACAGCATCTCGTGCAGTGGCACATAGCATTCGTCGATCGAGCGCATTAGCCAGCCCCTCGGTAGCGCTGCACGACGGCACGGCAGAAGTGGTGCCACGGTCGGTTGTCAACCGCGATGACGCGCCACTCGCGCATCTGCAAGCCGTCGCTGAACCGCAGCATGTCGGCTTCCTGTGCTTCGTCATCGCACTGCAGATAGGTTCCATCGTTGAGATGCACGACGCGGCAGTCGTTGACGCTGATGGGAGCACTGACACCGGCGGCGCCCACGGTCATCAGTGATTCGGCTTCGCGCGGTTTGAGCGGCTGGATGTTGACCATGGTCAATTGAACAGGGTCGGCTTTTGCTGCCTGCCATGTCCCGCCGGGGCCGGTGTAGCCGCTGTTGCCTGATTGCCGGATAAGCCAGACGTCACCGGCTGGCGTTGATCGGAAGGGCGGGTCTATCAGCGACTGCATATCGATGCCGTTCATGCCGTCACTCCTCGTCGTTGGTTACTTGATACGTGATGGCTTGCCGCAGTCGGCCAGTGTCGACCAGCGGCTTACTGCTGCCTTTGCGTGCGATCGTGCTGCGTGCCAGCGGCGGCCCGATCCCTTGGGATATCGCTTCTTGGCAGTCGCGGACCATCATCAGCCCCGCCTGTGAGAGCGCCTGGTTCATAGTGATCTTGCCGTTGAGGGCTCGGCCTACGAACCACTCGAACGCCTTTCGATACTTCGGCAGGTTGGCCTTAAGTGGCGTCCGCAGGAACGATCGCTCGGGGATTATGATCTTTGCCCCGTTGGGATGATCAATCGTCGCACCGAACTCGTGGATATACGCCAGCCGCGCCAGCGGCATGCCGTCTTCTTCGGTGCCCGCACTGGCAGGGACGCCGACCAGCAGTTGCTTGTCAGTCTTGAGCTGCTGGGATCGCTTATCGAGCCGCGAGAACATCGCATCGAGGTTGGGGCCGGCGGTGTTGATCTTCATATCATCAGCGGCCCAATGATGCGGCTGCGCAGGCGCATGAACTCTTGCCCATACACGGTATTACCGAGCGAGCCGTTGGCGGTCGCAGTAGCGTAGTCGGGCGTTGCGATCGCATACGAGACAGACTCATCCGCTACGCGTTTGCTAGACACCTGTGCGACCACGCTGGCCACGCCACCGGCCTTTGAGACCTGCTGTGCAGCGGTGCGCATCACGAGCATATGTGCGGCGAACGCGAACATGCCGCGGCGCTTCAGCGACTGCTGCGCATCGTCATACTGACCCCAGCGCTGGCCGGTCTCGTGATCTGCTTCCGTCAGCAGTTTGCGTACTAGCGCGTCGGTGTAGCGTGCCGTGTCTTCGAACTCCGGGTAGTCATCCCGAAACTCACTGATCACCTGCGGCGTTATCTGCATTCTTGCCACCTTTGCCTTTGCCCTTGGATTTTGTGTCGTCAGACTGCTCCGGCTCCGATTGGGGTTCGGGCTCCGATTCATCCGTAGGTGCTGGCGGCTCGATAATGTTGATCAGGCCACCGGCAGAGAACAGCGCAATATCGGTCTCATCCGGTACCTCTTCACTGTGGCCGGGGGCGATCATAAAGCGCTCGCCAGCAGGTCCAGATACGTGCAGTGCGGCGGTGTGCATGTTGAGGATTTTCATGGCAACTCCAGACGATAAAGGGGGCCGAAGCCCCCTTGTAAGGTTAAACAATCAGATACCGTCGACGTAGTTCGCCGCCTTCGGTACACGCCACTCGACGCCGCCAGTACGGCACATCGCTGGAACGTAGAACGCCATGTTGTTCGGGCCTTCGATCGCTTGGAACGTCAGCGGCATCGGCATATGGCCACGTACGATGCGTTTGTCTTTCTTGTAGCAGATCATGCGGCGTGCGCCGGCAGTGCCGGCATGCTCGAGCTGGATGTCATCGTCGAAGTCGACGTCCGGGTAGTTGGCCTTCAAGAACTGCAGCAGCGTGAAGTTGCTGCCGTTGTTCGGCCCGAGCAGCGTCGAGCCCAGTAGCCGCAGCGTCGAAGACGGCATCGCGAACGTGTTCGGCTTGTGCACTGTCTTTGTCTGATCGAGGTAGACGCTGTTGTACGCGGCATTGAAGATGTTGAGCACCGCTTGAGCCATTTTCTCGCCACCAGCGGACACGATCTCTTCAATCTTGCCCGCTGAGGTGCTGACAGGAACGCTGGGGCTGGTGAACAGGCCTTCACCGACCAGTGCGAGGTCGGTAACGCCATCATCGTCCTTCAACGCGCCCAGCAGCATGATCTGGTTAGTGCTGGCCTCGGACGTGGCGCGCACCGCCTGCGCGCGCTCGGTATCCAGCGTGACCATGCCCAGACGCGCTTGTTCCAGCTCTTCAATCGTGAACTGGTAGCCGTTCTGGAACGTGTGGATGTCCTTGAACTCGGCCTTCTGAGCGACATCCGAGGTCGGGACGTCGGTGCCGTAAGGGCTGCGTGGTTTCAGGCCACCGCGGTAGTCGATGACGCGACGTACGACCTGCGGGCTATAAGCTGGCGCAGTGTCGTCGATCGGCACGAACTTCGAATACTTGTACTCGGGGTATTCAATGGCGTAGACCTCGGACTCAATGTGCGCGAGGTTGGAGCTCAAGAAGCCGAAGGCCGAGCTAATGGAAGAATCAGCAAAGCGCATAGTGGTTTTCCTTGTTGTTATGCAGGTGTGGCAGATACGGAGAGGGTGCCGGACAGTTCGATCCAGCCCATGCCGCCAGCGGGCACGGTGTCGCGCCACTTGACGCAGTTCAGCTCAATGCCCTTACCGTGAGTGAAGCGGCCGAGGTTGTCGCCGTCTTCGTTGATGATGGAAACAGTGTCGCCAGCCTTGGCGCCGTCAACACACAGCACGCGGATCGCACCGTCGCGCAGGTAGCTGACGTGCTGGCCCTTGAAGTAACCAGACTTCATTGCCGATGCGCCGTTGCCTGTATTCGGGCCGTCGTAGCTCATCGCCGCGGCATGACGCACGCTGACGCCGACCATGTCGGCGGCTTTGCTGTCCTTGGTGAACGCCTTCACTGCGCGGCCAGCAGCACCGCGTACCACAGCACGACCGAACCATACCGTGTCGTCGGCAATGCCTGAGTTCACACGCGGGCGGTCCAGTGTCGCGATTTGGCCTTCGTAGGCCTGTCCTGGGTAGATCGAGAACTCGTTCTGTGAAATAGCCATTATTGGGCACCTCCCTTCAGGCGGTTGAAGTACTGATCACGTGCAGCGCGGCGGGCCTGATCCGGGCTACTGGTATGGTGTGCGACGGAGTTCGCGGCATCGTTACCGAGGTTGCGTAGGGAGTCAGCGGTCTTCGCAGCCACAGTGTTTTGTTGCTCCTGCTCAGCCTGTTTCTTTTCGAGTTCGGCATCAAAGCGCGCTTCGGTGCGAGCGGGATCGGCGTTCTGCCAGCTGTCGGCATAGCGGCATTTAATGCCCATCTGGTCGAGTGCCTGGGCGCGGATCGCATGCGGGTCAATGCTGGCGCTGTCGGCCACACGACCGGTCAGCTGCGCAGCATCGTGCTGAACGGCGGTTACTTCTTGTACGCGTGCAGCGATAGCGCTGTCAGACGTGCGCGCCTGCAGCTTTTCATTCTCGTCTTTGAGCGCGTCACGCTCTGCTGCGGCTTGGCTGGCTTCTTGCTGTGCTGCCTGCGCGGATTGCGCAGCACTGTCGAGTTCACGCTGGATCAGCGTGCGTGCGTTTTCGTCGGCAACGTCAACGGACGTGCCGTCCGCAAGGCGGATCTTCATGGGGAGTACTCCGGTGGATTGACTGTCTGCGAGCCGTGCAGCGGGGCCGGCTCTGGCGATATCGCACAAGGCGATGTGATTCGGTTTGATGCTGGTGAGGATGAGGTCGTAGTGCTGACCATCAGGAGTGGTGCCGGGAGCGTAGCGGTATTGGCCGTCATAGCCGGCGGAGAGGGCCGTCTTGCCGCGGCCAATCGCATCGATTGCTCGCTGTGCCTTGATGAGCAGGTCAACGACCATCCAGTCGCCTTCCTGCCGTCCGGCAGAAATGGCATGGCCAACGCTGTCGCTTTCATACGTCTGCGTGTCGACGAAGTTGGCGGCGGTGTGGTCAATGATCACGTCGACGTTGTCGAAGGCCGCCATGGTCGCTGGGTCGAAAACGAGCTCCGGCGGGCGGTAGATGATGATCGGATCAAGGGGACCAATGGTCCTGCCGTGCTGCTGCTCGATTGCGGCGAGGTCTGCTGGCAGGAAGTCAGCCCCGACGTAGCGCTGCAGGCCCGCGCGAGCCACTTTGCCTGGCACTTGCATGTACCCGTTGTCGAGCACTACGCGTTGGCTGACCTTGCCCACTGTGGCGCGATCGGCGAATCGGATGTGCATAGGGGTATCCAGATACAGAAATGCCCGCACTGGGCGGGCATGGTCATTGATAGGGGGTGTGCTACTCGTCCCAGGGTATGTAGTCGATGCCAGGGAACAGGGCGACCGCGATGCAGCGGTCAGCAATATGTGCTCGGCCGGGGTAGACGCCTTTCTCGCCGTTGACCTCGGCACCTTCTGATAGGAGATAGACGCCGGGGCCGTAGCCAATGTCGCGATGCGCAATGGCCCAGCATTTCACCTTCGCGTTAGGGTAACGTCCTGCTGGATTACCGGTCACACGCTCATCGGCTGATGTGCTCCAGCGGAATCGCTCAACGCCTGCGTCCTTCATGCGCCTAATCATCACGTCACTGGTGATCTTGCTGATCTGATCGCGCGCGATGCGTTGTGCGTTGAAGTCCGATTGTGAGTAGACGCCTTGAATGTCCTGCGCGAGTCGCTTGAGCGATCGGCCCGAGCGGTAGCCGTCCAGTACCTTGCGTTCAATGTCACCAAAGAAGCGATCGGGGATAGTGCGGATCAGCGAGACGTTCTCCTGCACTGCTGCGGCCACGTAGTCGGTCAGCTGCTCCTGTCGCATCACTGCCCCTAGGTCGACACCGACAGCCGCGTTGACCTGCTGGCGCACAGCTTCGGTACCTTCGGCAGCGGCGACGTTGATCTTGGCTTCTGCAAGGCGTCTGATCTGCTGGCCGAAAGGGGCATCGCTACCTGCACTAGAGCGGGCAGTATGTGCAGGCGGGGCGGGTGGTGCTGGCGGTGCACCAGTGGTGGAAGTGTCCGGAAGCAGTAGCGGAGCATCTTGGCCGTACCAGGCATAGCTCTCGCGCAGCTGGTTTAGCCGTGTCGTGAAGTCGTCGGTAAACGACAGCGGATGATCGGCCTGTGGCGCTTCCCACGGGGTGTAGCGCTGGTGTAGCCATGGCATTAGTGACCTGTTCACAAGCTTGGCCAGATCAGTGACGATGTCGCGTAGACCCGCGATATACGCTCGCTCAGCCTTGCGTGTTGGGCGTATGACCTTACGTTTCGTCTTCCTCTTCAACCTCCGGCGCAGGACGGCCAGCCGCTTCGCCTTGTCGTTCGGCTTCTTCATTGCGCTCCTCCTGCTCAATCTGCTCGTCGCTGATGTCGTACTCGCCTTCGGACTGCAGGCGGCGCAGTACCGCGCTGAGCGGCACGCCTTGGTTGAGGCGAATCTCGTCCTTCTCGGCTTGAGTCTTCTGTCGCTGTGCCACGTCGTTCGGGTTCATCTGCTCAAGCGGGAGCCAGTGCCACGCATAGTCATCGGGCATGTGTCCGAGTGCTGAACGCACCAGCACCTCGTCAAGCTGACGCAGTGCGCGCTTGTAACGCCCGTTTTGGCCTGATCGGATGTCGTTGAAGTAGTTGGCTTGATCGCCGGCAGTGTCGTTGCCTAGCCCTTTAGCCTGCACGCCGAATAGCCGTGTGATCGGGATGCCCACGGCACCTGAGGCCCATTCCATCATCGCGCGCATCACGTCAGAGAGGCCGCCGAACGATATCTGGTTGCGCGAGTACTCTTCGTTATCATCAAGAAGCCCAAGGCCGTACAGCGACTTCATCAGGTTGAACTTGCGGTAGCGGCTGGCGATTTGCTCATCCTGATCACCGGCCGCAATGGCGTTGTACAGCCCCTTCTTGTTGATAATATCGACGTTGGCCTGCTGTATCAGTGCAGCGATACCGGCATTTGAGGCGGCAGCGTTCTTGATATCGGTCAGGCACCGTCGTAGCTGTGAGTCATCCCACCAGCCGTTGAGGGCGCGCAAACGCATCGGCAGCTCGGCCCCTGGCACTCGGATTACATGCGAGTGGTGCACGTTCTGAGTACCGCCGTTGAGCGTATAAGTGTTTGGCAGCATGTAATTGCCAGCGAGCACATCGGTCATATTGATATCGACCGCTGAGACGTACGTGCGGTCGAAGACACGCAGCCCTTTGAGGCCGCCTTTACCGATCTTGGTGACGTCCAGCGGGGCATCCAGTGGCTGGTCGGTCAGCATGACAATGATGGCGCCACCATAAATGCCTGCATCAATGAAAGCGCGCTGAATGACTTGCTGCAGGCCTGCGCGCTCTTCCTCTTGAGCAATCGCTGCGGCCTCTTCGTGCTGTATCTCGCGCCACTCGCGGGTTGAGTCTTCGACCGGGATAATGACCGACTTACGGGCCAGCCAGTTCTCGACAAAGGCCGCTTCAAACTGTGTCCAGTCCTGGTAGTTGTTCGAGAACACGAAGCGGTGTGCCTGCGTGCTGTCGCGTTCGGTACCCATCCCAGTGATGACGTTTTGCAGGCCATCGCTGGTGCGCATTGTGAACGTGCCGTCTTGCTGCTGACGGAAACGGGGCTTTGCATCCGTCATGGCGGTGACTCCGTTGCTTAATAGGTGCCCTCATTGAGCCGCTGAAGGCCAGCGGTGCGTGGGGGCGGAGTGAGAAAGTCCGCATCTGCGGGGTTGATCGTGACGATGGTGCCGTCAATGTTGCGGTCGTAGTCCGCTGGAGGTTGATCAGGATCGGCGGGCGCACGGGCTAGCAGTTTCCACTCGGCGGGAAAGCACAGGCTCTCCAACCGAGCAACGTACAGCTTTTTCCATTGCAGGAGCTGCGTGGTGCGCTGTTCGTCCCACAGGGTAGGCGCGTAGTTAGGGTCAGCCGTGAATCGCCATAAGGGTGGCTTCATGCGCGATCGACGATCACTGATCCAGTCGGCGTTAAAGCGCGTGGGCTCAAAACGCACGATCCAGATGGGCCGCCACTCGGGGCGACCGTATTGCTCATCGTCTGTGTTCATGATCACCATCCTGAGAAGTCGGCGGCACCGTCATCATCGATCAGGCAGCGGCTGATGGCGTCCATCCACGTATCCACAATGTCATCGTGATCGTGACTGTCGTCCGCCGAAAAGCCTTCGAACTCAGCCATCGCGGCGATCATCCATGTCGTACTGCCTGCTTGCCTACCGTCGGCGTAATGAGTGATGTGGATCGGCTTGCCGTCAGCATCGTGTGTTGCTGGCACGAAGACGCGACCGCTCTTGATCTGCGGCACGCTATTCAGTGCGCGCACCAGCTTGTTCTCGCCGGCACCGCGGGGGATTTCCTCAACTGCGATGGCGCCACGGCGCTTCTTGAGCGTCGTAATCAGCCCTTGACCGGCCTGTTTGTCCTCGATGCCCATGTAGCGAATCGGTGCGGGGTTGCGCGGGTCGTAGGGGGACCACTTCTCGAACAGCTCGATGGCCTTTGTCAGCAGCTCCTCCGGGTCCCACTTTCCTCGTTCTACTTCGATGATGTACAGGTTGTCGTCAACGCCCACGCCCACCAAAGTGAACACCGTATAGTCGTTGTAATCGTTGACCTTGCCGCTGTTCGTATCGACGAAGATGGCGCGGTATTTGAGTCGGGGAAGGGTCGTGTAGGTCTGAAACCAATCAGTCTGGAATATGCCGCCGGTCAGCTTTTGCGGCTTCTGCATGTACTGCGACCAGAACGTGTAGGGGTCTTTCTCCCACAGCGCAATCAGGTCGTCGATGTGTTCGGTTTCCGGCCAGTACGACCAGTACTCAACCCCGCCCACGATCCGGCTTTCACTGTCCTTAATGCAGTTCCAGCAGGCATCACGCCAGCGCTTGGGCAAACTGTCGAGGTATTCACGATTGATCAATGCGGGGATGCTGATG
Source organism: Zymobacter palmae (assembly GCF_003610015.1). Lineage (NCBI taxonomy): Bacteria > Pseudomonadati > Pseudomonadota > Gammaproteobacteria > Oceanospirillales > Halomonadaceae > Zymobacter > Zymobacter palmae. The sequence goes on from NZ_AP018933.1 coordinate 1,320,816, forward strand.
TGATGAAAGCGCATCCCCATGCCACCGGACAGCATGAAGCCCGTAGCATCGTCAGTGTGCAGGCGCTGCTGGATGCTGATGATCGGGGTAGGGTGATCCTTGCTCTTATCGTTTCGGCGCGATCGGATCGTGTTCGTCAGCATGCTGTTGGCAGCCTGACGCTTAGTCTCGCTGAACATGTCGACGGGCTTGTTGAAGTCGTCGAGCATGATGTGTCCGGAGTACGCCGGGCCAATGTAGCCACCACGTCCGCCAGTAATCTGGCCACCGGCTGACTTCGATATCGTCTGTGCGATGCTACGGCCCAGTGCATTGAACACTTCCCACTCTTCGGCCTGATTGACACCGAATTTGCAGGGCCATAGCGCCTGATACTCGCGGCTTGCGATGATATCGCGCGTCCGGCGGCTGTTGCGCTTCACGAGTGAGTCAGCGTAGGAGATGTTCAGGTTGCGAAAGCGCTGCAGAGCGCCTTCTTGCACGAGCGTGTTCAGATACGCTGGCAGGTGGATGGAGAAGAACTCAGTCTTTGTACCGCCTGGCGGGATGTTGATGATGACGTTGCGAGGGTTCAGCTTTCCCGCGATCAGGTCATCAATCGTGGCAGCCATGTACTGGTGGTGCCAGTTGACCAGTAGGCGATCGCCCTGGATGAGTTCGAACCACAGTTGCACGAATGACAGAAACGAGGTCAGTGATTCTTCTGCGATTGCCACCCGCATCGGAAAGTCCAACTCGTCCCACTCAAGCAGCATGTTGTCACTCATGATCGGGTCTCATCCGGTTGCGCAGCTTCTCGCGTGCTGCCCGATAGTCGTCTGCGGTGTACTCGTGCTGTATTGGCCCTCCGTTTGGTCCGGAAAGCTCTACGCGGCTGTTGCTGAGCATGCCCAAGTGCTTGGCAATACGATCCAGCGCCGCATCGCGGTCACGCGTAGTCACCTTGATGCCGTTCTTTGTTTGCTCGATACCGTCCAGCAGTAGGCGGGCAGCAGGAGAAAGGTCGCGGGTGTCTGGCGTATATACGCGGGCCATACCTTCACCCCCGCACATCGGGCAATCGGCATTGGGTCGCTGGTGGGCGGTATACCCGTATCCCCCGAAGGGTGGCAGCTCATAGCCCTTGGCCTCGGCACGTTCTTCTGCCGCTTGGTGTTCGGCTTCATCGATGTACTGGTACCCATGGTCAACGCCATGACAGTGACGGCAGCACCCGCGGCGCACCTGCGTCAGCTCGGACACGTCTGCAGTAGCGATAGCTGCCCATTGCCCCAGCACCCAGTCCTGTCCTATCAGAGTGCGAGCGGTCTGGGCTTGTATCTGCTCATCAACCGCCCGGCGGACCTTAGCATTCGCTAATAGCCGGCTAGCCTGTACCGATGCACCTGACTCCGCATATCCAGCACGTAGCGCTGCTTGGGTGCCGTTGCGATCCTTCATGTACTCAACCACGAACGATGCGGCTCGAGGCGTAATGCCATAGGCCGTCTGAATGTCGTCTGCGGCCTCCAGTACGGAGTGCTCAACCTGTGGTGCGCATGAGTGCGCATTGGTATCGGTGCGCACCGATTGCGTACTGGCTTTGCGCCCCCGGCCTTTTGATGCTTTGGCGGGCCTATTCCATTCCTGTTGCTTCCCTACCTTGCGGACGTACGACTCAGACACGCCGTGTTGGTCGGCTATCTCCCGGTAGGGTGTGCCGGCCTCGTAGGCCAGCTGTATGGCCCCCCAGTCCGGCTCTGCCATGCCATGCTTCTCCTGTTATGCGATCTTCTTGGCCGAGTACGACTCAACGATCTCGAAGGTACCTTTGCCACGCCATCCGCATTGGATGTCATTGCATTGCAGGAATACGAAGCGCAGATCCTTCACGGGTTGTTTGCTACTACGAATACGGCATGACTCGCCGCACTCTGGGCATGTCCAGCGCATGGCCATGGCTGATTCCTTATCTTTGGGCAAAAAAATACCGCCGGGCGGCGGTGGGACTGGCGCGGAAAAGGATTTCCAGAAGGGAGGGGGAAATTTTACATCTACAAACTAGTTGCAAACCTCCGCTGCAAACCCAAGATTCCATCTTGGCTCGTTTGCGAACAACGGTATCCGGCACACCGTGTTTCTCAGCGATCTTACGAATGGGGCGCGCTAGCCTTAAAGGCATGCGAATAGCCTCCCAATCAGTCTAGGCCTCAACAGGCCTTTCGATACAGATAGGTTTGTTCTATGCACCCTACTCCAATCATCAGCGGCGACCAGCGTGATATATTTTCTATGCTTATAAGCAAGCTGGAGAATGGCATCCGATCACCAGCAATTATTGAGCACGACGCATCCCACAGCATTCCTAATGGGAAGAACCTAGGGCATGTATTGGCGAGGCAGGCCATAATCGCACTAAATAACAGCGAGGCTAGGCATGAGGATGCCTGCATCGAATGTCTAGCGCGTCTGCTTGCAGTGAATGGTAAAAAAGGCACTGACAAGATAGCGAAAGGTTTTATCGATGATAGGGTGGCGCAAGCCAATAATGTGCAAGATCGAGTAAAAATTGTTCGTGAGATCATGCAGGCTACGCTTCAAGGTTTAACCTAAACGCCCTTAAAGGAGGTTGGTGAACTGCTGATTTTCTATGTTTGATGAGGAGCAGTGCACCTGCATAGGCATCCCTGAATTGGGGCGCCTATGCTGAAAGGCAAATTCATCTGCATCTTATCGATGATCTTTTGAACGCGATGTTCGAGCTCTGGCTTGGTGCGCTTCCATGAGTTCAGGCCTTTGCCGAAGAAGCTGGCTGCCTCTTTTCCTTCCTGCAGTGCTTTGAGAGCCAAGTCGTACTGTTGCTTGAGGCTGGAGTCTCCGCGTATCAGAGCATCGACCTGCAAGTCACACCAAACCGCGAAATCCACATCCAGCCAGCGGGCGAATACGACTGCTAACTTGGGGTGCAGCCATGTGCCACCACCATTACCGCGGCGCGCTTGAATCAAATCCCCGGAATCAGGGGTATTTAGATACTTCCCAATTGCCTTGAGATAGCTTTGTGTCTCTTTGTTTTCCAGCCAGTGGTCAAGGCGTTTTCCGTACGCCTTGGCAATTTCCGTGGCGTTGATCCAGCCCTCAGTGTTGAAGCGGATAGTCATATCTCCGTATTGGAACGGAATGATGTTGCTCATGAGTTGCGCACCTTTTGAGTAAAGAGCCTTGTTGCCCAGAACGTCGGTCCACAGAGAAGCTCGCCAGCTATTGCCGACGTTCTCCAAGGCCCTTTCTGAAAAGCTCTGTGTTGATGTGCGCCGGGCATGGCGCATACGAAAACGCCCCGACCGAAGTCGAGGCGCAAACATATTTTTATAACTCTGGGGTTATTTTTAGGTTGTATATTTGGGGTTGTTGGGGTTAATATTGCTTTGCATTGGTTGCAAGGAGCCGGAGGTGAAAAGCAGTGATGTGATCAAAGAGCTTGAAAAAGATGGCTGGTACTGTGTTCGAATCAAAGGCAGCCACCATCACTTCAGGCACCCAAGCAAGCCCGGCACAGTGACCGTGCCCCATCCTAAAAAGGAATTGCAGATAGGTCTTGTTAGGGCGATTAGAAAAAGCGCCGGCCTCGCATGAGGTCGGTCCCCGTACGTGAAGGAGGAACTTCCATGCTGTATCCCATTGCAATTGAGCGTGGAGACGAAAAGCATGCACATAGCGTTGCCGTTCCCGATATACCCGGCTGCTTCTCTGCGGGTGACTCGTTTGATGACGCTCTACGCAACGCCAAGGAAGCCATCGAAGGGCACTTGGAAACGTTGGCTGAGTTTGGTGATGACATCCCACGGGCAAGCGCTGTCGATGCTCACTGCGATAATCCGGCCTACAAAGGCTGGGTATGGGCTGTAGTGGACATTGATATATCGCGTTACCTCGGCAAAAGCCAAAAAATCAACGTCTCACTGCCCGAACGTGTTATTCGTCGCATTGATGACACGGTGGCCAAGAACGCTGCCTATAGAACGCGATCTGGTTTTCTAGCTCAAGCTGCTTTGCGTGAGTTAGAACGCTCTTAAGTGACTACTGCATACACAACCTGCCACCGCCCTTAGGGGAGATGGCAGGTTTTTTTTATGCTACGCCTTAGGCATAGCCGTGCTCGGTGGCAGAGCCTTTGTCAGCCTCGCGGCTGGCATCAACCTGCGCAGGCTGGATGTCGTACATCATGCCGACGATGCGGGTTTTGAGGCCGTCGATCTCAATGCGAACAGACGGGCCCGCGTTCATCACTGCCTCTACGCCCTTACCCGTATCGCAGTAGTTCGCATAAGACACGCACGGGAACACGCCCAGCTTCTGATCGCGGGTCGGCGTGATCAGCCAGCTGTAGACATACTGCTGGTTCGCCATCTGGCCTGCATAGGCATCACCATAGGACTTCTGCTGTACCACGACACCGGAGCCGTTGAGCGGTGTCAGCGGCCCACCGAAGTACGGCGCACGGAAGCCTAACATGTAGTCGCGGTTGGTCAGATCCGCGTTTTCCATATTGAGGGCGTTCTTATTGCCGTGCCCGACGCAGAACAGGTAGACATGGCCATCGTGATCAACGACGTTGATGCGCTCGATCTCATCAGTGACGAGGTTGGCCGTCAGCCATGGTGCCTGGAACTGACCGAAAGTGCCTTCATCATCGGTCAGCTCGATGATGCCGATGCAGCCGTTGGCTTTCAGCATGTCCTCGGTCGGTGCGAAACCTTCCTTCGGTAGCCCATTGGCGCTGACGTACTCAGCTCGAACGTGGCCCGGTGCGTGGAAGCCTGCGCCTGTATTTGCTTCGAATGCCAGATAACGCTTGCCGGTACGCTTGTCCTTGTAGAAGAACGGGTCGCGCATGCAGTTGTTTTCTGTCTGGTCGGAACCGACGCTAACGCGGTGGCGGGTCGGCCACTTGGCTTCGCGCTCAGATGCCTGCGCAGGCGTTTCGTAGTAGAAGCCATCCGGCTCGCACACACCACCCATCAGTGCATGGTAGGTCGGGGTTTCGATCGTCAGCTTATCGCCTTCGACAGTGACTTCCTGAATGGCCGTCGCCAGACGCTGGACGGTCTGCCACACGCCGTCGATATCGGCACCGTAGGCACAGGTGTAGAACGTCTGAAGCTTGCCGTCAGCGCGCAGGATCGTGGAGCCGGACCACTCACGAATGTCGTCGTACAGCTTGTGATCACCGTACAGGAAGCCGCCCGGCACATAGTGCTCACCGTCAGCGCTGTAGAAGTACGCGATGCGTTCGCCGCTGTCGAAGCCATTGCCGACCGGACGCACCAGTGCGATCAGGATACGGAAGCCATTCACATCAGCAACGAAGCCATCTTCGTCACGTACGAGCCAGTTGTCCCACGCCTGATAGCCGGGCATGAGTTGTTTCAGCTTGTCCGGATCAAAGGCAGGGAAGGTGTTGCCGTTGGTGGCGCGAATACCGCGAGCATTCTTCACCGTCCAGTGGCCAGTGTGGATCTGCTTAGTCTTATTGGTCTTGGTGTTCATATGCATCTCATTGCACAGATACAAAAACACCCGCCGTAGCGGGTGACAGGCGGCCTAATGCCGCGAGTTAGGGGAGGTGGGTGTTACTTATCTGACCAACGCTCGACGACACGGGTCAGGGCGCCAGAGAGGATGCCGCGCAACCAATCGACGCCAAGGAAGGAGATAGCGGCCCCAATCGACACAGCTAGATAGATGTTCAAGCCGAAGTAATCGAGCAGCGGGAATACGGCTAGCGTTAGCGTACCGCATAGACTAGCCTCCAGAAGAGAGCGGCGGAATTTGCCGCCGCCAACGAGAGCTCGAAGTAGGGCAATGACAAACGACAGTGCGGTAGCCATAACGTGTGGCCGGATGTTTTCCTGCCACAGTGATATACGAATATGCTCCAGCGCATCGACGATCATGCGCCAGAGACCGGGGTCATTTTGAGGCATGACGTTTACTCTGGTTTGGGTTGTAAGTGGTCTTCACCCAACGCGGGGCACGGATGCTGGATCTACTGAGCGGAGGGGAAGTCGAGAAGGCGGCTCAGAGGTTGCGGTATGAGCCAGATACGAAAAAAGCCCCGCCGGTTAGGGCGAGGCTTTCGGTTATCTGTCGTGCCTTTAGTTGCAACTGCGGCACTGTACAAATATCGTACATTTTGCTCGACAAAACTGCAACCCTTCACACACACAAGTCGCCCGAAGATCGCAGTGCGAGACTATGAATTTAAGTCGTTATAAGCATCTGCGGAAGTTTTTTCTAGTTTTCTACAAAAATCAGTCATGCCTTCTGGGCAAGCCTCTTTCGATAATTCGTTTATTTTTAGCAACTCTTTGTCATCCGCTGAGCTATTTATGTTGTAAAGTATGAAGGACTCAAATCCTTCTGTGTTATTAATCAGAGGCGCTATACTGCTAGTCTCTTCCCAGTGATTAGCAAGTCTTTGAGCTACAGCTTCCGTAGTTCCTTCGCCATAGTAGCCGTCTAAACATCCGCCATAATTTTTATAGTAATAAAAAATGTTGTTCCAACTGCTATATATGTTGTCTAGAACCATATCTGCCTTTTTATATGAAGAGCATTCATCCTCTGCTGCCGCTAGAGGACACACAAAAAGAGACCATGATGTGGCTAGCAAAAAGCAAATTACTTTTTTCATTGCTCTATCCTAATAAGTTTGCTTGAGCTGAATTGTTAAAAACAGTCAATGTTTCAAGGGACTCTTTATGCATTAAGTCTTTTATGGCTTTCATCGCTTCTTCAGTTGTTCTAATGCATCCGTGTGTTACGTATTTTGGGCCTGCAGGTTGATGATAAAGTCGTCCTGAATGGATGCCCACACCCTGATGCCCAATCATATAAATTCTCACAATTCCATAGGAGCCGTACATTCCGTCTATTGTATCTTGTCCTGTGTTTGGATGCCTGTGAGGTCTGATTTGATCTTGTATTATATATGTGCCATCTGGTATGTGGGTAAATTTACCTTTTATTTTTATAGCATTATCAATCCTATTATAAGCAGTCCAGCTGCCCACAATTTCAAAGTCAGACTTATAAAGAGTAATAGTGTGTTGCATCCCGTCGAAAACTAATCTAGACATCTTTCCCTCTATTTATAGATAACAAAGCTCGGCCATTGTCTATAAAAATCAAGGAGATGTCACTTTTTGCACCCTGTCTTTTGGGTCAGGTATTAGGCGGCAAAATTGTCGCAGTAGGCCAGATGGTGATTTATTTTTCTTGTCATGCTTTTGATAGCAGCAAAAGTGCCTTTTTCCATATCTCGCATCAAATCATCCAGTAGGCACCAATCACTGCTGCAATTGCGCGACCATTGAGACATTTCAATATGCACCCCACACCAGCTCTCACACCACGCTGCAACATGTTTCGGCGGCCAATCGGCACTACGCATCGACTGCTCAACCATAGCTTGTGATAGGGCAACCAAGCGCTCTGCTCGCTTCTTCAGCACTCGCTCTCCACGTTCGGCTAGCTCCATGCGTACGCGGGTATGCAGCATATCGTAGACCTCACCCTTGCACGCTTGGCGAATAGACTCTTTCACTGGTGCCAGCGTCATGATGACGGCGTACCGAAGCGGGTCGGTATCGAGCAGACCGTCAACGTAACGGCGTATCTTGTGGTACTCAGCATGGATATCTGCGCCAGTGCCTGCACGCTTCTCGCGGCTCTCAATCGCCCGCACTGAGCGTGACTTCTTGCCTTCCTTGCCAGCCTCATACAGATCGACCATCGACTGCGTACGCATGCCGTCTTCATAGGCCAGCGCCACGGCTGTGCGCGGATCAGTGGTTAGGAAGCGCGTGCGCGGCTCAATAGCGCGTTTATAGCACTGTGCGTATAGCTCTTCCCAATTGCTCATGCAGCCCCCTCGGCTACTTCTTGAATCATTACCCACACACCGGAGCCGCGTTTAGGGTCACGGATCGGTGCCAATGTCTGCACGCTGACTACATAATCAGGCGTGTCGTCTTTGAGTAGCCCCGACCGCACTAGGCCATCCTCAATTAGCTTGAGGGTGTAGCCATAGTTAGAGCAGTCGAGGCGACGCTTCCCCTTGCCCAGCACGGGCTGCAATGTCAGGCGTACCGGGTGGGTAAGCGGTGCCATGCCGCGGACGGCGATCTGTGTCGCTCTATGGGCGGCATCGGCGTGCTTCTTACGGGTCGCCCAGTGGACGCCCGCGTAGATGCTGTTGAGTGACGGGCCGAGATAGGGCACGAAGACCTGAATCACGCCGCCACTCCTTTGATGGTGATGATGCCTTTTTCCACCATGCGCACCAGCGTGCGGATTTGTGCGCGGCGCATATACCACTCGGCGTGCGCTTTCTCTTCGCTCGGCCACGGTACGCGTCCATCAATCACGTCATGACATGCCGCACAGCCATAGCAGGCCGACAGGTCATCACTCTTACGCGCCAGCCCGTGTGACTCATTGGGTAGGTGGCACAGTACGGTGGTATCCGTACGCTCATTGCAAACCCCAAGGATGCCTAGCGTGCAGCGCTCATCACGAGCCGATGCACGCATCGCTTTCGATGTAATCCTCATGCTGCTCGCTCCTGCACCATGGCCAGCGCCATCTCTTCGATCTGTTCTGCCGTGCACTGTGGCCAATAGGTCTTGGCGATGTAGGTGCACAGCTCGCTCATCAGCTGGAAGAAGCGCCCTTGGTCCATCCGGTCAAAGGCAATGGAGCGGGGCTGCTTACTGACCAGCACCCCGAAGCCGGGCACGTCGGTGTGGGTTATATCGCACTCAACGCCGGAGTCGGTCTGCAGTTTCTTGAGCGCGTCATGCGCGTTCTTGCCGTTGAAGTCGTCGATGTTCTGCGCCACCAGTTGGCCAAGTGCATGCGCCAGTCGATGAAACTGCAGGTTGCGCGGCTGCTTCATATCGCAACGCAGGGTGGTGCCGATCTTCACGCCACGCTCACGCACGATGTTGGCATCTGTGGCGCTGGCAGGGATGAACGCCGATACCTCAGCTCCTGTGGTTGGGTCGACTAATCGCACTGCACGCATGTAGACGGGTTGCTGTTTGCTCATGACGTGCCCTCGGCCATCTGTTCTGCCTGCGCCAGTAGCTGCTGGCGGCGTTGTTCTTGCTGCTCTCGTTCACGTTGACGTTTCTGTGCCATCCGATCGTTTCTCGACTCGCTCGACAGGGCGTGCCGGATTTCCTGAATCATTCGGTTGGCGTTGCGGCGGCGACGTTCCTGTTCTTCGGGTGACGGCGGCAGCGGCAGCTTGGCCTCAAGGCGATCAGGCGAGGGCAGTAGCTCTTTGGCTTGCTCTGGCGCGATCCTGCCTTGCTCAACGGCTTGCTCGATGACGTCTTGACGGCGTGCGGGATCAGAGCCAAGCGACGCGGTCCACTGGGGCTGGCGACTTTCGGCCTTGGCCTGCTCAACGCGACGCTCGTAGGACGATATGAACGCCATGCGGGCACCGACCTTGTCACCGAGAGCGAGAATCGGGCGGGCATCGGCCATAGCTCCTGCAACCTCTCCATTCCAGATGATCGTTTCTGACTCATCCTGCCCTGACAGCGCCAGTGCCCATGCTTCGGCTGCCGGAAGGTGCGCATTGTCTGACGGGATGCGTTCGACGATGCTGGCCAGCGTCAGACGCCCTTTGACCTCCGATCGGCAGCGTGCCAGCGCATGCTGTGTTTCGTTCAGCGGGTAGGCCGATAGGTCACTGACCATAAGCATCAAGGCTGCTGGCGTGTATTCCTGCCCCATGACTTCCATCGTGGCACCTAGCACTTCGAACAGGCGGTCTTGTTCGTCAGCGGTCAGCATGCGGCACCTCCTGCTTGCTCACGGCGTGCACGCATCATCGCCTTGGCTTCCTCGACGGCGCTCAGGTTGGACTGAGTACGATCAGTTTGGCGTGCCTTGGTCGCGGTGACCTGACGGCCTGTCTGGCACTGCACTGCGAGGGTTTCGCAGTCCGTGAGCATCAGGCTGACGGGGTGGCCCTTGGTGACGTAAAACTGGTTGTTCGTTCGCAGGTACCACGCTGCTACGGCAGGAGCGAGGTCATGACCTACACGGTCGACCAGTTGGCTGAGCTGTCCGGCAGTACGTGCGTTCCAGATCGGCCAAGCGTCGTAACGGTGGCGGTAGGCCATGGCGTAGTTGGCCCAAGCACGAAACGTTTTCGCGCTGTGATCCTTCGGTCCCGGCATGTCAGCAGGGATGTCGACCCGAGGGCGTTTCGGTTCGATCTGTTCGGCAGGGATGACCTCACCGAAAACCGGCCCCGCAGCGGAGGCGTCAGCCCCCGGTGCAACACGGGGTGGTTCTATGGACGGTTTAATGGATGGTTCTAAGTACGTTTCCCCCGAAGATTCTTCGCCCCGTGATGTCGTAGATTTCACCCCGTTCTGCTGTAGATTTCGCCCCGTGGTGTCGTGAATTTCACCCCGTGATCTACGACCCGAAGATTTCTCGCCCCGTGGTTTTATGTCCCCAAAGCCCAGCTCAAGGCACAGGTCATAGACGGTAGGGCAGCGATCGGCACGGAAGCCCAATGCCTGTGCCACCTTCTGGTTGCCCAGCTTGATGATGCCCATCTCCAGCAGCTTTTTGAGCTTCTGCTGGATGGTGCGATCGGAAAGCTTGGTGTACTCCATCAGCGTGGCGATAGACGGGAATGCCGCCGTGCCATCTTCACGGGCATGGTTAGCTAATCCCATCAGCACCCAGCACGCGCCAGAGTCTTTCACGAGCTGCTGTTTCAGCGCCCAGTTCATCGCTTCAATGCTCACGCCGCACCCCGCTGGACAAAACCGCTCATGTGATTCATCATTACCTCATTGAGTGAAAGCGCCCGGCCCTAGTCTCCCCAGACCTGCCGGGCGTTTTTGCGTTTACGATTTGGTATTCTGTTTGGCGGGGCGTTGCAGCGCCCAATAAACCTAAACGGAGATACCAAGTGATTGAGTTCAATATCTTTCAGGAGTGGAGACCGATTTCCGCTCGCTTGAAAAGTCAGTTTGAGCAGGCGATAAATCTTCCAGATGAAGAGGTGAGAGAAGCGTGTGTTGTAGCGACTCAAGACGCTATCACCGCGATCGCGTACCGATCGTTTAGCATCCACCTCTCAAATACCTTCTCCAACGCTCTTACGGTCTTCTCCCCTGAAGAGGCTGTTGTCTACTATCTGTCTGAAAAAACAGGCTTTACGCTGAAAGACGTTTCCGAATCTTCAGAAAGAAGCAGGCATCTTTTGCTGAAAGATGAGCTTCTTGTAGAGGCGATAAAAATCCTCAAAGCCAGTTCAGAACTTCTTATTCATGACGTAGGCAACCGTTTTTATCGCGATACGGTTTCCCAGATACTGGAGAGCGACAGCAGCAGGGCTGACTATCAGGGCTGGTGATATGGGGCTCTAAGCCTTTTTGGATAGCCAAATATGCATTGCTGACAACCTTTTCCATGTTCTTTGGGTCAGCCATGATTTGCTCCTTGAAGACCGCATATAGCTGCGGGTCTGATAGGAGCTTCTTGGCGATTTCATTGACTTCGCCGTGATTCATCTCTTCCTCCTATGCCACGACTGCCGGGCGTTTTTGCATCTGTACTCAGCGTTTAATTTTTGGCAACAACCTAAAGATCAATAGGTTCTTGCCGATATTTCTCTTTGTTAAACAGGTGGACGTGCCTGCTTCCCGATTTTCCGTTTCTCATATGCAGAGCTAACGGAGCCTTCTTCTGTAACAACGACGTAAACATCGCATTTAGCGCGAACCAGTTGAGAGACACGGCTTTGGGTGATGCCTATTTGCCGAGCCGTCTCTGTTTGCGTGTGCGCCTTTAAGAAGGTGGTAAGTGGAATCTCATTCATATCTAGCCGCCTAGCGCGAATGTATTGCTAATTATAGTAGCAGTACTCATTTTTTAAAACAATACAAAAACACCTGTAGTGTTTGTTGTGTATTAGTGGTGCTTCTAAAGTAACGGTCGTAGCCCCTACGATCCCGTCCTATAGTAATGAGCACCCATGAAAAAGTTTAAGCGAACAGAATTGACTCCCGAGCAGCTTACCGAAGCCAAAAGGCTTAAAGAGATATATTCCCAGCGCAAGGCAGAGGCCAAAGCGCGCGGGGACCGCTTGACTCAAGAGGACATTGCAGAGGCTTGCGGGTGGACAGGGCAGAGCGCAGTGAGCCAGTACATGAATGGGCGCATTGCTTTGAATTTGGATGCTTTGGTGAAGCTGTCACGGGCGTTGAGCTTCGACCCTATAGACGTAAGTAAAAGACTGGCGCGGCACATTCCACAGCCAAATCAGCGCAATGTAGAAATTGCAGGCCAGCCTTCGAACACATACAGGTATCCAGTAGTCAATTGGGTTGCCGCAGGCAGTTGGGCTGAAGCAGTTGAGCCTTACGAGCCAGGGGGCGCTAGCGAATACATGGAGACTACCTATCGTGTTCCTGGCGGTGAGGCTTTCTGGTTAGAGGTTCGTGGTGACTCCATGACGAGCCCTGCCGGGCCGAGTATTCCAGAAGGAGCAATGATCTTAGTCGTCACGCAGATTGATGCACAGCCGGGAGACTTGGTGGTGGCGAAGCTTGAGGATAGCCAAGAGGCTACGTTCAAAAAGCTGGTAGAAGATGGAGGACAGCGTTATCTCAAGCCGCTTAATCCTTCCTATCCGCTTATCAAAATTAACGGCAATTGCCGCTTGGTAGGGGTAGTAAAGCAAGCTGTACAAACTTTCTAGATGACTCTTGTCTTTGAGCGAAGGGGTCTGCGGGCCGATCCTCAGACGTAAAGCATTAAGTTAGCAACAGCACAAGACTTCTCTGCATGCTGAGATATCCTGTATTCATAGTTGCGCCATCCCTTTTGTACAGGTAGAAATGTCCTAACAACATGCTATGTTTACAATGCGACACAATTTAGAGGAAAAGCCGGAAATATAGCGGCCTTCAAGCTATGAAAACACTGACACTAAGACTTCAAGGTGCGTCTCCTGAGACTTTGCCGCTTGATAGCCTCTCAAAGTATCTATCGCAAATATCTACTCTTTATGGGAAAGGAAAATCTATGCACTTAGACTCCATTGGTAAGGGGTCGGCGCTAGTAAATATAATGGTAGATGATAATGACTATAGCTCCGTTGTCCGAAATATTCAGGACGCACATTATGGTCGAGGCTCGAAAGCACGGCAAGAAGCGTATGAAAGAATATTAAACCAAGTGGATCAAGATGGTTACGATGCTGAGATTATTTCTGAAGGTGGCAAAATAGTTTCATTTCCTACTCGTCTTAAAGCCTCAAAAGCTTCATTACTGACGCAAATAATGCAGACATCGATGAAAGGGAGACTTTATTCAATAGGTGGTAAAGATGAAACAATACCTGTGCGTTTAGAAAGTGCGACAGGGGGAATAATTTTTTGCCAAGCAACCCAAGAATTGGCAATGAATTTGGGGAAAGATTTGTTCTCTTATATCCACGTTCATGGCAAGGGTGAGTGGATTGAGAGCAAAAAAGGTGGTTGGCGTCTCAAGATGCTCACGATTGAGTCGTATGAAGTCATTGATAATGTATCGCCTAAGCGGGCTCTTGACAGGCTTAAAAAACTAGGTGGAATCAAAAAGAGTCTCGGTAAAAATATTCACAAAGAAATTTTGGATGGTAGGGCAACAGAATGAAGATTGTTATTGATACTAATATATTGATACAAGTACTTGATGCAAGTACTGCTGGGAATAATTTATTTTGCCCTCGGACTGGATCAATAGTTGAAAACCCCGTTGCGCGTACAGAAGCTCTGATAGATCTCTTTGAAAAAAGAAAAGATTCTATTTTAATACCATCGCCATCATTCGCCGAGACTTTGGTACATATAGAGCCTGCTCTACATGAGGCTTATCATAATGAAATTAATGGAGTTAGCTGTTTTGAAATAGTAAGTTTTGATGCCATATGTGCAATAGAATGCGCTAGAATGATATCTGCGAAAGAGTTGGCGCAAATGGAGAAGGGGCAGGAAAGCAAAAAAGTAAGTTTCGACAGGCAAATTATTGCTATATGTAAAGCGTACAATGCAGATGAGCTTTGGACTCATGATAAGCAAATGTTTAGAAAAGCAGATACTATTGGAATAGTTGTGAAATCTCTTTCAGATATAAGCCCATCAATGACTCAAATGGAATTAACATCAGATGAGCTCGAGACAGCTAAAATAATTCCAATAAGCAAACCTTCAAAATAGATATGCTATAAAAGATGTTTTTAATAAAGTTATGTGTGGTCTGTAGTCTGGGGCTTTGTATCTGTTTGTAGATTATAAATTTTAATGCCACATTTTATATATTTAGGCGCAAGACCTTTAGACAGCTAATTTTTATCACTAATGGAAATGTCTGTATACCCGTGCGAATGTTTAGGAAAGGCTGCTAAATTAAGAAAGCGGATCGCTCTGCATGGAGCGGTTTGTTCTTTGAGCTAGCCCAATATATTGCCGCTGGCGTAGATTCTATCGCACAGATAAGCCTCGTCAATGCACGGTTTTTTTTGCGTCTGCACTAAAGCCTTTTACCTCCTGATACAATGGCCCAATCAAAAGGAGGGAGTATGAAACGACTGATTGTAGGTGCTGCGCTGCTGGCGCTGGCGGACGGGGCTAGTGCTCATCAATGGGTAGTCATGAGCGATGATGAAGCTGAACATATCAATGACTCCACACCTGATTTTCCTATACGCCTCTCTATGTGGACTGGGCCAAAATCTGGATATCATGTGAGCATTCGATATCCATCACCATATTGCTATAGCGGAAGAGTAATTGAAGACGATAAACAGGTTGTTTCACTAAACGGTGCTTCATACAGCGCGATAAAGGCTTGTGCTGGCAGCGAGGAAGATCTGGAGTTTAACTACTTTACTAGCGATAAAGGGGACAGCGATGTATCCCGCGTACTGGAAGAGATAAAGACCGACAAGCCTATAGTTGTTAAGCTGCGCCCTGCGGCACGACCGATCGTTTTCATGAACCCTAATGGCAAGTGGGTATCTGAGACCGTCAAGGTACCTCCCTATGATATGGGAGGCATGTAATTGGCCCTGATTAAATGCAGAGAATGCCAAGGAACGCTGAGTAGTGAGGCATTCTCGTGTCCTCATTGTGGGGCTCCTAGGGTTCGGCAATCCATAGCAGCTGCTCCAAAAAAGAAGACCCCATGGATAGTGAAAGCCTTACTGTTTTTTGTAGGGGCCGTTTGGTTAATTAACTGGCTTGACGATCATCCCAAAGTGCCTGCACCGCCGCCGACTCCTGAGCAGAGATGCAACGATAAAGAGTCTGCGTTTCGTATGGCCAACCAGTTTGCACAGAGAGAGCTGATCTCGCCAACGACCGCACAGTTTCCATCGTACTCCGATAGCGACGTAATGGTGCGTAGCAGGGGGCAGTGCAAGCATGCAGTAATTTCATACGTAGACGCACAGAACAAATACGGCGCTGTAGTCAGGTACAAAATGTACGTTGAGCTGCACAATGAGATTGGGACAACCTCGTGGTGGCTTGATGATATCCGCATACGAGACCCGAGCCAGTAAGCGCATTCTCAAGCCATCAGCTCTAAGCCCAGCCAAGCGCTGGGCTTTTTTGTGCCTCCCCTACAGCTCCATGCCTTGGTTCGCGATTTTATTAGTTGTTGTGATAAAAATATTAGCAGGGATGTTGAATAAAATGATTAGCAGTGCTAATTTTATATTGCCGTTTGAGGGAGTCACCCATCGGCAGCTCTTTAAAAATGGATTACCACGTTATCCCGTAGGCTTTGAGAGAGTGAGGGGCTGGCGTGAATGAATACCCCAGCCGCGGGTGGGGAAGGTAACAGCGGCAGCGCCTTCGATGAGGGCGCATTCGGATTGGTCTTGAAGGGTGCTGTGAGAGGTGTCGCTGATGGGCCAATCGCGAATGGATGGAAGTCAGTGATGTTTGAGTGATACGCCTGCAAAAGAAGCAGTAAGGCGCTCTAAGAGGCTGAACTTCATCTTTTGGGGCTTATCGTAAAGTTTTTGATGAGCGCAGTGCTGAGCAAGAACGAGTGCGCGATGCGAGACTTGAGGCTCATTGACCTCTGCTGCAAAGTGCTTTTCTTCTACAGCATCATAAGCAGCGCGATCATCAGCAAGGCCTATCTCGTTGACAAGGCGAGAGTAGATCAGACGGCATTCTCGATGCCTAGCAGCTTTTTCTGAGAATTTGCAGGCAGCTTGAATGGCGCTGATTGCCGCAATAGAGAGGCCCACGAGAAAAGTGTGTTCGGTTTTGGCTATCACAGATGAGCCAAGCAAAAACTGAAGACATATCAGAGTTGTGTTGATTCTTCGGCAGAGAATTTCGCCTATATCCTGCGCGTAATATGTCGTATTGATTTCGACCTCAAGGTCGGTGATCGCGTGTTCTTCTTGGCTCATATCTTTCCTTACTTTTTGGGTGGCGGCTGTGTCTTAGCAGCTACCGCACGAGGTGGCTTGCTGTCATGAACCCGAATTGTGCCAGTGTCAGACGAAGTCGACTTTTTCTTATCGCTCACAAGGCGATTCCTTTTTTGCTGGGTGGGGTGTGGGAGCTGCCATTCTAGCAAAAGCGCGTCACCTGCGTAGTGGTGAGGCCGCCGGGGCTGTCCGGCTCGCGCCAGCTGCGATAGTGGGACCAACGCCTTGCCTCGGCTGAGAATAGAGGCACCTAATTCCCTGCTTGCGCCCTCCATGTGAGGGCTTTTTTGTTGGAGAAATAGATGAAAGCACTGATCTTCTGGGAAGACGTACCGGCCACGGCTGATATGTATGTTGTGGACGCTGCGCCGGATGACGTCGACGTATTGAAGGCGGCAAACGCTAAGTACTTCGGCATTGACGATAACGATACTTGTCTGGACTACGTTGCTCACGCACTGGCAACACGCTGGAAGGGCTGCAAGGTCGACGGGCCTGTCATGGGGCCAATTGATCTGGTCGTGCAATGTGGCGTGATGAGCGCCTGAGCCAAGCGAAGCAACTACCACCGCCATCTGGCGGTTTTTTATGTCTGGAGGAAGCCGTGGAGATAGACAGAAACACGCGGGTGGTTGATCTACCGTCACTTATTCCTAGCGGCAAGGTGCTCAAGTGGCGCCGCCCGGGCATGCCATCAAACGCACTCAACGACATCAACTTTAGGAAAGCTTGCCAGCTGCGTGGCTACTACGAGAAGGCATGGGCACTGCCAGCTATTCGGATAGGGAGCAGATGAGATGAACGTCGCACGATCATACGAAGCCTACCACGACCTACAACGCGGGCGCTTCGAGCTAAACGAACGGGCCCTAGCGCGTCAGGGTGAAGCAATCGACCGCGAGATAGACCGCACACAGCATATCGCTGACTTCGAGCGGATCAGTGATGTGGAGTCTTGCCAGAAACGTATCGCTAGCGCACTGGATGACAACTCTGATCCTTCATTGCTGTTCCCGCTACTGGCGGAGCTTCGCATCAGTCAGCTGGAGATCGACGTAGGTCGGCCACAGCAGGGGATGGCACGGCGCGCACGGGTGCTAAAGCTGCTCGATCAGCACATATATGACGCTATCTGCGAGGACGCACAGCGGGAGCTGGGCATTCTGTGAGTTGGATGTTTTGGATCGCATGGCTGATAGCCGTGCTGGTGGTTCTTTTCTGTATTAGGGGGATGTGATGAGTGAAGCGCGATTTACCACTGGGGTATGGAGTTACTGTGCGGTGATGGGAGAGGTCACCGATAGCGAGAACGAGGTCATTGCCACTCTGCATGACAGCTTTCTTCCCAATGTGCCCGAAGAGCAGCGTGCCAATGGCTATCTGATTGCTGTTGCTCCGGCCATGTACGTCATGTTGGAGACCATCGCCTGCGTCATGACTCAGCTGGGCCACTCAGTAGAAGCCATTGATGAGCTGTTGACGATGGCGCGAAGTGAAGACGTATGACATGGCCGCAGATCGTGATCGCTGTTTGGCTACCGCTGTTGATAGCGATCCTGATGTTCAATTCAGGCGCACATGCTGGAGCGCGTCGGCAGCGGGAAGAAGAGGCGCGCCGCAAGCGGCGAGAAGCAGCAGGGGAAGAAGAACAGAAATGAGATGGCGGCTATTTGCGGTAGCCGCCTGATATCGCGTTGGAATACGAAATCATAGAGAGGATACATCATGGCGAATGAAGTGCAACAGGTGGAGCAGCAGGGCATACAGCAGATGCCTGCCAATCAAGCGCAGTCGATCATGCCGATCATTGAAAAGATGGCCAGCATGCCGGAGCTTCCGATCGACAAGCTGGAACGCATGCTGGATATGCATGAACGGATTATGAACCGCGCTGCACAGGAGCAGTTCAATAGCGCGATGGCCGAGATGCAGGCCGAGATACCCGCCATTGCAGAGCGTGGTCAAGGGCACAACATGAAGTACGCTACTTTCGAGGACATTAACGATACGGTCAAGCCGATTATGAAGCAGCATGGGTTCGGGCTGACTTTTCGTGTTCGGAACCTGCAAGGGGCAGTCGAGATTACGGGCGTGCTGATGCATACCGCAGGGCATCGCGAAGAAACCAGTGTGATGCTGCCGCTGGACACGACCGGCAGCAAGAACGCGGTGCAGGCGGTTGGATCGTCAGTGTCCTACGGTAAGCGCTATGTCATGTGTGCCATGCTCAACATTGCCACCCGAGGCGAGGATGACAACGGTGCGTCAGCCGCACGTAAGCCTACGGTAACGGCGATGCAGGCCGGCCAGATCGGTCGAATACTGGCGCAGTGCAGCGAGCACACGAATGAATGGTTCGACAGCACTTGGGGCGATCCGGCCAATGTTTACAAGGATGCGTTTGATCGCCTGATGGCGAACCTAAACGCCGCACGGGAGAAAGCAAAGGCCAACGCCAACGCTGACAAGGCTGTGCAGGAGGCTGACCATGCAGATAGTTGATGTCGAGCAGGGCACACCTGAATGGCTGGAGGCCCGTTTGGGCATCGTTACCATGTCGCGGGCACAGTGCCTGCTGGTCAAAGGAAAGGGGCCTAATGGCTTGGGCGCTGATGCCATCACCTATATGTTCCAACTGATCGCTGAGCGCTTCACTGGCGAGATTAGCGACAGCTTCGCGGGCAACGTTCACACCGAGCGCGGCCACGCACTGGAGCCAATCGCCCGCGACCTCTACACCGAAGTGACAGGGCTGCTCGTTGAAGAGACGGGCATCATTTTGAACCACGGTGTCGGGTACTCGCCCGATGGGTTGGTAGGCGATAACGGCCTGATCGAGATCAAGACGAAGCTGCCCGGCAAGATGGCCGCCATGCTCTATGACGGCGTGGTGCCGAAAGAGCACATGGCACAGATTCAAGGCGGACTATGGGTCAGTGAGCGTGAATGGCTCGACTTCGTTGGCTATTGGCCCGGCATGCCGCTGTTCGTGCAGCGGGTCTATCGGGATGAGAAGGTTATCGACGCGCTGGCCGACAGCGTGCATCGCTTTTATGACGAGATGGCGCAGCGCGAGCAGGCCATCATTGAACACGCAGCATAAGGAGCAAGCATGAACGTATTTACGGCAACGGGGCGGCTCGGGCGAGATGCCGAGGTTAGAGTGACTCAGAGCGGGACGACGGTAGCTAATCTGGCTATCGCCGTTGATGCTGGTTACGGCGACAACAAGAAGACGCTGTGGGTGCGCGGAGCGCTGTTCGGTAAGCGTGCCGAGGGCGGCCTTGTGCAGTACCTGACCAAAGGTCAGCAGGTCGCGGTTAGCGGCGAGTTGTCGATGAGTAGCTTTCAGAAGCAGGACGGCACGCCGGGACAAAGCCTTGATATGCGCATCACAGAAATCGACCTGATCGGCGGTAGTGGTCAGCAGCAGGGCCAGCAAGGCAGCTACCAGCCGCAACAACCCGCGCAGCAGAATCAGCAGCGGCCACGCCAAAACAACAGCTACCAGCAAGCCCAGAACGGCAACTACACACCACCCCAGAGCCAGCCCCAGCAGCAGCGAGGCGCACCACCTCCCGGCGGGTTTGATGACTTCGACGACGAGATACCATTTTGATTGCAATTGATCATCAATAATCACCTGGTGGTAGCGGTAGATAACATAGTGCTCTATAAATATTAATTAAACGGGGCCGATACAATTACGGGATCATATTGTTAATTAATGGGGTTTTTAAAATGACTCATGAATTTTTGGTCGGTGATCAAGTTCGCACTAAAAAAGGCTGGCCTGAAGCAGAAGATCAGCGAAGAACGGGAGTGATCGTTGCGATAACTGGTGGCGATAAAATCAATTACGAAGAAGATGTACGGGGCGAGAAGTGGGTTATTGTCGCTTGGGATGATGCCCCTAAACCCTGCGTGAATCGAATGGATGTTGCGCATACGCACCTAGAACTGAACCCACCTCAAACGCCCAAACGGCTCAAAAAGAAATAGTTATCTAAACCGGCTCTGGCCGGTTTTTTTATACCTTGGAGGTGGCTATGAAGCAATCGCACTCAACCATGGCGGTCGTGGGGCGCATACCACAAGCCATATGTAGTAGAGCTGAGCAGGCCCTTCACCAATACCAGTGCGGGGATCTACGCGCCAGACGCCTTGCCTCTGGCGCGGGCGATGTAGTGAACGTTGGCTTTCGCTACCGATTGGTGAGAAAGGAAGGCAAGTGGCGGCTGATGAGTCACGAGCGCTACAACAGCGTGGCACGAGGCACAAGACGGTGACTGGAAGACTATCGGGGGTAATCCATGAATCTTGATCATGTGATTAGGCTAGGACGAGCAGACCTAGTGCTCAATAAACGAGAGTTCAGCCGAGCCAAAAAGACGGGCATGTCATCGCCCGTTCTGTTCAGGCCTCGCTTGTCATTGAGAAACGGCAATACCTTCCGGCTGTGGGAAATAAATGCGCGCGACACGACGCTGACCGGCTATTACCTGCTGTTTCGAATTGAGGATGTGTGCTCTCACCTAGGAGAAATTAGCGGGTTTGTGGCCGCTCTATCCGCTACTCAGGGCCGACCTGCATACGATCGTCGAGTAGATGGCATGACCACCGCCGTTCTTTCAAAGATAGGGCACTGACCATCATGGTTGGCAGTTATCCAAGCAAGGTGCCGCTGGTGCCGCACCTACCAGACTATGAGCCCATTTATTTGCCAGGAGAACGACCATGAGCAACGCCACCGTAATTCTTGAATTCAGCGTTAATGGGTTGCCGCTCATCGGCAATGACAACGTCTTTCATGAAGACACGGATATCACGCCTGATGAATGGAGCCGTCTTTCTGAAGACGAGCGCGAAGGCATTGTCCACGAACTTTTCTGTGAGCATGTCCAGTATGGGTGGGGAGTGGCTCCAGCGTAAGCTAAAGTGTAGCTGCTGAAGCCAACTCATCTCGGGCTGTAATACTTAATATCAACTGTTGCTTATCATATTTTTTAATATTTTTCGTATTTTTTTATTTCGATAATTTATTGCTCTTGTAGAATATTTTTCCATCATCCATATAGCATACATACCCCAATATTTGGGCAGGAATTTTAATTGTTTTCTCTGTTATTTTTTCTGGGTAATCTTGCAAGCTTGTTCCTTTTTTACCCCAAGGGTCATCTTGAATTTTAAAATTAATTATTTTTACAAGATACCCTATGTTTACATTTGAATTACGGTATAGTCTTGCTTGCTCAATGGGCATTGGGCATTCTGCCTTAAGCCTCCAGATATCACTATGGTCTTTGTCTCTAATCCCTACTTCTGATAAATTTTCTTTTGGCGCGATAATGCTAATTGTATAATCATCTATAACAGTTGGGCGATATTCATAAGCTCCATTTGTATAAACTCTCTGATATTTCTCTTTGAATTGGAATCCTCCTATACTGCAGCCGTCATAACAGATTATGCCACCATAACCTGTTTCGTACTGCTGTTTGTCTGCATCGTAAGATACGCTTATCGGATATTTATATTCTATTAAATAAACATCTTCTTCGGAAAATGGAGAGTGATCCCATAAGGCAAGCCTCTTGTTATATTCTTCAGTGGTTTCATATGTGTCTTTATATATGTATTTACTAGCTGATGCTATGAGATTTGTGACAAACTCATTAGGTTTGTTTTTATCCCTATAGACAATTTCATCGCTATCACTGTAAACATAAGGAGTCCATGGCTTTGATGGAGCCTTTTGTTCTTTTACCTCTATATTCGAAGAGCTCTCTGTGTAGGTTTTGTTAATATTAATATGATCTTTATCACCATTAGAGCATGCGGTTATATATAATGCAGATATCACTGCAATGCTAATTTTTTCCCACTGACGTCCCATCATGCTTAGTAGAGCTCCTGAAGAACTAAATTAGTTTTAAATTATACCGTATTAAAAGACTGGTTCATAATCTGAGCGATTACTTTTATCCTTTATAAAATAGACGGCTTTTGCCGAGATTTTTTAGCTTGAGGCCTTTCTTGATGACATGAGTACGGGAGGCTATAAAATACACTCTTAATATAAATAATTATTTATAATTAAATTGCTGTTTTTTGCTGTTTTGGAATACATGGAAATATTTCTTTTTGAGATTCATATACATTGTAGTTTAATAGTCCTGAGATGGTTATTCCAACGATAATCGGACATGCCATAGTAATAAGCATCCTAAACGTTCTGTTTTCTTTGTGTTTCTCGGAAAGATTAACTAAAGAGAGACTCAGTTTAAAGCACGAAATAATAGGGACTGTTAATGCTACTATAAATATTAATAGTGCCACAAGTTTCTCTTGATGTTGTAGCCAATTTGTTCTTAATATATAAAATATTGTGGCTGATACGGTGATTTCTTTTAAAAAATCAAGAAATATATTCGATATTTTTATAAATGTTTGGTCTGAATAAGATATGCTTTTTTTGGGGATGCTAGAAGTCATTTTATGCTCCACTGAAGTGTTTGATACAAGAATGCTAATTTGTTATACGAAAAAAGTCATGCTGCTCTTTAGTGTAGAAGAAAAAGAAGCTTTGTTTTTTGGATATAAAGAATTGCGTAACGAACACGAAAAAATTCGTCATGAGCAGGCTTCGTCACATCAAGGCAACAATGAAGCAAACAGCAGAGCACGAAATAAGTGTACGCATCCGCACTCAGTACCCGCAGGAATACTGGGCAGCGCTGCCCTGAACAGCCGATCAGTCGGCTGGCAAGGGTCGGATCGTCGACGTGAGCAGCTGTTGCTAGAAAACTCATCTGTTGAGCAAGGGCGACCTGCAACGTGGACCGTTCGGTCATAGTAAGTTCGCAATAGAGTATGTACAACACCTTATCGTATCAGCGCGCTAAGGTGTTGTAATCAGAATTGGCGACGGCCTTCTTAAATAAATATGGCCTTCAGTCTCTGCAAGATCCCTTCTAATTAGAGACTGTTTCAAAGCCTCAATACTTCTGTTACTGAGGGATTTTAAGTTGCAAAAATGCAGTAAACCCCGCCTGTTCTAACAGAGACTGAGGTTATCGCCTCAGGTTATGAAACAGCTTATTAGGAGTCTTATGTTACTTTGAGAATTATATAGTTGAAGGTAGGGTATTATTAAAATGTAGGCTATTTTAATCCTTCCCATAAAGAGGGGTGTTACATTCTCTTAATTTTTCAGATATTATCGAGTTTATTAATGAGTATTGTATAAGCTGTCTTACAAAAATCTTTTCTTCTTTTAGTTCACTTGCTTTTTCCTTTCCTTTTTCTATATCCTCATTTTCTTCTTTAGATAAATATATAGAAAGCCTTTTTTCGCTTTGTTTTAGTTTGTAAAATGTATCTGATATGTCAAAAAATTCTTGCTTGCTTAAAGCAGGTCTACCTTGTTCTACATCTTCTATTCTAAACTCAGATAAACGTGCAATTGTTAATGTATCTAAGTGATGGTAGTATTCTTCCGACATTAGCTTGCATCTATTATAATAATATTCCATGGCTGTCTTATGATCTTGTTGTTTTATTTCTTCTCTTCTTTGATCTAACGTTAACCTTCCATTTATGTATGTTGCTGCGATGGTTGCACTTGCTGTTATAATAGATACTGTAATAGTTGAAGTAAGAGTGGATTTAATAGACATTTTTTTAAATCTCTTGAGCTAGGTGGTTATAAGAAGTCACGGTGAGATAAGCTGTATATATGAGCCCTTCGGGCCTGCTGGGTTCCGTTGTGCCTCGGTTCGCCAACCCGCTTACAGCTCGCCACCTTAAAACAAATTAGCAATTCTTTAATTAGCCTGGATTATTTGTCATTATTGTTTGGTTTTTTGTCACTTATAGTTGCTTTTATCTGTGCTGAAAACTCATTTAGTTTAGTACTAAAAGGCTCAAGGGTGGCTCTGAGGTTCTCCGATATCGGCTTGGCATTGACCTCTATGTCCTTTTTAGCGTTAGCAACCCATTACTGATGTTTTCTACTAAGCATTTGTACTCTTCGACGTTCATGACTCATCTCCAACTCAGTAGTGGCTGATGTATCGCATACACACCTAAGCATAGCCATCGAAATTAGATTGACACATAAAATGTTTAGCTTTACCTTTCGTGTGTCGCCGCAAAATCGGTGATCGGGCTTGGCCGCTCGGAAAAGGTAAGGCGCACAGCGCCATAACGGCGTTTTTTTGTGTCTGCGTTATGGCGGGCTGTGCGTGGGACACCTTCGGGTGTGCCGGGTTTCCTCTTACCCCCGGTCGGCCAACCCGCGTACAGCTCGCCACCCTCATTTGGCCGAAAAGGTGTCGGGCTCCCAGAAATTAAGAGGAGTCGTACCATGGCAACTGCATCTGCCGTTCAGGCAATCATCCCCGTATTCTCTGGCACCATCCACGATGAGCAATCTCAGCTCGTCGATGCTCGTGCGCTTCATGCTTTTCTTGAAGTGGGAAAACGTTTTGCAACTTGGATCACTGACCGGATCAATCAGTACGGCTTTATTGAGAATGCCGATTACGTCGTTTTTGCCAATTATGGCGAAAACTCTTTGGTTTCCCAGAACGGGGAAATCAAACGAGCAGCCAAAAGTCGCGGAGGCGATCGACGCTCCAAGACCTACCACCTCACCCTCGACATGGCGAAAGAGCTGTCGATGGTTGAGCGAAATGAGAAGGGGAGACAAGCGCGCCGCTACTTCATTGACTGCGAAAAACGTTTACGTCAAATAGCGCCCGATGATGCCGACACTATTCAAGCTAAGACGATCGGCACCAATGGTTTCAACGTCTTGCACGACCTGATCGCCAAAAAAGCGAAGGTCTTGCCGATAGGCATTCAGCGCCAAGCCAAGCACCGTATGTGGGGCATGCTCCATACCCGCTTCAATGTACCGCGTGCCGAGCTGATTCCCGCCAATGATATGGATAGTGCCTGTAACTTCGTGGCGGCTTACGCTATTGAAGGTGAGTACATCCCCGCTGCAATGAATGACGACCACATCACAGTCAACCTACCCAAAGCGCCAAACGATCGTTTCGACAATTTGCCTGCTTCAAGGCTATTCGGCATGGACCTTATCTACCACAGCAAGCTGACGGAGTTGCTCGCGCTGCTGCGTAAAGCTATCAAGAATGATCAGTACGTACGGGTGATGGATATCAGTGCCGCAGGTATAGAGGTTGAAGCACTACGCCACTGGGTAGAGGAGTTGGTGAGATTAGCGGAGTCTTTCCAGACCAACCTAAACTGCATTCAGAATAGCTCTGCTGAGCTTCTTGAGCGCTGGATGACCATTTTCCACCCATGCATCGACATGCTTGATGGCATCGTTGCCCATGAATTCAGAGAGCGCTTAGTGGCTATCAAAGCCGCGTCTGGTTCTCTGCAAAGATGGATGGGGAAAACGAAAACGGCCTTAGAGCAGGCCTAGTTCGTTAGTTACTGAAAATAGAAACGCTCGCCCATAGATCACCCATGGGCGGGCATACCCAATATAGACGCCTTGAGCGTCTTTTTTTATGCCTACGGCCCGCCCTGCGCGGGCTTTGTCGTATCAGGAGGAGGTTGTGCAAGAGGAACGATATACATCGCCACCCGGGTGGGTAGCGGAAAGGATGGGGGTAAGCCGCTCCACAGTTGAGCGTTGGGCCAAGGCTGGAGAGATTCCGGCTGTCACTATTGGGGGGCGTATACTCGTGCACTGGCGCGAGCTAAAGCGTCGCATCGATGAAGAAGCACGCAAGTGCGCATTACAGGGAGAGCAGGCATGCCTTATAAACGGAAAGGCAGCCCGTATTGGTGGGTCAATCTTAAAGGCCCAAACGGCCAAAGAATTAGACAGTCTACTGGCACGGCCAATAAGCAAGAAGCGGAAGCGATCGAAGGGAGGTTAAAGGCAGAGCTGTGGCAGCAGCAAACGTGGGGTAAGGCGCCTGAATACACGTTCGAAGAGGTGATGACTGAATACCTAAAAGCCAAGAAAGGGAGCAAGTCCTTCCATAATATTCAAACCTCTATTGAGATACTGCGCCACTACTTCGGCGGGGTGATCATTAACACGGTAAAGAAGGAGTATGTTAGATCCGCAATACAGCGCATGCAGCGCGAGCGTGGTTATACTGCTGCAAGCCTGAGTACTCGAATGTCATATTTCAAAGCGGCTATTGCGTACTGCCGCAAGGAATTGGACTGGAATATCAGTGATCCTTCTGAAGGCATCTCGTTGCCTAAGCGTGGGCAACGCGTACGTTGGCTTACTCGTGAGGAAGCTGATCGGCTAATCAGCGTAGCCAATGGCATGAAGTGCCATGACCTGTTATCCAGCTTCATCGTTTTGGCGCTCAATACCGGGATGCGGAAAAACGAGATGCTAAAGCTCCAGTGGCGAAGCATTAACTTTGAAGAGCGCATCGTGACCTTGCTGGCTGACGAGAACAAGAGCGGGCGTACTCGGTCTGTTCCTCTCAACGATGCTGCTATACAGGTGCTGGAGAAGAGAAGGGCGTTTGCTGTTGAGCATGGCCTTAAATTACGCTGGGTCTTTGCGAAAGAAGATGGTGAACGTTGGGCGTATCCAGATCCCAGTTTTAGAAAGGCATGCAGGTTAGCAGGCATAGAAGACTTCCGTGTGCACGACCTTCGCCATACCTGTGCCTCTTGGATGGTAAGCCATGGCGTGCCCCTTGCTGATGTCAAAGAGGTGCTAGGGCACTTTTCTGTTACGATGACGGAAAGGTATGCTCACTTGGCGCCTCACCGTGCTATGCAGGCAGTGTCGGTATTGTCTTGAGCACAATTTGGTCACACTAATGAATTGAAAAATAGGCATACTCGCCTGTAGCCCCGTATGGTCTGGCTTGCAGCTTGTTGCCTTTTTTCATTTCTTATTAGTGTCGACAACCTTGATGGCCATGTTGAGGTGGATCGGGAGGCCTTCACGCAAAAGGTAAAAGCACAGGCAGAGCAGTATCGGCAGCAGGGGTTGCCTCCTCGCGCTCAGGTGCTTTTTGATGCGTTTAAAGACTTTTATATCAATGGGTTAAGTGTTGATGACGTGGCAAAAAAACAACTGCCCATTATCGGCATATTGCGGTGAAATGAAGGCGGAAAAGAAGCACAGAAATATTAAGAGTGTGTTTCATAACCCTAATACCTATGTTATTGAAAGAACTTCAAACCACAAAATTGTGGTAGAAACCGTCCTGTCACAAAAAGCTTTGGCAGAGTGGGGCAGTTATCTAGGCGTGGGATGCATCATGTCATCCATTACTTAACTTTCATGGTTCATGAGCGATAGCAAAATGGTCGTTAGTTGTGCAAGCAAGTCGTTTTGGCCTTTGCACAGATCATGGCTATTGCGTCTCGGGACCCCAGAAGGCCCGGTGAGTGTTTACAAGGTCAATCTGTTAACTGGGTCTGAGAAGATGTATTGATTAATATTACTGAGATAAAAGCGAAAGCATATTCTGCATAAATAGATGGCTAACTTGACATTGTTCTAGTAGTTTTTAATGACGGTGGGTTCGATATGTTGGCGCTTTGTTTATAGTTATAGATCATCTCAGTAGTTTTTAATTAAATTGTGATTTTTAATATTTTTATAAATTGAACGATTTTTTTAGAGATATAGTCGCTGTGAAAAATAATAAGCTGTATAAATTCAGAATAATATATGGCTATAAATAATGTTTTTAACACATCTATGGGTAAATGTGGAGCTCTATGTTTTCTATAAATATTGTGTCAATAAAAACGATATTTAAAATAATTTTCCTATGAGAAAGAGAGACTAAATATGAAGTTATTACTGCTTGGAATAGGCCTTCTATCTTCTGTTTACGCACCTGCTGTGTGTGCCGAGTGCTTTGGTGAAGGCGAATACCGTGTCTGCTCTGAGAGTGCTATGGATGATGATGGCAATGGTTATGTCCGTTCGTGGGATGCGGAGGGCAACGAGTATCGTGTGGATGTGAACAGTCGTTCCTTTGGGGGAAATGGCACTGAGACAACGTCTAGCGATAGTGATGGAAACAGCTACTCCATTCGCACTTGGATTGACAGTAATGGTGATGCGCACACTCGAGATAGTGAAGGGAACGAATGCATCATCACGCAGGAAGGTCAAGAAATTGGCTGTGATTAAGGGAGCTCCTTATTCATTAAGTGTTTAAAAAGATAAATATCATAGTTATCAACTATATAGTTGGACTTACTCGAGTTTGAGACTTCAGGTTTTATGAAATGCCTGACGATAACTATCCGCCATTGGCTATTGTGGGGTAGGCATTCTTGCATGGCCGTGGCACTATGGTTGCGTATCAAAGGGATGTTATGCGCTAGGGTGCTCACCATATTAAAAACATGTACAGTGTCTATGGCGCAAATAAAAATTTAAATAGCGATATCCGTTGTAAGCATTGCGTTATCTTGTGAGGAAGGGGAAATATTACGTCATCCTATACCTTACCGAGCGCCACTCAATGAAAGTGATCAAGAAGCTAAAAGAAAAATTAGAAATAAAGCGGTACGATTTTAAGCCTGAGATAGCTGACGGGCCTATTGAAAACATCGAAAACGCCGTGTTTTACTGTGTCGACGGCATTGGCGATATTATGGTCGCTTCGCCTATCATCCGGGCTATTCTGGAAAAGTGTACTGGAAGCGCCTACTTCATCTGTAGCCCCACTAGCCGGCTGTATATCGAGCTGCTTGATAAGCAGTACTCGAACGTTGTTATCGTACCTGTTGGCAAGAAGAAAGCGCTTACCGAAAGCAGCATTGCACACACGGCGGCGAACATAAGAAAGCAAGGCAAAATTGATGTTATCGTCAACGGCCTGGGGCGAGTGTCTCCGCGCTTCGCACAGCTTGCCTGCCTACTCAAACCTCGGGCTGTGCTATCCGCAATGGAAAGCGCTAAACGCACCAGCCGGCCTAAAATGGTGCATAAATCTGTTCATTACGCCAATCTTCTATATCGGCGTGGTGTTTCGATTGTCGATTGCTGGGGCATCGTCGCCCAGATGATAGGCTGCGACTATAATCGTTCCTTGCTGTTTCCGGTTGCAGACATTACTCCTGAGCGTACTCCTTATATTGCGGTTTCTCTGCTAGGTGCCTCTTGGGGTCCTATTTCAGAAAAAAATGCTCTTCATATCTGTCAGGCGATTTCACGGCATTATAATAATGATATTTGTTTGATAGTCTCTCCTGGCATCGAACCCATGTGTCTGTCCATTGCATCAACATTGGAAAATGTTTTTGTTTCCCCGATTCCGCCAACCTTAGAGTTATCGGGAGCCTATATAAAGCAGGCTCAAGCGTTGGTCGCTGTCTGTTCTGCTCCTGTCCATATCGCAGGTGCTTTTGATACTCCTGTCTTGGTAATCAGAGGGGTTGAAAGAAGTGCATGGCGTCCGGTAGTGGGCTGTGCAATGGAATATATAACCAACGATAAAAATATTAATGGTATAGATAATGATAAATTTGAAGCTTGCTTTGCTGAATTCATTAATAAAGTTGGCTTATGAGCATAAGTCGGCCTTGCCTTTGGGCTATGGTAGACAAGGCCAACGCTGATACGTCCAATGATATTTCAGCGGGTGCGTGAATTATGATTGAACCTACTTTACTAATAGAAAATCGAGCACAGTTCTGCTGTATATCTTATGCCGTATACATTGTCGATGGCGGTCTTTCCCCAGGGGGGCAGGGTGAACTGGCCATTTGGGCCGGAAGACAGATCCAGTACGGTATCTGACCCATCGTTGCCATACCATGACCAAGCGATCCAGCCGACGGCTGTTTCTTCTGCATAGCGCATCAGCATGCCAATATCGACGGGGTGGCTTTCCGGCACACGATCCCCGAACTCGCCGATGATCAATGGCAGATTGAGTGCCAGTATCTCGTCGATATTGCGTTTGATCGTGGCGGTATCGGCGGCGGCGTATTCATACATATGCAGTGAGAAGGCCAGTCGTCCCGCACGGTCGCTTTTAAGCAGCGCTTGGCCATAGTCGATGATGGACTGTGGGTATTGGCCATATCCAGCACCATCAATTACCAGTAGATGCTCAAAACCCGCTTCGCGCAGTGCCGTGATGGCGAATTCATAGCCAATCGACCAAGCGTAGGATGACCATGAGCCAAACCACTCATTGGCGATATTGATGATGACCCGATCTTCCTTGCCGATAAGCACGGCGCTCAGCTCGATCCAGTAGGATATGGCGTGTTGTAATGCTTGCAGATTGTCGCTGCCTGTGGCGTCGTGCACTTCTAGCATGGCGATTAGTTGGTGCCGTTCGCACAGCGAGAGGATGTTGCGAACGGATTCGACGTCGTCTTTTTCCCACTGAGTGCCGTTCGATAGCACGATGCGTACCAGGTTGGCACCTGTCGCCGCAATGGATTTTAGCGCTGCCTCAATATCGGCTTTGTACCACGTATGGGCATGATTGATGCCTCGGATGAGAAAGGACTGACCATTGGCATCAATGATCCGGGTGTCGGAAATTGTGAATCCGGCGGTTGTCACTGTATTGGTGATCACTATTGCTAGCTCCTTATAAAAAGCGTATCTCTTGTTTTTATACGGCTCTTTATGGCTATGTTATGCATCTAATTATAATGGTTATAGAAGTGCCTAGGGCACGCTTTATATATAACGACCATTGCCTGCTTTTTGAAGGGGGGTAGGTGGTGGAATTCATAATCACATTATGACAATGAAATTATTAAGAAATACATAAAAGTATCAAGATTTTTTATAGCCAGTTTTCTTGCTGAATGGTAATTTCAATTAGAGACGGTTTCATAATCTTAAAGATTACTTTTGTCCTTTCTAAAATAGACGGTTTCTAGCGCAGTTTTGTGGCTTGACGTCTCTTCAATGATATGAGACTTGGGGTTATGAAATACACTTTTAATGAGTGCTATTTTATAATGCTTCTATAAAGATAAGAAATAATTAATTATTAGTCATAATTTTGAATGGCAATGTTTTGAAATATTTGATGCAATGGGTTCTGTTATAAATATCAGTCATCGTGACGTGTTCATGTCATAATACCAACGGGTGATTTTAAGCATATGTGAAGAAAAAGAAGCGCCATGCGTGTTCTCGATCGCTCAGTAGAGGCAAGCACGCCAACGCCTGCTGATAAAAAAGTGTGGCGTGCCTGTGGGATGGCATTACGATGCTGGCCTACCGCCTACCGCCTACCGCCTACCGCCTACCGCCTACCGCCTACCGCCTACCGCCTACCGCCTACCGCCTACCGCCTACCGCCTACCGCCTACCGCCTACCGCCTACCGCCTACCGCCTACCGCCTACCGCCTACCGCCTACCGCCTACTGTTCGTTGTTTAGTGAGCGGCGATATAGTCGTGCCACTTCTGGGGCCCGAGGGCGTGAATGCTGTGCCCTTGCGTATCAACGGCCACAGTGACGGGCATGTCTTTGACCGTAAATTCGTAGATGGCTTCCATTCCTAGATCTTCAAAGGCTACGACTCGGGCAGCCGTGATCGCTTGCGCAACAAGATAGGCGGCACCGCCGACGGCCATGAGGTAGACCGCTTGGTTGTCCTTGATGGCCTGAATCGCGTTTTTGCCACGTTCAGCTTTGCCGATCATGCCCCTGAGGCCGGCCTGTTCGAGCAGGGGGCGTGTGAATCTGTCCATGCGGGTAGCCGTAGTCGGTCCTGCAGGGCCGACCACTTCATCTCTAACGGGATCAACGGGGCCGACGTAGTAGATAAACCTATCGTGTAGATCAATGGGGAGGGGGGCTCCCTGTTCGAGCAGGTCGACCAGACGCTTGTGTGCGGCATCGCGGCCCGTCAGCAGATGGCCCGATATCAGTAAGGTCTGTCCCGGCTGCCAGTGGGCGATATCGTCGGCAGTGACGGTATCAAGATCGACATGAAGCGTGTCATCGCTGGCTGTTCGCGCTATCTCTGGCCAGTCTTCTAGTGATGGAACGGGAAGCTGGGCAGGACCCGTGCCGTCCAGCGTGATGTCGATATGGCGTGTTGCGGCGCAGTTGGGGATGAGAGCCACTGGCTTGTTGGCTGCATGAGTTGGGGCTGAGCGCACCTTGACGTCCAATACGGTGGTTAGGCCACCTAGGCCTTGAGCACCGATGCCACTCTGATTGGCTCGTGTGAATAGCTCTAGGCGCAGCCTGTCTTCGTGACTCAGGCTATCGGGAACGTGCCTAGCACGTTCTTCCAATGTCTGAATATCAACGGGGGCCATTAATGACTGCTTGGCCATCAGCATGGCCTGCTCTGCTGTTCCACCGATGCCGATACCCAACATGCCTGGGGGGCACCAGCCCGCGCCCATGCCGGGAAGCTGAGCCATGACCCAGTCGGCAACGTTATCGGCCGGGTTGAGCATAGCAAAGCGCGCCTTGGCCTCACTGCCACCGCCCTTGGCGGCCAGCTGTAGAGTAATGGTGTCGCCGGGCACCAAGCGATGATGAATTACTGCCGGTGTGTTGTCACGTGTATTGCGGCGGGCGCCATCGGGGTCTTCAAGGATGGATGCGCGCAGTACGTTGTCAGGATAGGTATAGGCGCGGCGGACGCCTTCGTTGATCAGATCATCAATAGCCGTGTCAGTGTCGAAACGCACATTCATCCCGATCGTGATGAACACTGTAACGATGCCAGTGTCCTGGCACAGAGGGCGTTTGCCGATCGCGCACAGACGAGAATTGATCAGTATCTGAGCCATCGCGTCTTTGGCCGCGGGGTTCTGCTCGCGTTGCCAAGCCGCGTACATTGCGTCGATAAAGTCCTTGGGGTGATAGTAGGAAATGAACTGCAGTGCGTTCGCGACGCTATCGATCAGGTCGGCGGCGCGTATTGTCGTTGTCATGCAGTGCTTGCTCCTCGCGATAAGGGGGGGGCCCGTGTTTATAGGCACGGTGCCTTTGTCCTGCCGGTATACGACGTAGGTATAGACGACGATAACAAAAGACACCGGGTCTTATCACGCATTGCCGTGATTTGAAGCGGGCTGTGATGAAAGGAGTGAACTGCAATGCTGAATGCGCAGGATGATCTGTACGCTGGAAGGCCGGCAACGCGACGCTTCCAGCGTGCATAACCGGGTTGCTGGCTAGCGCCGTCCGAATGCCAGATGAGCAGCAAAGAAGAGGAACAGACCTCCCGTGACGCGATCTAGCCATTTGATGACGTTGGCACGACGCAGTAGCTGTGTCAGGGGACGAGTGGCGTGGATCAGCAGCATGAACCACGTCAGGTTGATGCCAATGTGCAGCATCACCAAGATGAGTGTCCAGCCAACAAATGAATGCTGTGCGGGGATGAACTGCGGCAGAAACGAGACGTAGAAAATGCCCACTTTGGGGTTGAGGACATTGCTCAATAAGCCTTTCATTCCCCAGCCAATGTGCGAGCTCTTGAGGGTGTCGTCGCTGGCGTTGGATGCAAAGTGAGTGCGTGGACGCAGCAGCATATGCAGGCCGAGCCAGCAGAGGTAGGCGGCGCCACACAGCTTGAACAGGGTGAATAGGGTGGTTGAGACCGCCAGTAGTGCGCCAAGCCCTAGTGCAATGACGGCTCCCCATACTAAGCATCCTGCATTGATGCCCAGCGCAGCCCGCATTGCTTGCTGTCGTCCTTCTGCGGCAGCCGTTCTCAATACCAATGCTGTATCTAGTCCGGGCGTGAGGGTAAGCAGTGTTGCTGCCAGCATGAATGCGATCAGGTTGTGAACCATGGCAAGGCTCCTTGGCACAGAGGGGGCGTCGACGGTCGCTCCCGGGGCAGATGAGCACGGAGGCGCTGCGCTGTCGCGTGAATGTTTACGGGAGCAGATGCAAGAAAGGTGCCGTGAAGGCACCTTTCTCTTAGCGTGATGTGAACACTATCCGCCGGCCTTTCGCCAGCGCAACGATCACGACTTGTGTTCGTGCTTGAGCGCTTCTACATCCTTCTTGCGCATTTTGAACAGCGTGTACAGAAGCGGTCGACCTGCCAACAGTAGAAAGGCGGGAATGCCCGCAATCAGGTAGAAATGGTAGGTCACCAGACGCCAGATCAGGATGGCGGCCGCGGCCGTGTCGTGGCCTACGATGCGGTCCAGCATGAACATGGAGGTGAACTCGGCACCACCTGCACCACCCGGGAGCAGCGTGACCTGTCCTGCTGCCATCGACACCATCTGTACCAGATAGGTGTAACCCCAGTTGACCTGATGCCCCAGCCCGTACAGCGCTAGGTAGAGCACGGTGTAGCGTACTAACCAGTGCAGCACGCCGAACAGGAATGCCTGCAACAGTAGATGGCGCGGCATCTTTAAGGTGGTGCGCAATGCGTTGCGGAACACCAGAATCCGACGCATCCAGCTGCGGCGGCGCGGACCGCTGACGTGGCACAGTTTCAGAAAACCGGCGATATGGCGCAGCATGCGCTCATGGTGGCGGCCCGCATAGATCAGAGCGCTCAGCGCCGCGGCCATCAGGATCAATGGTACGGCCAGCACCTTCATCGACGGCAGCTGTATTGATGTCATGATGACGTACAGGCCGACCAGCAGCATCGACACGAAGAAGAACACCATGTCGATCATCTGATCGACGGCAAAGACGGCGGTGGTTTCGGCGGGGCGCAGCCCTCGCTGCTTCATGATCGCGATCAGCGTGAGGTAGCCGCCAGCCCCTCCTGGGGTGGCGCAGATCGCGAACTCTACGGCCATGATGACGCCCATCGACTGCAGACGGGTCAGGTGGCCTGAGCGGCCTGCCAGCAGTACGCGTAACTTGGCGGCGTTAAGGTACCAGCAGACAAAAATCATGCCGATCATCACGACCAGCAGGTGTAACGGGAATTGATGCAACAGGGGCAGCATACCGCGGCCTCCCCATATCACCGGGATCGCGATGATCGCGATCAGGCCGATGATCAGCATGCCCAGCGTGCGGAACATGGCGTCTCCATCATGGACGTGGTCATGGAAGAAGGGCATCTGCGATGAACGATCGCACATGGCAAAGGCAGATACCCTCGGACGATCAGGATTGAGCAGTTTGCTGCTGAGCAGAAAGCCAGCCGTATTTCGTCATGGATGTAAAACCCTGCTGTTGAAGCCGCTCTACGGCATCCAGCCAGTAACGGCGGGACATGTCGTGGCGCATGTCGACGGGATGAAGCCCCAGTCGCAGTGCTTGCCCTTTGCTGTAGCGACGCTCGGACAATGTATTGACGACATAGGACATGCCGCGGCGCCATTTGGCGCGCGCGCTCCAGCATAGCGTGGGTACCGGTACGTGTTCGAAATGGGGAAGGTGGTAGAACCCTTTCGTATCGGTGGTATAGCGCAGTGGTAGGTGGGAGAGGGTGTGGCGCGTGGCCTGACTCATCAGCCAGGCCGGTGCTACGAAACCGTGCAGTGGCCAGCCTTGGCGTTCGAACAGCGAAATGCCTTCTTCGAGGCGCGCCTTGGCGCTGCTGTGATCGAGTCCGTAGAACTCGCCTTCGTAGGTGTAAAGCCTACGCATGAAGTACTCGCGCGCTGAGCGTGGTGCTGGGCCGTCATCGCAGTGATAGAAACCGTGCAGGGCCAGCTCGTCGCCGCGGGCTAGACGGGATTCCAATAGCGCTAGAAACTTCGGATCTTCGAACGTAGGGCTGCGATGGTGAAAGTCAGGTACGACCAGCCACGTCATGCGCACATCACGTGCGTCCATTTCTTCGACGAATGGGCGGTAGTCCTCCCAAGTGGCAGGAGAGATGTCGTGCAGCGCCATCATGAAATGGCGCGAAGAGGCAGCTGTCATGAAGCGTGATCCTGTGCGACTGTCAAGCGTTCAGCAATGACGTGTTCGTAGTGTTGGCGCAGACTGTCGACGACCGCGTCCCAGCCGTGGTGTCGTTCGACACGCTGGCGTGCGAGAGCGCCCATAGCCTTGATGTCCTGCTCGAACAAATCGCGTGTAGCGCGTGCCATGTCCTGAGCGTCAAGTGGGGCGCATAGCCGTGAATAGCGGTCGTCCAGCATTTCGGGCAGTGCCCCTGCATCGGCTGCCACGACAGGGATACCACTGGCCATGGCTTCAAGAATCACCAAGCCAAAGGTTTCCTGTGTGCCGGCATGCAGCAGTGCATCTGCACTTGCCAGCAAGCCTGCAAGTTCGTCAGGGGGGCAGAATCGACTGATCGTGGTGACGTTGTCCGGCGTCTGGCGTGGCATGTTTGAACCCACCATCAGTAAGTGATACTGCGGTCCCAGTATCTTCAGCGTTTCTAGCAGCACAGGAAGGTTCTTTTCCTGTGAACCGCGTCCAGCGAAGATCAACAACCGTATGTCATCGGCAAGCCCCAGCTGCTGGCGCAGTGCCGAATCGCGCTTGTCTGGCGTGAAGCGAACGGTATCAACGCCCAGTGGCTGAACGCTGACACGCTCGACGCCGATGGCCGCAAGCCGTTGAGCCATCAGCTGACTGGGAGCCAGTACGCTGTCGTAGTGGCGATAGAGATGGCGGATATAGCGTTCGGTCAGGTGACGGACACCGTTGCCGAAGCGGCTGCCCAGCATCTCTGGCAGATCGGAATGGTAAAAGGCGATCAAGGGGGCATTCAGACGACGTGCCGCACGGATGGCGGCCCAGCCCACTACATAGGGATCGCCTGCTTCAATGATATCAGGCTGTAACCTGTCCAGTGCGTTGACCCAATGATGAGTTCGCAGTGGAAAACGATAGCCCCCGCTGAACGGTAGAGGCGGTGCAGGAATGCGAAGGGTCTGAAGTCGCTGCTCACGGGAGCCGTGAACGGGAGGTGCTTCTATGCCGTCAGCAGGCGTAGCGTCTGCTGGCAGGCTGGGAATAAGTAAGGAATGGCAGACGTCGTCGGCGTTGACCAGCCGCTGTCGCTTGGCTTCCAGATAGGTACGCACTCCGCCGCTGGAAGGCGCATAGAACATGGTCATGTCGGCAATATGCACGCAGCCGTCACCTCGTTGTTCTGGCAGAAGAACCTTGACCGCTTGCCTTCTGCTGCAATGACACAGAAAAGGATTGCTGCCCGCCCCCAGGCGGTGCGGGCAGCTCCGCATTATGCGCTTGCGGGGGCCAGACGACCGATCAGTGAACGGGTGTCTTCACGCGCTTCAATCAGCACCAAGCTGACGCGATCGCCAAGGCGGTAGCGGCATTCACCGCTGATGACGACACGACCTTCCTTATCATCGATAGCCAGCGTCGTTTTATCCGCTACCAGCGTGGACGCTGGAACAAACACGGAAGCACCGTTGGCTTCGAGACGAACACGCAGGCCTCCGCGACGGATGTCGACCAGCTCGCCTTCGAAGACTTGTTCGCTGGCAATGGTGGCGGCCAGATAGCGAACGTACAGCCAGTCCTTAACGTCGCGCTCGGCCATGCGGTTGAGGCGACGACGTTCGGCCAGATGCTGCGTTGCTTCTTCAGACGCGGCGCCATTAGCTTGAGTGCCGAGCAGAATGGCCTTGAGCAGGCGATGGTTGATCATATCGCCGTACTTACGGATCGGAGAGGTCCACGTCGCGTAGCGTTCAAGGCCCATACCGAAGTGCGGTGCCGGTGTAGCGCTCATGGCAGTATAGCCCTGGAAGCGGCGCAGGCGGGCGTCCAGCCAAGCATCCTCGCGAGCGTCCATCGCATGGCGGAACTGGCGATAGGCTTCGATATCGGTGAGCTGTTCGCGTGCAACGTCGATTTCCTGTTCGGCGAGGAACGCTAGTGCTTGATCAATCTTCTCTTCGGCAAAGCCCTGATGAGCGTTGAAGATACCGTGGCCGATCTTTTCACACAGGGTTTCCGCGCAGCAGACGTTGGCCAGAATCATCGATTCTTCGATCATGCGCTGGGCGATACGGCGGTGCTCGGCGCGGATGTCGAGGACGTTACCTGCTTCATCCAGATCGAAGACATAGTCGGGACGGTCCTTGAAGACGACGGCGTGCTGTTGACGCCATGCCGTACGGGCTTCGGTCAGCGCGGCAAGGGCACGCAGCTGTTCTTCACCGCGTTCGAATGACGGAGTCCACTCGCCTTTGCCTTCCAGCCAGTCAGAGACGTCTTCGTAGGCCAGCTGGGCGTGAGAGCGTACCGTTGCGGCGTAAAAGTCATGACTGACCAAGCTGCCATCGGCGGCAACGTGGATGTCACAGCCCAGCGCCGGACGGTCTTCTTCTTCGCGCAGCGAGCACAGATTGTCGGCCAGACTTTCCGGCAGCATGGTGACGTTCTGGCCCGGCAGATAGACGGTGAAGGCACGCTGACGTGCTTCACGATCAATCGCATCGCCTTCATCGACATAGGCCGTCGGATCAGCGATCGCGACGCTCAGTACCCAGCCGCCGTCTTCGTGGGCACGGATGCTCAGGGCATCGTCCATATCCTTCGTGGAACGACTGTCGATGGTGAAGAACGGCATGGCAGTGATGTCGCGACGCTCAAGGCCTTCTTCGCGTAGCGTCCATTCGGCAGGACCTTCCGGAGACGCGTATTCGAGTGCATGGCGGGCCAGCGTGACGCGCCAAGGGGCATTAGGCTGATCGTTTGCCGCGATCAGCTCGTCGACCTGAGCGAAGAAGCTGCGGTCGTTGGGGTTCATCGGGTGACGCACCATATGCGCAACAACCCAATCCCCTTCCTGCAGGGCCGCTTCGTCAAGATCGCGCTTAACGCGCGACGTGATGGCCAGAGAAATGGACGGATGATCCGGTATGACGGACAGACGTCCCTCACGCTTGCGGATACGACCGATGAAGCGCTCTAGGAACGGTTCGATCAGTTTTTCCGGTTCGGCACTCTTCTTTTCGTTTTCTTCGTGAATGACGGCGTCGATGCGGTCACCATGCATCACCCGTTTCATCATGGGCGGTGGCAGGAAATAGGACTGCCCGTCGTCGGTTTCGAGAAAGCCAAAGCCCTTGTCGGTTGCTTTGACGACGCCAGTGGCGCGCGGAGTGTCAGCGTGAAGCTTTTGCTTGAGCTGAGCAAGAAGAGGATTGTTTGAGAACATCAGGGACGCCTGGATATCGGATCAAGGGGCACACTATAAGGACTTGCCTCAGTGTGGGGAAGAGGCAGAGTGTCCAGCAATGCGATGATTATCGCATGCCTGCGGCGGTGTTTCGAATCAAGACCAAAAACGTGCGTGAAAGATATGTGAAGGATAACGCGAGTACTATCGCATTTCTGCCATGATTGCCATGATAGACCCATTAGACGTTGGGAGACTTTGCCCAACCCGAGCACGCTTCATGATGAATGAAAGAGACTGCAGCAATGACAACAAAATGGATGATTTCCGGCCTGCTGGCGGTGATCGGGCTGGCAGGATGCGGCGATCACACTGCGCGCGCCAAGCCGTCTGATTATCAGCTTGAGCAGGTGGTGGTGGTGATGCGGCATGGCGTACGCATGCAGACCGAT
This sequence comes from Zymobacter palmae, assembly GCF_003610015.1. Classification (NCBI taxonomy): domain Bacteria; kingdom Pseudomonadati; phylum Pseudomonadota; class Gammaproteobacteria; order Oceanospirillales; family Halomonadaceae; genus Zymobacter; species Zymobacter palmae. Next base: position 1,360,823 of record NZ_AP018933.1, read on the forward strand.
TCTGAGATGCTGGCCCGCGAGACGGGGCATGCGTGGCCGAGCAGCACAGTGCATGACGGTGAGCTAACCGCACATGGTGCCGAAGGGGTCGCTAGCCAGATGAAGTGGATGTTGGATCAATGGCGGAAGGCGGGTTTGCCTTTGGAAGACGGTTGTCCTGAACGTCAGGTGCTAGCGTGGTCTAGCCCGACCGCCCGTGCCCGCAACACGGGAGAGGCCGCGGTGGATGCTATGTTCCCCGGTTGTGGCTTCCACACCTATCATTCCTCGCGTCCTAAAGACCCTGTTATGAAAGGGCAGAAGGCGGTTGGCATGCCGCTGGATGAGGCAAAGGTGGCCGTGGAGCTGCACCAAGTTGCCGGAGGTTCACTGGACGCACTTGCCGAGCGCCACCGCGATGACGTGGAACGCTTGCGGAAAGCGGTTTGCCAACCGGAGGCTTGCCAGTTCTTGGATCAGCCATGGGGGGCGCAGGCGAAAGGCAACAAGGTCCGCTTTGAAGGGCCGCTTAAGTATGCGGGCAACATGGCTGAAACGATTCGATTGCAGTACAGCGAAGGGTTACCGCTGGATCAGGTTGCTTTTGGAAACGTGCGGAATGCCCATGATGTTACGGCACTGATGGGCCTGCAGACACTGCGCTATGCGCTAGGCAACGATCTGCCAGAGGTGGCACGTCACGGTGGATCTGCCCTGATGGGGCTGCTCACCCATGCACTTCAGACCGCGCACGTTACCGAAAGCGACCCCCTTGGGCGTCCGTTGGTGCTTTTCTTCGGCCATGACACCAATATCAGTCAACTGCGCACCATGATGGGATTCGGCTGGCAGCTGCCGGGCTATCCGCGCAACGACATCCCTCCCGCAGGGGCGCTGGTATTTGAACGCTACCATGATCGCCCGCGCGACCGTGAAATGGTACGCGTCTCTTTCCAGGCACGTTCGCTGGATCAATGGCGCCAGCTGGCGCCGCTAAGTGATGCAGACCCCCTCTTGGTGAGCGAGTGGCGTTTTGCGGGATGCGAAGATACCGAAGTGGGTGTGCTGTGCCCGCTGAGTGATGTGCTGTCGCGTATGACCGCACAGCAAAACGAGGCGTTGCAGGCCCCCGACGATTACTTCACCCAGCAGGTGGAGCGCAATGCGAGTGCCAAATAAGGCGGGGTCTACAAAGACAGAATAGAACGTGGGCAATAGATAGAAGGCACATCAAGCGCGTCGGTGGATGACGTCACCATGACGCGCTGTGGGTCGGTGGTGCTGTACCTTCATCCGCCCTTGTCAAAATGCCATCCGCTGCTTTTTTGACGCGCGCAATCAGTAAGCCGATTCCTAGTGGATCGGCTTTTTTGTTGCTGGAATTCGTTGAGCCATCTCAAGGTGAGGGTGCGGCAATTTTTACACTTACCGCTATCTCTTTGTTATCCCGACAGGATTGGTTTTCCTGTGCTCATGGTGGTCATGTAAGCGCAAAAATGACAGCGAGGAACAGTTTCCGATCGTGGGAAGTGTGTAGTAGAATACTGTGCATGCATACAGTATGTGGCCGTAAATGGCCGCTCAACCTGCAGCATGCCTATCTGAGAGGAGAGTTGTCATGCGTAGACGTATTTACATCCACGACCACGAGACGCTGGCGAGCCTTGCGCGTAAGTACCCCGGTCGATCAATTCGCTGGATGCGCGATCGCCCCGCGGCGCCTGTCGTTATGGCAACACCTCACTACGATGCTTTCCATGTTCATCATCTTCCTACTTCCGAAAAAGGGCGTCGCTGGCATCGGCAGGCGTGATTTGCCTTGGCCGTATGGCCATACACCCCTACTCATTACCTGTCCGACTCTTCTTCGATTGTGCTTGGGGCGTTAATGATGGCCTCGGATGAGACGTACTGTGGCGCATTGGCCTCCTGCGGTATGCGGCCATCACGGTCGCGGATATGCACGGCCATGTAGCGTACGGCATTGCCACCAAGCGCTGTTACTGAATACGGCAGGTTCCATGCAGAGTCAGCGTCTTCGATGAATAAGGCCATTTTTTAGAGCATATTTCATAACCCCAATACCCATATCATTGAAGGGATTTAAAACCACAAAATTGCGGTAGAAACTGTCTGTTTTAGAGAGGGAAAAACAATCACTCAGGTTACTAAACAGTTCCTTAAGACAATATCTGGACGGCCCTTATAAGGGGGAAGGGCAGGGCTAATCTATTATCGTCCTTGCCATCAAGTATGGTGGCATGCCGATATATGCCTGCAATGGTCATAATCTACTATAGCCACGAGAAAAGCATTTGCTTGCGCCGAACGCGGTGCCTTTTGGAAACGTTGCGCGGTGCTAATAGTCACCGCTCAGAATATCTTCCGACCTTACCCACGTCACAATGCGATGTATTGTTTCCTTGAATAAAAGGGCAGTATCGACAGGAATAACTTTGCTCATGCAGCATGAAGGGGGTGTGCCTGACAAGCCGCGCCTCTTTAGAAGGGCACAAGGTTAGAAGGGCAGAAAGGCTGAGCGAGGCGAAATGCATTGGTGTCGTGTGTGCAATGCCATTGTGGCAGGCCCATTGCCGTTATATTCCCTATAGGCCAGTAGGTAAATCTCCGTCGATATTGGTACTGCTTAAACGGTTACGCTTATGAACAAGCATCTTGGTCAATGATAAGATTTTACCCTGTTGTTTATTCTTTCGTTAAGTAACGTTGCGAAATATTTTGAGTATTATTTATATGAGCGCTACATTGAGTTTAAGAACTTCCATTTTTCTAGACTATGGTCTTATGTCGCTGATAAATGGGAAGAGAAGGATAACTCGATTGCTCGTTAAAATTGGGCTAAGCTGACGTCCAGTGGTATATCGTGTCCGGGATGTTTCAATAAAGGTAAAAGCAGATGAAAAGAATTATGATATTTGCCTTGGCAACCTCTCTTTTCGTGCAGGGCTGCTCTGACAAACCTTCTGATAGCGATATAAAGCAGGCCATACAGCACAAGCTTCCCCAGCACTCTTGCTTTACCTCTGTCTTGTTCAATAACTTTCCTATTCAGCTGGATGACAGTAGTTTCGGCTCGGGCATTGCACCGGGTAATGCCAGCAATCTGCAGCCGTTCGTGGATGCCGGCATTTTGACCCATGAAGGGCGGGATTACGCGCTAACCGATGCTGGAAAGGCGGTATACGTGCCGGAAAACAAGGCGCTCTGCTTTTCTGAGGGTTATGAAGTGGTCAGTATTGCGTCTATTACCCGCGATACCACAGCAACGCCACCCGCCAGTATCAGTGATGTATGGCGTGTCGATGCGGTCATCAAGCAGAAGCCTATGGCTGACTGGGCCAAGTCCGATGCATTGAAGAAAATTGCTCTCACGTCCAAGCAGGCCTTGTCCGAGGTGCCTTTTACTCGCACTGTGCTTATTGGAAAAGTAAAGGATAAAGATGAGTTCGTCATTGATCCTTACTTTAACGTGTCTAGCAATGTCTCAATACCCAAAGCATGGTAACGGCGGCGCAGCTGCATACCACCTGGCGTTGTGATATCCAGCCTCGGTTCCTATAACCGGGGCTGTTGGGTTATGGGTATGCTCGAACAGCCATGATAACCACGGAGATGTCGCGTGATGCTTAGAGCATGTTTCATAACCCAATACCCATATCATTGACGGGACGTCAAACCACAAAATTGCGCTAGAAACCGTCTGTTTTAGAAAGGGTAAAAGTAATCGCTCAGGTTATGAAACAGTCTCTTAGCGTAGTACCGCTCGGTAAGACGGTATTCCCGCCGCCAGTGGCAATATCCCTTATTGGAATCTCGTGCGGCAAGGTTGATTTGGAGGAAGGGCCGCAGGTAGGGATCAAGGTGGTTACTTCATCCGTGACACTCATTATATCGCTATCAGAAGGTTTGTCAGCGCAGTCCTGCACGAAAAGAGAGTCAGCGCAGTCCTGCACGAAAAGAGAGGTTGCCAAGGCAAACACCATAATTCTTTTCATCTGCTTTATGAAAGAACGCGGGAGGATGATGCAAGCGTGATGGCTGTCCTCGCAGCTCAATCAAATTGATGATCCTATCTTAAAATATGGCATGGAAAGAGGTTCATACAACGATAAGGTTCGTTATCATCGGTTAAAAAAGTGCTAGAATCAGTGACCTAGCCGAGGTTGAGAACGCTTGAAGGTGTGACCCAATGAAATGGATGTCGCCGAACTGGAGGGTCGCCATGTCGGCGCGGCAGCGTTGTATTCGCTCTGTGCGTATATCAGCAGCGGCAGAATAACGGTTTGCAGCATCTACTTAAAATAGAAAAGGCAGCGTCATGACATTTAGGAACGGGCTCTCTTGTACCACGGTTGCACTGTTGATGGGGGCCGTATGTATACCCGCTGAGGCATTCGAGCATTCCTCCTCTTCTTCGCATTACTCTTCGCTCGCTCCTCATCCATCATCTGCTGCAAGCCATCCTCGTGCTCGCGGTGAAGAAGAACACGCTTCACGCTCGGCAGATCATATGCCCAGCCCTCGCGGCACGCACGATACGGAGCATAAATGCCGTATGGTGCCTATCGCGCCTGAACAGGGAGATCGGCCCAACAACGTGGGCTATCGGCTGCACTGCAATGATATGGATGATAGTGACGACGAGTGATGAGACTCTGCCCATAAGCGACAGGGCGATGGGTATAGCGATAGAGTGATGGGCATGCTGTAGGTTGCTGTAACGGTATCGTTGGCCCTTGATTCGTTATTGGCGGAGATTGCTACCTGACGGTGTGGCGCTATTGCTGGCCCTCTTGATCGGAGAGGGCGTCCTGATTTTCTGTCGCTGGTGGCCTGTGATGGGAAGGGCTCAGCGGATTCACTTCTCCCTGCTCTTTCTTCCTATACCGTGGCGTAATGGGACGATGGTCTATGCACGGGTGGCTCAGGCCTGTTGCCATGCGGCAGGTTGATGCCATGTCTTGGCGGTGAAATCATCAACAACGTTGAACAGTTGGTAGTTCAGTTGGGTTGCCCCTTCGGCTGTGCGTTCCTGAATCAGTCTTTCCTTCCATGCTTCGGCATGCTCGGCGGTATCGAAGAAGTAGAAGCCGCCTCTGAGTTCGTCTTCCTCATTTTGGATCCATACCTTCGAAACCAGTCCTTCCACACGGTTGATCTGATCGGCAAGTACGGTCATGTCGTGTGAGGTGGCGCCACGCTGGTGTGAAGAAGGGCGATAGGTAATGTACAGCGCATGTGTCATGAGAAGACATCCTGAGTCGGCGGTAAGCCTGGAAAGATCAGAGTAGCGTTGTGGTTTCGCGCTTGGATAGAGGGTGTTTGTCGCATGCTGAACGGAAAAATGGCCGCAATGCGGGGTGTATGCAAAGCGACCGCCGTATTGGCGGCGTGTTTCTCCCAGCATGTGCCCCGTCGACTTGGTGTCGGTATTTATCTGCCCCGCGCACCGCTTACGGGCTAGGTAAATAGCGTTGAATCGACTGCACTGCAGGGGGTGTCGTGTGCCACATGTTCAGGTGGATGATAGGCGTAACGGGCGCGTAGAGTGTTGCGCTCTCGGTAGAGAAGTGCTGTGATGAATTATCACCCATCCGCATCAAGAGGCTGATCATGTCTGTACGTGAGCATCTGAAAGCGCTGTACCACACCACGGAAGCCGATTCAGGACGCGCCGTCCATGCGTTGATCAAGTGGCTTGAGGAAGCGCGAGAGAGCTACGAAGAGGGTACGGACGAAGGAAGCGAAGCCGCGGAAGACTGTGTACGGTTATTGCATACCTACACGAAAACGAAATCCAGCGCGGCACGGCAGGCGCTAGCCGGGGCGATCGAACATCTATGGGACACGCTGCCTCCTAAGAAATAATGAGTAACGCGCGGTTTTCTGTCGATGTGAAGCGGGCATGCCATACGGCATGCCCGCTTCATTTTTGGCTGATGGCTATTGCTATTAGAGGCTAGCGGCTCCAGCGCTGACGGCACAGATGGGCGGTGGCCAGAGCGCCGGCGGTCGCCAGCACCATCGGTGACAGCCATGAGTGGTCAACGCGGGTGAGCTCTAGCCCCAGTGCCAGTGCGGTCATGGGCATGCGCATCGACGCGGCCAGAAATGCGGGTGCTGCAACGAGAACGAACGCTTCCATGGGCATGCCTGGCAGTAGGCTGTTCCATAGCATGCCCGCCAGCGTGCCGATAATCGCACCCATCGCAAGTCCAGGGGTCAGCAGTCCGCCATGCGCGCCTGATTTGAGGCTGCCCCAGACCGCAATGAGCTTGAATACCAGCACCATCAGCAGTACCGGTAAGGTAAACGTGCCGTCAATGCAGCTCTGTACGATGGGTTTGCCGTTGCCGAGGATCGACGGTGCTGCAATGCCCATCAGCCCGATCAGCGGGAAGTTGATCAGGCAGTAGAAGAACAAGCGATGGTCGCGTGGGGCGCTGACACGGGCCTGTTCTGTAATGCGTGAAAATGCGTAGGCGCCGAGGCCCAGTAGTGGGCCTGCTGCAATGGCCCAGATCATCAGTTGGGGGGAGGCCCCGGCGCTCATGTGCAGGTGGTACTGTGGTGCGTTGCCCAACCCCTGTGCTGCAATCCAAGCGGCCAATGCCGATGTGGTCAACGCGGGTATCACCATGCGCCAACGGAAGCGTCCCAGTAGCACTTCCAGAGAGAACAGAGCACCTGCCAGCGGAACGTTGTATACCGCGGCCAACCCTGCACCCGTACCACAAGCAATCAAGAGCGCGACGTCTTCGCTCGCCAGCCCTAAGCGTCGTGCAATGTGACCAGCCCCTAATGCCCCTAGTTCGCGGGGAGCCACTTCACGCCCTAGCGGTGACCCCAGCCCTACCGTTACGATTTGCAGCAGCACGTGCCATAGCGTCGATCCGGTCGGCATGGGCGGTGCTCCTTCTCGTACTGCCTGGTTGATGCCGACCAGCGGTCGCATCCGTTGCCATAAATACCACCAGCCTAGCCCCGCGACCAGTGCACACACGCAGAGTGCAAGAAGGCGTCGCCACCACGGTGCTTGGGTGGCGCCTTCCAGAAAGCTGACGTGGCCAAGAATCTGGTCGGTGCTATAGCCATACGCTAGGTGTTGAATGATATGCAACAGTGACGACAGGATAAGTCCGCCGATACCCGCCACTACGCCTGTAAGCAGGCATGCGAAGGCAAAGGACAAGGGGGGGGAAAGTCGTCGAGAGGCAGGCTGGGGCATAGGAATGATCTTCCCGGTAATAGGACGAAGGGACGGTAGCGCGCACGGTAGCGTTCGGTTGCCACATCCGCAGTGCAGCATCCTGTTATGGACAGTGGGCACCAAGCCTATAGCGGCATAAGATTGGCTTCAAGTTCATGCGTCACTATGCTTATGTCCAGCGTATACAGGGGGGCGTTCCCCTCTGCTATCTGGCGGCCTTTATCAGCCCATAAAAAAAGCTGCTTCCGGTGCGAGGTGCCCGAGAAGCAGCCAACATCAGTTGGGAATGGTGCTGCGGCAAGGTCGTTACCATTCCTCCACGCTGACCTGCTGCACGAATGCTCTCGTGTGGCAGGGCATTTCTCCTTTCTTTTCGCTAGGCGGTCATACCGCTCTATTTCGATACATCAATACGCACGATGCTGTCCGGCCCCGGAGTGGACAGGTCTTTGGCGCGCGGCTGCTTGACACTGACGAAGAGCGTCGGTTTGCCGGAAACGGCAGTCAAGCTGTTGGGCTGGTTGCCTAGGGCGAAACGCTTGATCAGCTGACCATTGCGGGTATCAAACAGTGCCACGTTACCGGCATCGTGCTCTGTGACGGCAATGGCGTGACGCTGCGGTACGGCCAGCAGGGCGACGGGGCCTTTTTCCGTGGCGATGCGCTGTTCAAGGCGCGGCTGGGTGCTGTCTTTGACGTCAACGCTGACGATGGCCTGTCCTTTGTAATCGGTTGCATACAGGTGCTGTGTGGCGCCGTCGTAGAGCAAGTTGAGTGGCAGGGTACCTACATTGAGGTGGCCGAGCAGACGGCCATCTTGCATTGACAGCACCTGCACATCACCGTCACCGTTGGAGAGGAATAGGCGCTGCTTGGCGGTATCAATGGCCAGCCCGGTGGGTTTCTTGCCGACGTTATCGAACACGTTTAGCGTTTCGAGCGTGCGGCTGTCCAGTACATAGATGCGGCCCTGCTCGGCAAGAGCGCTGATGTACAAGCGGTGGTGTGCTGCATCAAGGCGTATCTCACGCGGGCGGTACGGATACTTGCCGTCGGTATCGCTCTTCTCGGACAGGCGCACGGACTTCATTAGGCGGCCGTTATGCTGAAGGTCGAACATGCTGATAGAGGCATCCAGCGTATCGCTGGTGTAGAGGCGACCAAGCGTATCGTCGAGTGCCAGCCCAAAGGGGCGCACTTCGGTTGCTATCCGCGCACTGATCTTCAATGTAGCGGGGTCGATCACCAGCAGACTGCCATGATCGTTGGTATCGGTACGGTCGCCCGCAACGGCGGCATACAGCATGTGGCGCTTGGCGCTGTACTCGACCTGATAGACCCCTTTGGTCAGGACGTTCTGTGTGATGCGGCCGTCAGTGGCGGTCGTCTGGACTGCAGCAGGCGTTACCGGAGGGGTGTCAGCATGCGCGAGCGGTAGTGCCAGCCCGGTGACCAGTGAGAGCACACCAATGCGGCGTGCCAGTCGTGAGTTCAGTGCGTTCATCTTCCATTTCCTCTGGGTCAAGTGGCTCAGGAGAATTCAGTACGGCGCCTTGTCGTTCATGGACAAACAAAAAAGCGTCCAAGTTCTGCCGACGGGTAGGCCCGCCGGCAGAGAAACAGCGTTAGAACGAACTCTGCAAGCTGACGTATACGGTACGGCCTGGGTCGTTGTAAGTGGCGGCCCCAGCACCGTACATGTACGAGTTGGTGTTGGCATTGCCTGTCGTTTGCGCGTTGCCTTCACGGAAGTGGCGCTTATCAAGCACGTTGTCGATGCCGGTTGTCACCGACAGGTGCGAATTGACCTTGTAGGTACCGCTCATGCCGAGCAGGGCGTATGGGCTGACGGTCTGGCGCTCGCTTCCGCTGGTGGCTTCGCCCTTGTAGTTGTATTTTTTAGGTTTCTGGACGCCATACCACGTTACGGTGGACTGCATGGAAAAGTCGTCGGTGGCCTGCCAACTCAGCGTTGAGTTGAGGGTGTACTCGGGAATGACGGACAGGTAGTCGTTGGTGGACTTGTTGCGGTTTTCCAGCATCCAGGTCAGGTTGTTGTTCCAAGTGATGGTGTCGGTGATCGGCAGATTGACGGAGCCTTCGATCCCTTGAATGACCGCACGCGGCACGTTTTCCCACTGATAGAGATTGGTTTTGCCATTGGTTGTGGTGCCGATCGGCGTAGTGCCGGCTTCGATCTTGTTGTGGTAGTCGTTGCGGAAGTAGGTCAGGTTGGCCAGTACGTTGCCACGGTGGAACTCAACCCCCAGCTCCTTGTTGATACTGGTTTCGGGTTTGAGGTCTTCGTTGCCCAGCAGGTAACACGGCGTTCCGGTATAGCAGCCCTGGCCGTTGCTGTAGAGCAGATAGCTGGGGTTGGTCTGGTACAGGTTGGGAGCCTTGTAGGCCTTGGCAATGCCCATCTTCAAGGTGAAGTCATCACCCATATCCTGCGACAGGTTGAGTGATGGGCCGAAGGTAGTGCCGGCGGTGGAATGATGATCGAAGCGCAGTCCCGGTGTCAGACGGGTGGAAGAGGTCAGTGCAATATTGTCTTCGGTGAACAGTGAGAACAGGTCGGCATCGGTTTTAGGATCACGGCCGGTGGATGAAATGCCGCTGATGGTACCGCCGGTGGCGGTGCTTTGTGATGTCGATGATCCGTCATACAGACTCTGGTGTGTCCATTCCGCACCGAATGTCGCGCTCTGCGGGCGGATGAACGAGAATGGCAGCGTGACTTCGCTGTGGGCGGTCAGGCTGTTGAGGCGCGACGTTGAGAAGTTGCCGTCAGAGAAGATCCCTTCGGTGCCGCCCGCTAGTCCTTCATTCATACGCGTGTTACGCGTGCGCTCATATTGCAGGTAGTTCTGGGTGCCTACGCCATCGTCCCACTGGCCCGTATGGCGCAGAGCGAAGGTCTCGCGGTACAGCACGTTGGTTTCTTTACCGTACATCGAACGCACTAGCGCACTGGTATTGGTGTTCTGGGTGTCGCCTGCGTACAGGTTGCCCTGACGCCCGAAGCCTGCTTCAAAGCTCAGTGTCTGCTGGGGAGTAAAGTGCCAGTCGACGGCGGCGTTGACATCCTTGTCAATGACCCCTTCGCGTCCGGCGGGCAGTGTGCTGGCGTAGGTGCCTGTACGCTGCGACTGGTGACCGGCGTTAATGTCCCAGTCGTCCGCATCGGTTTTGCTGTAGTTGCCGAACAGGCGGAAATCGACGTCCTGTGCCAGTGGCCCAGATAGGCTGAAGTTGGTGCGCTTTGTTGCGCCCTCACTGCTGTGCTGAGGAGCGTTCATGTAGCCGCCCAGCGTGCCGTGCCACTGCTTGTCCTTGTTCTTCTTGGTGATGATGTTGACCACCCCGCCTGCAGCGCCGTTGCCGTAGCGGGCCGCGGCCGGACCACGGATCACGTCGATGTGATCAATCATTTCAGGCGGCACCCAGTTGCTGTCGCCGCGACTATCGCGTTCGCCGCGCCAGCCATAGCGCACCGAGCCGCGGCTGGATACGGGCAGTCCATCGACGAGGATCAGGGTGTTCTCCGGCCCCATGCCGCGTAGGTCGATCTGGCGATTGTTGCCGCGCTGACCGCTGGTTGAGTTGCCGATCAGGTTGACCCCGGGCATGGTTCGCACCAGCTCGGACACATCGCGTGCGGGAGGGTGCTTCTCGATATCTTCACTGCCAATGGTGGATACGCCGAGTGCCTGCAGACTTTGTATCGCGGGCGCCGTGACTTCGATCGTATCGGAGGTCGTTACATCCGAGCTCGTATCGTCTGCCGCATGGACATACAGTGACATACTGCCTAGCGTCAGACCGAATAGGGCGAACGATGGGTGCAGCGGCCGCTTCATTGGCCTTCCTCCAGTAAAGTTATCGTTGGGAATCAATCATCATGCAGTGCAATCCTTCGTCACAGTATTGTAAACGCGAATTATTATCAATAAGATTTGTTATTGTGATTCGGAACTTTCTTGCCCCCGTCCAGAGTAGTGCCAGATGACCTTACCCGATCAGTCTCTTCAGACGCAGGTAGCACAGGACGTGCTGCACCCTTGGCTAGCGCGAAGCAACGTCGGCAATGACGACTGGTGGCAGCGCCTCAAGGAGCGGGGCACGCCGCTGATTGACTACCAGACCCCACATCGGTGCCGAGTGACCTTCGTTTGGCGCGATCCCGAGGGCAATGAACGGCATTCGTCGTGCCGCCATGTCTGGTTGTGCATCAACTGTTTGACTGACCACCATGCTATGCAGCCTCCGATATCTCTGATCCGCCTGCCCGGCACGGATGTGTGGCATTACACCGTGCTGCTTGATGCCCGCTGGTGCGGCAGCTACTGCTTCATTCCTGATGACGGCGATCAGGGGCTGATGCAGGCACAAGGTGTGGATGGCGCGGCCGCCCCAGAGGCGCGCATCCAGCAGTGGCATGCGTTGCGGGCGTGGTGGCGCAGTGCGCTGCCGCATGGCAAGGACGACCCGCTCAACGCTGGGCGGCGTTGGATCAGTGGACGAGGGCACGCCACGTCGGCGCTGCATATGCCCAGAGCGACCATCGCTGATTCATGGCTGCGCTGGGATCAGGGCGAGTCTCTTCCCGATCCTGAACGTGCCGCGACGTGGTGGCAGGCGCATCGCTGGAACAGTACGTTGCTGGAAAACGAGCGCTCGGTGTGGGTGATGACGACGGGGCGCCGCTGTCCATCCAAGCGGCCGCTAGCGGTCTTTTTGGACGGGGGGTTCTGGACACAGCAGATGCCCTTACCTGGGGCACTGATCGAAATGACCCGTGCTGGTCAGCTTCCCGAAGCAACCTATCTCTTTATCGACAGTGTCGATAACGCCACGCGTCGCCGCGAGCTGACCTGCAATCCTCTGTTCTGGCAGGCAGTGGAGGCAGAGCTACTGCCGCAGGCCCAACACTGGGCGCGTTTCGATGACACGCCGGGCAGTGCGCTGGTGGCCGGGCAGAGTTTTGGCGGCCTTTCTGCGTTGTATGCCGGGCTGCATTGGCCCGAACGCTTCGGCAAGGTGCTGGCGCAGTCGGGATCGTTCTGGTGGCCGCGTCGCGAGCTGATGCTGCTTGATACGTTGCCGGACGATGCCTGCTGGCTGCTGCACCAAATGGAGGAAGGGCTAGGTCAGAACGGTCGACTGGAACTCTATCTGGAAGCGGGGCGGCAGGAGCACCTGATTCACCACGTTCATGAGCAGCTGCTCAATGTGCTCGAACACCAGCGCCATCATGTGCACTACCGCGTGCGCGAAGGCGGTCACGATGCGCTGTGGTGGCGCGATGGTCTTCTCAGTGGCCTGCGTTGGTTGTGGCGGGAGCTGCCTCATCCTCCTCTGGCGTGATGTTTTCTTGTGAGGTGCGCCTCCGGCATATCTTGCGGCCCATTCTGTTGTTTTTGGCTTTTCATACGGGAAGGCCTTTTCCTATTTTCGGTTCAAGGGAGTGAACGTTCGTGTCCACCACCATCACTTTGCCATTGGTTGCTGCGCAGCCAGGGATTTGGGTCGCTGAGCAGACAGCCTTAGATACCAATGTCTTCGTCGTGGCCCATTCCACCGAGCTTCGAGCGCAGGCCGACGCCACGCTGAACGCTGAAGTCTTCGTGCAGGCCATCCGTCAGGTGATGACCGAGGTGGATACCCTCAATGCGCACTATGGCGATACCGATGGTGTGCCATGGCAGCAGTGGCCGGATATGCGCCATGCCGATGATATGGCGGCCCCCATGGTGTTTGATCTCAGTCATGACGATCATGCCGACGAGCATGCGCTTCAGCTGATGCAAGACGATTTGCAGCAGGACCTTCGCATCAGTGAAGGGCGGCCGCTCTATCGTCATCTGCTGATTAAGGTCGCGGGGACCCCCGAGCGTTGGCTGTGGTATCAGCGCTATCATCATCTGGCCGTCGATGGGTTTTCCTTTGCCGCTATTGCTCGCCGTATCGGCGAGGTTTATCGCCGTAGCTGTGCGGATCAGCCGCTCGGTGATGCGCCTTTCACGCCATTCGCAGCGGTCGTTGATGAATATCATCAGTACCATGCTTCTGCGCGCGCGCAGAAGGACGCTGATTTCTGGCAACAGCAGCTGGCGGCTTTGCCTGCGCCAGTGACGCTGTCGGAGCAGGCGCTGGATACGGCGCGGTTGACGACGAAGATCGTGCGCCATGACATCGCGCTGCCGGATGGCGCATTGGCGTGTCTGGAGCAGCTTGGCGAAGCGGGGCAGGTGACGGGCGTCGATATGGCGCTAACTCTGCTGGCGTTGTGGGTGGCCCGCCTAAGTGGACAGTCGTGCTATGCTGCCGGCATGGTTTTTATGCGCCGCTTAGGGTCTGCCGCGCTGACGGCCACTGGGCCAGTGGTCAACGTACTGCCGCTGGGTGTCGAACTGAACCTGGATGAGGCATTGGTGGAGAACGCTCAGCGTTTGGCACGCACGGTGCGGTCGATAAAGCGCCATCAACGCTACGACGCCGAACAGATTCAGCGTGATGCACGTCAGCTGACGGCGGCACCACATGGGATCGTTTTCAACGTCAAAATGTTCGATCATCGGCTGCGTTTGTCCGGCTGGGACGACCAGACACACGAATGGGTGACCGGCCCGGTACGCGATCTTGAACTGGTGCTACACGTAAGGGAAGGCGGGGCACTGTCGCTGACCTTACAGGCCAATGCCCAGCGTTATTCGTCCGCCTCACTGGCGCGTCACGCCGCCCGTATTGCGCCACTTTTCGATCAGGTCATGGACTCACCGATGCGTGCACTGGGCGACCTGGACATGTTGCTACCGGAAGAACATGCCCTGCTGGCAAACGTTAACGCCACGGATCACCCTGTTCCATACACGACTCTGCCTGCCTGTCTGCGTGAGCAGGCACTGCGTACGCCAGAGGCCATCGCACTGCGCGATGACACGCACACGCTGACTTACCGGCAGGCGCGTCAGCAAGTAGAGGCGCTTGCCGCTGTGCTGGCCGAGCAGGGCGTGCAGCGCGGCGATATCGTAGCGCTGGCGTTGCCGCGCTCCGTGCGTTTGACACTGGCGATGATGGCCGTCGTCGAGTTAGGCGCCGCATGGCTACCACTGGATCTTGGCTACCCTGACGACCGCCTGCAACTGATGTGTGACGATGCCCGTCCACGGCGACTGATTACTGATCATCACTGCCGAGCGCGCTTCGACGGTACGGCACCGATCTTCTGCTATGACGCGCTGCTGGCAACGACCACGATCGCGCCCGTACCGTTGCCGGAAGGTCCGGCCCCTCAGGATGCCGCGTATGTTCTGTATACCTCAGGTTCGACGGGACGACCCAAAGGGGTCGTGGTCTCGCATCGAGCTATCGTCAACCGCTTGCTGTGGATGCAGGATCGCTATCCCTTGAGCGAAGGGGATGTCGTGTTGCAGAAGACGCCGTGCGGCTTCGATGTATCGGTCTGGGAATTTTTCTGGCCGATGATGGTTGGGGCAACGTTGGTGATGGCACCGCCCGAAGCACACCGTGATCCCGAGCAACTGCTGGCGCTGATTGACCGCTATCACGTCGGCACTCTGCATTTTGTGCCGTCGATGCTGGCGACGTTTATGGATACGCTGGCGGCAGCCCCTGACGATCAGCGCTGGCAATCGTTGACCCAAGTGTTCTGCAGCGGTGAAGCGCTGCCGACGGGGTTGGCGCAACGCTGGCAGCAGCATACCCATGTGCCTCTGCACAATCTGTACGGGCCGACGGAAGCGGCCATTGATGTCACTTACTATCCCGCCTTTGGAGCATCGCTGGCACAGGTCGTGGGCAGCAGTGTGCCGATCGGACTGCCGGTATGGAACACGCGCTTGCGGCTGCTGGACGAGCGGCTACAGCCCGTACCGCCCGGCGTTGCTGGTGAACTCTTCCTGTCGGGGGTACAGCTTGCCGATGGCTATCTGCACCGTGAAGAGCTGACCGCGCAGCAGTTCATGGCTGAGGGCACATCTTCTACTGGTTATCCTGTTGAAGAACGGATGTATGCCACCGGGGATATCGCCCGCTGGCGCGATGACGGCGTGGTCGAATATCTGGGGCGACGCGATGGGCAGCTTAAGCTGCGTGGGCAGCGTATCGAACTGGGTGAAATCGAGCATGTACTTGTGGCACAACCGAGCGTTGGGCAGGCTGCGGTGGCGGCCATGGTGCTGGGTCAGGTGAGTGGCGGCGAGCAGGATCAACGCCAGCTGGTGGGCTATATCACGCCCGCACAGCCGGATGAATGGCCTGACCGTGCTGCCCTTCACGCGGTGCTGCGTCAGCAGCTGCCCGCGCATATGGTGCCCGTGACCTTGGTTGTGATCGATGCCTTACCGCTAAGCGCCAATGGCAAGCTGGACCGTAAGCAACTGCCAGTACCCACCGTCGCAAATGATACGCCCCAGCGTCTGCCGCAGACGGCGCTTGAACAGCGTTTGGCGGCAGTGTTTAGTCGTTTTTTGGGCATCGACACGATTCATCTCGACGACGATTTCTTCGCACTCGGTGGGCATTCGTTGCTGGCGATGCAGGTGATTGCCGAACTGCGGCGCTGGAGCGACCAGCCTATTTCGATTGGATTGATTATGGAAGCGTCGACGGTGGCCCAGCTGGCCGAGGTGTTAGGCGACGAGGATGCGGCAGCTCACGCGGGCCTTGATGAAACGTTGACGCTGCGTCGCCCGAGCGCCGATGGTGCAACGCTGTTCTGCTTCCATCCAGCTTCCGGTTTTTCGTGGCAGTTCAGTTCACTGTTGCGCTATCTGGACAGCGGCTGGGGGCTGATCGGGCTGCAGTCTCCCGTGCCTGAGGGCGTACTTGCCACCAGCGCACATATGGCGGAGGCCTGCGATCGCCACCTTGCCACCCTACAGCGGGTACAGCCGCACGGCCCTTATTACTTGATCGGGTATTCGCTGGGTGGAACATTGGCACAAGGGGTCGCGGCGCGTTTGCAGGCACTGGGCGAAGACGTCCGCTTTTTAGGGCTACTGGATACCTACCCGCCAGAAACGCAACAGTGGGACGGTGTGCTGGATGATGAGGTGCTGCGCGAAATAGAGCGCGAACGTGAGCGTTTTATGACCATTGCTGCGGATCTGGCACCGCACAACGGGCAGCAGGACACCCTGTTCGATGATATCGGGCAGAACTATGCCGATGCCGTGCGGTTGCTGTCGACCACGCGTACCGATCGCTTCGACGGCACAGTCACACTGTTTGCCGCGACGGAGTCGCTGCCAGAGGGATGGAACGTACGAGAGGTCTGGGCTCCCTATGCCGGTGAGCTGTGCGTGCACCCGTTGCCGTGCCGCCACGTAGACATCATTGCGCCAGACACGTTCGAGCAGTTGGGACGACTGATACGCCAATCGCTGCTGGCAATACCTGTGCAGTAAGTAGCACATAGGTCAGCGCAGCGGTATGCCGGGAAGGAGGTCTGGCTAAAGTTAAGGCTCCCGGCCACTGAACATAAGTGCCAGCACTAAAAAAAGACGGCAAGGCCATGATGAAGTGGTCTTGCCGTCTTTCATAATGAAATGCGCTTGGACGCGAGGCGGCGCGCGGTTATCCGCTCTACGCTGTCACACGCCGATCAGTAATCAACGTTGTAGTCGCCGCCCACGCCATACTCGTCGCCTTCTTCGCCATTCAGGCGGCGATGCAGCATCAGCATAACCAGCATCTCATGGTCGGCTTGCATTGGCGTCAGGCCCTGTTCCTGCAGCAGTTCGCCACGCCGTTCGCTCCATTCTTCCTGATCGCAGTCCGGGTAGAGTGAGGACAGTGGCTCCAGCGCTATGAACGGCGCAATGCCGTATTCATCAAACAGCCGCTCCAGCGCCTCTTCATCGTCATTGAGACCGTTGATATAGACGGTATCGCCGCTGTGATCCGCTTCCAGCTCACGCAGTACGTCCAACGGGCGCTCGCCCGAAGCGTGCAGCGTGTCGATATCGTAGTCGCCCAGTTCGGTGTGGTCGCCGCCCCAGCTTTCCAGTGGCTGAATCAGCGTGTGCTTGATCTGGCCGTCGGGCAGTGACCAACAGATGGCCAGCGGCAGATGGTCGTCGCCGGTTTCGATGAAGAGAAAAGCCGGAAATGAATCGCTCATGGTCAATGCTCCTGTGAGGCTCGGGCGCGTGCAGGCAAGTGTAGTGTCTGTGCGGGAAGAGAAAAGAAGGCGGTTGCTGTTTCGGTCGTGCGCTGCGCCAGCGCGTCTTCCGGCTCATCAACTAACCGTGCCAGCGTGCGGCTGATCCACGGCAGCAGGGCCGGTTCATGGCGACGGGCCTTGGGAGACGCGGGCAGGTCACGTGGTAACAGATACGGGCAATCGGTCTCGATCATCAGGCGGTGTGCGGGAATTTCTTTGATCAAGGGGTGCAGGTGTTGCCCGCGCCGCTCGTCGCAGACCCAGCCGGTAATGCCGATATGAAGGTCGAGGTCGAGGTAGCCATAGAGTGTCTTCCTGTCGCCAGTAAAGCAGTGCACCACGGCCTGACGGATGTCATCGCGCCAGTGAGTTAGCATGTCCAGCATGTCCGGTCCCGCCTCTCGCTCGTGCAGGAACAGCGGCAGCCCATACTCGGCCGCCAGAGCAAGCTGCATCTCGAAGGCATGGCGTTGCTGGTCACGCGGTGTGTAGTCGCGGAAATAGTCCAGCCCGCACTCGCCCACCGCAGCGATATCGTCGCGGCGCAGTACATCGCGCAGCAGACGCTCTATATTAGGCGACCAGTGATCGGCATCGTGAGGATGGATACCTGCGGTGGCGCGCAGTAAGGGCAGCGATTCATCATTGGCGTGGCGCTCCATGATGGCAATATTCTGCTCTATGGAGGCCTCATCCGTTCCGGTCAGCACGATGGCCGAAACACCCGCAGTGGCGGCACGCTCCAGCACTGCGGGCAGATCGCGCGCATAGCTTTCGTGCGTTAGGTTGGCACCGATATCGACGAGAGGGCCAGCAGAATGAAAGGTCAGCGTATCGGGCAGCATGGCTAGAAAGGTATCCTCGTCAAAAGCAGGCAGGATGAAATGACATGGCGGCCGTCCATCTGGCCGTAGTGGTCGCCATGATAGCGGTTCACGATGGTCAGGTGAATGCCATTGGTGGTAAGTGGCCCCCGTATTGACCGGTGGCACCGTAGCTGATGATCAGGGCCACTTCGCTGTTCTAGGCCTTCCGATAGTAAAAGACGTATCGAGAAAGATACCGCTGTACCCTAACGGCCGAAGGCCGCATCGCAACATCGCTCCGACACGTTATGCCGATAGGAACGCGCCGCGCAGATGAAAAGAAGGAAGCGCAGGGCTTTCTTCTTCTGGCGGCTTACCGTGTACGTCTACCGTCAACCGCGCTTAGTGTCAGGCACCATTCGCAGTAGGGGCCTGATAGACCGGATAATCGGTATAGCCTTTGTCTGTTCCGCCATACATGGTGGCCGCATCAAGTGGGTTCAAGGGCCAGTCATGCGCAATACGTGCAGGTAGATCGGGGTTGGCAATGAACGGACGCCCGAAGCCGATGAAATCGCCTAGACCTGCGTCAACGATCCTGTGTGCTTTTTCCGCTGTGTATTTTCCCGCGTACAGGATGGCGCCACTGAAGGCCGAACGCACCGCTTGGCGGAACGATTCCGGCATCTCTGGTGCGTCGTCCCAGTCGGCTTCGGCGATGGATACATACGCTACACCGGCATTCTCCAGCATACTGACTGCTGCCAGATAGGTTTCGTGAGGGTTGTCTTCGACCAGCCCCAAATAGGTACGGTTGGTGTCATCGGTACTTGTGAACAGCGGGGCGAAGCGGACGCCGACGCGCTCGGCACCGATGGCCTCTGCTACCGCCTCGACAATCTCCTTCAGAAACCGCAGGCGATTATTGAGCGAGCCACCATATTCATCCTGACGCTGATTGGTATGCATGGAGAGAAACTGGTTGGGCAGATAGCCGTTTGCACTATGGATTTCTACCCCGTCGAAGCCGGCATCAATTGCATTCTGAGCGGCGGCGGCATACAGATGAACGATTTCCTTGATCTCCTCTACGCTGAGTGCCCGGGGCAGCCCCGGCTGTACCAGCTCACCCGTGCCTTCGCCTGTCGGAATAAAGACTTTAACGCTCCTGGCCTGTAGTGCAGAAGGGGCGACAGGAGCCTCACCGTTCGGCTGCAGGGCCGGATGAGAAACGCGCCCGACGTGCCACAGCTGGCAGAAGATTACGCCACCTGCCGCATGTACGGCGTCGGTTGTTTTGCGCCAGCCACTCACCTGCTCCGGCGTGTAGATGCCCGGTGTCCATGCATAGCCGCGTCCACGCGGCTCAATGACCGTACCTTCAGTCACCATGAAGCCTGCGCTAGCACGCTGACGGTAGTAGGTTGCCATCAAATCGTTGGGAATGTCCCCCGGCTGACTGCTGCGGCAGCGCGTGAGGGGCGGCAGGAAGATACGGTTTGCGAGCGTATGGCGGCCCAGCTTGGCGGGTGTGAAAAGGGCTGACGTCATTGGTAGATTCCTTTTGGTGCGCACCATGGTTCAGTGCGTCTCGGCATGCATTAGGCGATGTGTTTACGGCCTTGAACGCGTGCCGATATGTTTAAATTAGACCAGTCGTATATAAGGCGGTTAAATTTTTTTCAGGCGTTTAGATTCAGCAGATGCCGAGTCGTGGACAGGGTTGTTTCTAGTGCAGCGTTGTCGCGCGTGATCTTCTGGCGAATGCATGCGCCAAGCCATAGGTGGTAGAGCATCTCCGCCATCTTTTCAGGGGCAAAAGAGAGGGACAGAGAACCGTCATCCTCGCCTTCACGGAGAGCGATGGTGATGCGCTGGATGACCCGTTGAGTGCCTTTGTGGAGAGCATGGCGCATGGCTTCCGACATATCGCTGACCTCAGCGCCCAGCTTGACCGCTAGGCATTTTGCCGTGGCGTCGGGCGATGACTGTGAACTGGCCCAGTAGCCAAAATACTGCAGCAAACGCTCAGCGGCCGTATTCCCCGGTGCGCTTAGAATATCGTCCACGCGAGCCAGATAAGTGTCGAAATACTCCTCCAGCAGCGCTTCCCCAAACGCTTCCTTGGTGCCGAAATAATAATAGAACGATCCCTTCGGCACGCCTGCGCTCGTCAGGATTTCGTTGAGGCCTACTCCAGAAAACCCCTTCTGGGCGATGATGCCGTAAGCGGTATCCAGTATGTGTTTTCTGACATCCTGCGCTGAATTTTTCATGGTATCGAATGCACGGCTTGAATTAGACCAGTCGACTATAACAATGGCTGCGCATTTACTCAATCCTCTGTCCATACTCCTAGCGGGCTTTCTCTGTCGAGTACCTATTCCCCCTCCGTCTGCGTGATGATGAAGCCTTATAGACTTTTCGATGCAGATGGCCTGTTCTCTGTAACAGAGCGCGGTATCTGAATAATCTAGTGAATAAGGTTAAGATAGATTGCTTTGACAATAGCGGATGTCTTGTTGGGTGCATCCAGTTTTAACATGGCATTTCTAAGATGAAAGTTGATAGTGCTTTGACTTAAATGAAGTATCTTGCCTGCTTCGAATGCTGTTTTTCCATCTCCCATCCAACGCAGAACCTCTTTTTCTCTCTCCGATAATCTTATATCCGATATTTGACGTATTTGATTCATTTTTATCAATACAGAGGTGGCGACCCACTCCATCTTTGCATTCACATGTTTTATATCTGATAGTGATATTGGTGATGAGGTATCGACCCAAAACATGTTGTATGCTCTTTTACTTTCTATCAGCGACTGTGCCCATCCTCCGAATCGACCGCAGCCATAGACATCTTCCATGACGTCGGGTACTGCCTCGAATAGCCAGTCTTCGCGGGTGCCTAGCCATGAAATGGGTTCGGTAGAGCGAGCACAGTGACGGGGCACTGGCGTGTAGTCGTAGCTGCCATTCCCTATCTTTTCGATTGTTCCATCTTCGGCAGTGTTGAGTGCCAGAATGCGCTGGTTTGACATTGGAACGGGCAGCATCGCTTTCCAGCCGACATAATCGAAGCCCATAGGTTTTACAATCTTGAGGGTGGCGTCCAGTACATCCTGAAGACGCGTGGCGTGATTCAAGCATGTAAATAGATCTATCTGCCATTGACTGTTCATTTTATTCCACCGCGATAAAAAATTGCAGGTAGTTTACTTTAACGGAACAATAGCGAGCGCAGCTACTGAACTAAAGCCTAGTGAGAGTGACGGTGTTTATATAGTGAGAAACAATGTTAGATATCCGTATATGGTGCTGATATATTCCTTTTATATGGAATGTTCTTCTTTTATCTGATGATGTAAGGCGGGGTAGGGCCGAATAAAAACTGTAGGCTGATTGATAAGCGTGAAGTGGTATGAAAAGACGCCGCCCAGCGTGCTGTCAGCACGGGCGGCGTCTTTGCGATGGAGGCAATAGCTCGTTGTTGGCTGCAGATCGCGTATTCAGGGCCTAGGCGAGTGGCGGTAGAGGCCAATCAGCACCAGCACCGCGGCGAGTGCCAGTGTGGTGCCCAGCACGCTGCGCTGCTCGGGCATGAACGCCATGATGCCGAAGACGGAGGCCATCAGTAGCAGCACGATCGCACTGAACCACGGATAGCCGGGCACACGAATCTGTTCATGCGGCGAGACCGACCATCTTCGGCGAGCGATCAGTTGCGAGGTCAGTATTGAACAGTACACCAGCAGGATGGCGGCACCGCCGGAATTCAGCAGGAACTCCATATAGCGGGAAGGGAAGATCACGTGTGCCATGATGATGATCAGCGCTACGGCCGCGGTAGAGACGATCGCCTTCCACGGTGTATGGCGGGCAGACAGTACCTGCCATTGCTGCGGCGCGTCCCCACGCTTCGACAGCGACCATGCCATTCGCGATGCCGTATAGAGCGCCGAATTGAGGCAGCTAATGACCGCTGTGAAAATGACGACGTCCATCAGGGCCGCAGAACCAGGAATGCCGATCACGTTCAGTGCAGCCTGATAGGCGCCCTCGCTCAGTAGCGGGCTGCTCCATGGCACCAGACAGAGCACCAGCAGAATCGAGCCGATATAGAACAGTGTGATGCGCCAGACCACGGCGCGCATGGAGGCGCGGACGTTGCGCACGGGGTGATCGGATTCTGCTGCGGCAATGGTGGCAATTTCACAGCCTTGAAAACTGAACAGTGCAATAAGAAAGGCACTGATGCCTGCCGCCAGCCCGTTGGGAGCGAAACCACCGTAATCGACGAGCAGTGAAAGCCCTGTTGGTGCGGATGGTGGCCAAATGCCCAGTACGGCCAATGAGCCGACGATCAGAAAAGCGATAATGGAGATGACCTTGACGAAGGACAGGCCGTATTCGGCGCGGCCAAAGGCGCGCACGCTCAGGCAGTTGCAGCCGGTCATCACCAAAATGACGGCTACCGCGGCAAGCCAGACCGGCACTGACGGAAGCCAGCCGTGCAGAATATGTCCCGCGGCCAGCGATTCGATGGCCATCAGCAGCAGGTAGTACCACCAGTACAGCCAGCCTACCGAAAAGCCTGCCCAGCGACCAATGGTGGTATCGGCATAGACGGAAAACGACCCCAGATCGGGGCGGGCGGTGGCCAGCTCGGCGAGCACCCACATGACACACAGCATAAGCAATGCCGCTGTGGTGTAAGACACCAGTGCCAGCGGGCCAGCCAGCGCAATGGCCTTGGCCGAACCGACGAACAGGCCTGCTCCGATAACGCCGCCAATGGAAATCATGACGATCTGGTGCGTCGCCAGTTTGGGGGATGCACTGTGCATCGGACTCAATATCCTTACGCAAAACGTGAATGTATTTAATCGAGCAGCGTTTCAAGGCGTTACCCGTTATCTGGAGGGCCTTACGGTACACAAATTTTTCGGCGCCTGCAGAGTGGCGGCCGAGATGTTGCACCGCTTATTGCCTGCCGACGGTGAGAAACGAAGGGAAAGCCAGCTGGGCATGATGAGACGATACCGCGGCGTGATAGGTATCTTGGTGTGGAGTATTACATTGTTTTTAAAGTATTATCTTTGTCGAAGAATAAACCTTGGCACAGCGCGCCATGCGCCAGATACACATCCGCCATTCATGATGGTGTGTGGTAAGGGGTACAAATGAATGCGCAGGGGTGAGTGCGCAGGCCTGAAGAGTGAAAAGCGCTGTTTTAGCGAAAAAACAAAGAATGAGGTGATGACCTGAGCCTTAAGGCAAGGTGCGATTATTGCCGCGACACTGGAAGGAACGGGGGGTTATAAATAAATACTGGCCTTGTTTTCTTGGCTGTTTCCTAGGGAGTGTTTCATCGACGCTCGGTATCGGATGGTTGATGTAAAACCCCAACCCCAACCCCAACCCCAACCCCAACCCCAACCCCAACCATGTGCCAGCTCCGACGGCCAATGTTCATCCCGCGGCGCTGAGCAATCGGGCGAGTGTTGAGCTAGCCGATTTCATCCTGGGGGTAATGGGAGAGCAGGGATCGCGATAGGCGTAAAACTGCCACGCGACGTCTATCATCTATTGGCCGAATGGCGTTGAACTGCTGCAAGATCCTACAGCGATGCGGTGCGCGAGATGCGTCCGCATCAATGTGCTTGGTGCTATCGCTACCTTACTGATGGACAGTGAAAAAGAGTACGTTGTGCTGGAGACGGATAAAGTCGATACACAGCCTACTGTGCCAACGAGAGTCATCATCCAGCCTGATGAATATTTTGGTGAAAAGGACACCGGCTGCGATTTTGACCCCTTGCCGTCATTGGAGCGCAAGGGCATCTCCCATGATCTCGTGTGTTCACTTTCGCCTGCCGGCGCGGCTCTATCTGCTGCACTATCTTGGCAAGAACGATGTGCTGATGACGGCCGAGTATGGCGACGATCGGGGCAAGCGCGCTGGCGTTCTGCCGTTCGATCAGGAGGGGGCATGCCGTGTGAGATCAGTGAAGAAGAGCTGGTCGCAGAGGGCACCGTCAGAGAAGACG
The DNA here is from genome assembly GCF_003610015.1 of Zymobacter palmae. Taxonomy (NCBI): domain Bacteria; kingdom Pseudomonadati; phylum Pseudomonadota; class Gammaproteobacteria; order Oceanospirillales; family Halomonadaceae; genus Zymobacter; species Zymobacter palmae. The sequence continues at coordinate 1,385,080 of NZ_AP018933.1, forward strand.
TCAGCCCGTCCAAACGCTATACCGCTATCGCCTAGCAGGCGCTTGGGTCGGTAGCTACGCCGAAAGACGCCGGAGGTCACTCCTGTCTGGTGTCTTTCATCATCCAATATAACGAGCTGGAATATGCCTATGCAGACACAATCACGGGCTTTCTACCGCTCTGTGGCAAGGGAATAGAGGCGCCAGAGGCTGCCGATTTTTCCGGCCTCAATATCGCTACGCCCGTCTTTCTACAGGCGACAATCACACATTAGAAGATTGGTCTTTTCATATGGCCTTATGGCTACACTGTGTGGCTGGCCATACGGTGAACTTGGTCTCGCATAAAGTGCTGGGCGGCCTATCTTCTGTTCATAAACAGCGGCGTTATAAGGCTTCACAAAAAGGCCGCCATTTGGCGCTGCTCGTGTATGCCTTTAAGTGCTTGGGAATGCTATGGCATGCGGGTGGCTACGCAGTGAACTGTCGCGGAGGGGCTGCTGATGAAAAAGGGTACACCTAACGGCCAGTGTCTTTGATGTCCCAGTGGCATCGACGATCCTTCATCATTGTGATCCCCGCGTTTCCGAACGACAGTGGTATGCTGTTAAAAGCGTTTACTTTCAATGGATTGTTGCTAATAAGGTGCTGTTTTTCACCCGTGCGGCTCCTTCTGAGTGTGAATAAAAAACCTTATAGAACAGCGCGTTGTTTTTGATGAATAGGGTGTGCCGTGAATATGCGATATGATGATGCCATCGTGAGGTTTTCAAGATGCACCGAACCTCCCCGTTTTCTGACTGTGAAGTGATATCAGTGTTATGACTTTATTACGTTTGGATGATTTACAGCTGGCGTTTGGTCCCCATGTCATTCTTGACGGGGCCGAGCTTGAGTTGGAAAAAGGCGAGCGCCTAGCGTTGGTCGGCCGCAATGGCGCGGGTAAGTCGACGCTGATGTCACTGATCGAGGGGCGTCAGCAGCCTGACCATGGCACGCTGTGGTACGCGCCGGGGCTCAAGATAGGCTCGCTTTCGCAGCAGTTGCCACCGGCCGAAGGCCGAACACTGTTCGAAGTGGTGGCCGAAGGGCTGCCGGAGCTGGGGCGGCTGCTGAGTGAATATGACCATCTGGTGGCGTCGCCTGACCCGGACATGAAAAAGCTGGAGCGGTTGCAGTCCCAGATCGAAGCGGTGGATGGTTGGACCTACCACCAGCGCATTCGCAATATGTTGGAACGAATGGGGCTGCCCGAGCACATCCTGATGGAAGGCCTGTCCGGTGGTTGGCGTCGTCGCGTAGCGTTGGCGCGTGCACTGGTAGCGTCCCCTGATGTGCTGCTGCTTGATGAGCCTACCAACCATTTGGACCTGGATACCATCCTGTGGCTTGAAGAACAGCTGCAGCAGTTTGCGGGCGCAGTGTTGCTCGTTACCCACGACCGTACTTTCCTTGATCATGTCGCGACCGGCATTCTCGAGCTGGACCGTGGCCAGCTGGGCCGCTATCCCGGCAGTTACGACGAATACCAGCGCCGCAAGGAACACGAGTTGGATGTCGAAGCACGAGAAAACGAGCTGTTCGACAAGCGTCTGGCGCAGGAAGAGGTGTGGATTCGTCAAGGTATCAAAGCTCGTCGTACCCGCAACGAAGGCCGTGTGCGTGCGCTGGAAGCGATGCGCCGCGAGCGCTCGGATCGTCGTGAGCGTCAGGGTACGGTCAATCTAAGCGTTGATACGGGTGAGCGCAGTGGTAAGCGTGTTGTCGAGGTGTCTCATGTATCGCAGCGCTTCGAAGGTCGCGACGATTACGTCATTCGTGATTTCAGCTTCGAAGTGCAGCGAGGTGATCGCATCGGTCTGATCGGGCGCAATGGCGCGGGCAAGACCACGCTGCTCAAGATCCTCTTGGGGCAGCTGCAGCCTAGCGAGGGCAGCGTCAATGTCGGCACCAAGCTACAGGTTGCCTATTTCGATCAGCTGCGCGCTGGACTGGACATGAATGCTACCGTGTTCGAAAACGTAGCACAGGGGCGAGACCACATCACCGTGGGTGGCCGTACACGCCACGTTATGAGCTACCTGCAGGATTTCCTGTTCGCGCCTGACCGTGCCCGCCAGCCTGTAAAAGCGCTGTCCGGTGGTGAAGCCAACCGCCTGATGTTGGCCAAGCTGTTTACGCAGCCTGCTAACGTGCTGGTACTCGACGAACCGACCAACGACCTCGATATGGAAACGTTGGAACTGCTCGAGGAGCTGTTGTTGGAGTTCGATGGTACGCTGCTGTTGGTCAGCCATGACCGCTCCTTCGTCGATAACGTTGTAACCAGCGTGCTCGCGTTCGAAGGAGAAGGGCGAGTCGTGGACTATGTGGGGGGGTATAGCGACTGGATTCGTCAAGGAGGCAAACTGCCTCCGCTGGCGCATCAGCACGATACCAACGCCCCCGCGCAGGATAAGAAAGCGCCCGTTGCCACCAAGCCTAAGGCGGAAGCCGCTGCGTCAGCACCTAAGCCGCGCAAGAAGCTGTCCTACAAGCTGCAGCGCGAGCTTGAGCAGCTGCCTGAAAAGATGGACGCACTGGAAACGGCCATTGCCGAGCTAGAAGCGAAGATCAGCCAGCCAAGCTTCTATGAACAAGACAGCGGTACGATTCAGGAAACGCTGAATGCGTTGACCGAACAGCAGCAGGCACTGGACGCCACCATGGAACGCTGGGTCGAACTCGAAGCCATGCAGGATGAAGGCTGACACCTGACACTATTTTCCGCACTTTGCGTGTTTCCACCGGTTTGCTTGCGGTGGAAACACGCGCATTGCCCCGCTATCCCGAGCGAGCGTGTTTCCCGCTGTTGTCGGCAGCCAATCATATTTTCGCTGAATCCCGATAATCCTTCTTTTAAGTATTGACCTTCCGATGTTGACCTAGAACATTATGCTGCCTGCTGCCTGCTGCCTGCTGCCTGCTGCCTGCTGCCTGCTGCCTGCTGCCTGCTGCCTGCTGCCTGCTGCCTGCTGCCTGCTGCCTGCTGCCTGCTGCCTGCTGCCTGCTGCCTGCTGCCTGCTGCCTGCTGCCTGCTGCCTGCTGCCTGCTGCCTGCTGCCTGCTGCCTGCTGCCTGCTGCCTGCTGCCTGCTGCCTGCTGCCTGCTGCCTGCTGCCTGCTGCCTGCTGCCTGCTGCCTGCTGCCTGCTGCCTGCTGCCTGCTGCCTGCTGCCTGCTGCCTGCTGCCTGCTGCCTGCTCATCTATGCCGCCATGGCTTTCATCTCCACCTAGGGGGCCTTACCGTTTTGTTGGGTATGGGTAGTCAGCAAGGCTAAAAATTTATGATCATTAAAATTCGTTTTATGAATACCGGCGTTATCGGAAGGCCTGTGCCGTGTGGCAGCGTGTGCGGCTACGCCTGCAGGAATGTGCGTTTAGGAAGGGGGAGGTGTAGACATGAAAAATGGTGGGACAGCAAAAAGCCCCCGAAGTGGGGGCTTTTAAGGTCATTACAGAAGCGCTGTACCGTGATCAGGCATCAACTTCAACAGAGGTGAGGGCGGCTACCTTGCCTTCATCCGTCTTGGCTTCCTTGACCACTTCATCGACTGACCCTTGGTCATCATTGTCGTCGCTGTCATCGTTGACGTCCGGGCCAACGCGAATAGCCAGTACGTCGCATTTAGCACCTTTCAGTACGCCAGAGGACGTGGAGCCAAACAGCAGCGACAGGCCGGTGCGGCCGTGTGAGCCAACGACGATCAGGTCAACGTTTTCTTCCTGCGCAAAACGATGGATCTCGTTGTTGGCGACGCCAACGACGATATGCTGGTTTTCGCGTGGAATGCCGAGCGGATCGGCCAGTGCTGCCAGCTGCGTGCGCGCATGCTGATCCAGCTGTTCCTGCAGTTCGTGCGTATCAACGGGCATATCACCGCTGTAGGCAAAACCAAGTGGTTCGAGGGCGTGGATGACCGATATACGGGCGTGTTCGTTGCGCTCGGCGATCGGAAGTGCACGCTTGAGTACTCGACGAGAATCTGGTGTCAGGTCAACGGCGACCAAGACATGGCGATATTCATGACTCATGGTGAACTCCAGTGCAGTAAGTGAGCGGCAACAGCACACTCACAGTAATGGCATTATGCGCAACCGCCATCCATTTCGCCAGATTTAGCTGTCCTGAGGACAACAGCCTCTGTCGTGTTGTTGCTCTAGGATCGCCTGCGTATTGCGCTCAATCTTGCTCAGGATAGCAATAAGGGTCTCTAGCTCTTCCGGTGTCAATCCTTTGAGCATTTCTTGACGGGTTTCCGTCACCAGATCGACGATCTGTTCGAGCAAGGGACCCGCCTTGGCCGTCAGATAGATGCGTTTGGCACGGCGGTCTTCACCACACTGCCGGCGTTCCACTAGACCCTGTTCCACGAGTTGGTCGAGTGTGCGGACCAGTGACGGGGCTTCGACGCCGATGAGGCGCGCAAGCTCGCACTGTGACAGGCCGTTACCCGCCTGCCATAGATTGTACAGCGTTACCCAGCGTGTCTGAGTCAGGCCTAGCGGTGCCAGACGATGATCCAGTATTGCGCGCCATTCACGAGGTACCCGACCAAGTCGGAGTCCTAGATTTTCATACATGAGGGGAGAACCATTGTGGATTTTCCGTGCATTTCCCGAATCGGAAAATGCTTCTCTATTCTCTCATGTTAAAGGCAATGCGTTGTTCATGTCACCCGCTATTTGTCAATACATGAACGCATATGAGGTGAAATAAACTAAACGCATGCCCACTCAACAGTGAGATCAGGCTCGAACGCGATAGGCCGCAGGCCACTCGGTCAGCGGGCCTCGGCCGCCCGCCAGCGTCAGGATCACATCATCGAGCCCCTGCCAGATGGGCAGGGTGCCTCCGCCCTTGATGGTCAGATCAAGGCGCTGCGCGAAAAGCAGCAGCTTGTGTAGCCGAGCGCGAGGCAGACGATTCAGTGCCTGCTGGTAGAGCGGGCGTCGCCGCTCGGGAATGCTTGGACGCTGGGCTTTGCAGGCTTGATCCAAAGACTGTCCCTGCTCGACGTGCTGGTGAAGCGACAGCAGCGTGCGCAGCTCGCGGGTGATGGCCCACAGAATGATGGGTGGTTCAATACCTTCGCCTTTCAGGCCTTGCAGAATGCGCAGGCTGCGGGGGCGATCGCCACCCAGCCAGGCATCGCTCAGCGTGAATACGTCGTAGCGGGCGCCTTCTTCGATATACTGCATCAGCGCATCGGCGGTGATACGGATGCCGGGTGTCATCAACAGCTGCATGCGGGCCAGCGCCTGATCGGCGGCCAGCAAGTTGCCCTCATAGCGTACAGCCATGAGTGATGATGCATCCTGATCAAGCTCAAGGCCGTAACGGCCGGCGCGCTGTTTGATCCACCAACCCAATCGTTTGAACTCGATTGGCCAGATGGCAACGAAGACGCCGCATTCTGCCAGTGCCTTGAACCATTGGCTTTGCTGAGTGCGGTAATCAAGCCGGCCTGCGCTCAGCAGCAGAATGTTGCCGCTATCGCGTGCACCTGTAGCATAGGCGGCCAGTGCCTTGCCGCCTTCCTGTCCGGGCGACTGTGTGCCCATGCGCAGCTCAATCAGTTTCTGATCGCCAAACAGCGACATGCTACTGGCGCTTTCCGTGAGCTGCTGCCAAGCAAAGCCATTTTCGACCTGCAGAATATCGCGCTCTTCGATGCCTTTGTCGCGCACATGGCGGCGTACGGTATCGCAGGCTTCCATATGCAGCAGGGGTTCTTCGCCCGCTACGATATAGACAGGGGACAGGCCCGCCTGCTGAATATGATCATCGAGCCTGTCGGGGTAGACCTTGGTGATAGCCATGAGGGCCTAATCGTCTCGGCAGAGAATAAATACGGGAACGTCTTACTTGCCTGTCGCGCCGGTATCGTTGAGTGTGCGCAGACGTTCGACAAGCTGTGCAGCGGCTTCATCGGTGATGGTGATTTCGACGTGGGCGCGCTGATCGTCACGCTGCAGTAGCTGACGGTCGCTGGTCTGGTATGAACCACGCGTCGTGATGCGTTCCTGGCCGGTGATGTAAGCGCCATCGCTTACGCGCTGCAGGGTGTAGGGCACGGTCAGGGTCACTTCACGTTCCTGATCGCTGCTGCCGCTATAACCGACGCTGGATTCGCTGATGCGCGTTTCCGCAACGTTCAGGCGGTAGGACGCTGCGCTGCTTTCACGTACTCCCGCGCTTAACAGGCGCTCGCGGAGATCGCGGGCCAGTCTGTTCTGCGGGGTGTCATTAGTGATCGCAAGATCAATCTGCTGAATCTGCAGACGTGTTGAACTGGAGAGACCGCGCAGTTGGAAACCGCAGCCTGCCAGCATCAGGGTACCGCCCAGTGTGAGGGCGCTCAGGCCCAGCGCAAGGCGTCGAGTGGCTGTGCCGAAAAACGAAGATCGGGTATTCACGCTTCACTCCTTGAAAATCGTGCCCGGCCTCTCACGCGAGAGGCCGGGCGTCATTGCCGATCAATGGTCGGTCATCGTGCTTAGGACGCGACGATGTTGACCAGCTTGCCTTTGACGACGATCACTTTACGGATGGCCTTGCCTTCGAGGTGACGCTGTACGTTCTCGTTAGCAAGGGCTTCGCGTTCCAGCGTATCTTCGTCAGCGTCGGCGGACAGTTCCATCTGTGCACGACGTTTGCCGTTGATCTGAACGACGACAGTGATGATGTCACGTGCCATAGCCGCTTCATCGGCTTCCGGCCATGTGGCGTCGATAACCGGCGTGCTATGGCCCAGCTCGAGCCACAGAGCGTGAGCGATATGCGGCGCGATCGGTGACAGCAGCAGGATAGTCGCTTCCACGGCTTCGCGCGCTACGGCCAGCCCCTGAGCACTGGTATCGTCGAAGCGGGTGATGGCATTGACCAGCTCCATGACAGCAGCAATCGCTGTGTTGAACGTGGTGCGGCGACCGATATCATCCGTAGTTTTCTGGATGGTCTCGTGCGTCTTACGGCGCAGTTCGCGCTGTTCGTCGTTCAGCGCATCCGCGTCGAGCGCTTCAATGGCCTGGCCTTCGCAGGCGGCCAGATGGTCAGCCGTCATCTTCCACAGACGTTTGATGAAGCGGTGTGCGCCTTCGACGCCGGCATCGGACCATTCCAGTGACTGTTCGGGCGGTGCCGCGAACATCATGAACAAACGTACGGTATCTGCGCCAAAGCGGTCGATCAGCGACTGCGGGTCGACACCGTTGTTCTTCGACTTCGACATCTTCTCTGTGCCACCGATGGTGACCGGCTGGCCATCGGCTTTCAGCGTAGCACTGAGGGCACGGCCCTTGTCATCGGTTTCCACGTCGACTTCAAGCGGGTTGTACCAAGTCTTGCTGCCGTCTGCTTCTTCGCGGAAGTAAGTGTCGGCAACAACCATGCCCTGTGTGAGCAGGCGCTTGAACGGTTCGTCGCAGTTCACCATGCCGAAATCGCGCATCAGCTTGTGGAAGAAGCGAGCGTAGAGCAGGTGGAGAATCGCGTGCTCAATACCGCCGATGTACAGGTCGACCGGCAGCCAGTAGTTAGCGCGTTCGTCCAGCATCGCTTCTTGGTTGTCGGCACAGCAGAAGCGTGCGTAGTACCAAGAGGATTCCATGAAGGTATCGAAGGTGTCGGTTTCGCGTGTCCAGCCGTCACCCAACGAGTAGAAGGTGACCATTTTCTTCAGCGGTGAACCACTGGCGTCGATTTCGACTTCGAGCGGCAGTTCGACGGGCAGCTCATCGTCGGTCAGTGGCTTGGTTTCGCCTTCCGGACCATATTTGATCGGAATCGGCGTGCCCCAATAGCGCTGGCGCGCTACCCCCCAGTCGCGCAGACGGAAGTTGACACGGATTTCGCCGCGACCTTCCTTCTCAAGACGCTTGGCGATGGCATCGAAGGCATCGTCGAACAGCAAATCATCAAATTCGCCCGAGTTAATCAGCTGACCGTGCTCGGTGTAGGCCCCTTCGGAAACGTCAGGTTCATTGCCGTCCAGATCCGCGATGACCGGTTTGATCTTAAGGTCGTATTTCTTCGCGAATTCCCAGTCACGTGCATCGTGAGCCGGTACGGCCATGACGGCACCGGTGCCATATTCCATCAGCACGAAGTTGGCGATGAAGATCGGCAGCGCCTCGCCCGTCAGCGGGTGAGTAGCACGGTAGCCCGTGTCCATCCCTTTCTTTTCCATCGTGGCGATATCGGCTTCAGACGTACCGCCGCGACGGCATTCCTGACAGAAGGCCATGATGTCGGGATCAAGTTCGGACGCCAGCTTAGCCAGCGGGTGATCCGCGGCGATTGCCAGATAGGTGACGCCCATGAAGGTGTCGGGACGGGTCGTGAAGACCTTGAGGTGCGCGTTGGCTTCAGGAACTTCAGCAACGTCGAATTCGATTTCCAGACCGCGAGACTTGCCGATCCAGTTGCGCTGCATGGTCTTGACCTGTTCCGGCCAGTCCAGTTGATCAAGGTCAGCCAGCAGCTCTTCGGCGTAATCGGTGATGCGCAGGAACCACAGCGGAATTTCACGACGCTCTACGCGAGCACCGGAACGCCAGCCGCGGCCGTCGATGACCTGTTCGTTGGCCAGAACGGTCTGATCGACCGGGTCCCAGTTGACCGTCGAGTTTTTCTTGTAGACAAGACCTTTTTCGACCAGACGAGCGAAGAACCACTGCTCCCAGCGGTAGTAGCCCTTGTCGCAGGTTGCAAACTCGCGGCTCCAGTCGTACGCAAAACCGAGCGCCTTGAGCTGATCGCGCATATTGCCGATGTTCTCGTAGGTCCACTTGGCGGGTGCGGTACCGTTCTTGATCGCTGCGTTTTCAGCGGGCATCCCGAAGGCATCCCAGCCCATGGGCTGCAGGACATTCTTGCCGCGCATGCGCTGGAAGCGCGCAATGACGTCGCCTAGCGTATAGTTGCGCACGTGGCCAACGTGTAGCTTGCCGCTAGGGTAGGGGAACATGCTCAGGCAGTAGTATTTTTCCTTCAGGTCGTCTTCGACGGCCTTGAAGCTCTGATGAGATTCCCAGTACTGCTGAGCAGACTGTTCGATATCGCGCGGTGAATAGTGTGTATCCATGATTCGGTCTGAATGCCTTGCCGTGGAAACGAAGACCGTAATCGACGATCACGCCGCTACGGCCAGTTGACGGTAAAGAAAGAAGGCGCCAGTGGGGACGCGGAAAATACGACCCCGCAGTCAACGACATACCCCTGCCACATAGCGCCGCCATGATGCCTCTAGCATACCGCACAATGGGCCTGTAGTGACAGAGGTTGCGAGGGTTGCGCTTACTTTATGCGACGATGCCGGGTAATGACGATGATGTTCCGCCCATCTCGGAGCCGTTCATGGCGATGTGCCATTCCCCTTAAATTGCACAGAAGTCGAACGGTATAGCGATACCTAGGCATGGGCAGTGCAGTAAAAAGCCCTTCTCTTTTCTGCATTGGCAAGAAAGGGAAGGGCTTTTCGTTAAGGTGTGAAATGTAGTGAGACGATTAGTGCCGGTGATGGCGAACGCCGAGTGCTCCTGCAATGCTCATCAGTGCTGCCAGCAGCAAGGTGGGGCGGCTACCCGTCTGGGTATACGGTGTCAGTCCTGTCATCGGTTGTGCTTGTGTTGTCAGTACGCCCGGCTGGAACTGCGGCAGCGTGGCGATCAGGTGGCCTTGCGCATCAACGACGCCGGTCAGACCGTTGTTGGTGGCGCGCAGCACATAGCGGTTGTTTTCAAGCGCACGCATCTGGGCCATCTGCATGTGCTGAAGTGGGCCGAGCGAGGCCCCGAACCAAGTGTCGTTGGATACCGTTACCAGCATATCGGCCGCCTGAGCACGCTCTCGTACCAGCTCAGGGAAGATGATTTCATAGCAGATGGCGATGCCTAGTTTCACGCCATGTAGCGTAACGGGAGCTGGGCTGTCTTCACCCGCTGAAATATTGGACGGCGGAATGCTCATGATATTGAGAATTGGCCCCAGTACATTCGAGAGCGGAATGTATTCACCGAAAGGCACCAGGTGGTGTTTGTAGTAGCGCTGGAGTTCATGGGGTGTGTCGCGCTCGGCCAGTGCTACCACGCTGTTGTAGACCTGACGGTTGTCGTAGGTCAGCATGCCGGACATCAGCGCGGTGTGTGCGGGCAGCGTTTGCTGGATGCGCTGCATGACGGGCAAGGCTTCCGTGTTCCACATTGGCAGCGCCGTTTCTGGCCAGATCACAAGGTCGGCTTGTGTGGCGTGTTGGGTCAGTTCGGCATAGCGAACGACGGCCTGATACTGGCCTTGGGGTTCCCACTTGGTTTCCTGAGCCAGATTCCCTTGCACCAGCGCCACATTGAGCGGTTGCCCCGTGGGGTGTGCCCACTGACGCGGTAGCAGTGCGCCAAGGCACCATACAGCGATCAGTCCGGCGATGGCGCCTAGCCGTTGCAGGGGCTGTGCGCGCGCTTTGCTGCCGTGATAGAGCAATGCCCCGCTCAGTGCAACCGCCAAGCTGATTAGATAGACGCCGCCAAGAGGGGCGTAGCCTGCCAGCGGTGAATCCACATGAGCGGTACCCACCAGTAGCCACGGAAATCCTGTCAGTACCCAGCCGCGGAATGCTTCACTAACCAACACCCACAGTCCGGCAAAGCTAAGAGCGGCATACAGACCCGCGCCAAGCGGGATCAGACGGCGATAAAGCAGGCCATGCAGCGCGCTGAACAGTCCCAGCCCGATGCCAAACAGAGCGGCCACGAGTGCCGCCATCGGCATTGGCATGCCGCCATAGGTATGCATGGAGACATACACCCATGATGCACCGCTGACGAACATGCCGCTGCCGAACAGCCAGCCGCGCCAAAAGGCTCCGCGAAAGCGGGGAGTGTTCAGTAGCCCGCAGTACAGCGCGAGGGCGAATGGCCCTAGCCACCAGGCGTTGAAAGGGGCGAAGGTCAGGGTCATTACGCCGCCTAGCAGCAGCGTTAGGAGATCAGCCACCCGGGGATGGCGAAGCAGGGACAAGGGCATGGAGGGTATCTCTTGTCAGAAGTGAAAGGAATGAAGGTCAAGATCGTGCAGCTTAGACCACAGTGAACAGTAAAAAGCCTCCTGCTGACGGGCAGCAGGAGGCTTTCTGGCGGACCGTCGCGAACGAGGCCTACGCGTGCGGAGCCGGCGGCGTGGCCTTCAGCCAGCGAATGCGGCGGTTGTCCGCACTCATCACCGTAAAGGTCCAGTCGTCGAGAATGGCTGTCTCGTTGCGTTCGGGAAGATGGCCGAAACGCTGCATGACCAGTCCGCCGATCGTGTCGAACTCTTCGTCGGAGAATTCTGTGCCGAAGCGTTCGTTGAAATCCTCGATCGACAGTTGCGCCTTCACGGCACAGGTGCCGTCGCCCAGATCGCGGATTTCGTCGTCATCTTCGATATCGTGTTCATCCTCGATATCACCCACGATCTGCTCAAGTACGTCTTCGATCGTGATTAGGCCTGCGGTGCCACCGTACTCGTCGACCACAATGGCCATGTGGCTATGCGTGTCGCGAAAATCGCGCAGCAGGCTGTTGAGACGCTTGGATTCCGGCACGAACGTTGCGGGGCGAATCAGTGAGCGCAGATCGATCTGTGCGCGCTCTTCTTCCGACCGGGTGATCAGCGGCAGAAGGTCCTTGACCAGCAGTACGCCCTGAACCTCATCGAGGCTATCGTCGATCACTGGGTAGCGAGAGTGTGCCGTAGCCTTGATGATGGGCAGCAGCTCATCCGGACGCTGATCTATCTTCAGGGCCACGATCTGGGAGCGCTGAATCATGGCTTCACGCACCTGCTGATCGCTGATGTTGAAAGCCCCCTCAATGATGGTCATGGCATCCGGATTGAGGTTGAAGCGAGGGCCGGTTTCGCGAAGGAAGGCCAGCAGCTCATCGCGGTTGCGTGGCTCATCGTTGTCGTTTGAAAAAGCACCGAGCAGTTTTTCAAGCCAGTTTCTACCGTTCTGACTACTCGATCGGTCATCGCTCATGGCGGAATCTCTTGTCCTCGAATCGTAAAGCGGGCGCGAATCAGGGTTAAAGGGCGCACCGCCGCGGTGTTGCTGAAAACGCACTGTCCCAGCTTAGCCGACCCTGTGCAAGGGCGGCAGGTCATAGATCAGTGTTCACAAAAATAACATCAAATCAACGCCGTGGAAGAGAGGAAATACCCTTGTCTATCGCAGGATATCAGCGCTCGTCTTTGTAGGGGTCGTCTATGCCTAGCGATGCCAGCAACCGACGTTCCAACGCTTCCATCTCTTCGGCTTCGTCTTCTTCGATATGATCATACCCCATAAGATGCAGGCAACCGTGCAGCGTCATGTGCGCGAAATGATCGGCAAGCGTCTTGCCCTGCGCTTCGGCTTCTCTGGCCACAACGTGAGGGCTGATCACCAAATCGCCGAGCAGTGGAATATCCATGCCCGGGGGAGCTTCGAACGGGAACGATAGCACATTTGTCGAAGCGTCTTTGCCGCGATAGGTGTGGTTTAACTCGCGACTTTCGCTTTCTTCGACAAAGCGTACGGTCATCTCGTTGCGTGTTTCATCCGGGTGCGCTTCGAATGCTGGCATTAGCCAGCGTTCGAGTACCTCCTGCGACGGCAGCAGCTGCTGATCAAAGTTCACTGCGTACTGCACGTCGATTTCGGGTAGCACTGCCATCAGTGCGTATCTCCACTGTCATCATGGCGAGAGGCCATGGCTTCCGATCGGGCTGCTTCGCGTGCCTGACGGCGACGCTCACGCTGTTCTTCTTCCTCGCGGGCATCCTGTTCTTCATGACGGTCGTAGGCGTCGATGATGCGCTGTACCAGCGGGTGGCGCACGACGTCCTTAGACAGGAAGCGCGTGATACTAATGCCCGGCACGTTATCCAGGACACCCAGTACGTGAATCAAACCAGAACGTGTGCCGCGCGGTAGGTCAACCTGCGTCACGTCGCCAGTCACGACGGCAGTGGAGCCGAACCCAATACGGGTCAGGAACATTTTCATCTGCTCGCGTGTGGTGTTCTGACTTTCATCGAGGATGATGAACGAGTTGTTCAGCGTACGACCACGCATATAAGCCAGTGGTGCGATTTCAATGGTCTGGCGCTCAATCAGCTTGTTGACCTGTTCAAAGCCGATCATGTCGTACAGCGCATCGTAGAGCGGGCGCAGATAAGGGTCGATTTTCTGTGCAAGGTCACCCGGAAGGAAGCCCAGCTTTTCGCCCGCTTCAACCGCTGGACGAACCAGTAGAATACGCTGTACCTGCTGCTGGTTAAGCGCTTCAACCGCTGCCGCTACGGCCAAGTAGGTCTTACCGGTACCGGCAGGTCCCACCCCGAAGTTGATGTCGTGCTTGCGCACCTCGCGGATGTACTGCTGCTGGTTGCCACCGCGGGGGCGGATCATCAGCTTGGGCGTTCTGATGATGACGTCACCGTCTTCGGCAGTGTCTTGCTGTTCTTCGGCCGGTGCTTCGGACATACCCGTTTCCTGCAAGAAGAGGTGCACCATGTCCGGGGTGATGTCTTCGCTTTCCGTCTCACGGTACAGCTGTTCCAGTAGACGAGCGGCCAAGCGCGCCTGCGCATTGGCACCTGCTAGCTGAAACGCATTGCCGCGGTTGCGGATCGTTACGTCGAGGCGCTGTTCGATCTGCTTAAGGTGTTCGTCCTGCTGTCCCGAAAGACGAGCAAGGCGCATGGGGTCATTGGGTTCGAGCGTGACATGAAGGATGCGACGTGAAGTGGCAGCGTTCTGGCTCAAGAGTACCGTCCTGAATATGGTTGCAAAGGCGCACGACTATCGCGACGCCTGTAGTTGCCCGTCACCCGCTTTGAGTAACAGACGCTGGAGAGCGGTGAGGTCGCCTCAATAGCGCTCGGACGACACCAGCTCTCCTCTTAAAGAATTGGAGTAAGCTTCGGTAATTTCAACATCGACGAAATGCCCAATCAAGGAAAGTGCATCATCCGCTTTGAAATTGACGATACGGTTGTTCTCCGTACGGCCTGACAGCTCTTCCGGATCGCGCGGCGAGAAGCCCGTCACCAGAATACGTTCAACCTTGCCCACCATGCGGCGTGAAATCTGCAGCGCCTGTTGGTTGATAGTGGCCTGCAGACGTGCGAGGCGTTCTTTCTTAACCTCTTCGGGCGTGTCGTCCGGCAGCTCGGCTGCGGGCGTGCCCGGTCGCTTCGAATAGATAAAGCTGAAGGAATGATCGAAGCCGATGCGAGTGATCAGATCCATTGTTTGTTCGAAGTCTTCTTCGGTTTCACCCGGGAAGCCAACGATGAAGTCGGACGAGAAACTGATGTCAGGACGCAGGGCGCGAATGCGCTCCATCTTGTCGATGTATATGTCGCGTTCGTGGCCACGCTTCATGGCGGCCAAGATGCGGTTCGAACCCGACTGCACTGGCAGGTGCAAATGGCTGACCAGCTCCGGAATCTCACCGAAGGCTTCGATCAGGCTATCGGTAAATTCGACCGGGTGAGAGGTCGTGAAACGGATGCGGTCAATGCCGTCGACGGCCGCTACGCAGGCGATCAGCTCAGCCAGATCGACGGTTTCGCCGTCATCATCCGTACCGCGGTAGGCATTGACGTTCTGTCCCAGCAGATTGATTTCACGTACACCCTGTTCGGCCAGATGGATGACCTCATCCATGACACTTTCGAACGGACGGGAAATCTCTTCACCGCGGGTATAGGGCACCACGCAGAAACTGCAGTACTTTGAACAGCCTTCCATCACGGAAACGAATGCAGAGGCCCCTTCGCTCTTAGGCGCGGGCAGTCGATCGAACTTCTCAATTTCAGGGAACGTGACGTCCACGACCGAAATGCGGTTGGTGGCTGCATCGCGCACTTCAAGCATATCCGGCACGCGGTGCAGCGTCTGTGGGCCAAAAACCATATCGACGTGCGGCGCACGCTTGCGGATGTTTTCGCCTTCCTGACTGGCAACGCAGCCCCCGACCCCGATGACCAAATCCGGTTTCGCTGCTTTCAGCTTCTTCCAGCGGCCGAGCTGATGGAATACCTTTTCCTGCGCCTTCTCGCGAATCGAGCAGGTGTTGAGCAGGATGACATCCGCTTCGTTTTCGTCGTGGGTCAGCTCCAGCTGATGGGACTCGCCGAGCAGGTCAGCCATGCGGGCTGAGTCGTACTCGTTCATCTGGCAGCCGTGGGTCTTGATGAAAAGCTTCTTCGCCATAGTGGGTTACGTTTCAGGCCTGTACAGGAGTGGAAGGTGACGGACAGCGAACATGCAGGGCTATCCATCCTACCGATCAGTGAGCCAGCACGGTGGGTGGCGCGAGCATGAGCCGCGCGTGCAGACGATACCGCGATGCACCCTAGGCAATAGGCAACCGTGCGTGTAAGCAAGCCTTGAAGTATACGCTATGTGGCAGACCTGATGCGATAGCACAGCGCGAGTCGGTTGCTTTGGGTGTGGCGTCGGTGTGACCGCGGCGGCAGGATGAGTAGAAGGGCAGAACGCCACATCTTGTTTCCCCGCCAACGGTATCCGGCGTGTATGATAGGGCGCGTGTAGAATGGCGTCCGGTGCCATTCTGCGACCTTGGCTAGGCATACGCATTCGACAGCGATGTCTTGGGAACGCTGGAAGGTGCGCCTTTCGATAGGCAGACCACTTTTCTTACGACAGCATCAGGCTGTCAGCATGTTTTTATAGGGACAACTTGGCCAATGGCAGCAACCACGACCCTTTATCGAATCCTTTTCCATCAGCAGAATGAAGTATGGGAGCTCTACGCGCGAGAGCTTTATCAGAGCGACCTGTGGGGATTCATTGAAGTGGGAGATTTCGTATTCGCCGACCGTTCGAAAGTGGTGATCGATCCGACGACCGACAAGTTACGTCACTCGTTCGAAGGCGTGCAGCGCAGTTTTATCCCTTTGAACATGGTCTTACGTATCGATGAAGTCGAACGGGAAGGTACGCCTCGCGCCGTACGCTCGACTGGCAAGATCGCACCGTTTCCGATGCCGCCGGGCGGGCCGCGTCAGGACGATTGAGTGTACAGCCTAAATCAATAGAACGTGCAGATAACGGTCGCCTGCGGGCGGCATGACGATCGGTGGCCGTTGTCAGAGGGGGCTATGGCCTGGGGGATAAGAGGGCTTTTGGTGGACTGCAGATATCAAAAAGGCCCCCCGTAGGGAGCCTCTTGTGTACGGCTTGAATGACGATTAAGCGTACGTTTTGTTGGCTGTACGATCCCAGCCGCCAGCGATCTGACCGCCGCCTTGACCATCGCTACGTTTCTGCTGTGTGTATGCCGTCTTGATTTTGGCATAGTTCAGCGTGAAGTTTTCGATAGGCAGGTCGCCTTCGGTGTTTGCACTGTGCGTGAAGGAAGAGATCAGAACTTCTTCCAGAGTGATTTCGAGGTACTTGACCTGATCACCACCAGCACGGTTAACGTGCAGGATGACTTTGGGGATGTGAGTCCCTTTCGCACAGGTTTCAAACAGCTTAGCCGATGCTTTGTCTACGGCTTTGCTGACGTGGAAGTCGCTGAAGTGAGAGCGGCCTGCAGTGGCACCACCAGCGCTGGACGCTGTTTCAGATACTTCTTGGCTTACCCCGAAGTTGTAGGATTTGATTTCAATCCAGTCTTTATGTTTCGAGTCCAGAGCTTCACCAGGAATCCCGTCGATTTTGATGTAGGCGTCAAAAGCCATATCTATCCCTCTATTTTTCTAAAAGTGATGTGCCCTCAGGCACCTACATATTAAACAATGCTTGTGCGGCATTGTCACTAGATAAGAACTGTACCTAAAGTCAGGTGTGACGGCTTGTCATCGCTATAGTGCCATGCTGTTTATCTCTACCGTAGAGCCATGACGCGCAGGTGAATTTTTGATGCAGCGTAGCAGGCACCATGTTGTGTGCGTGTAACGTGTCGTTGTGGTATGTCGCTGGCAGGCGGCCTGTTATGGGCCGTCTGGAGCATGGTTTCGATACGCGTTGATCATGTTTGAAGAGGTATGGGGGCGAGGCTGTGGTGCTGGTAGTGGGCACGGCAATTGTCTCGTGCACAGGGCAGGAGAACGCGCCGGCGAGACACGTATCGCAACAAAAATAGGTGCAGATGTTTCTGTAATGCACTGTTTTTGATTATTTTTTGTACTAAAGAGTATAAATGCCTTCTTTCTTGACCGTTTCATCCCTTTTTATCGTGGGGCGATTCACGGCACACTATAGGGTATCGAAAAGTAGCCATTTTACGGTTCGCGGCGGTGATGGTCAGCCATGCAGGTGGGCGTTGTCATGCTTGTCTACCTGCCATGCAAGATCTGTACGGCCTTCTGAAAAAGGGCCGAATTGCCGGGCAGCCCTGCCACGGCGTACGCAGGCCGCATCGTGGCGCTGGATGGCTCACGCATGAAGTGATCAGCATGCGTTTATGTTATGGCAAGTGTTGTCCTGTTCACTTGCGTGTTTATTGTTACTGCAGCCATGGACAATGCAGATATGATTCATTTTCTGGAAGGGTTTAACCTTCGTTCGCGTCGCTGGGCACAAGGTCTAGCGTTGTGCGGTTTTTTGGGCGCGTCAGCGACACCGGCACTGGCCGATCAGACGCGCTGGGTCAGCGATCACCTAGCGACCTATGTGCGCAGTGGTCCTACTGACAATCATCGTATTGTTGGAACGGTAAGAAGCGGTCAGGCTCTGCAGGTGCTGACGACCCAAGGCGATTATGTGCAGGTACGCAGTGAGAAGGGCGATGCCGTCTGGATTCGCGCTACCGATCTGCAGCCTCAGCCCGGTCCGGCCGAGTATGTACCTCAGCTGCAGAAGCAGGTTGCTGATTTGAAAGGTCGTATCGACAATGCGGATCGCGATTTCCAGCAGCGCACTACGGGCATGCGGGAGCTACTGGACGCGCGCAAGACACAGATTGACGAACTGGAAACCACACGGCAGAAGTTGAACCAACAGCTGACGCAGGCTCAGGCTGATCTGAGAGCGACTCAATCCCAGCTTGGCAGTGAGCGTCAGCAGGTGCTGATGCGCTACTTTGCCTATGGCGGCGCTGTCGCGGGCAGTGGCGTGCTGTTCGGTTTGATCATGCCCCATCTGTTCTCGCG
This sequence comes from Zymobacter palmae, assembly GCF_003610015.1. Lineage (NCBI taxonomy): Bacteria > Pseudomonadati > Pseudomonadota > Gammaproteobacteria > Oceanospirillales > Halomonadaceae > Zymobacter > Zymobacter palmae. Next base: position 1,403,250 of record NZ_AP018933.1, read on the forward strand.
TTCTCGCAAGCGCAGTCGTCAGCTGATCTAAGCACGTTTAAAGACTATACCTATCAAGTGGGGCGGCACTCAGTGTCGGCCCCGCTGTGCGTGTGCAATACCTGTTGCCAGCGTCACTTCTGTGGCATGGTAGAGCCGATCGCTTCTGGGTGATCGCACGATGACCTTTCGAACCTGCGCAGAGAGTCCGCCAATGACTTCCTCTTCAAATGCCATACGTGATTTCCAGCTGTCCGCCTCAATCCTGTCGGCCGATTTCGCCTGCCTCGGCGCCGAAGTAGAAGCGGTGCTGGCCAGCGGTGCTGATCGCATCCATTTTGATGTCATGGACAACCATTATGTGCCCAACCTTACGGTTGGCCCGATGGTGTGTTCTGCCCTGCGTGACCATCTGGAAAAGCACGGTGTGGAAGCGCCGATCGACGTGCACTTGATGGTCGAGCCTGTGGACGCGCTGATCGAACAGTTTCTGGATGCCGGAGCGGCAAGCATCACCTTCCATCCTGAAGCCAGTCGTCACGTTGATCGTTCGCTGCGCCTGATTCGTGACGGCGGTGCGGAAGCAGGGCTTGCGCTCAATCCTGCCACTCGTATTGACTGCCTCGAACACGTACTTGATGTCGTGGATCGTGTGCTGGTCATGAGCGTCAACCCCGGCTTTGGTGGTCAGTCCTTTATACCCGCCACGCTGGGCAAGCTGCGCCAGTTACGTTCATGGCTGGACGACCATCATGCTCAACGCGTTCAGATTGAGGTTGATGGGGGCGTCAAGCCCGCTAACATTCGCGATATCGCCGATGCTGGCGCAGAGCTTTTTGTGGCCGGTTCAGCACTGTTCGGTGCGCGTGCCGCTGCTGATCCGCATGATTACGACAGCGTTGTCGCACGTTTCCGCGACGCGCTGGCCTGATCGCCGCCCGACATGACGGAGCGCGTGTGGTGGCTGTATATCCTCGAGACGGTTCATGGACAGCTGTATACGGGGATAACGACCGACATTGAGCGGCGGCTAAAGGAGCATACGGCCGGTGCCCCTCGTGGTGCGCGTGCGCTGAGAGGAAAGGCGCCGCTGCAGCTGCGCTACCACTGCCGGGTAGGTGAGAAAAGACGGGCGCTGCGTGCGGAGTATGCCGTGAAGCGCCTGTCTCGAGCGCGCAAGCTGGACTTGGTCGAGGGTGTACTGGCTTTTGATGCGTTATTGATTGATCGTTAACGCAAGCGGGTTATTGTGTGGCGGCCAGAGTGTCAAAGGCTCCGGCATTGTGCGCTAGGCCATTTGCTCCTCTTTCACCCTCATGAGCCGTTATGACCACGATAATGCTTCGCTGCACGGCTAGCCTTATGCTGCTCGGGCTAGTGGCGTGCTCTTCGCCTGCACTAACGCCTTATCAGCAGCAGCTAAACAGCGAGCAGGCGGCTTCCTACCACGCCAAAGATTCTGGGCGTCTACTGCGTTGCCTTTATGAACGCCGCGCTGAACGAGCAGATCGCTATAGACAGTCTGCTGCGGCACTGGCGCTCGGCTCCGCCATCATGACAGGGCTCTCCGAAAGGGCCTCTGCGCACCCTAATGGAATCATGTATCAGAGTGATGTTGCGCTGCTGCAGCAATGCCAGCAGGCCTTTTCGTCAGGCGAATTGAATACGCCCTAGTTGGCACATTTCTGGTGCGCCGCATTGCGAGCGGTTCTTTGCCATTCACCTGTTTACTGGAAAGGGCGAGCAAAGCGCTTGTGATATAGCCTTGAAGCAGGGCATTTATGGTATGCATGGGAAGCCGAGGCTTTATCCGGGCTACTGGCTCGGACATTTATTTATACAATGATCCTGCATGGTGTCTGATAACATGGCAATATTTATTGTCGGCCTTAGAGGCTGTTTCATCATCTGAGTGATTGCTTTTTCCCTTTCCAAAATAGACGGTTTTAACCGCAATTTGTGGTTCCAAGTCCCTTTAATGATATGGATATTGGAATTATGAAATATAATTTTAATGTGTAGTTGTGATAAGAAAAGCAACTTTGTCGTGGCAAGATGGATTGCTTTCATGATGCTTGCTTCAATATCGATGAACGTGTGCCAATGGTCAGTTTGTATTGATAAGAATACGTTATTCATGTCATGGCTATGAATGATATTGAGCTGTTTTGGTGTTTAGGCTCAGCCATTGATTCAATGGCGTAATTATCGACATTATTTACTTTACATGCGGAGTGATAGACAAGAGCCTCTCTGCTCTCTGCTCTCTGCTCTCTGCTCTCTGCTCTCTGCTCTCTGCTCTCTGCTCTCTGCTCTCTGCTCTCTGCTCTCTGCTCTCTGCTCTCTGCTCTCTGCTCTCTGCTCTCTGCTCTCTGCTCTCTGCTCTCTGCTCTCTGCTTGTGGGAAATGGTATCTCTTTTCTGTGGCTTTCGATCGCGAGCGCTTTGTGCATGTTTAGGCTCAATGTCAGGGGTGATATGCTGTGGCACCGTGGCACTCATCGCTATCTTCCAACTCGCCAGCATCTTTCGTGTGCTGGATAGGAAGAACATGCTGCCGCGTCTGTTAGAGGCATATAGAAGCATGGTCTTCGCGATCACTGCGTATCGACGCCATTGTAGAGGGTGCACCGTTGGGAGTAGGCTTATCACCCTTCATCGGTGAGACACGCTGATGGATAAAGGTATGATGCTTTATAAAACAGCGCCTTATTTTATATGCATGCCAGTATGATCAATGCATAGGATGTTCTTCTATACGAAATCAGTGATTGGCCGAAAACATGGCTGACTGCTTGAAACGGTTCTGGAAAGAAACGTTCTGACAATGTAATGGGCATTTGATAGGGCCAGAGGGTGGTAGTTCGCGCTATGGATTATGGTTTTATGGTGTTGGGGGCGCCTTACAGTACGCAGGCGTCTCATTCTGCCCTGAGGCTTGCAGAAGCATTGCCTGAGCGTGGTCACCAGCTCAAGGCGGTGTTCTTTTATCATGACGGTGTGTTCAACGGTGCGGCAGCCATGACGCCGCCTCAGGATGAGCCTCATCTGTTACAGCGCTGGCAGCGGGTAGCCGAACAGCAGCAGTGCGAACTGTTGGTCTGCGTTGCTGCTGGTGCACGGCGCGGCATTCTTGACGCGCGCGAGGCATCACGCTACGGCATCGTCGCCCCTACGCTGGCAGAAGGGTTTCGTCTTGCCGGGCTAAGCGAGCTAGTCATGGCGCAACAGCTAAGCGACCGATTCATCACGTTTGCACCGTAGCGTGGCGATGATACGTGGCCTGAACGGCTGTAAATAAAGGAAAGGGAAGACGATAGGAATGGCCGCAACGTCACTGTTGATTACGCTAAACCATGCACCGCATGGCAGTGCTTGGGCACGCGAAGGACTAGAAGTGGCGCTAGTAGCGGCCTCGCTGGATCAGTCGGTAACGCTGTTGCTGGCTGGCGATGGGGTCTTTGTCGCCTTGCGTGGCCAAGAAGCCGGGCCACTGGGTCAGAAGGGTACGCTGCGCATGCTAGAAGGGCTTGAAATGTACGACATCGGGCCGATTCAAGTGGATAAGGCCTCGCTTAAAGCACGCGGCCTGAGCAGTGATCATCTGATCGAAGGCTGCGTGATGTGCGATGCACGGGCGCTTCTGAGTCGCCATGCAAACATATTGGTGTTCTAGGGCAGACAAGATGAAATTGTATATCGTGAATCGAGTGGATCGGCTGCAGGATGTCGTGCAGTTCCTAGCAGACGATGATCGACTGCTGTTGATCGAAGATGGGGTCTATGGCGTCGTTCAAGAAAAATATACCGTTATCTTACCGGAGCGGGTCCAAGCCCAGACCTATTGCTTGAAAGATGATGCCGATGCGCGCGGAATTACACCGCTGGCGCACCCGGCTATACAGTGGGTCGACGTCAATGGCTTCATGGCGCTGACCGAGGAATGCGCTTCCTCCGTAACCTGGCACTAAATACCTGATTGTTGAGATACCTCTATGACCGTTGATTACGCCGCGCTTTCTCTGGACGCCGAAGGCTACCTTGAAGACCTGTCCATCTGGACGCCTGAGGTGGCCGAAGCCCTAGCGTCGCATGAAGGCCGCGTGCTAACGCCCGCCCACTGGGAGATCATTGAGGTGGTACGTAGTTTCTATGCACGCTTTGAAATGGTGCCGGCCATGCGTCCCTTAGTGAAAGCGGTGCGCACGGCTCTGGGGGAGGAAAAGGGCGCGTCCATGTATCTGATGGCGCTTTTCCCGGAAGATGAGCAGCGTTCCGAAAGTCCCGCCAAGATCGTTGCACGCCTTGCAGGGCTGCCGCGACCGACCAACTGTCACTGAAATAGATGAATTTTTTAGGCCACGCGGCACTGGCTCAAGCAGGCAGTGACGCCCAGCTTCTAGGCTGCCTGATCGCTGATGGCGTCAAAGGGCAGCAAGCCTTAGATGCGTTATCGCCTGCAGTTCGGCAAGGTGTGGTGCATCATCGGTTGGTGGATAGCATCATTGACGCTCACCCCGACGTGCAGGCGCTGGTGCAGCGTATGCCTGAGCGCCGCTTTGCTGCTATCGCACTCGATATCGTCTGGGACTATTGCCTGCACCGTTTGTCAGCGTTGGCTCCTGATGAAGGCTGGTCCGCACTGATCCAACGCTGTCATTGTGTCATTCAAGGGGCCGAGTGGCTGCCGCCAAGCAAGGCTTCGCTGCTGCAGAACATGGTGAAAGGGCGGTGGCTGGTGCGTTCCGCCGAGCGTCAGTTCATGCTGGACACTATCATGGGCGTAGGGCGGCATATGCGTCGTCCGCAGGATTTCACGCCGCTGTGTGAGTGGGTTGCGACCCATTTGCTACAGCTTGAGCGTATTTTTATCGTTATCTGGCAGGATATGTGGCGGCAGACCAATATTGCAACGGGCACTTGCGTTGTCCTATCTCGCTGACAAGCAGGCCTTTCTCTCATCGTTAATCTTCTTTTAAAGTGCTATTTTTTGACAGTTTGTGCTCATGGTGGAAGTGCTTTCTGTCATTATTTTCTATGCGAGTATTGCTGTATATATTATAGAAAATATAGCCCTCTATTATAAACGTTGTTCTCTCTTCTCCATTATTAATCGTTAATTAATAACCACCATGTTCAACTCTGCTTTCTCATGTACGTGATGTGGCTGGTTATAGTTAATCGATCCGCCCCGTTATTTTATTAACAATCTTGACTATTTTCATTAGTGATGGATGCAACTTCGCTTATTCGTGCCGTTTTATTTCCATGTTCACGCGTGGCAATCTGTTTCTGTTCCGTCTACACTTTCTTAGTGTTATCTAAAAGAAACAACTGAAGGGCTGCCGTGCTTCCATTCTTGGCACAGTAATTGCTTTTCTTATCAGCGTTACGCTGCAATTTCAGTTTTTTTACCCGTGTGGAGAAGATGGTATGAATGATGACAACCGCTATGGCGACATCACTGAATTTATCGATGGCGTGCTGACCACTATCGGCAAGGAAACGTTGACCGGCGACGAACTGGCGTTGTTCAACGATGAAGTAGTGGCGAATTTCCGTGACTACGTGAACCCTGGTTTCCTTGAGTACCGTAAATCCGTGGCAGATGACGGCAACTACGCTGCCGTTGAATGGCGCTCCAGCAGCCCGAATACCCTGATGGACAGTCGTGGCAACACGTACATTGATTGCCTTGGCGGTTTTGGCATCTACAACGTGGGTCATCGCAACCCCGCCGTGCTGAAGGCGGTGCGTCAGCAGATGGACAAGCAGCCTCTACACTCTCAGGAGCTTCTGGATCCCTTGCGCGCTCTGTTGGCCAAGGTACTGGCACAGCTGACCCCTGGCGGGCTTCAGTACAGTTTCTTTACCAACAGCGGCACTGAGTCAGTTGAGGCTGCCCTCAAGCTGGCTAAGGGGTATCAGGCGTCGCGTGGCAAAACGACCGTGATCTCGACGACGGGGGCTTTCCACGGCAAATCGCTAGGGTCGTTGTCCGCAACGGCAAAATCTGTCTTCCGCAAACCGTTCATGCCATTAGTACCGGGCTTCCGTCACGTGGCTTATGGCGATATTGATGCGATGCGCAAGATCGTTGCTGACTGCGCCACGGTGGGCGACGACGTTGCCGCCATCATTCTCGAACCGGTGCAGGGGGAAGGTGGGGTCATCGTGCCGCCGGCTGACTATCTGCCTGCCATACGTCAGCTGTGCGATGACGAGGGTATCGTAATGATCCTCGACGAAGTGCAGACCGGCTTCGGGCGTACAGGACGTATGTTCGCCTGTGAACACTACGGCGTGACGCCTGACATCCTCTGTTTGGCGAAATCGATGGGCGGCGGTGTCGTACCTGCCGGGGCCGTTGTGGCAACGGAAGAGCTCTTCTCGACGCTGTTTGAAAATCCTTTCCTGCATACCTCTACGTTTGGGGGCAATCCGTTGGCCTGTGCCGCGGCGTTGGCTACCATCAAAGAGCTGATCGATAACGATCTCCCGGGCGCTGCTGCGGAGAAGGGTAAGGTCATGCTCGATCGCATGATTGCACTGAAAGATGAGTTCCCTGATCTGATCCTAGAGGCGCGCGGTCAGGGGCTTCTGATGGCATTTGAATTCCAAGAAAACGACATCGGTTATGCCTTTTCTAAAGGCATGTTCGACCGCGGAGTGCTGGTGGCGGGGACGCTTATCAATGCCAAGACTGTGCGAATTGAACCGCCTCTGACAATAACGCTAGACCAATGCCATCAAGTAATGGATACTGCGCGCGCAGTACTGCAAGAGGTAAGGAACTCCCTCTAGAAGGTGAGTATAAGCGCCTGAATGTTAACGGAAAATTAAGCCATTGTTAGGCTGTCCGTTATCAGGCGTTCCAGCACTGGCGCGGGATTGTCAAGCAACGGCCGGAAGCGACATCATTCCTTGATGCGTTTCCGGTATCCAGGGGCCCCATGCCAGTTCTACTCGACCAAATTCTGGCATGGCTGTCTTCGGAGGGTTACCTCATGTTGTTCACTCATCATCGTTCTACCCCCGCTGTTGTGACGCCCACTGACGATATGTCAGTGTCGAAACTCAGACGCTCTCTCTCTCTTCGTCAAGTCGTTGTGATCGGCCTTGCCTATCTGACGCCTATGACGGTATTCGACTCGTTCGCTATCGTGTCGCAGAAAAGTGGTGGCCATGTGCCCAGCGCCTATGTATTGGCGCTAGGAATCATGCTGCTGACGGCGTTGAGCTATGGCAAGCTCGCTCGCCATTTTCCGCAGGCAGGTTCAGCGTATACCTATGTACAAAAAATCATCGGCAACCGCACCGGCTTCATGGTCGGCTGGCTGTCGCTGATGGACTATATTCTGCTGCCGATGGTGAATGCGCTGCTGGCACAGATCTATTTGTCTGCGCTGTTTCCCAGCGTGCCTGGCTGGATGTGGGTGGCAGGCTTCGTGGCGTTGATCACGGCAATTAATTTGCGCAGCGTGAACTGGGTGGCGCATATCAATACCGTACTGGTATGGATTCAGGTCATCATGATGGCCGTGTTCGTCGGGTTGGTGTGGCACGGCATCGCGACGCATGAGTATCAGCAGCACGTGCTGAGCCTGCAGCCGTTTCTGTCTGAAAATGCGCACCTTATGCCGATGCTGGCAGGGGCTACCGTGCTGTGCTTTTCGTTTTTGGGCTTTGATGCCGTTAGTACGCTGTCGGAAGAAGTGCACGAGCCGGTGCGTGTGATCCCAAAAGCGATCTTTCTGGTGGCCCTTTATGGCGGGCTGATCTTCATCGGCGTGTCCTACTTCATTCAGCTGTATTTCCCGGCCAGTGGGCAGCTGGATCCGGACAATGCGCTGCCTGAAATTGCGGTGTTCGTCGGTGGCAAGCTGTTCCAGACGCTGATGCTGGGCTGCGCACTTATCGGTGTGCTGGCATCAGGTATTGCCTGTCAGACCAGCGTATCCCGGCTGCTGTTCGTTATGGGGCGAGATCGTGTGTTTCCTGCACGTTTCTTCGCCTACCTGCACCCAGTATGGGGTACGCCGGTGCTGAATACGCTGTTTGTCGGTGCAGTAGCGCTAAGCGCGCTCTGCTTTGATCTGGAAAACGCCATGGCGATGATCAACTTTGGCGCGCTGGTCGCGTTCACGTTCGTCAACTTGGCCGTTATTCGTCATTTTTACATTCGGTTGCAGCGTCGTCATACGCTGAAGGATCACCTGCAGTATCTGGTACTGCCGTTGCTAGGTGTCGCAGGCATCGGCATCCTGTGGCTCAATCTGTCCAAGCCCGCGCTGATCCTTGGCTTGAGCTGGGCGGCCTTGGGTGTTGCCTTCATGTTCTACAAGACCCATGGGCTGCGTCGGTCTATGCCGGTTTTCGGGGATAGCCACGCACCGGAGCAAGTGCGTACCTAGTGCCTGTAGTAAGAACGGTGCGTGGCATTCTCTCTGCGTGATGACACAGCAGTAATGAGCGTCTCGGGAAGATCATTACTGGGGCGCTTTTTTTATGAGGTTTGTGGCGGTGAACGGCAATAGAAGGTGTGTCTTGGGGTGATGTCTTTTACGAGAGCATCCTTATCGGCCTATCGAAAACCAAAGCCAATAGTGACTATTAATAACGGATTAGCGTGTTGCCGCTCCTGTAAGATCCAGCGCTGCCTGTAGTGTGCTGATGCCTTCGGCGTCTGCCTCGGCTGTGGTTTCTTTGGGGTACTTTGTCTCATCACCCCTTTCTGCATACCAGTGGCTGTGATCTGCAACGACCTGCTGATATTCGACATCAAGTAGCTGTCCGATGGAGCTGTCGCGAGCACACGTCGACTTCGCCAGAGGCTTGATGTCGACGCAGTCGGTGTCGGACTCACCGTTGCCACTCTTCATCTCTCACGGCGACCACCTGCACCAACGTCACCGTACGATTCTTGCTGATGATGAAATCGACGTCGGCCTTCATTGAGGCGCGCGCCGCTTTAGGGTGGCCGTAGGGAGCCGCGTTAGTCATGGCGTCCGTTCAGGTGTAGGCCTTCCTTTGTTGGCATAAAAGTGCGTCGATCACTCCCCATCTGGAGCATCGCACGAGATGCGGTGTTGCACGGTGTGGACGTTGAACTCACCGTTGGCTTGCGTTACGAACGTCGAGAGACTGACCTTGCCGCCTGCTTTGATGGCCGGGTTGAAGAGGATGTTGGCAGCAATGCCTCCTGAGGCAAAGGCGGGATAGCCAATCGGGCGATGCATCAGTGGGGGTAGAGGACGTGATGCTGTTATAAGGTGGGATGGTGACCGTGTTCGAGCTCATGATGCAGGCAATGCCCGCTGCGCGCGCCAAGTCATGAATCTGCTCAATAGCAGCGCCTTCCTCACAGACATCGCGCAATACCGTGGTTAAGCCATCGTTGATGAATGCCCAGCCGATCTCGTTGGCGAGGGCCTCAATCAGCGGGGCCGCCTTGGTATCGCCCCTTACCGCCGCTGAATTCACCACTATCAGTGGATAAGCTAATATGGGGGACGATCTTGCGTTTTTTAGCATAGAAATCCCAGATATTCCCCCCCCCCCCCCCCCCCCGCGCTCTGCAGGGTTTTGATGTAAATAATGAAAATTATTTTATTATTTTTGTTTGTTTTCTATTATTTCTCCATGTTTGTTTAACTGTATCTCAAGATATCTAAAATTACAGTCTCTTTCCAAGCCTGATATTGCTCTGCTATTTTTTTCTATAACAATCATTATTCCCTCATGGGAACATTTTTCCAGTTCCTCATTATCGATTCCTAAACTACGAGTTTCTCCAGAAGATACTCCTGTTTTGTCATAGTAGTTCCCATCCACATACAATCTGATAAAACGCTTTCACCATCTTTTGGAGAGTTGATTTTTATTTCTGCGCCAGAAAAACAAAATAATTTATATATTCCATAAGATAACAATATAAATATTACTATCCCGCACATGGAGAAGGCTAGTTTTTTGGTTGACATTCATGGACCCTTTTAGATTTAGAATCATTTTCGTTTGTTCCTCCCCATGGAACAGGAATAGACTCTATTTTAGAAAGTAAATCAAAATAGCTGCAGTTCTTCTGGCGGCTTTGTTTTTGCAAGCTCAATACCTATATTAATGGATATTTGATCATTAACATCATCCATGCTGGCAATTATATCTTCGTTTTCCTTATGGTATTGAATATAGTGTTTTTTAGAAAAAATATCATTTCTTGCTTGTGCTAGGGCGGCGCCGCGTCTCAAAGCATCTTCACTAAAACCTACAAGATACCCGACATATCCGTAATGAATGTTAGACCAGATGTCAAAATAATAATCATGACCATTTATTTTATTCCACGCCCATGAATCTTTATATATTTTTATGTTTTTTTCGATAGTTATTCTTCTTAACTCTTGCCCCAAGTAAACTTTGTGATCCCATGGTTTTTTATAACTAACTTGTTCATACCATAGATAACAAGCATATGAATAATGTTTTCCTGATGTAGAAAGATAACCTGTTTTAGGAGATGTAGCATAAAGTGCTTTTTTCCACCAAGACAATCGATTATATGTTGATGTAAAATTTGATTTTTCCAAATGACGTCGGATTTTTTGGGCCTCTGGAGTAAATGGATTTTTCTTCATTTCTCCCGTGATATATTCCGCACACCAATAGCCTAGCTCTGGGCAATTACAAACGTTAATTATTTTAGGTGTGTTATCTTCGATAGGCGTAGTTGTGCCTGTGGCGACTAAGCGCCAGGTATCTTGACCTTCACTATGTTCTATAGAGTTCATGCCGTCGGTGCCTTGATCCAAACGCGAAACTCTTGGGCGCTGAGAGTCTGGGTCAGTATATGCTTTTTGCCTTCCATATCAGAGACGCCTTCTTCGATGTGCCCATCTGCCAACTGAATGCGATAGGGCACGTGAGGAATGGGCTCTCCATGCGGGTTGGCTATCACGAAATGATCATCGTGTGTCGCGGGCAACCAGCCACCAGCGGTCTTTTCTGACGGTGGATTACTGGGGTCAGAATAGAATGTATTGACGATCGGTTCTCCCGGCAAAGTGCCTTGTCCATTGACGTTGTTGAGAGATGATACGATAGGGCAACCCATAGACGTACGGTGACCGTGAAGCGCGGCATTCCTGCGGTTAGGTAAGGTTGTTGTGGCATCGCCTTCGATGATGCGACATCCGAAGGGGCAGGCCATGGCTGATCCCACATGTGCCAACGGTCGACCATGACTGATAACGTTTTGGCACCCTTCAACTACTGCACCTCCGCAGGCAGCTTTATCTCCCAAACGCACCCATCCCTTTATGTTCACAGCTCACCCTCTTTTTAAAAGACAACTTATTGTCATGATTGGTGTTTTTAGGCTTTTTTATCATGCCGGTAAGTGATAGAGGTAGCTACTTCAAAGGACAGGTGGGGCAAGGGCGTAGGTTAGCTGCCATAGAGATATCACAGAGGCCACCTTGCACTGAAATCCGTGTAGAGCGGTGATCATCACGCTCCCGCGTACCCACAAACACTAGCTCTCCGCTGAAGGGGAAATACGCGTGACGTGTCAGGCTGAGACGCTCCTGTACCAGCACAACAGCCTTGCCGTTCACATACAGATCGACATAGACGTGGCCATCGCGTTGATGGATCTTGATTGTGTAGGGCTGCTTGCCAAGGTGGATGCTGAACTGCTGAGAGGGCGTGCTATAGCGGTATAGTCTGTATGTTCATCCGACCCCCAGTTTTACGAAAGAAGCACTGTGCCCACTGGGTGCTGCGTGCCATTTTGTAAAAGTGACAGAGCAGGATGCATGAATACAAATGATAACGAACAGGATATGCCATTATGACAGGTGTGATCGTAGTCATTGGGGCCAGTGCCGGTATCGGTCTGGCAACTGCTCGACGTTTTGCCGCTGCGGGACAGGAGGTCGTGTTGGTTGGACGCCGTGAGAAGCGCTTGCGTCAGGTCACGGAGGCCATCAATGCTGAAGTGCCCGGGAAGGCCTCGTTCTGTGCGCAGGATATGAGCCTGTCCAGCGGTGCCGAAGCGCTGGCGGAGACTCTTCGGCAGCAGAAACGCTCGGTAAGGGCCATCGTATGCTGTGCCGGCGCAGCTCCCCAAACGGAGCGTGCCACGGTGGCGCAGATCGAGGAAGAGTGGCAGGCGACTTTTCAGGCCAATGTATTGCCGACGGTGCTGCCGGTAGAGGCGTTGCTGCCGTTGATGGAGGACGGCGGTAGCATCGTGCTGTACAGCTCAATCGCCGTGTACCGTGGTTTGGCGGTAGGCGGCAGTGGTGCCTATGGTGCCGTTAAAGCGGCAATGCATTCATTGACGCACACTTGGGCGCGTCGTTTGAGCGAGCGTGATATCAACGTTAATGCGATTGCGCCGGGTTATATCGCTGAAACCGAAATCTTTGGCGATATGATGACGGAGGCCTATTACGACCGACTGGTCGACGAGACGCTGCTCAAGCGCCCGGGCTTTCCTCGGGATACGGCAGGGCTGGGGTTCTTCCTCTGTTCATCGGAAGGGCACTACATCACTTCGCAGATCATCCAGATCAATGGTGGTGCGCACCACGGCATGTGATGGTGCCACCTGAAACAGTCTAGGTCGGTTATCATAGTCACTATTGTTATTATCGGTGCCCCGTTTGCCATGACGATGGCGGCGGGGCATTGTTCCGTCTGTTCTTTCGAGATTTTTCTATGCGACATCGCTCTCTTTTCCGCCTGGCGCTTTCTGGTGTGCTGCTGGCAAGCAGTGTGCTGGCCGTAGCATCGACACCGCTTGCCTATACGCCTGTATCGCTCGATAACTGTGGGCAATCGTTGAGCTTTAGCCGGCCTCCCTTGCGCATCGTCACGCTCGGTCAGAACAGTGCCGAGATCGTGCTGGCGCTCGGACAGGCCAAGCGCTTGGCGGCCAGTGGTGTCTGGCTGGATCCTGTTCCAGAAGCGCTGCGTGAACAAGCGTCGCATGTTCCCGTACTGGCTGGCCGTCATCCGGCCTTCGAGACAGTGCTGGCACAGCAGCCCGACCTTGTCGCGGCCCAGTTCGTTGCCGATATCGGTCCGCAGGGGCGCACTGCTCGGCGTGAACAGTTTACGCAGGCGGGGGTGCCCACTTATCTGTCGCCCACTGACTGCAAGCAAAAGGTCGCTGCCAGTACCATTGATGGTGCGCGCCAGGCACCGTTCACCATCGACACGCTCTATCAGGAAATTCACGAGCTGGCCACGATCATGGGCGTTCCTGAACGAGGGGATGCCTTGGTGGCATCGCTGCAGCAGCGCATCGAGCAAGCCACTCGACAGCAACTGGCACAGGATCGTCGAGCACCGACGGTACTGTACTGGTTCTCCAGCGCTCAGCTGGGGGGCGATGCGTGGGTTGCTGGCGCAAAAGGCGCTCCCGCGTGGATCAATCGCACGCTGGGTGTTCGTAACGTGATTGATAGCGCTGAAGAGTGGCCTGCCGTCAGTTGGGAGCGTATTGCTGCGGCAGACCCGGACATTATTGTGATCGGGTCGATGGCGCGGCGTCACTTCACCGCCGATGACATTGAGGCCAAACAGCAGTTTCTAGATCAGGATCCTCTGGCGCGCCAGCTGACCGCCGTGCGTGAGGGGCACATCGTTGTGATGCCTGCGCGTGCGATGAACCCCTCGCTGGATACGGTAGAGGGTGTCGAGTTGCTGGCTAAGGCATTGAGGGACTTCGGTTGGCAGCGTTAGGTATGATTGTGGGCGCGCTCCTTCTGCTGGTGATGATCGCTGTGTCGCTGGTGGCAGGAGAGATTTCACTCAGCTGCCAGGCCGTTGCGCAGGTTATCGCCTCCCATCTAGGGTTACCCATATGGAGCGATGCTGTGGCGGTCAGTGCGTTGCAGGACAGCGTGGTGTGGCACTATCGGCTGCCACGTGTTATGGCGGCTGCACTGGGAGGTGGTTCGCTGGCGCTGTGCGGTGTGGTGCTGCAGGCATTGCTGCGTAATCCGTTGGCCGAGCCTTATGTTTTAGGCCTGTCGGCGGGCGCCTCTGCCGGGGCTGTGGCCGTGACTGTCGCTGGTGTTGCGTGGGGCTGGGCGCTTTCCGCTGGCGCGTTTGCTGGGGCAGTCGCGGCTTTTTGCGTCGTTATGCTGTTAGCGGCACACCGCGAGGGTTCAGCTTCTCAGACGCTGCTGGCCGGCATCGCGTCGTCGCAATTGTTCAATGCCATTGCGGCGTGCTTGATGGCATCATCGGCCTCTGCTGAGCAGATTCGTGGCCTACTGTTCTGGCTGTTGGGAGACCTCAGCGCCGTGCGGTTGAGTGATGTGCCATGGTTGGCTGCGTCCGCTGCGATGGGGTTGGTCGTTTGCCTTGCTGTAGCACGGCCGCTGGATGTGCTCTCGCTAGGAGAACGCAGTGCGTTTGCCTTGGGAATTCCCGTCGCGCGGCTGCGCTATCTGTTGCTGGCGCTCACAGCATTTATGACGGCACTGGTCGTGAGCCGTATCGGGGCGATCGGGTTCGTAGGCATCGTTGTTCCTCATCTCGTTCGCCGGTGGGTGGGGGTACGTCACCGACGCCGCATTCCGGCCGCGATGTTGCTGGGGGCCGTTTTTGTGGTCGGTGCCGATCTGTTGTCGCGTACGCTGATGGCGGCGCATTCATTACCCATCGGGGTAGTGACGGCCATCGTCGGTGCTCCTGTATTTGCCTTGTTGCTACGGCAGCGTTCGTCCGCAAGAGATACTTGATCTTTCATGCTAGAAGTTAATGGAGTGACCCTGCAGCGTGGTGCCCGCCGGATCCTGTGTGATGTCGGGTTCACGCTGATGCCTGGTCAGGTTCTCGGGGTCTTGGGCCCTAATGGCGCAGGAAAGAGTTCGCTACTGGATGTACTGGCAGGGCTTGTCGTGCCGCAAAGCGGTAATGTGCTCTGGCGCGACCAAGCGGTGTCCGATATGAAGTCCTTACAGCGGGCGCGTACGGTAGGGTTGCTTGAGCAGCAATGTCACGGAGACGGTGCATTCCGCGTCGAAGAATTGGTGGCGTTAGGGGCGTGGCCGCACAACGGGAGCCGTCGAGAACGTCGGCGGCAGGTGAATCATGCCATGTCGCTGACGGGTCTGTCGGTATTGGCCGCTATGCGAATGGATAGACTATCAGGAGGAGAGCGCCAGCGTGCACATCTGGCACGGCTTCTGGTGCAATCGCCAGCGCTTTGGCTGCTCGACGAGCCGACCAACCACTTGGATATAGCGCATGCGCATGCTGTGATGGCACTTATGCGAGGCAAGACGGCGATCGTTACGCTCCATGACATCAATTTGGCTGCGCGCTATTGCGACCAGCTATTGTTGATGCATGATGGGAATGCAGTTGCCATCGGGTCGCCGGACGAGGTGTTGCAGCCTGAGCGCTTGAAGCGCGTGTACGGCATGGAGGCTCATCGACTAGCCTCAACTGCGCATCCGCATCCCGTCATTGAGTTTTTGACCCCCTAATCTTATCTAGTGCTAATTTTATACCGTTATCTTTTGTTTTTGATATTTCCCAAAATTCCATCTCGGCAAACATTCAACCATGTCATTAAATAAACTAAAAGGAGTGCTCAGCACGCTGAATCTGCCTCACGACAGTTATTCAATCAATCACGACTCGAACGAATCTTTATGTTTTATCACTGAGCCGCATGGGTATGTGATCTATTACAGTGAGAAGGGTCAACGAACGGGAGAAACGTGGTTCATTAATGAAGAAGAGGCCTGCCAGCAATTTATGGTTATGCTCAGACATATGTTGGGGCTGAGTTCGGGAGACGACGCTGAACAACTATGATGTACAGTGTGTGTGGGTATCTAAATACAGACGGTAAGGATAAAAAAAACCGCCTTGCCTATGGGAAGGCAGGGCGGCTTGATAGAGGCTACTGGGTGTAATGGCTGGAAATTACGCGGCAGCCTGTTGGCCTTTCAGTACTTTTGCATAACCTTCCAGCAAACGCTGATGTGCAGCGGTAGGGGCCGTAGCGTCCAAAGCGGTCAATCCCGGGAAGCGCTGCTCACCTGTTACCAATGAGATGGCTTGCTCTAGGCGTGCTTCGCCGTGATAGCCCACCAGTGCGCGCTGGTAGTGAGCAAGTTCGGCATCGCATGACACCAGTTCCAGCACGTCGCGTACGGCGCAGAGCAGTTGACTGCGTTCAGTATCAACATCGCCGGATCCCAGCACCATAGCCACTTGGTCGCTGGCCTCATCCTGCAGACCTAATGCCAACATCAGCCACAGTTTTAGTTCGCTAATGCGCAGTGATGCCCACGGTGTGCCTTTATCGCCCACGATGCCGATCCATTCCAACACTCGAAGCTGATCGTTGACGGCGTTTTGCTCTAGGCCTTCCAGTACCGCATCCAGCTCATCATCGCTGGCGGTAGGCAGGTTCATCAGCGTCTGACGGAAAGGCAGTGCCTGGTTATTGTTGTTCCAGTACAGCTCGTCTGGCAGATAGATATCAGAGAAACCCGGTACCAAAATTCGGCAGGCATAAGCGCCCAACGCCGTGTATTCGGCGAGGTAGACGTCATAGCCTTCTTCGGCCAGCAAGTCGATCAGTGCGGTGCTCAGGGCCTCGTTATCGCGATCGTCGTTCCAATCTGCGAAGTCGTAGTCTGGTTCGTCGCCTAGCAAAGCCCAGCTGACGTAGCCGCTGGAGTCGATGAAATGCAGCTCCATGTTGTGCGGGTCTTCGACAAGGTCCATGTTGGTCGTCGGCGCAGGGAAGCCCTCCAATTCATCAAGAGCGCGCCCCTGCAGCAGTTCGGTCAGCGCGCGTTCTAGAGCGACCTCGAAGCGCGGGTGTGCGCCAAAGGAAGCGTAAACGCCGCCATCCTGCGGGTTCTGCAGCACCACACACATCACGGGGTAGCGACCGCCAAGAGAGGCATCCAGTGCACGTACGGGATAGCCCGAGGCGTTTAACGCCTGAAGCCCTTCGCGGATATGAGGGAAACGTTCGGCCAGCAGGCTGTCCGGCACCTCTGGCAGGGTGATGGCTTCGCGCAGAATGCGCTGCTTGATGGCGCGTTCGAAGATCTCTGACAGTCCCTGCACCAGCGCTTCATCGCGCGTATTGCCCGCCGACATGCCGTTGGATACAAATTGGTTGGCGATCAGATTGACCGGAAACATTACGGTTTCGCCATCAGACTGGCGGGTATAGGGCAGCAGGCAGACACCTTTGCCGGTATCGCCGCCGTTCATATCTTCCAGCATCGACAGCATAAGCTTGCCTTCGGGATCATAAAGGCCGCGGGTACGCGCATCGAGCACCTGTTCCGGCAGCGTATCGCTGGCCGGCAGCCACTGTTCATCCTGCTGATGCACAAAACCGAACTGCGTCATGGCAGGGGCAAGGTTGAAGTCGGCCCACAGATAGCGCGTAGAAAGACGTTCGATCATTTCGCCATAGGCACTGGCCAGCGCTGCTTCGCGCGAAGCCCCTTTCCCGTTAGAGAATACCTGCGGGCAGTCGCGGTCCCGGATATGCACAGACCAGATATAAGGCGCGGGATTCAGCCAGCGGGCCTCTTCGATGTGGAAACCGAGGGCCTCGATGGAGGCGCGCAAACGCTGGATGGAGTCTTCCAGAGCGGCATCCTTGCCGGGGATGAAGGTCTTGGCGGTCATGAGCAAATCGCAGCCTGAACAGTGAATAGAGAAGAAGGGACAGCCGATGCTGCCCACAGGCCGCTACTCTAGCATAGGTCGCTAACCTCGCGTAGAAAGCGAGGCTATGCCGTTGCGTTATGTGCTTATTCGATCAAGGGGCTGCCGCGACGCGCTTGTCATCACAGGACAGCTGGCGAGTGTCGCCTGCCAGTGCTGAGCGTGCTTTGAGTCGGCACATGATGCTAGGGGCCTGCGCCACGGGCACAAGCAACAGTTGGTGGCGACCGACGGTTTGCCCATAGGCGGGATTGAAGTCATGCAGCTGGCGGCTACTCAGCTCCGTGGAACTGAGTGAATCAAGTGATACTGGGCGCGCCACCCGGATACTCTTGAACATCGGTTCGTTGGGAATATCCGGCAGTCGAATGCCATAGTGTTCTGGTGCGTCGATGATAGCGGCCAGCGCCAACAGGCGCGGCACGTAAAGGCGCGTCTCGGTCGGCAGTGGCAGGTCGAAATAGTTGCGCGTGTTGGCCTGACGGATGGCCTTGTTCACACGTCCAACGCCCGCATTGTATACCGCCAGCATCAGTACCCAATCATCATCGAACCAGTTATCCGACAGCCACTGGAAATAGTCGAGCGCTGCGTGGGTTGATTCCAGCGGATCATTGCGCGGGTCATAGTCGCGGGAAAGGGTTAGCCCAACCTCGGTGGCGGCTTGAGGGGTCAGCTGCCACATGCCGCTGGCACCGCTGATATTGCGCGCTTTGGGGTTATAGCCGCTCTCGATGAAGGGCAGCAGGGCGATTTCGCCCGGCACATGGCGTGCATCAACTTCATGAAAAACATGATAGAGCCATGGGCGTGCATCCTTCATGTAGCGATCGATGGCATCGGGGTGCTGCTGATACCACTCGATCCAATAGCGCACGCGAGGATTGTCGATATGGTGATCGAGTGCAAAAGACTCGCGCATGTGCACCCACAGCGAATGGCTGTCCTCATGATAGGTGGGTGCCTGAAATTCAGAAGGCTCCGGCATGAGTGGGGACATCACCAGTGCTATCAGTAGCATCCAGCCGACGCTGCGGTGTCCGCGGCGCAAGCGGCGCGTAATCGCACTGCGCAGAAGAGGGGGCTGGCTCACGGGCACCCCCTCGTGACATTCATTGCAACGGCATTGGCTGTGGAATCAGACGTATGGCAAAGGCAACGATTCAACATCAGTCAGAATGTATCCTTCCAATGGCGCAGTGCTGCAAGCACATGTACGGGATCGTCAGACGCGGGCCGACCAGTATGGCGGCAGGCAGCCTGGATCACGGTCGCTTTATGCGTACGCATAAAGGGGTTGGTGCGGCGCTCTTGGCCGATCGTACTGGGCAAGGTCGCGCGACCTTCTGCTCGGGCAGCACTGGCACGTGCCTTTGCTTCTTGAATGGCCGCGTTGTCGGGTTCAACGGCGAGAGCAAAGGCCAGGTTGTTCAGGGTATATTCATGGCCGGCATAGACAGCGGTGTCAGGTGATAGCGCTGCAAAACGTTCCATGTTACGTAGCATCTGTTCAGCAGTTCCTTCGAACAGACGCCCACAACCTGCCATGAAAAGAGTATCGCCCGTAAGCAGAATGGGTTTAGCGGATTTCTCTTGTGGCGTAATGAGATAGCAAAGGTGGTCTATGGTATGAGCCGGAGTGGCGAGCACTGCCGCAGGCTGATCCAGTACCGTGAAAGTATCGCCATCGTGCAGTGGCTGGGTGACCCCCTCGACGTCAGTAGGCCCATAAACGGCAAGGGCGGGAAAACGGGCGATCAGTTCGGCTAGGCCATCGGTATGATCGTGATGATGGTGAGTGATAATGATGGCCGCCAGTTCGAGCGTTGGCTGTTGCATCAACCATGCCTGCACGATGTCTGCATCACCGGGATCGATGATGGCAGCCTGCCGTGTGCGGTCGTTGACGATGGCCCAGATATAGTTGCTTTCGAGCGCTGGCAGCGGGTAGAGGTGCAGTTCTCCATGAGATGACTGAGGATAAGACATGAAATACTCCTTGGTTTTCGCTATATGCTGTGTAAGTTCGATGGCTATCACGCGATATGATGCCGTAATGAAACGCGCGGTGGCGAAACGGCGATTTACATCGGGGTGCACGAAGGCAACAGTGACACAGGAGAGCCGGGATGAGTGATACGCAACAGAGTGTCAGTGCCCTGATGGCCTACTGGAATACACCTGCGGGCCAACAGGTATGGCAGCGAGAGTCCGTGATGCTGTCACGCATGGTGGCTTACAAAGGGGGGCGTTTGCTGGAAATGAACGCCGCGGCATCGCTGGCCACGCCGTTCGCACCAAGCCATGCCCTCCGTTGGGCACCGTCAATATCAACCCAGCCGCTATGGCACGCTGACTATATCGCGGATGGCCGTGCTCAACCCTTTGACGACTGTCACTTCGATACGGTGCTGATACATCACCTGCTGGATTGTGTCGACCAGCCTCACCACTGGCTGAGCGAAGCGGCGCGCATTACCGCAGATACCGGTCGCCTGTATCTGATCGGCTGGAACCCGCTGCAACCACGCTGGCCGCACTGTCACCGCCGTCATCCGGCACAGCGGCGTCTGTTCATACGCCAGATCCGTGACTGGTTAGCATTTGTCGATCTTGAAATAGAGCAGGTACACTATTGCGCATTCTCGGCGGCACGCTGCCGTACGGCGTCATGGGCTGAACATGTCGGTACACTGCTGGATGTGCCCTTGGCCGGAAGCTATATCGTTTCGGCGCGGCGCCAGAAACAGTATATCGTCCCGCTGGCGAAACGCTTGCGGCACCGGCAGTTGCTCTCTCTCGGCGCGATACCCAAAGGGGTGTTGGCCCCCATGCCATCAACGCTTACCGAGCAGCATCGCACGGATGTCGATTGTCCCACGACCCATTCCACTCCATCACGCCCATCAGGACATCATGAGCAGCACTGACGACACCACGAACACCCGCCTTCCCCATGTCATCATCTATACCGATGGAGGCTGTCGTGGCAATCCCGGCCCCGGTGGCTGGGGCGCGATACTGCGCAGCGGCGAACACGAGCGCGAACTGAAGGGCAGCGAGGCGGATACCACTAACAATCGCATGGAACTGACAGCGGCCATTCAGGCGCTTGAGACGCTTAACCGACGCTGTCAGGTCGAACTCTGGACCGATTCCGAGTATGTTCGTAACGGCATCACGAAGTGGATCCACAACTGGGTGAAACGCGGCTGGAAGACGGCGTCTAAGGCGCCAGTCAAAAACGCCGAACTGTGGAAACAGTTGCTGGCGGCATGCGAACGCCATGAGATTGAATGGCATTGGGTGAAAGGGCATGCCGGGCACGAAGGCAACGAGCGAGCTGATCAACTGGCTAACGACGCTATGGACGAGTTGGCACGAGCAGGTCGCTGATGCCCTCATGCGTTTCTCCAACGTAGGTGTGTAGGCAATGTATACGGGTAAGCAGGCGCTGGATTAAGCCGTCGAGCCACCTTCGTTTAAGCGTTACCCCGCTGGCAAGGCCGTTCCGAGCTGGTCAGGCGGGGATAGAGGAAGAACGATGAGACAGATCGTCATGGATACCGAGACTACCGGTATCGATCCGAAAGAAGGCCACCGCATCATTGAGATCGGGGCCGTTGAAGTCGTCAACCGTCGCTTGACGGGACGCACGTACCATCAGTACATCAACCCACAGCGTGCCATCGACCCCGAAGCAATGTCCGTTCACGGGATCACCGATGAACGTGTTGCCAACGAGCCGGTGTTCGGTGAGATAGCCCAGGCATTTTGGGACTTTATCGAAGGCGCCGAGTTGGTCATTCACAATGCGCCTTTCGACGTGGGCTTCATGAATGCCGAATTCACCCGCCTGAAGAATGATGGCGGCCCGCCATCGGGCCGGTCGAGGCGGGCTGTCAGGTGCTGGATACGCTGAAGATGGCGCGTACCATGCACCCCGGACAGCGCAACAGCTTGGATGCGCTCTGCAAACGCTACGATATCGACAACTCGTCACGTACGCTGCACGGCGCCTTGCTTGACTCCGAGATTTTGGCTGAAGTCTATCTGGCGATGACCGGTGGGCAGACTGCGCTGATGCTGAGCAGTCAGGATAACGACAGCAGCAGTTCTGCAGCCAGCCATGCTTCGTCGCGACAGCGTGTAGCACTGGCTCCGGGCCAGCTGCGCGTTATTCGCCCGTCGGAAACCGAGTGGGAAGCTCATCAGAAGAAGCTCGACATGATTCGCGGTAAGTCAGGCGGCGAGTGCGCATGGGATAAGCTCAATGGCTAATACGACATTGCAGGATGCACCGGTTGCCGCATCGCTGTTCGACAGAGAACGCCGGGATATTGTGGATGCCCGCAAGGGCCTGCTGATCCGCATTACACCGGATGGTGAACTGCTGCTGACGTCTGATGAGCGCCTGCTGGGACATGAAGAACCGTTTCCTGAATGGTCGATTGTGTTGGGGCGCTGGCAGGGCATGCCCATCGCTGTCGTAGAAGCGCCGTGTGATGACGTGTCTACGGCGCGGCGTGCGCACAAGGTGACCGACTGCCTGCCGATGCTCAGTGATGACGAGCGTTGTCTGGTCGCCACTGCACTAGAGGTTCTACACTGGCGGCGCGATCACCGCTTCTGTGGTCGCTGTGGCAGCCCAATGGTGATGGACGCGTTCGAATACGCCATGCACTGCAAGGCCTGTGGCCATATCTGCTACCCGCGCCTGTCACCGTGCATTATCACTCTTGTTACGTATGGCGACGATATGCTACTCGCCCGCAGCCCGCATTTCCCCGCGGGGCGTTTCAGCACCCTGGCCGGTTTCATTGAACCGGGTGAAAATGCCGAACAGGCTGTGAAGCGCGAGATTCGAGAGGAAGTGGGCGTCGACGTACATGGTGTGGTTTTCCAGCGAAGCCAGTCTTGGCCGTTCCCACACTCTTTCATGTTGGGCTTTACGGCACAGACGTCGACAAAGGACATTACCATCGATGGCGTCGAGATTGAGGCTGCGGACTGGTTCAGCATTGATGAACTGCCTGCATTACCACCGGTCGGGGCCATCTCACGCTGGCTGATTGACCAGCACGTTAAGCAGGTCAAGGCGAAACGCCACGCATAGGACACTGCTGCGGCGTAGGGTGGGTTATATCGGCCTGCGAGCGAAGCAAAATTTCGGGGCACCCATGGCAGGTGCCCTTCTTTATCATTACCGCCATAAAGGAATGCGAGTCATATGGAGTGGTGGAGTCTTTATTCATTGTTTGCCGCTAAGGTGGCAACGTTTCTGCTGGCCTTGATTGTCATACTGATCATCATCGCCCGGGTTCGAGGCGCAGGCCGCCAGCGGAGCGCTGAAGCTTCTCTGAGCATCAAAGAACGAAGAGAGCGGTTCCTGCCGCGGCAGCATCAGCTGCAGGGCGTGCGCATGAGCGATGGCGAATACAAGCGCTGGCAAAAACAGCAGCATAAGGAAGAAAAGGCGCGCCTCAAGGAAGACGTGAGCGAGCAGCCGGTAATCTGGGTGTTGGACTTTGACGGTGACCTGCAAGCCTCGGGCACGGATGAAATGGCCGAAGAGATCACATCGTTGATCGAAGGCGCACACAAGGGGGATGAGATTGTGCTGCGCCTGGAGTCGGGCGGTGGCCTAGTGCATTCCTACGGGTTAGCGGCGGCTCAGCTGGACCGCCTGCGCGATGCCGGGCTAAAACTGACCGTGTGCGTTGATCGCGTAGCGGCCAGCGGTGGCTATATGATGGCCTGCTGTGCAGATCACCTGATTGCTGCACCGTTCGCGGTGATTGGCTCCATTGGTGTGGTTGCCCAAGTGCCGAACGTCCATCGCCTGCTGAAAAAGCACGATGTCGATGTCGAAATCCTGACGGCTGGGGAACATAAGCGAACCCTGACCATGCTGGGCGAAAATACCGAAGAAGGGCGGCGTAAGTTCCTTGAAGACCTGGCTGACACGCATGCACTGTTCAAGCAGCATGTGCGTCAGCGTCGCCCGCAGCTGGATATTGACCAAGTAGCAGATGGCGATATTTGGTACGGGCAGCAGGCCGTTGCACTGGGGCTGATCGACGACGTTCAGACCAGCGAAGGTTATTTGTCGCAGCGTGCGCGTGACGGTCTGGATATTTTCGAGGTATCGCTGACAGCACCGCGTTCTCTGGTATCGCGTCTGGCGCACGGCGCTGAAAGTACCCTGCAGCGAGCCGTCAATGCCTGCTTGCAGCGTGCCCTCAACTGGCGCAGCGAACGTACGTAGTGCCATCGCTTCGTTATCTTGAGCATCTACAGGGCTGCCTATGGGCGGCCCTGTTCAGCTATGGCGCATTGAATGGTATGAAGGCTTCGAGTGCGGCTTTTGCTGGCTGGCATTATGGCAACCAGCATGGCAGCATACGTCGTCTGTTTCTTAAGGGTATGTGCTGTGTATCGTCGTTGGCGATTTTTCATCATGAAGAGTCAGCGTGCATATGGTGTTGCAGTGCATACTCGCCACCGAAATCAGAAAGATAAAAAGGCGACCGCCCTCACGAGGTTGCAGCGTTCATCATGCATGGGAGAAGGCAATCCATGTGGCTGCAACGTATGAACATCTGTCGGAGAGGATTTTCTGCATGGCCACATCCCCCTTGCCACACGCAGGGTTTATCGAACTGCCGGAAGACGCACGCCGGAAAGCACTGATTGGGGTTATTCTGGTGCATCTGTGTGTTATCTGTGCCAGCAACTATCTGGTTCAGATTCCATTCGTTCTGTCGCTTCCGGGCCTTGATATCAAGACAACGTGGGGCACATTCTCGTTTCCCTTGATCTTCATTAGTACCGACCTGACCGTCAGGCTGATCGGGCAGCGTGAAGCACGTATCCTGATTGGCTGCGTGATGCTGCCCGCGCTGTTGCTGTCATACGTTATCTCGGTACTGTTCGCCGAAGGGCACTATCAGGGACTAGCGTCGTTAGCGCTGTGGAATCTGGACGTTGCTCGTATCGCTTTTGGTAGCTTTGCGGCCTACGTGTTCGGCCAGCTAATGGACATTGCCGTCTTCGCTCGCCTGCGCCGTACCGGTCGCTGGTGGTATGCACCGACGGCATCGACGTTCCTTGGCTCGCTGCTGGATACTTTTGCGTTCTTCGCCATCGCATTCTGGCACTGCAACGATGCCTTCATGGCTGAGTTCTGGGTCAGCATCGCTTGGGCCGACTATGCCGTAAAACTGTTGGTGGGCATCGTAATGTTTGTGCCGCTGTACGGTGCGATCCTGAACCTTATCCTGCGCAGGATTCAACAGCGTCTACTGGCCGAATCGGCACAGTCATAGTCGCACTCTGATCTGACGTGCCAACCTTTTATCGTTGACGCATATTCTAATAGCGAAAGCGCCGCTCGATCTGAATCGAACGGCGCTTTTTTTATGACAGGCCTTGGCGTGAGGCAACAAGAGGGTATGCTTTGCCCGCTGCCCGCTGCCCGCTGCCCGCTGCCCGCTGCCCGCTGCCCGCTGCCCGCTGCCCGCTGCCCGCTGCCCGCTGCCCCAGAAAGATGTGATAGCATCCTTGAAGATGCATTTGACCTAGGGTGATCTGTAGATATTGTGTGTTTGCGCGTAGTCAGCCCTAAACGGGTGATGCTTCATAACGATTGCTATTTCAATGGTAAGCGCGGTATCAAACACCATACTTTGGCGAGGAAGTTTAATTGTCTGGGCGGCAGGCCAGTTCCGTCGAGGTCCAGCGCCGTTCTTTTCGCTTTGAAGCCTTCCACCACGGTGTGCTGTTGGCGCATCACGCATCGCCTTTAATCATCTTCGTTTTTTTGCTGCCCGATCGTTTCCCGTATACCTCAGAGAGCCGTTATGATCGCTTTGCTGCTTCACTACGTTGATTATCCTGCTACTCAGCCCAGCGAGGCGCTGCCGCTTGTCGTCCTTCACGGTCTAATGGGCAATGCCGACAACTGGCGTGCGCATGCGCGACAATGGGAGAAACAGCGACGAGTCGTGGCGATTGACCTGCGCAATCATGGGCGTTCACCGCACGCTGAGGATATGCAGTACGCTCATTTGGCTGCTGATGTGCTGCATACCCTCAGTGTGTCGGGTGTCGAACATTTTGACCTGTTGGGCCATTCGATGGGGGGTAAAACCGCGATGAGTATGGCCGTTATGGCACCCGAGCGTATCCGGCGTCTTATCGTGGCCGATATTGCTCCCGTCGATTATGCGCTTGACCGCCATGACGATATTTTTGCCGCGATGCAGGTGGTGGCTGATCAGCCGCCCGCATCTCGCACTGCCGCAGATGCGTTTATGGCGCTGCATGAGGACGATCTTGAAACACGTCGTTTTCTGGGTACCAACCTGATTAAGGGCGAGGATGGTTGTCTGCATTGGCGCGTCAATCTGCCCGCGCTACGACAAGGCTATCCGGACGTTGCCCGAGCACCGATTGAAGGGGCGCCGTTCAATGGTCCAGTGCTGTTTCTGAGAGGCGGCGATTCCAGCTATGTGTTGCCTGAATATCGTGCCGCGATCATGGCGCGTTTCCCGCATGCGCGTATTGTGACCCTCAAGCACTGTGCCCACTGGCTGCATGTCGAGCAGTTTTCTATTTTCGTTGACGCGGTGGACCGTTTCCTGTCGGCGTAGCGATTGCTTATCGTTTATATCGAAATGGAAAGAAATGGCGCGCGTGGTGGCCTCAATCTCTGGATATCAGCCCTAGCGTCATAGGGTTCTAGTGGCAAAGCTGACGCAGCGGTCAAAGCGTGTTCTAGTGAGTGCAGGATTGAAGAGAAAAAGATAAACCTAGCGTGAAAATGATGAGTAGAGGCTGCTGCGCTAGGCGATTGGCCAGAGCGGGGTGCTACAGCCTTGGCCTGCCTGCTTTTGCTCTGCGTAAAACCCGAATGCATGGCTACTTAGAGCATGTTTCATAACCCAATACCCATGTCATTGACGGGACGTCAAACCACAACGTTGCGCTAGAAACCGTCTGTTTTAAAAAGGGTAAAAGTAATCGCTCAGATTATGAAACAGTCTCTTCGCTGGGGTATGGGCTAACGGGTTGCAGGTGTTATATGCCTCTAGAATGCATAAGGTGGCGCTGCATGCATACTCATGGATATGCCATGTGAGTATTAAGAAGCTGTTTCATAACCCGAGTGGTTGTGTTTGCCTATTCCTATTCCAGAGCAGGCAGTTTCTACCATGTTTTTGTAACCCAAAGCGCTATTAACGGCATAGGTATTGAGGTTGTTAAGCCACGCTAAGAACCGTACACAGGCCGTGTCCCCCTGAAAAAGGAAATCAACCATGCTGGATAAAATACACATCATTCAAGGGGACATAACTCAGATTGCCGTAGACGCCATCGTCAATGCAGCTAATACATCGCTGTTAGGCGGCGGCGGTGTCGATGGTGCTATTCACCGTCAGGGTGGGCCGGTCATTCTGGAGGAGTGCCGTCGTATTCGAGCGCGGCAGGGTGGATGCAACGTTGGGGAAGCGGTAATAACGACCGCAGGCCAGCTGCCCGCGAAGCATGTCATTCATACCGTGGGGCCTCGCTGGCAGGATGGGCTGCACGGCGAGCCGGCGCTATTGGACCAATGCTACCGCAGCTGCTTTGCCTTGTTGGACGAGTGCGGTCTGACCAGTGTGTCCTTTCCCAATATCAGTACAGGAATCTATCGCTTTCCCAAGCAAGATGCGGCGC
The DNA here is from genome assembly GCF_003610015.1 of Zymobacter palmae. Lineage (NCBI taxonomy): Bacteria > Pseudomonadati > Pseudomonadota > Gammaproteobacteria > Oceanospirillales > Halomonadaceae > Zymobacter > Zymobacter palmae. Next base: position 1,430,681 of record NZ_AP018933.1, read on the forward strand.
GGATCGCGCTGACGAGAATTGCTGCCCTGCTGGCGGAAAACGCCGCCATTACACGCGTGAACGTTGTGTGTTTCGAGGAGCAGAACGCTGATATCTATCGGGCATTGCTGGAGGCCATGCGGCAGCACTAGGTGAGACGGGGACGGGTGGTGTAACAAGGAAAAAATGTGCATGCGGTCGGGTGTTCGGTGCTGCGAGGGGGAAAGTGCACATCCATTGTGCTGGCAATGTCCGAGGGTCACTGCGTACTGCGAGGTCCATGCTTGGCCAGAAAACGCTGCATGGCGGCCACGGTTTCTTCGCTGCAGTGGTGCTCTATACCTTCTGAATCGGCGCGTGCAATATCTTCCGAAACGCCCAGTGTACGCAGCAGGGTCATGACGATCTCGTGCCGTTCGGCTACGTGACGGGCCATATCCACACCTTCTTCTGTCAGGAAAATGCCGCGATAGGGGCGTGCATTGACCAGACCATCGCGTTTGAGGCGGGTCACGACCTTCGATACGGCGGCGGGACTGACGCCGAATCGCTCAGCCAGATCGCTGGCGCGCGCTTCGCCTACGTGTTCATGCAGCCACGCGATTTCTTCGACATAGTCTTCAACGAGTTCACGCTGGTGGTCTTGACGGACACGCTCGAAATGTTCGTGATGGGAGGGTAAAGGCATAGCGCCGATCTCTATAAATCTTGCTGTAAAGGGTACCTGATAGGTACGGATAGTTCCGCAGGCACGATCATACGCAATCGAGGAGCGTAAGGATACCCATACGTAACATGGGGCATTGGCTTTACTACCTGTGGAAAGAGGTGCATTACCGCTCGGCCAGCCCACGCAGCACATATCGGCAGGGCCGGCCTAGAGGTGACCACATGCAGTATCAATACATGAAGGGGGGAACGGACGAACGTGCCATGCGCTCTTGAAGAACGCGGAGCTCTGTGCGCAGGCGCGTGATTTCCTTATCGCGCTCCGACACGGTCTTGATAGAGCGCTCGAGCTGAGCGCGGGTATCCGTTAGCACCTGAGCGGTCTGCTGCGACTGAAGACTAAGGTCGCGATGGCGGCGTTCTTCGTCCTGCAGGGCGCGTCGTTTCTCTTCTACCTGTGCCGTCATGCGGTCCAGCCGTTCTTCCAATTGCTCAAGGCGGCGGCGCGACAGTTTTTCCTGCTCCTGCTTTTCATGACGGGCAGCATCAAGGAGCTGCATTAGGCGTTGCTCGGCGGCTTCGTGACGCTGCTCTTCCTGTACCAGCTGTTTGCGGAAGTGCTCTTCCTGCTGGGCCAGTGCGGCCTGGTGCTCTCGTTCCATACGATCGCGATCGGCCGTCAGCGTTTCGATCTGGCGGTCGCGCGTCTGCAAGCGGTGGTCGCGTTCTTCGATCGCGGCCTGTGCCTGTGCCAGTTCACTCTCGACGTGTGCCAGCGTCGATGTCTTTTCTTCCAATCGTTCCAGCGTCTGGTCGAGGCGCTCGTTAAGCGCCGAAAGCCGCTGCTGAGCGTCTTCCGCCTGGCGCATGGATTGCTGAGCCTGATGCTCTGCCGCCGTGATGGCATCGTTTGCCTGCTGACGGTAGTGCTCCAACCCTTCGTACGCTTCTTCCTGCGCTTGCTGCCAAATATTCATCAGGGATTCCTGAAGACGTTCTGGCACCGCACTTTTTAAGGGGATGTCCGTCCGCTGCTCGTGCCGTGTTCGCCACTCGCGCAGGTGGTCGCTTATGGTGGTGAAACTTCCCGTTCCGAGAATATCGCGGATGCGTTGAATGGTGGGCGCGTCACCGCGCTGCTGCAGCGTTTCGATCGCGCGCTGCACATCTTCGAACTGGATACCGTTTCGGGCCACGACAGGCATCTCCCGTTGATGAGATCTAAAGGCTAAGTATACAGCAGAGTTGGGTTCAGTGAGAGTCCGATTCTTTCACTGTAGCGCTTGCGTCATTGCTGAAGAAACGCCGTTTTTCAAGGGCTCTGTGTGCTATGGCCTTTTTGTACAGGTTTTGGTGCTCACTGTAAATGTAATTTATGTAATATGAAATTACGATATGATTAAAAGTGATATATTCATGATTACGCGCCTTATCATGAATATAATCGGTTACACCGCGTGAAGGGGGCATTCAAACAGTAGGGTGGGTAAAAAACGCCCAATAGAGGGCGGGAAAGCCCGCTTAAAAAGGGGTCAATAGACCAAGAAGATGGCTGTGAGATAACTGAAAAAAGGCCTAAACACGGGAGCCGCGGCGCATAAAGGCTTGCTGTAGGGGGCAATTCATGGTTGGATATTGTTATGTTATAACATAAATCATGGATGCGATGATGTCTGCCACTTCTGCTGCATACAATCCGGCTGCGCCTGCTTTATTGCAGATTCACCAGCTTTCGCTGACCACGTCATCACACGGTGTACTGCGCGGCGTTGATATGACGATTTACGGTGGCGAACGTGTTGCGCTACTGGGACCTTCCGGTACCGGGAAATCATTGCTGGCTCGCGCCTTGACGGGGATTCTTCCGCAGGATGTTGAGTGTGCCGGGCGTATCACGCTGAGTGGCTATGACATTACGCAGCGCCATCCGGCCCTGCGGCCTTCGGCGGCACGCGTGTCGATGGTCGATCAGGATACAGCAACAGCGCTCAGCCCTCTGCATACGCTAGGACAACAACTCATGATGGTTTGCGCTGGTGCGGGCCAGAAGGGGTGTGGCATTCGCTGGCACGCAGAATCCCTGCTGGATCAGGTCGGTGTATCGCGCAGTGTGATGGGGCGCTATCCCGCTGAGCTGTCGGGCGGGCAGCGTCAGCGTGTCTGCATAGCGCTGGCGCTGGCCTGCAATACCTCGCTGCTGGTAGCTGACGAACCAACATCTGCGCTGGATGCTGTTAGCCAGCAGCATGTGCTGAATGCGCTGTCCGGTGCGGTGCCACCGCAGAAGAGCAAAGCGCTGTTTGGGATGCCGTTGTTAAATCGCGCCACGAACAATGAAGAAAGTGATTCGCTGGCTGGAGCTTCGATTACCGATGATCATCAGCGTTCCAAAGCGCTACTGTTCATCACACATGATCTGCGAGCAGCACAGCAGCTTTGTGACCGTGCGCTAGTGCTATGTGATGGCAAGATCGTTGAAGACGCACCGATAGCAACGCTGCTAGCGGCGCCTCAGCATGAGGTGACTCAGCGCATGGTGGCAGCGTTGCAGTGTGAGCAGCAACGGTTAGGACAAGACGCCACCGCGGCTACGAGGCCTTTGACTACCGCATCGAGGACGTCATGACGGCAACACGACGCCTGTGGTTTTCTCGACAGACGCCGCGCCACGAAGCGCCTTCTTCCGAGCCTGATACCCCTGTGCTAGAGGCTTTGCGCATCAGCTGCCACGCACCGCAGGATACTGCAACCCGCCTGCTCGACACAGTATCACTGGCACTGCACGCTGGTGAGCGCGTTGGATTGACCGGACCTTCTGGCAGTGGCAAAAGTACGCTGCTGCGGGCGCTACTGGCCTTGCAGCCGTTGTCTCAAGGTGAAATCAGAGTTCAGGGCCGGGTCATAATGCCTGGCTCCGTGCGTGCGCTGCGCTGGTTTCGCCAGCAGGTGCAGTACGTTCCGCAGGCGGCGGCAGCCTCTATCAACCCTCATCACAGTATCGATGCCGTTCTTCGTGAACCGCTGCATTGTCTAGGGCGACCGCCGGCAACGTCTGCGGATATTGCCGCGCTGCTGGATAACGTCGAACTACCTCGGCGTGTACTGCAACAGCGCGCGGGGGCGCTGTCCGGCGGTCAAGCCCAGCGCGTTGCTATTGCCCGTGCGTTACTGATAAGGCCGCGATTATTGCTGGCAGATGAACCGACAAGCGGCCTGGACCTGGCCACGCGCGATGTTATGTTGGCGCTGCTGGAGCGCCTAATGTCGGAATACCACATGGGGCTGTTGATGGCCTCGCATGATATCGGGGCAATGACGCGGTTGTGTTCGCGCGGGGTGGTGATGGCGCAAGGCAAGGTGGTGGAAGATCGCCCGATGGCCGCACTCATTGCCGCTCCTCAGCATGCCGTTTCTTGCCAGCTGATGGACGCCGCCCGCGGCGACTCCGCTTCCATGTCTGCCTTTCCCCTCTATTGAATGTGCACCTCGCACCTTGAATCATCGTCGCACCCCATAAGGAATCACTACGTTATGAATACTTTCGGTCGGACACTGGGCGGTCTGATGAGCGGCCTTCTGTTGGGAGGCTGCTTCGATGGAGGGCATGCGTCGTCCAAAGATGACCGTCTTCAGATTGTTATGATGCAACCTCCGCGTTCCGGGTTAACACCGCTGAGCGACGATGCCTTCAAACTATCGCGCTGGAATACGGCCGAAACGTTGGTCACGCTTGATTCGCAGGGCGATGCCATGCCAGGTCTGGCCATTCGTTGGCAGCCATTGGATGAGACGCATTGGCGATTCGAGCTGCGTGATGGCGTCCATTTTCATGATGGCGCACCGTTGAATGCCGACAGTGTGGTGCATGCACTTAACGTGGCAGCCCGTGCTACCCCCAAACCACGTATTCTGGATGGCGTCACACTGACGGCGGTTGCTGATGGCGATCATGCTGTCATCGTGACCACACTTCAGGCAGACCCGCTGTTACCCCAGCGGCTGTCGAGTCCACAGCTGGTGATTCTATCGCCTGCCGCTTATCGTGCCGATGGCACCCTTGATCCGCGCCGTGCGGGCACGGGGCCGTTCATACTGAACAACATCGAAGGCACTAGTGCGGCACACCTTGACCGTTTCGATGATTACTGGGGCGGGAAAGCACAGTCGGCAGGCATTGATGTCAGCTTCGTGCCGGATGGCGTTGCGCGCGCGGCAGCACTGCGAACTCACCGAGCAGACATCGTGGAGGCTATTCCTGTCTCGCAGGTGTCGCTGTTGCCACCTCAGGAAGTGCATGAAGTGCCGATGCCGCGTACCAACACGCTGTACCTGAACACGCGTACGGGCGCTTTCCGCGATCCTGCACTGCGTGCGCTGGTGGCGAGTGTCGTGCAGCGACAGCCCATCGTTGAACGCGTATACGAAGGCCGCGCGGATGTCGCCAAGGGGCTGCTAGGGCCGGCCATTGCATGGGCAGCGCCTCTACGTGACCGCCAGCTTCCTGTTGAAGCAACGGTGCCCGCACCGGCCAATGGCAAGGTCATCACGCTGGCGACATTCAGTGATCGTGCTGAGTTGCCGGAGGTTGCCGTCATGCTGGCAGAGCAGCTGAAAGCGGCGGGGTTCGAGGTGCATCAGGTGGTGCGTGAATATGCGCACATTGAGTCTGATGCACTGGTAGGCAAATTCGATGCCTTCATCCTGTCGCGGGCAACAGTGCTGGATTCAGGTGACCCGTTGGCCTATCTGTACAGCGACTTTAGCTGCCATGGCTCGTTCAATTTGTCTCAGCTGTGCGATGCTGGGATCGACCAAGCACTGCAGAGCGCAGCGGGACTGGCACCGGGATCCGCACGCCGAGAGGCCATCATCACGGCAGAGCGGCAGATATTGGCGACGCATGCGGCTATTCCGCTGTTGCATGAGCGTGTACTGCAAGGCGAAAGGGAAGGCACTCAAGGCGCTTTCCGGGATCCGCGCGAGCGCCAGCTGATCGGCCTTGATACGAAGAGTGGCAGTGCCCCATGAGTGATGCCGGTTCATTCTCGTTATACGGGCGCTGGAAACAGCGCCTCTTGCCATCGCTATCGCGTGTGCTGGCATTAGTCGGTCTTGTGATCGTCATTGGCCTGTTGCCGTGGCTGGCGGGTCATGACCCTGCGCTGGCACTGCTTCGTGCGCGATCGGGTGAACAGGAAGCCACCCCAGAGGTGCTGGCCAGTATTCGGGCGGCGCTCAACTTGGCCGATGGCCCTTGGGCTGCGCTATGGCGCTGGTGGGTTGGACTAGCTCATGGTGATGCCGGGCGCTCATGGGTGTCTGGGCATGCCATTTTGCCTTCAATGCTAAGAGCACTCGGGGTGTCTTTGACACTGATGGGGGCATCGCTATTGGTGGCGGGCGGTGTTGCGGCAGTGGTCTGCCAGGCTGCCGTGCGCAAGGGGCTGCGAGGGCGGCTGACACAGACCACCAGTAGCGTCGCCATTGCGCTAACGGCACTGCCGGAGTATCTGCTGGCCACAGCACTGCTGCTAATTTTCGCGGTCTGGTGGCCTTTATTGCCGCCTTTTGGTTGGAAGGGGCCGCTCTATCTTGTGTTGCCGGCACTGGCGATGGGCATTCCCGCCGGCGGGCTGCTGGGACGGTTGGCACTGGACCGTATTGCAACGGTCTTCAATGAACGCTGGGTCACGACTTGGCAGATCGCGGGCATTTCACGTGTACGCGTTGCGGGTGCCGTTCTGCGTCGGGTGCTCCCGTCTTTGCTGCCTCAGGTGGCGCTGGTGATAACGGGGCTGACCGGCGGTGCGATTGCGGTCGAGAAAATTATGGCCATTCCCGGTATCGGTCGAGCCACACTGGGGGCGGTTATGGCACAAGACATGCCCGTGGTTCAGCTTGGCATGCTGATGCTGCTCGGCGTTGCCGTCATCGCGCGTCTATTGGCTGAAGCCATTGGACGCTGGTGGCAGGGTGCTGCGATGCATCAGCATTCGATGCCTGTCGCAACGGCGATTCCGCGTGCTAGATCGGCACGGGCCTGGGTGATCGTCAGCATTGCACTGCTGGCTGCGCTAATGATCGCAGGCATCGGACGTGATCCGTGGGCACTGTCTCATGCGCGTCTGGCTGCGCCTTCGTGGTCGCTACCGCTAGGGGCGGATGCCCTCGGACGTGATCTGTTGGCCCGTCTCGCTCATGGTGCATTGCAGACGGGCGGCGGCGCACTGCTTGTGGTGAGTGGTTGCCTGTTGATCGGGGGAACGGTCAGCCTATGGCCGCGTGCGATGGCGGGTATCATCGACGTCGCCAATGCCGTGCCGCCTATGGTAGCGGGCATCGTTATTGCCGCGCTGTGTGGCCCTTCTCCACGAGGCGCTATTCTGGCTGTCATGCTGGTCAGTTGGGCACCATTGGCCGCTCATGCGATTACGCTCAGACAGGAGTTGCAGGCGCAGCCTCATATGGCGATGCTACCGGTATTGGGTGTCGGAGCAGGTCGGCGCTTCACGCATCATGTGCTGCCCGCTATGACGCTACCGTTGCTGCGTCACGCCATGCTGCGCTTGCCGGGCGCAGCGCTAGCGCTGGCCGGGCTAGGCTTTTTGGGGCTGGGAGCACAGCCTCCGTCACCGGAGTGGGGAGCGTTACTGGCATCAGCCGTTCCCTACATGGAGCGCGCACCGTGGGGCGTGGCGGCACCCGCACTGGCGTTGGTGGTCCTGGCCATTCTGGCGGTCAGCCTGACGTTGCTGAAGCCGAGGCGATCTCAAGCGTAAGCAGCAAGTCTGCGCGATGGCGAAAAGGGTATGGTTGCACACATTGTCTGCCGTGCCGCAGCCCAGTGGCATCCGTGCGGGATGGTCTGATGCCACTGTTTCGCTGGATAGCGCATCTGGTGTAGTGGTGCTGGATCGGATCAGTTAGCGGTATTATTCGTTCTTCATACCAAATGTTGGTATGAAAAAGCGGCCCTTCAATGAAGGGCCGCTTTTCGTATAAGACATTCAATGCCGGAACCGTTTCACTGTTCCTTATTACCGCGTGAGGACATGCGCCGCAGTGTATTGTCCTTGCGGATCAAGTGGTGATAGAACGCTGCGACAACGTGCAGACCAATAACGTAATAGAACGCCGTACCCAGTAGTACATGGATCTGGCGAAGCGTACCCGCTAGGTATTTGTTCTGCGGAAACGGTAGCGGAATGTCGAAGTGAGTGAACGGAACGGTCATCTTGCCTGGCCCAAAACCGGCCATCAGTAGCCCTAGTAGCGGCTGTACGATCAGGAAGAGGTACAGCAAACCGTGAGATGCCTTGGACAGAATATGGCTGAAGCGGTCGAGCGGCGGGTGAATGGGGGGCGTGCCCGCACGAAACGCGTTGATGATGCGCGGTACGGTCAACACCAGCACGGCGATGCCGAACCAGAAGTGCCCCTGCATCACCAGCATTCGTGCCGGGGTGCCTTTGTCGAACAGTGTCCTGCTCAACACGAGCGCATAGCAGAGAATAACCAGCGCAGCGGACAGCCAGTGAAAATGGCGCGATGCGGTGGAATAGCGAGTCGTCGACATGATCGGGAAGTCCTTTTGCAGGGCGGCGCAGTCGCGGTGTCTTTGAAGAGGAGAAGGCGGACGATATTCGCTCAGGCATTAAGCTCTAAGGTGACAATAAATATCATTTAGCTCGCCGACGAATACTAGAGAGAGTACGTCATAAATACAATATGGTACTGCTTGCGCTGAGGCTTATGTCGCCCTAGGCAGATAGTTCCTCTGTGGCATTCACGACAATGCGCTGCAAGCGCACCGCGTTGACAGCAACGCTTCGCTTTTCACCATCAAATCAGTGCCATCCTCGCCATTGCTCTTCAGGCTTCGTGCTTGCCCTCCAGTGCCAGTTAGAACAGGTGTCGGTGCCCCGGCGTTAAGTTATCTTAAGAAAACTGCCGTGAGCGTATGACGGCATACGACTTGCCACGAACGCAGAAGGAGCACTTATGAACATATCGCGCTGCCGTATCGTACTAGGCGCAGTAATCTTGGGATGGGGGGTGAACTGTGCCGCACAGGAAGCACCTGCTCAGCCGGAGCACATCGACTACTGGAGCGTATGGGCCGATGCTAAGGGTGTGACCCACCAGAGCCTTTGCCGCTGGAGTGATATGACGCTGGAAGTATTTGCACCACCGGCTGGGCTGGAATGGGTCTCGCATGATAACCCTCAGCCCAAGCGGATGATCTTCAACGTGGCACCTACGGGATGGGTTGGTGACTGGCACCGCAATCCTACAAAGCAGTGGGTGGTGACGCTGGACGGCCGCTGGTTCATAGAGACCTCAGATGGCATGCGTCGCGAATATACCCCGGGTGAAGTGATGTTGGGCGTTGATCAGGGTGCGCAACCGATCGACGGTCATGAAGGCCATTTGGCAGGGACGGTCGGTGACGTTCCCGCTCGCGTCATGGTGGTTCAGCTGGATCCCGCTACGCTCAAGCAGCCTGACGCACCGTGCGCCGCGGGTGGGCAGATCATCAAGGGGGCACGCCCATAGTCGCATCGCCTAGCGTGTGGCGTTAACAGAGGGACGAAGCCGATCTGATCGTAGCCGCCGAGCAGCTGACGGTTTCCACCATGGCACTTATGATTCGCGAATGCAGCGGGATCGTTTGCCTGTGTCTGACTTCGGATGCGGTGCACCGGCTGGCGCTTCCCCCTATGGCATCGCACAACGAAAGCCGCTATGCGACGCCGTTTACCATCTCGATTGAAGCACGAGAAGGGGTCACGACGGGAGTGTCAGCACAGGACCGAGTCACCACGATCAAGACCGCCATTGCCGAGCAGGCTCGCCCGCACGACCTGGTACGGCCTGGCCATGTGTTCCCACTGCGCGCGCATGATGATGGTGTATTGGGACGGCAAGGGCATACTGAAGGCGCAATTGAGCTAGCGCGCTTGGCGGGCATGCGTCCTACTGCCGTACTGTGCGAGCTGATGAATGCCGATGGCACTATGATGAAAGGGCAGGATATTCAAAGCTTTGCCACGCAGCATGAACTGCCGGTGGTATCAATCGAAGAGCTGGTCAGCATTCGGCAGCAGCTGGCACAGCAAGAAATAGCCTCTTCAATCGAGACTACTGCCGTCACTGAGGCCTGAGGTAATTGCATAAAGTGCCTTCTTAAAACGAAGGCACTTTGTGATTGGTGCGAAATGGCGTAGGTGTGTCATTAGCTAGGGAGTGCAAAGGTAACGCGCTGATAAAGGGTTTTATTTCAATGCAGGGTCTCTGATGTGCGCTCAACAGGCTATCGTTTGCCATACAAGGATAGGGCGTGTTTCATCATTGCCATTGCCATTGCCATTGCCATTGCCATTGCCATTGCCATTGCCATTGCCTGTTTGCGCTGATCTCGAGCGATGGCTTGTATCGACATTGCGTTTAAGAGTGAAGCGTAGGCTGAGCGACCGCGGCAGCCACGCTGGCGGCCACCCTACGTCGTTCGATCACACCGCCGTCCCTTCCTGATCGTCCTCTTACTTTTTTCCTTCCAACATACTTATCACACCTACATCTGAGACGGAGAGGCTTCGTTTAGAGCGGGCTGTGTGTATAACCGCCCAACGGTACGATCATCGGTGTATGAGCAATCGGGTCTTCGATCACCACGCATTTTAGACCAAAGACGGTGTCGATCATTTCCGGCGTCACGATATCGGCTGGGCGACCTTGCGCGATGATATGACCGGCCTTCATGGCCACTAGGTGGGTTGCATAGCGGCAGGCCTGATTAAGGTCATGAAGCACCATCACCAGTGTCTTGCCATGATCGCGACGCAAGTGGTTCATTAGCTCCAGCAGTTCGATCTGGTGCGCTACATCAAGCCAGGTAGTCGGTTCATCCAGCAACAGTGTGGGTGTCTGCTGCGCCAGTACCATAGCTAACCAGACGCGCTGCCGTTGACCACCGGACAGCGTATCGACGCGACGGTCAGCCAGCGATGCTACGGCTGTCGCGGTCATGGCCTTACTGACAGCCCGTTCGTCCTGCTCGCGCCAGCGTGTCAGCAATCCTTGATGCGGGTAGCGCCCCCGCGCCACCAGATCCCGAACGCGGATATCATCAGGCGCATGGGAGGACTGAGGCAGAATGCCGAGCCGACGAGCAATGTCGCGAGTGCGCTGGTGTGCGATGACATCGCCTTCCAAGCGCACAACACCGGTCCGTGGTGATAGCAAGCGCGCCAGCGATTTCAGCAACGTGGATTTTCCGCAGCCGTTGGGGCCGATAATGACGGTTGTTTCACCGGCAGGAATGTCCAGTGACAGCGCATTCAGTACGTACTGGTCGTCATACCCTACGCTGATGTTCTCGGCTTGAAGAGGAGACTTGGGCAGATAGGCCGTAGTCATGATGAGCGTACCTCGCGAAGTAGCAATCCCAGCAGATAAAGGCCGCCAAGACTGGCAGTGACCACGCCGACGGGCAACTGGTAGGGCAGGAAAAGATGCTGGGCTGCCATGTCGGCCGCCAGCAGAAGCAGCGCGCCCCCCAGTGCCGCGAGCGGCAGTCGCAACTGCGGGGCGGGGCTGAGGCGATGCATGATCTGCGGTGATACCAAGGCGACGAATGCAATGGGACCCGCCAAGGCTGTGGACGCGGCCACCAGTACAACACCGGTCACGATCAGCAGTAGCCGAGTGCGGCCTACGGCAACGCCCAGACCTCGTGCCGTATCATCACCCATTTCCAGCATACGCAGCCCCTTTGACAACAGTAGGATCATGGCGGTGGCTATCCCCACCATAATGGCGGGCACGAGCATACCCGACCAACTAACGCCGGCCAGTGATCCCGCGCCCCACAGCCCTGCCGACAGTGCCGCCTCAAGAGAGGCCTGCATGATCATCCAGCTATTGAATGCGATCAGCAGTGCTCGAACGCCGATTCCCACGATGATCAACACCATTGGGCTGAGCGGTCGATGGCGTTGCCATGTCAGCAACATGATGATGAGCGCGGTCAGTGTACCGCCCGCGATAGCGCCAAGGGTGATTCCTACCGTGGTGGCCTGAAACGCAATCATGGCGATCAGTACGCCGCTCCACGCGCCGGTATCGAACCCCATCACATCGGGACTGCCCAGCGGGTTGCGCATCAGTGATTGAAACAGCGTGCCGGCCAGACCGAGCGCGGCACCGCACAGCACCGCTGCCGCGATGCGCGGCAGACGCCACTCCATTACTACGCGGACCATGAACGCTGGGGCATCTCCATTAAAGACGCCAATAATTTGGTGAAGCGAAAGCGGCAGGCGGCCCAGACATAGCGCCCATAGTCCCAGTGCCAGCACGGCGATAAAAGACAGTGCGGTAACGATGATGGCGCGCCAATGTTCACGCCGGTGTGGACCGCACTCTGTATCCTGTCGTTGAGGTTGCCAAGCGCTCATCGGGCCGTTCCTCGCCACATGCGACGGGCCAGCACGATCAACACGGGGGCACCCAGCACAGCCGTCAGAATCGACACCCGTACTTCACCACTGAACAGCACACGCCCTGCAATGTCGGCGCACAGCAGCAGTAGTGGGGTTATCAGCAGAGCCCAGTACAGCTGCCAGCGCGCGGAGCCGGACGAGAGTCGGGCAGCCAGATGCGGGGCCATCAAGCCTAGAAAAGCGATGGGGCCTACCGCGGCAACGGCGCTGCCACACAGCAACGCGATGGCCACGATGCCCAGCGCGTGAGTGATGTGAGTGCGGCTGCCCAGCGATGCGGCCAGCTGATCCCCCAGCGCCAGCGCTTCCAACCCTCGTCCTATCAGCAGCACGATCATCAGACCTAAGCCCATCGGTAGCGCGGCCGCCTTGAGGGCCGTCATGCCGTGAATGTCCAATGAACCCGTGCGCCAGAAGCGCATTTGATCAAACGTCGTGGGGTCGAGCAGTGCAATACCTGACGACAGTCCCTCCAGAGCCGCCCCCATGGCAACCCCGATCAGTGTCAGTCGAATTGGATCCACGTGCCCACGCCCCGTCAGCGCACCCAATACCATCAGAACCAAGCTGGACAGCAGTGCACCACAGAAGGCGGCACCAACCAGCCACGGCATCGCGGTTTGCCCACTGAGGGCAACGCACAGCACGACGGCCAGGCTGGCACCGGCATTAACGCCAAGCACGCCGGGGTCGGCTAATGGATTGCGGGTCAGTTGCTGCATCAGGCAACCCGATAGCCCCAAGGCCGCGCCCACCATGACCCCCATCAGCGTACGTGGTAAGCGAGCCTGTTCGATGATGACACAGTCAGCCTGCCGAGATGCCGAACAGTCAGACGTCAGTGCCTGCCAGACCGTGGTGGGGGCGATACTGCGTGCGCCGACCATCAGGCTGACGGCTATGACAACAAGCAGCAGTAATGCGCACAGCCACCACAGCGTCTGACGCTGAGCGGGCGAGGGGAACGATGTGCTCATGAGGATGCAGATGCCGGTGAGCCAAACAGCGTCGACAGGCGTTCAAGCAGCCGCATGGCGCTGTAGTAGTCCAGACGAAAGGTATCGGTTCCCAAGGCAAAGACGCGTCCTTGCTGCGCGGCAAGCGTATCTTTTAGGAAAGGGTGCTGGCGTACGGTCTGCGCGGTGTCGTCGTTGGCGGCGAAGATCAGCCACGTTTTGCCTGTCAGCGCATCGGCCAATCGCTCACCCCCAACGGGAAGAATGTCATGGCGTTTACCCATCTGATGGAAGTCCGCCAGCTCCGGTGGCACCTTCGCTAAGGTCATGCCCAGCGCTTCCAGCAGGCGTCCCTGAGCAGATTCGCTCGTCCACAGATTGGCACTGTTCTGCTGACCCTGAGGCCATGTGAATGCCGATACCGGCTGCGGTGGCAGTTGGAGGTGGGCACGCGTTTTTTTCAGCGCGGCATCGAATTCGGCGATACGCGCATTGGCCTCAGCGTCATGGCCGGTCGCGCGTCCCAACAGACGGGTAATATCCTGCCACGCAGCATGGTCATAATTGATCACCAGCGTGGGGGCAATCTGGGACAACTGGCTTTTAAGTTTGAGTGCCGAATCGGCACCACTTGCCGACACCACGATAAGATCTGGGGCCTGCATTGCGATCGCTTCCAGATCCGGCGTGCCGATATACAGACGCTGAAGGTGTCGCTGTTTGGCCTGATCACTCCACTGAAGTAGGAACCCTTGATCGTCGGCAATGCGTGAACGAGGAGCGGTTGCGCCGCTGGCAATGACCGGGGCATCGATGGCCAACAGGCTGCCGGTCAGCGTCACGCTGGTCGATACGATCCGAGTCGGCGGGGCGGAAAGCGTCACCCCCTCGCCATCGTCCTGAATTTGACGCGGCCAGCCCTCGGCCGCATGGGCGGGAGCAACGCACAGCAGCATCAGAAGTGGCCCCATCAGTCGTCCCGCAGTATGGAACAGACGGCGTGCAGAGAAACCAGAGAAGGGCGGTCGAGTCATAGCAGCGTCCTTACACGAGAGTGCGCATGGATCAGTGGTAGGCCATCAGGCGCGCGCAGGCGGCACTGAGGCTGCAGCAGGAAGGCTTTGTTGAGATTCCCTCTTGCATCATGCAAGTGATGATAATCATTATCATTACGTTATGCACCCTATGATACGTGAACCCTAGCAAAAAAGACTAATATGGTCCTGTATTGACTTTTGGTCGCACTCTCCGTTAGCGTAGTGTTATAAATGATAACCATTCTCATAAGGAAGCCTGTGCAATACCCGTTATTCATCGGGACTTGCCAGCGTGAGAACGGTGTTTTCATGCACTCAACCTACCGCGCAGGAGGGCGAACCATGCGGCCTTCATATCAGGAAGACGCAGCGGCCAAGCCGGGCTTTGGGCACGCACATCACGATGGCTTCTTGCTGTCCTCACCGTATCGCAGTTTCAGAACGGAAGGCTGTCAGGAGGTGATCACCCACGCCGCGCTTGGCGGTGAGCGTTCAGACAGCGCCTTCCAGAAGCAGGTTCGTCAGGCTTTCGCGCGAGCGCGAAAAGCCGGCATCGCCCATCCAATACTGGTCGGCGCTATCCCCTTCGATACGCGACAGCCGTCCATGCTGTTCATTCCGCGTCGCCACACCGAGATCGATCGCTCGCATTGGCTGACCGAGGCGCATCGCGCCTCTCGCACAGGAAGTGCCCCCTCGGTGCTATCGGTCAAGGCACGTGCTGATGAGTACGGCTATCAAAGCGCGGTAGCACAGGCCGTTCGTGACATGCGGGAAGGGAAGCTCGACAAGGTTGTGCTAGGGCGTCAGCTGTTGCTGGATACGGCGCAGCGTCCCGATGCCCAGCGGTTGCTGGCACGTCTGATGGCCCAGAACCCCGATAGCTATCATTTCAGTGTGCCGCTGCCGCAGGGCACACTGCTGGGGGCATCTCCTGAGCTGTTGTTGCGCAAGCAAGGGCATCAGTTGTGGTCGACGCCACTGGCGGGCACGGCTCGGCGCAGTGACGATGCCACAGAAGATCGCTTGCAGGCGCAGGCACTACAGCATTCGCTCAAGGACCTTCATGAACATCGGGTCGTTACGCAGGCCATTCGCCAGCGGCTAAGCCCTGTGACGCACCAGCTTCACATTCCCGAACACCCAGAGGTGATGCCGACGACGC
The DNA here is from genome assembly GCF_003610015.1 of Zymobacter palmae. Taxonomy (NCBI): domain Bacteria; kingdom Pseudomonadati; phylum Pseudomonadota; class Gammaproteobacteria; order Oceanospirillales; family Halomonadaceae; genus Zymobacter; species Zymobacter palmae. The sequence continues at coordinate 1,445,991 of NZ_AP018933.1, forward strand.
GTCTGTGGCACTTGGGGTCGTCCATCCGCGCAGAAGTGAAAGCGGCCGATGAAGATGCCCTGACACTGGCCTGTCGACTGCACCCGACGCCGGCACTGCGTGGCTTCCCTGAAACTGAGGCCGCAGAGCGGATTGCTCGGCTCGAACCAGAGGATCGCGGGCCGTTTGGCGGCATTGTAGGCTGGTGTGACGATCAGGGTAACGGCGAGTGGATCGTGGCCATTCGCTGTGGCGTCGTGGGCGAGCGCGGCATCCGGCTGTTCGCCGGTGCCGGTATCGTCGCTGATTCCGACCCTGCTTCCGAGTGGCACGAAACTGCCAACAAGCTGGGCACCATGCTCGAAGCCTTCGGCCTCGACAGTGACCGCCTAATGTCGGTGGCTACCGCTTCTTATCCCTCTTCTTCTGTCTGCCAAGAGCATCACGCATCATGACCATTCCGTTTATTCATTGGCCTGATGATCTGGCCAACCGTTACCGAGAGCGTGGCTACTGGATCGACCGCCCGCTGACCGATATTGTGACCCAGCATGCCGACAGCGACGCCTGTGCCGTGGTCTGCGACGAGCGCCAGCTCTCCTATCGCGAGCTCAACCAGCGTATTGATACTTTGGCAAGCTCGCTGCTGCGACTGGGCATTCAGCCGGGACAGACGGCTCTGGTACAGCTGGGCAATGTCGCTGAGTTCTACATTACCTTCTTCGCGCTGCTGAAATGCGGCATCGTGCCGGTCAACGCACTGTTCAGTCATCAGAAGACCGAACTGGCCGCGTATGCTGAGCTGATTGGTCCCTCACTGGTGATCGCCGACCGTGCCCATCGGCTGTTTGCGGATGACGACTACTGGCGCGCGCTGCGCGACGATTTCCCACATATCAATCGCGTCCTGCTGCGCGGTGAGTCCTCAACGCGTACGGCGGGCATTGCCCCCATTTCGCTGGACGCTGCTATTGATGGTTCCCTAGAAGGGCTGGTGTCTCGAGAGGTAACGCCTGCGCCCACTCCGGCGGGTGAGGTGGCGTTTTTCCAGCTGTCCGGTGGCAGCACGGGCACCCCTAAGCTGATTCCGCGCACGCATAACGATTACGACTACAGCATTCGCCGCAGCGTCGAGCTGTGCGGTGTCTCGGCGGCGACGCGTTTTCTGTGTGCACTGCCCGCCGCACATAATTACCCCCTCAGTTCGCCGGGCGCGCTGGGTATCTTCCATGCGGGTGGCTGCGTGGTGTTAGCAGACGACCCCGCACCGCAGCGCTGTTTCCCGCTGATCGAACGCCATCAGGTCACGATGGTGGCCTTGGTGCCGCCTGCGGTGACGCTGTGGGAACAGTCGCTGACGGTTGAGAACCGCCCGCAGCTGGACAGTCTCGAACTGATGCAAATTGGCGGTGCGCGTTTGGCGGTATCGCTTGCCGAGCGCGTGCCGACCTGCTTTGGCTGCCAGCTTCAGCAGGTGTTCGGTATGGCCGAAGGGCTGGTTAACTACACCCGTCTGGACGATGACGACTGGCACCGCACCCACACCCAAGGGTATCCGATGTGTCCCGACGATGAAGTGTTCGTCGTCGATACCGATGGTCAGCCTTTGCCAGCAGGAACGCCGGGGCATCTGATCGTGCGTGGCCCTTATACGTTCCGTGGCTATTACCGCGCGCCCATACACAACGAGTTCGCCTTTACCGACGAGGGGTTCTATGTGTCGGGCGATATCGTCGAAATGACGGAAGATGGCTACCTGAAAGTGGTTGGGCGTGAGAAGGACCAGATCAATCGCGGCGGTGAAAAGATCGCAGCCGAAGAGATCGAGAACCTGCTGCTGCGCCACGATGACATTATCGAGGTCGCATTCGTATCAGTACCGGATGATGTGATGGGCGAAAAGAGCTGTGCCGTAGTTGTCGCGCGGACGCCGCTCAAGGCCGCCCCCTTGCGTCGCTGGCTGCGAGAGCTGGGTGTTGCCGACTATAAAGTGCCCGATCGCTTCCAGTTCGTCGATGCTCTTCCGCAGACTGCCGTTGGCAAAATCGACAAGCGTGCTTTGCGAGAAACGCTGCACGCTGGCTTGGCATCAGGTACATAGGCTCGGGCGCCTGGCGCGTATGCGCTGAGGCTTAGGGTGCGCAGTGTCAGCCGCACCGACAGATGTTTATAGACAGAGCCAAAAATTGTTCGATAGCGGGGGGGGCAAAGACCTCCGTCCATGCAAGGAGCGCTGATTCATGAGTATTCCCCGTATCGCCGACTATTCGCTGCCGACGAGCGCCGAACTCCCGACTAATAAGGTTGACTGGACGTTTGACCCCGCCCGCGCCGTGCTGCTGATCCATGATATGCAGGAGTATTTCCTCGATTTCTGGGCCGCGGATAGCATGCTGATCCAGCGGGTCGTCGACAACCTGAAGGCGCTGCGCCAGTTCTGTCATCGTTCAGGCATTCCGGTGTTCTATACCGCACAGCCTGTCGATCAGAAACCCGAAGATCGTCGCTTGCTCAACGATATGTGGGGCGCTGGCCTGAATGATCATCCTGAGCGTGCGGCCATCGTAGATGCATTGGCACCGACCCTTCAGGACACGGTACTGACCAAATGGCGCTATAGCGCTTTCCAGCGTTCGTTACTGGAAGTCGATATGAAGTCGATGGGGCGCGATCAGCTGATCATCGGCGGCGTGTATGCCCATATTGGCTGCATGATGACGGCCTGTGATGCTTTCATGCGCGATATTCAGCCCTTCTTCGTTTCCGATGCGCTGGCCGATTTCTCGCGTGAAGACCATGACATGGCGCTGCGCTATGTCGCCGGTCGCTGCGGCAGCGTGACAACCACCCAGCGTATTGCTCCCGTTGTTGTTAGCTTCGCGCAGCTGCGCGCGCAGGTCGTGGCGTTGCTGGACGACGACGGTGATGACGTCGAAAACGATGACAACCTGATCGACTTTGGACTGGATTCCATTCGCATGATGAATCTGGCGGCACAGTGGAATCGTGGCGGACATGCCGTGGATTTCACCCTGTTGGCACGGGAGCCTACGCTGGCCGCATGGTGGGCCTTGCTCTCTGCATCGGTGCACCGACATACCGACGAAGCCGCGCTGGCATAAGCACGTTTGTCATCGCCAGCATAAAAGAAAGGGAGCGCTCGGTAAGGGCGCTCCAATACGGTCAAGGTGAAGGACGGGCAACTGACCCCGTCCGGTCTGGGAGAGCAGGGGTATGAGTCAGGCATTTAGCGATAACGTGGTATGGGTGACGGGGGCCGCACAAGGCATCGGGGCTGCCATCGCGCGCGCTTTCCGTGCACAGGGCGCGCACGTGATTGGAATCGACAGAACCTTTGCAGAAGGTGCTGGGCATATCGATGTGGCCGTAGTGTTGGACGTCACCGATGCCGAGGCTGTGGCACGCCAGAGCGCTCAGCTACTACTGAGTGAAGGGCTGGATATTCTGGTCAATGCCGCCGGTGTTTTGCGCACCGGTACACTTGAGCAGCTGAGTGAAGACGACTGGCAGGCCTGCATCGACACCAATGCGGGCGGGGTCTATCGCATGTTTCACAATACGATGGGCCACTTTAAGGCACAGCGTAGTGGTGCCATCGTCACCGTCGGTTCGAATGCTGCCCATGCCCCGCGCATCGGCATGAGTGCCTATGGCGCATCCAAGGCGGCCCTGCGCAGCCTGTGTCTCAGCGCGGGCCTTGAGCTAGCGCCTTACGGTGTGCGTTGCAATCTGGTTTCACCGGGTTCGACGGATACCGCTATGCAGCGTTCGCTGTGGCATGGCCCCGAATCGGAACAACAGACCATCCGCGGGTTCCCAGACGACTTCAAGCTGGGCATTCCGCTGGGCAAAATTGCCCAACCGCAGGATATCGCGGACGCGGTTCTCTATCTTGCATCCCCGCATGCGGGGCATGTGACCCTACAGGATATCGTGATCGACGGTGGAGCCACTCTCGGCGCGTAACCCCTGTCATGGCCTGCATCGCATCTTCTCCATGGCCGGAAATGTGCGATTGCAGCAGTCATGGTGCAGACAGATCGTCTGCCATGAAACGGAACAAGGCCCTTGCCCCCGGGATGAGGCAAGGGCCTTTGTTCACCCTAACGGTCCATTCTGCGCGCTAGTTGCCCTGAGCTTCTTTTTCCACGCGTCTTCCTTGCGCCTTTCAGTGGTGCATTCCCCGTGCGGCTCTTCCTTTCATTTCATATGTGATATTTCGGTTTCTCTTCATTATTCGGCCGCATGAGTGTTCATCACGCCATATGGCCTCCAAGCCCCTTCACGTTGCCGCTGCACACACTGGGTATTCATCACGACCAGAGTGAATGCAGAATATGCAGGCTCAGCAGGGTGAAGATGATACCCGCGCCCATGTCGACCCAGCAGGCTTTTCGGTAGTACAGCGCACGCGCTCTGGCGGTCGAAAACAGCAGGCTGACCGGCACGAACCACAGTGGCATGATCAGTGCCATCATAATGCCCACGCCCAGCATGTCATGCAGTGCAAGGTCCGGGCTCAGAAATGACGACAGCACGCTACTGAAGTAGATCATCGATTTGGGATTAGACAACTCGACCAGTACCGCTTTGCCCAGTGAACGCCACAGTGCTGGAGGGCGTTTCAGCGCACGGTCTTCCTTTAGCATGTCCGGTTCGTCTGCTACGCGCATGTCATCACGATGTGCACCGCGAATGCTGGCCCATGCGCTACGGATCATTGCTTGCGCCATCCACAGCAGATACAGACTGCCGGCCAGTGTCAGCAGCGTGTGCAGCAAAGGAATATGGCGGATCAGCACGATCAACCCTGCCAGCGCCAGCGTGATCCATACCATTACCCCCAGCGAAGCCCCTAGTGTCGCCATCAGTGCATTGTGCTTACCGTATTTAAAAGCAGTCTGGGTAATGAAGAAGAACGACGGTCCGGGAATAGCCACTGCCATGAAATGCACAATGAACAGCGATATATAGGCAGAGAGCGACATAACAGCATTACCTTTTGTCGGTAGAAAAGAGAACGTCACGCACGAGAGTATGGATAGTCTGGGGGCCTGCGAACGCGGTATGCTTAGGCCCCGTCTGCAGGGCGGAGTAATGTAACGTGCCGCTTGGCATGTGAAAAGGCTTTCTGGGTGTGGCGTGCCTTTTCGGTACCATGTGGGTCTAGCGGCCTGTGCGGCGATGATGCCTAGCGGTACATTGCGCCGCCCACGATCATTCACTTTCCTTAGGGTGTAGACGTCTTATGACCCTCGCTTCCACCACCGCATTGACGCCGTTGACGTTCGAACTGCCGGAGCCGCGATCGACATCGGCCCTTTCCAGCCCGTCGGCCGTGCATATTCCGGCGCGCAACGACGCAGAAGCTGTCAGTCAGTGGCTGATGGAATACCGTGAGAGCCCACGCACCTTCCGCCATTACCGCAAGGAAGCCGAGCGGCTGCTGCTTTGGCTGCGCGATCAGTCGCTGACGCTGGATCAGATGACCCGTGAACATCTGGACACGTTTGAACGGTTTCTTGCCGATCCCACCCCGCGTGAACGCTGGGTCGGCAGCGTTTCGCGACGCAGTGATCCCGCTTGGCGACCGTTCCGGGGGCCACTGTCGCCAGCCAGCCGTCGGCAGACGCTGGTGATCCTGCAGGGCTTGTTGAGCTGGCTGTTGGAAGCTGGCTGGGTATCGCATAACCCTTTCCGACTGATGCGCAACAAACGCCAGCGACTTGATAACCGTACCGCAACCGTCGAGCGCTACCTGGAACGCCCGCTGTGGAACTGGCTGTGGCAGTGGCTTCAACGCCCCTCGGCGGGGCAGATCCCTTCGGCGGATTACGCGCAGGCTCGGCGTCGCTTTGCGGTCGGTTTTGGCTACCTGCTGGCGCCACGCGTCAGCGAAATGGCACAGGCACGCATGAACGACTTCATTGAGCGTGAAGGGCGTTGGTGGTGGCGTGTGGTAGGGAAAGGGCAGAAGGCAGCGCAGGTCCCCGTACCCCCTGCGATGCGAGCACTGCTTACCCAGTGGCGTCGCACGCTAGGACTGCCAGATATACCCGCTCTGCATGAAGAGACCCCCGTGCTGAGGGCGCTGAACGGACGCGATGGCATCACCGATAATCAGCTGTATCGCCTGCTCAGGCAGACCTTTCAGCAGGCCGCTGCCGCGCTGGAAGCGGAAGAGGGTGATCCTCGCTATATCCAGCAACTGCGAATGGCAACGCCTCACTGGCTGCGCCACACGGCGCTCACCCATCAGGCCCAGTCTGGGGTCGAAATGCGCTATCTGGCGCAGACAGCACGTCACTCGCGGTTGGACACCACTGCGCGCTATCTGCATACCGAAGCAGAAGAGTGGCATGAACAGCTTTCTCACCACGGCCAAGGGTTGGTTCAGGACGACACTGCTCACCAGTAGCGTTATGATAAGGCGCTTCACATCACCGACTGGCTGCGGCCAGCGGTTACTTTCCTGATCAACCGAGGATGAACATGGCAACGGATACTCCCCAGCAGGCGCTTGATGAACTGATCGAAGAGTTTGGTTTCTTCGACAACTGGATGGACCGCTACCAGTACATCATCGACCTTGGCAAACAGTTGCCCGCCATGCCGGATGAATGGAAAACAGCGGAGTATCGCATCGACGGTTGCCAGTCCAACGTCTGGATTTATGACGAACAACACGGTGATCACCTGCATTTCAGCGCTATGTCGGATGCCGCCATCGTTTCTGGTCTGATCGCCGTTGTCATGCGCATCTATAACGACCGCACTCCCCACGCTATCTTGGCCATGCCCAAAGACTGCCTGGATCAACTGGGTCTGAGCCAACACCTTTCACCCACGCGCAATAACGGCCTGCATGCCATGCTGGCCCATATCTATCTGACCGCCGCAAAACTGGCCTGATATCCGCGCCCTCGCTAGGGAAGAGAGTCTACCTGCCGTGCAGACCGGCTAGCGTGTCACGCCATATATAAGATGATAAAGGTCACTCCCTGATGTGTGGCACCGAAGGTATGCCGCGGAAGGGCGAGAAACCGAGGCCGGCCGGGTAGCGTAAGCGTTGCTGAAGGCCTGTCCGGTCATGGCAAACGCCCGCCACCGTTGTTTTGTTGTTGACCTTCTGACTCGCAATATTCGTTATGTGCCTTTTTTAGCACCCGATCAGCCTCCCACGGCCTGATCGGGTGCATGCCGTGGGAGCGCCTGCGATCGCCGTTTCGGAGGATAGCGTTAAATATCCCAATGTCAGGGCGAAAAAGGCCATCGGGACGATGCTGGAAACAGCCTTATCGTTCACGAGCGTGTGATATCAGAAGCCGCTGAATACAGCCCGAGTACAGAATGGCGACCATACCCACGGTGGCAAACAGGATTAGGGTCTCTACAGGGTCGCTAGCCGAAGTATTCATGACATGAATGTCGTAGTGGCGCGAATGACGATGATAGTGCATGACCGGTCGGTGGAAGTCGGGATAGGCGCGAGGTTTCACGGTGCCGGATGCTCAAGCTACATACAGGGTATGGGCGCTGGCACCGTGAAAGAAATGCAAGAGCATGCAGTGGTTAGGCAAACAGCTCTTTGAGGAAGATGGCTTTTACGACGGCCGACGTCTTGTTCGGTGCGCCCAGCTTCGTCATGGCATTGCGCAGGTGGAAATTGACCGTGCTGTCTGACAGACCCAAGATGATGCCGATTTCTGCTACGGTTTTGCCATCTCCCGTCCAGCGCAAGATTTCCCGCTCGCGATTGCTCAGGATTTGGTCGTGCTCATCGCGCGAGGTGAACATGGCAAAGTGCATGGCATGGGTCAGCCACTGCAGCTGGCGCTGATGAACCTCGATATCAGGTTCTTCCAGCTGACTATCGTTTGAGGTGATGAACAGGCTGTAGATGCCAATGCGATCATGAACCGACTGGGCCCATCCCGCTCGCCTTCCTAGTGAGAAGTGTTCTTCCCACATCCCGGGGTTCATGTCGAACAGCTGACCTTCCGCGCGTCCAGTCCACATCACTGGACGGCTAGTTTCCGCACAAATACGGAAGACCGGTGCTTTGTTGTACCAGCCTGACCGTACTCGTCGAGCGACTTCGTCGTCATTGTTAGCGACGGCAAATACCTCGCGGCGTGTCAGTGGTACCGGCAACTGAGTGATCCACGTACAGTTCTTGAATCCCAGCGCCTGAATGGAACGCTCCCCAACGCGCAGAATATCATCGAAGGTATGCGGTTTTTCCAGCGTCGTCAGCAAATCTTCTTGCCAGCCGTTCATAACGTCACCCCCCTAAGGTGCATGCAGCGCCACTGTAATGCTTGGTTTGGTCACCGCCGTTGACGTTGCGTTATCGTTTATGTTCGTCACGTTCAGGGACGGGGTCAATACCACCCTTGCAGAAAGGATGGCAGCGCGCCAGACGTTTGATTGTCAGCCAGCCGCCTTTAAGCGGGCCGTGCAGACGCAGTGCGTCGATGGCGTACTGTGAGCAGGAAGGCCAGAATCGGCAGCGCTGCCCCAGCAGAGGGCTGATCACCCACTGATAGCCTTTTATCGGTGCGATCAGCAGTGCGATGACAATACGCTGTCCGCGGCGTGAAGGGCCAGACGTTGAAGCTGAGTCGTGTGAGCACATATGGCAAGACCTATCGAGTCACGTGGTCGAAACCGTTCAGTTCGCACAGGCGCTGGTATATTGCGCTGTGCGAACGTATCAAACCCTGTATCAGCCCTATGGCTACTGCATACGTGGCGGTCGCAGAGCGAATGCCAGAAAAGCGAGCGAAGTGGTGCACTCTGCCGGATGAAAAACGCTGAATTCAGTGGCCTTTGCCGTACAGCGCTTCGGGGGAAATCAGTGGATCGCTGTTGACGACCGCCTGATCGTTTTCAAGCGTTGTTAGAAAGCAGGTACGGCGCCCGCTGTGGCAGGCAGGCCCCGTCTGATCGACCAGCAGCAGCAGGGTATCGCCGTCGCAGTCGAGCATGGCCTGCTTGAGGGTTTGGATTTGTCCGGAAGATTCGCCCTTGCGCCATGCTTTTTGGCGCGAACGTGACCAGTAACACACGCGCCCGGTGGCAAGCGTTTCGCGCAACGTGTCGATGTTCATCCACGCCATCATCAGCACTTCGTGACTATCGTACTGCTGAGCAATAGCGGCAATCAGACCGTCCGCATTCCAAGGAATGGCGTCCAGTACGCTGTCCAGCGCTACGGTATAGCCTGCGGGGGACTGTTCGAGGGTCTTGAGTAGGCCGACTGTGCTCACGGTGATGCTCCCGGATCAATGAAAGCCACTAGAATACCGCACTACGGCCCTTCGATCTCGCCGAGCGGGCCTAAGCGGGCATCTCAGTAGACGTTCAGCGGACTGCCTGACTGGCAGCGGCGACACAGGCCGTACAGTTCAATGGTCTGGCGGTGTAGGCGAAACTGCTGCTCCTGAGCCACCTGTTCCAGCATATCGACCAGCCGTGTGTCGTGCAGCTCTTCAACATGCCCGCACTGTTCGCAGATCATCAGTTGGAACTGCGAACGGTGATCAGGGCACGAGCAGGCAATGAAAGCGTTCAGCGATTCGATACGGTGAACCAGACCCTGTTCGATCAGGAAATCCAACGCACGGTAGACCGTAGGTGGGCGGGCCGCAGCATGTTCATCTGACAGCTGATCCAACAGATCATAGGCCTTCAACGCACCCGGTGCCTTGCTGATCAGCTCGAAGACCCGACGGCGTATGGGAGTGAAGCGGGTTCCACGCTGAAGGCATCGCTGCTCTGCGTTGGCAATCAGCTCGGCTGTAGACGCAGAATGATCACAGTGCTGCATGGCATGTCCTTGACTCTGATAACTCGTTCTCGATGAGAAAGGAGTGTACCCCGTTGGCTGCCTTGATGCATATCATGATTGCCCCAACGCGCATGTGTGACGGCTTCTCCACGTGTGGCTGGCCGGGGCATAGGACCACTACAAACGCTGTGAACTTAAGACTGGTTTGGCTTATCTGGCCGTGAAAGGCTGTTGGCGTAGATCGAACACGATGACCTTGGCATCCTGCCCATCCTTGAGTACCAGATGGGATTCGTGTTCGATGCAGACACCGTCCCCTGCATGTACAAGCTGCCCATTGACGCTGATCTGCCCTGTGGCAACGTGCAACCAGATGCAGCGCCCTTCGGCCAGCGGCAGGCTCGCTTTCTGCCCCGGCCCGAACATGCCGATATAGATACTGACATCCTGCGCAATCATCAATGAGTCATCGCGCCCATCTTCCGACAGGATCAGTGCAAGGCGGCCATTCTTCTCGCTTGGGGCGATAACGCGCTGCTGATAGCGAGGCGCAAGGTCGTGTTCACGCGGAACGATCCATATTTGCAGAAAATGCACTTCGTCATCAGCAGAGGCGTTCATCTCGCTGTGTGTGACGCCTGTGCCTGCACTCATCAGCTGTATCTCACCCGGATAGAGAATCGAGTGGCTGCCCATACCGTCGCGGTGCGCCAGCGCACCTTCCAGCACATAGGTCAGGATTTCCATATCGCGATGCGGATGAGCGCCAAAACCGTGCCCGCCGGCCACACGATCATCATTGATAACCAAAAGATCCGAATAGCCGGGGTGGCGCGGATCAGCATACTCCCCGAATGAAAATGTGTGCCACGAGATCAGCCCATCGTGTCGGCTCACGCCACGCTCTTCTGCCTTGCGAACCTTCAACATACCTAGTCACTCTCCATGTGTGAGGCAGATGGGACAGAGCGCCGTCTGCCGTGCTCTCCTGAGCTTCAGGCTTCACTATAGACGGGATTGCTGCATATGCGGTGAACGGCACGCGGTGGGTTGTGTCTATTAAAGTCGAAGGAATGTTGCCAGCATCTGGCACGTACATTGGGCGGATTCAGCAGGGGATGTTAAATGGCAGCACCGGAAGTGGGTACGGCATTGGGGCGCATTCGTGGTCGCCGCACGCCAGAGGGTGTCGAAGTATTCAAGGGCGTTCGCTATGCGGAACCTCCCACGGGGGCACATCGTTGGCAACCGCCACGCCCGGCGCGGCCGTGGGCCGGGACACTGGATGCACTTGAGTTCGGGCCTGGCTGTCCTCAGCACCCCTATGTGGTCTCCCGAAAAGCCCACCGAGTACCGATGGATGAAGACTGCCTGCGGCTGAACATCTGGCGCCCCGACGGTTGTACCGGCCAGCATCGGCTGCCCGTGATGGTATGGTTGCACGGTGGTGGTTTCATCAGCGGTACCTCATCGCCTGCGCGCTATGACGGCAGCGCCTTCGCACGCTCGGGCGTCATACTGGTCAGCATCGACTATCGCGTGGGGCGGTTGGGATTTTTTGCGCATCCTGCGCTGGAAGATGACCCGCTCCGGGGCAATTATGGCCTGATGGATCAGATCGAAGCACTGCGCTGGATTAGTCGTAATATCGGATTTTTCGGCGGAGATGAGACCAATGTCACGCTCTTTGGCGAATCAGCAGGGGCGATGTCGATCATCTCACTGCTGACCTCGCGTGTGTCAAAGGGGCTGTTTCATAAAGCGATCATTCAGTCCGGCGGTGGACGACACAATCTGGTGCCGGGCAACGACTGGGCCTCTGCTGTGGCGCGTACCCAAGCACTGGCTCAAAAGCTTGGTGTCCCGGCCGATAAGTCGGCGGCATCGCTGGATGCCCTGCGCGCTGTGCCCGTCGAGCGCGTCGTCGAAGGATTGCACATGGGGAACTTGCATGAGCGCCCCGGTTACTGTGCGCCAATGATTGACGGCGTGTTGATTGAGGACGAGCCGCAGACGCTGTTCCAGCGCGGGGCCTTTCATCGCCTTCCACTGCTGATTGGGACGACCAGTGCCGACCTTGGCTTTGCGCCACCGGTTCGCACACTTGAAGACGCGCTGGCACCGTTTCAGCATGATCGCGCGCTTTATAAGCGTGCCTATGCACTCTTTTCCCATCTGCCGCCAGCGCATGTTGCTCAGCAACTGGCGGCAGACACGCTGATGGCAGAGCCAGCACGTTTCATTGCTCGCATGGTTCGACGCTACCAGACCTCAGCATGGCTGTATCGCTTTGCCTATGTGCCTCAGGCGCTTTCGGATGGACTGTCGGGAGCACCGCATGGTGGTGAAATCGAATTCGTCTTCGATACATTGGGCACGCTGCATGCGCCTATGACGGAGCGGGATCAAGAAGTTGCCACCCTCATGCACGGTTATTGGACCGCCTTTGCGCGACAGGGGCACCCTAATGGCAATGAACGGCCACACTGGGGATGTTTCGAGCCGCGTGAAAACAACATCCTGCATATCGATGAAAGAGGAGTGCCACATACCGCGATGAAAAGCCCAGATCCATGGGCGGCGCGCCTTGATCTGGTCGAAGCCTGTGTGGGCGATGCGTATTAACGCAGGGTGCTCCATATTGTAACTATATGAAAGACAATCAAAAAGATTTTGTTATCAGATGGATACGTGTTTGCATAGACACCGCTCTCAAAGAGCCAACACATCCATTAAAATACTGATAACAAGGATAAATTCATGACTGAGCAACACGCTTCCCACTCATTTGCAAACGTACTGCGAACCACTGCGCTGGGCAGTCTTGCCATCGCTGGCTTGATCGACGTCACCGCCGCTCACGCCGCAGATACCCGCAAAGTGGCTGAACCCGTTGCCCCGGCGGTCTGTAGTTCTCTGACAGGTACCTCAACCGACGCTACAGCCGCTATCCAGAAAGCACTGAATGCCTGCCCAGCAGGTAAAGCGGTACGCTTGGCATCCGGTACTTTCCTGAGTGGTCCGATCACCATTCCTACCGGTCGCAGCCTGATCGTCAATAAAGGGGCTGTATTGCGCGCCGTTAACCGTGCGTCGTCCTTCGACAACGGCAGCAAAACGTGCGGTACCCTCAATGGTGACGGTAAAGGTTGTAACCCGCTGATTACCATGAAAGGTGCGAAAAACAGCGGTATCTACGGTGAAGGCATCATCGACGGTCAAGGTGGCGTCAAACTGAGCGACAAAGGCACTACGTGGTGGCAGCTGGCCGCCAATGCCAAGGTGCAGAAAAAGAAACAGAACGCACCGCGTCTGATCCAGATCGACAACAGCCAGAACATCACGTTGCACAAGATCACGCTGAAGAACTCGCCGAACTTCCACGTCGTGTTCAAACAGGGTAACGGTCTGACCGCATGGGGTGTCACCATCAACACGCCTGCTACCGCACGCAACACCGACGGTATTGACCCGATCTCCTCGCAGAACGTGACCGTGGCGCGCAGTAACATCAGCACCGGTGACGACAACGTCGCGATCAAGGCCAACCCGGGCGCAGGTGCTTCGCGTAACATGTCCTTCCTGAACAACACGTTCGGTGCAGGTCATGGCATGTCGATCGGTAGCGAAACTAAGGACGGCGTCTACGACATTCACGTCAACACACTGACCATGAACGGCACTACCAACGGGCTGCGTATCAAGAGTGACAAATCCGCATCCGGTGAAGTGGCGCGCGTCTACTACGACCACGTAACGATGGCCAACGTCAAAAATCAGATCGTGATGGATACCGTTTACGAAAACAAATCGGGCAGCACCAAGGCCAACTGGCACGATGTCTACTACAACGATGTCCGTTCGACCACTAAAGGGGCTGTTATCCTCAACGGTACCAACGCTTCCAGTACCCTCAAACCGACCATGAAATCGGTCAACCTGGCGGCAGGCACGACCTGGACGCTCAAAAACGCCAGCATCATCAAGTAATGCTTGAAGGGCGCAGCATGGATGCAAACATCGTCTGCCATCATTGGTGGTGACAGTATGAATGCCTGAATGAATGCCTGATCGCCTTGAGCGACCGAGTATCGTGTATTCGCGCCATATCTTGCTGGATTAAAGGTCTTCTCCTTAATGGGGAAGGCCTTTTTTATGGTCCATGCTCATCGCTAGCACGCTTACGGCGACGCACATTGAAGGCTTTTTTGTATGCAATCAACATACCGATACGACTCGTATGGCTTTGTGGGGGTGGGCAGCACATTCTTAAGTATTTCTTTGTTTTTTGTGTCTGTGTTTGTATAGGTGTCGCTCTTAAAGAGCACTATCTGTATGACAACAAACAATAAAAGGAAACCTGGATGTTTAATAATCCTGCTTGCTACTCTTTCAAAAAATGGCTGCCTGTCGCAGCGCTGAGCGGTGTCGCTATTGCGGGACTGATGGATATCAGCGCGGCCCGTGCCGCAGACACACGTGACGTCTCCGAGCCAACAACGCCTGATGCGTGCACGACGCTGACGGCTGCCGGTACCGATGCTACTTCAACGATTCAAGATGCTCTGAACGCTTGTCCTACCGGTCAGGCCGTGAAACTGGTCGCAAGCGACAGCAACAGCACGTTTCTAAGTGGCCCAATCACGATTCCTTCTGATCGAAGCCTGATCATCGACAAAGGTGCCGTTTTACAGGCCGTCAACAATGCTGCTGCCTTCGACAAGGGCAGCAACACTTGCGGTACGCTTAACAGCGATGGCAAAGGCTGCAACGCGCTCATCACCCTCAAGAATGCCTCTAATAGCGGTATCTACGGTGAAGGCACTATCGACGGGCAGGGCGGTGTAGAGCTGAGCGACAAAGGCACCACGTGGTGGCAGCTGGCCGCCGATGCTAAGACGCAAAAGAACAAACAGAATGCACCGCGTCTGGTTCAGATCGACAACAGCCAGAACATCACGCTGTACAAGATCACGCTGAAGAACTCGCCTAACTTCCACGTTGTATTCAAGAAAGGGAACGGCCTGACAGCCTGGGGCGTCACCATTGACACACCGTCTACGGCACGCAATACCGACGGCATCGACCCGATCTCTTCGCAGAACGTGACCGTAGCCAACAGCAATATCAGCACCGGTGACGACAACGTTGCGGTCAAGGCTAACCCTGACACGGGCGCTTCCCGTAATATGTCTTTCTTAAACAACACGTTTGGGGCAGGGCATGGCATGTCGATCGGCAGTGAAACTAAGGACGGTGTCTATGACATTCATGTCAATACACTGACCATGAATGGCACCACCAACGGGCTGCGTATCAAAAGTGACAAGTCTGCATCGGGTGAAGTCGCGCGTGTCTATTACGATCACGTGACGATGAACGATGTGAAGAACCAGATCGTGATGGATACGGTATACGAAAACAAATCGGGCAGCACTCAAGCTAACTGGCACGATGTCTACTACAACGACGTCTGCTCGACGACGAAAGGTGCTGTCATTCTCAACGGTACTAATGCTTCCAGCACGCTGACGCCGACAATGACGGATGTCAATCTCGCCGAAGGAACCACCTGGACGCTGATCAACGCCACCGTAACCAAGTAATTATTTCTATCAGGTAAGACTCCGCAAAAACAACAATAATAAAGAAGCGGAAGACCGCCAGAAGATCCCTGAATCTCTGAGCCGCCTGATCAAAACACGACGCGATGAAAAGGTAATCGCCGCTGGCCATACCGGGTCATCCGTTTTCTCGTTTTAATCTCCTTGCCTCTCTCATGCCTTGCGTATGCCTGTTCAGCAACCTTTGGACATACGCGTCGAGGTAAGGATTGCCGTGGATAGTTCTACGTTGTTGATTTAGCGACAGATGACGTCATACCAGTAGCGCCTTCGACAGCAAGTCCCAAACCACCCAACACCCTCAACCATGCTATGCCACTCGTGTATAAACCGGCTTCTTGAACCCTCCGCAAAGAGGTATCGGAAGGCACTGCTGACCTGGTTTTGTTTTCTTGTTTGAATATTGGATCATCCGTGACGGTAATCGCGGGCATGCCTCTAGACCTTCTAGACGTTAATAGTGCCTTTGATGCAGGTGAGGGCATGACCGCCTACAGAAATGGCATCTCCAGTAATGGAAAGGCAGAGGTGTCCGTCACGCCCTAGGCATCGTCCCTGTGTCGATGTCAGTAGCCCGTCCTCGGGGATACTGATGGCATGATGACGAATGAACGCTGCCACGGCGCCGTTACCGCTGCCGCATACTGGATCTTCATTCACGCCGCAGGCGGGAGCGAACGAACGGACTTCTATTCGGGATGCGTCAGCGTAGAACCCGAACAGCGTTACGCCGGTTTCATCAAGATCCTGATGTAGCTCACCCAGCTTGGCAAACGCGGGCTTGCTCGCCAATAAGGTATGAGTATCGCGTGCCTGAGCCACGATCCAGCGCGGCCCAACATCGACCAACGCTGGTCTATAGGTACGGTCGATCTGGCACTGCAGCAAGCATTCCAGCTGCTCGATGTGTTCATCGCTCAAAGGCGTTATCGTTAGTGGAGGGAGCTCAAAAGCGATGCGGATCCCTTCACTTTCGGGTGTGACCTGCAACGGGATTAGCCCTGCCGCACATTCCTGTATTAATTTGCCTTCGCGAGGCGCAATGCGTTGAGACTCAAGCAGCGCATGAGCAGTGCCAATGGTGGGGTGCCCTGCAAAGGGCAGTTCACTTTGAGGAGTGAAGATGCGTACCCTGTAATCGGCGTCAGGATGCTCCGATGGCAGAACGAACGTGGTCTCTGACAGGTTCGTCCACTGCGCTATGGCTTGCATCTGTTCGCTCGAAAGCGCACTGGCGTCCATGATGACGGACACCGGGTTGCCCTTGAAGGGGCGGGTGGTAAAGACATCTACTTGCTTGAAGTCTATGGCATGCATATATCACCTCTCTGGCAGCATCAGTGGTTGGGAAGCCCATGCGTATACGCTACGACAGGCAGCGTATACGCTTCACTTGTTAGGATACAGATACAAAACAGCCCCTTTTCAATGGGTACAGTTGTTTCCTGTCTCTTGCGTCTCCACACTGTCCGTGGCTATGTCTCTGTACCTGCCCGCCATGAGTGACAGGCAGCTAACAGTGCCGAAGGCGGACAAGGACGAGGAGAAATATCGTGTATCTGTACGAAACCATTGCCGATACGCTGGAGCGCTCAATCGAGCGCGGTCAGCTGCCGGCAGGTACGCGGCTGGCTTCTATTCGGACTATGCGCGTACCCATGGTGTCAGCCTCAATTCGGTGAAATCCGCTTATCAGTTGCTAGAAGACAAAGGGTTGATCACGGCACGCACTCGCTCGGGCTACTTCGTCTGCGATAGTTTGCCCGCTTTGCAGCACCGTTCACCGGTAGGCGCCATCACCGATCATCAGCAGGCCTTCATTCATTTTCGTTCTGAGGCTGACCGACTGTTGGCCGCGTTGTTGGATAAGCGGCAACGGGGGACCTGCATTGATCTGGCGCTGGCTTGTCCCGTGGGGGAAAAGTTCTATCCCACTCAGCGCCTGAAAACGATTATGACGAAGCTGCTGCGCGAATCGGATGTGCTCTCGCGCTATGCACTGCCGCCGGGGTCGCTTACGTTGCGCACCCAGATTGCTCGGCGCGGGCTACAACTGGGTATGGCGCTTGATGCGGAGCGCATCCTGTTGACGCACGGTGCCATGGAGGCGCTGAGCCTGGCCGTTCAGGCGGCTACTCAACCTGGTGATGCCATTGGCATCGAAACCCCCACGTTTTATTCACTGTATCCGCTGCTGGAGAGTCTTGGACGACGCATCGTCAGCCTGCCAACCCATCCTCAGCATGGGCTATGCCTTGATACGCTGCCGTCGATCATTGAGCAGCAGGCGCTCAAGGCCATCATCACCATCCCGACTGGTCACAACCCCTTGGGCTTTACGATGCCTGTGTCTGCCCGTCGTCATCTGGTCGAAATGGCGCACCGTTATCAGCTCGCCATTATTGAAGATGCTCTTTATGCCGAGCTGCAGTTGGGGGACCAGCAGGTTCCCAACATTAAGGCGTTTGATAGAGAAGGTTGGGTAATGGTGTGCGCAAGCTATGGCAAGACGCTTGCGCCAGACTTTCGGATTGGTTGGCTGGACGCGGGGCGCTTCACACATCAGGCCCAGCAGCTCAAGTTCGCAACGACCGTAGCGGAACCGCTGTCGATATCGGAAACGGTGGGCATTTTTCTCGAAAACGGGGGCTATGATGCCCACTTGCGTCAGCTTCGGCGGCGCTATGATCGACAGGTTGCCATGCTGCGGGCACTGATTGCGGATAGCTTTCCGGTAGGCACGCGGGTCAGCCAGCCACAAGCCGGGTTTATTCTCTGGATAGAGCTTCCCGAGGGCATAGATGCGCTGATGCTGTGTGAAGCAGCACTGATAGAAGATATTCTGTGCATGCCGGGCGCGCTCTGTGCCCGCAATCCTTCGTTCAATCACTGTCTGCGCATGGCCGCCTGCTTCGAGATAACGAACACTTATCAGAACAGCGTGCGAAGGCTAGGAGCGCTGGCCGCCGCCCAGCTGATATGAATAAAGCCGTTCGCTATTGCAAGGGCCGGGGTTCAGGGCAGTAGGGCTTTTGATACGGCGTGCACTTCTGCAAGGCATGGTGTTATTGGTCATGCGTCCCCCTCTCCGAAGGATGGGCATCCTTACATGGCATCAATGCTGTTGACATGGGCAAGATTATATATTGTCATAGGACTATCATGATATCAGGTAAAACCGCTGGTGAAATATTCGAGCAGATCCGACTCGCCGTCCAATCGGGTGCGCTTCACGCAAACGATACGCTGCCACCGGTAAGAGAGCTGGCCACTACGCTTGACGTAAACCGGAACACCGTGGCACTGGCCTATAAGCGGCTGGTTGCGGCAGGCATCGCGGAATCCAAAGGGCGCAACGGCACCGTCATTCGCTCAATCGCGCACGATGCCCCACAGGAAGGAACGCCACCGGGGCTGGCGCTGACCGATCTAGCAGGGGGTAACCCTTCGACATCGCTGCTGCCTGATATTCGAAAAGTGCTAGGGCGCGTCAGCGCGACACCTCGCTTGTATGGCGAGCCTCCCGTAGAAGCCGCCCTAGAAGAATATGGTCGGGCATGGTTAGGGCAGGATATTGATACTGGTTTTGCCTTGACGCTTAGTAATGGCGCTGTGGACGGCGTTGAACGGATTCTTTCCAGCCATCTCATCAAGGGCGATCGGGTGGCGGTGGAAGACCCCTGCTTTCTGAGCAGCATCAATACGCTCAAGAACAATCGTTTGGTTCCCGTGGCGGTGCCCATGGACGAAGAAGGGATGTGCGCTGATGCTTTATCTGGCGCGCTGGCTCGGGGCGTTCAGGCCATCATCATCACGCCGAGAGCGCACAACCCGACAGGATGGAGCTTGAGTGCTGCACGTGCGGAGCACATTCGTGCGCTGCTGGCGCAGTACCCGCAGGTGTTGGTCATCATCGACGATCATTTTT
Organism: Zymobacter palmae; assembly: GCF_003610015.1. Classification (NCBI taxonomy): domain Bacteria; kingdom Pseudomonadati; phylum Pseudomonadota; class Gammaproteobacteria; order Oceanospirillales; family Halomonadaceae; genus Zymobacter; species Zymobacter palmae. The sequence goes on from NZ_AP018933.1 coordinate 1,465,336, forward strand.
CGCTGCTTTCGGACAACCCATATCAGCATGTTATTCCGCAGGAAACCCAACGCTGGGCGTTGATTCGTTCGACGTCCAAATTCCTCGGGCCAGACATGCGACTGGCCTTCATTGCTAGTGACACCGATACCGCCCAGCGATTAGCGCTGCGATTGAATGCAGGTAGCAGCTGGGTAAGCCACATTCTGCAGGATATCGTGCTGGCAAGCCTGCAAGCGGACAACTTCGATGCCACCATTGCATCCACTCGCGAAACGTACCGCATGCGGCGCGAGACGCTGGTGAATCTGCTCAAGGCAGACGGCATTCCATTGTCCGAGAGCCATGATGGGCTGAATATCTGGGTACCATTGCCTAGAGAGAGCACGCCCGTTGTGATGGCGCTGGCCAAGTACGGTTGGCTGGTACGCGAAGGCGAAATCTTTGCCTTAAAGCAGGTATCCCACGGCATACGCATTACCGTATCGGATATGTCGGGAGCCGACGCCACGACCTTTACGAAGAAGTTAGCCCAACTGCTGGCACCTTATTTTCACTCGTCATGAGTGTTTGACCCTGCTTCGGCAGAGAATACGAACAGATAAAGAGGATCCCCTATGCGTCTACATTTCGTCATTCATGAAGCTTTTGAAGCACCGGGGGCCTACGCGCTCTGGGCAGAGCAGCGTCATCACTGCGTCAGCCATTCGCGCGTCTATCTGAACGAACCTTTGCCGACGGCCGTGAACGATATCGACATGCTGGTCGTTATGGGAGGTCCACAGTGTCCCGCAACAACGATGGCTGAATGCGCACATTTCGACGCGCAGGCTGAACAGGCGTTGATTGCCAAAGCCGTTCAGGCAGGCAAGATCGTTCTTGGCATCTGCTTGGGGTCACAGTTGATCGGAGAAGCACTGGGTGCCGCCTTCGATCATAGCCCCGAAAAGGAAATCGGTAAGTTCCCGATCGTATTGACCGAGGCTGGACAGGCGCATGAGCTGTTCGCCCATTTTGGCAGCCCATTGAATGTGGGGCACTGGCATGGCGATATGCCTGGCCTGACCCCAGACGCCGAGCTGATCGCCTACAGCGAAGGCTGCCCACGCCAGATCGTGGCCTACAGTGATCGCGTCTTCGGTTTTCAATGCCATATGGAACTGACACCGGATGTTGTCGAATTACTGATCACGCATTCGGAAGAAGAACTGCGTCTTGCAGAGACTCACCGCTTCATTGAAACGCCCGCACAGTTGCGCGCCCACGACTACAGCGACATGAACCAGAAGCTGTACACCTTCTTGGACAAGCTTGCTGCTCGCTGCGACAAGTCGGCGATTTAATTAATCCGCAGCTCTTATTCATTCGACCTGCTAGACCGCCTAATAAAGGCTGTTAGGCAGGTCGAAAAGAAAATAGAGGCCGTATCTTCGTCAAGCCCCGTTCAGGACACACTCGCGGCCACATCACCGCGCCAACCAAGCACGTCATCATTCTTCTTACTCGTTCTGGGCGGTAGTCACTGCATCAGAAACGCTCCTGCACCACGGCATAAGTGATCGACGGCGCATTCTTTCTAATGGCCATTTCAATGATCACGTTTCGTTCAGCTCGTCCAAGGCAATAATGGCGTTTTATCAGCCTACCAGTAGGCAGCATCAGGCTCGGGATGGCTGAAAAGGACAATGATGAGAAGGAATCAAGATGAGAAAATGCCTTTCTGCCTGCTTTGCGATAAACACCAGAAAGGCATCTTGATGAACGAGCCAGCTAGCTGCGCTGCAGCGTGTTATTCAAGGCTATCGTTTTTGTCACACGGCAAAACATCAGCCAAACATGCAAAAGTGAATGATAGAACGCACGGCAATACCCATAGCAATGCCGGGCAACGCGTAGCGCATCAAGCGCGCGAAGCGATGCGATATTGCTAAGAATATGCCCATACCTGCTAAATCGAATGTTTGAATGAGCAGCCCGGCCGACGCATTCAGCTGGGCCACGCTGATCCTTCCATTGTGCACCATTTCGCTGATAACACTGAAATAGGCGGTACCGCCGGCAAGGCATTTGGTAAAGGCGGGCAAAATATAGCTGTCCGGCAGTGATAAGCGGCGAAGTAGGGGAGATGCAGCCCATTCAATGAGGCTGACCAAGCCTGCGGCCTGCAGAAGGCCTACTATCACCAGCGAGATTGTCAGCATCGGAATGGCAGCAAACGACATCCTGATGGCATCGCGTCCCGCATCACTGATAACAGTGATCACGCTTTTGGGTCTGACATTGTCGTAGGGAAGCGACAGTTTTTCTGCATCTTGATCGTGTATTCGCTGGGTCGACAGATGACGTCCGCAGAGATACCAAGTGAACGACGATGCCACAACGCCGCCAATGAACGAGGCGATCATCGCCACTCCCCAGTTCAGCCCAAAGGGTACTAAAGCCAGGAAGACGTTGCCTTGTCCCATCGCCATCAGCATGGCCAGTGTGGCCGCCATACTGCGATCCGAAGTACCTTTCTTTTCCATCAGCGTCAGCGTGGCCAAGGGCGCCGCGAAACTGATGAAGGACATCTGGATCGCCGCAAAGGCGGCCATGCCAGTGATGCCGAATGGCGCCAGTACCGGCGTGATTTTGGTGATGATCCAGCCGATAACGCCTTTTTCTTCCAGATAGCTCATTACCACGAGCATGACGACCATGATGGGAATCAAGGTATAGAGCGCAATGTCCACAGATGCTTTTCCTGCCGACATCATTATGCCGATCACATCCACCGTTGAACTACTCCCGTTTGTTATTGTGTTGATTGAATGATTATTCGGGCCTCTTTCCGACAGCAGCGGCCCGAATAATTCATGCATTAAAGCAGCTTCAGTGACCTAATACAGCAGTGGTCAGTACAGCAGCGGAATGATGGCTTCCAGCTGTGCTGCCGCAGGCGCATCCAGCGGGCGCAATGGTAGCGGTAGGTTGTCTACAGCTGTCAGCCCCAGCATGCTAGCAAGTGTTGCCGTGACGCGAAGATCACCGTACTGCTCGAAAAGCGACCAAAGCGGTGCCAATGTCTCCGAAGCGGCCGTCAACTGTTCATGCTGGCCTGACCGTGCCATTTCCACCATATCCTGACACATGCGCGGGAAAAGGCCGCCTAACACCGAAAACCAGACATCGCAGCCCCCATTCAGGCCCGGAGCGACGCGGATGTCATGACTGATGCCGATCGCCACGTGATCTGGGATAAGCTGACGGAGGCGGGCAATACGCTCAGTTGCTAGTCGTTCATCAGCAGGAATGCTGGGAACGCCCGGCAGCTTGATGGCAGCAACGTTAGGCAACTGTGCAAGGCGGGTATGCAACTCGTCACTGAACACGAACTGCGTTGTGGACGGCGTATCGTAGATGCACAGCGGTACCGAAATGTTGGCGCAGACGGTCTTGTACAACGCCCAAACTTCCTCTTCACGAAGTTTCTGGTATGAGACCGGCGCCAGCAGCAGCGCCTTTGCGCCTACTTTCTGCGCATCTTCAGCCAGCTCAAGCACCTGGCGAGTACGAACGGCTCCAATGCTGGTGATCAACGGAACACCGTCAGCGGCATCGACCGCTAGTTCCAACACGCGCTTGCGTTCTTCGCGCGACAGATAGGCATAGTTGCCCGTTGATCCCATTACCCCCATAGAATCGACCTTGGCGTTAGCCAGCCGCTGAATCAGCTTCGAAAAAGAGGATTCATCAATGCGTTGCTCATTCATAGGCGTTAGCACGAACGAGCTCAGACCGGTGAAGATGGACATGTGAAGAAAACTCCTTAAATTTCCTGTTTCATATTAATCTTTGTCATATGACAAAGATTGGGCCAAACGAGTGTAGCACCGAGCCGGATTGGAAATAAAGGCTAGCGATGGTGAAAAAACGCTTGGTACCGGAGAATTGCCTATGTTCGCATAATATATATTATGTTAAATACAAGATATTGGCGGAACGATTTGAAGCGATTCTGGCTTTGTTGGACGGTTACGCCATCTGGCTCTAAAGCGACCGTCAAGCCGACAACCTGGTCGCCCGAATCGGCAAAGCTGAAACGGCACATTTTCCGCACATCGATTCGCCTATTCGTGACCAGTACCTGCGGTTGCTGAAGCATTACCTGTCTTGGTGCATCACCCGTTACATTCCGCACCCACGTCAGAACTCAACCACTCCGGCTAACATCGAAGTCGTAAAAAGCTGAGCGATCTTGAGAGTCGGACAAGGAGCACGATAGTGTCGATGTACAGACCAGCAGTTGATACAACTTTTTCCGAATGTGCGGGGAGCAGATCACCAGACAAGGTAGCTTTCAACTGGGGGCCATCTTGAATGTGGAATGCTGCGGGGTCAAACACCGACGACCATAATTCCCTAATACCCTCTGCGAGTTCGGGCAATGCTTTACCAACTCGGCATCCCTTTGTGACCTTCGGTGGGTACGGCCGAACTCGCATCGTCTACTATCTTGGTCGTGGAGAAGCCTATCAGTTGACATGAGACATCGGCGCCGACCCGCAGCCGGTGGGGATTACTCATAGGAAGCGGCAGTGGCCAGTGCGTAGTAGCGCGGTATTGCCCCCGTGCTCACGGATTGAATCATGGATTAAAAGATGGCATTTTGCCTTGGTGATGTTAGGTTTTGTACGAAAAGGTCTTTTGGTACGCTGATCGCACGCACACATTACGAGCTTCCTGAAATGCCACTCTGTCTCGTGTTATTGACGTTGCCCAACACACCTCTGGCCTCGCACTGTTTGATACGCGGGGCAATGGCACGAGGGCACACAACCTTTAATCCAATCGGTAGTGCAATAGTATGAAAAAGAATCATTTGCTGCTCGTTGACACGCTCACGAAGGAGATGGCCGAGGGGAATCTCGCGATTTTCGCGGGCGCCGGCTTTTCGCAGGGCGCTGGCTTTGTAAACTGGAAAACGCTGCTCAAGCCCATTGCCGATGAGCTGGATCTGGACATCGACAAAGAAACGGATCTGGTTGCGTTGGCGCAGTACCATTCAAACGCTAATGGGGCCAACCGCTCTAAGCTTGATCAGATGCTGGTGACTGAATTTTCAACAAAAGTAAAAGTTACAGATAACCACAGGATCTTGGCCAGGTTGCCGATCCAGACCTACTGGACAACTAACTACGACAAGCTGATTGAGACGGCCCTTGAGGAAAACGAAAAGATCGCTGACGTCAAACACACGGTCAAGCAACTGGCTACGACCAAGCCCAAACGCGATGCTGTCGTGTACAAAATGCACGGTGACGTCGAACACGCTTCAGAGGCAGTGCTGATCCGCGACGACTACGAGTGTTATCACGTGAAGATGCAGCCGTATATCACTGCGCTCAGTGGCGATCTGGTTTCCAAGACCTTTCTGTTTCTGGGCTTTAGCTTTACCGATCCGAACTTGGACTACATCCTGAGCCGGGTACGCGTCCAATACGCCAAGCACCAGCGCCAGCACTACTGCATCTTGCGCAACGTCAGCCAGGGGAAGGATGAAGATCAGTCCGATTTCGAGTACCGCCTTCGAAAGGAAGACTTGTTCAAACAGGAGCTTCTTCGCTTCGGGATCAAAGCAGTTTACGTCGATGATTTCAAGGAGATCACGGCGATCCTAGAAGAAATTGAACATCGCCACAAACGCAAAACCATTTTCATCTCCGGGGCGGCTCATGACTACAGCCCTTGGTCACAGAGCGAATCCGAACATTTCGTTCACCACCTCAGTAAAAAGATCAGTGAGGCTGAGTTCCGAGTTATTTCAGGCTTTGGTTTGGGTATCGGCAGCGCAGTGATTTCAGGCGTCATTGAGCAGACCATCATGAGCGGCCATCGACTGGACAGCGACCAACTGATCCTCAGGCCGTTCCCGCAAAGCCAATCGGGCGATCGACCCTTAAAGGAGCTGTGGACGGAATACCGGCGCGACATGTTGGCCCATGCAGGCATTGCTATCTTCCTCTTCGGAAACAAGGTCCGCCCGGGCTGCGGTGAAGTAGTGCCTTCAAATGGCATGCGTGAAGAGTTCGATCTGGCCGTCGCTGCTGGCGTTTTCGTTATTCCCATAGGTATCACCGGCTCGATCTCGGCAGAGCTCTGGAAAGAGGTCATCAATTCCTATGACGAAACGAAATACGAACATGGTAAAGAAATCACCCCCCTGCTGCAGGAATTGGGCACCGAGGGTACCGACCTTGATCGTGCACGCAACGTGATCCTGCGCCTGCTGGAACTCATTTAAAGGACGAATATCATGGCAAGAAAGGTGTTTTTCAGCTTCCAGTATGAGGATGTTCAGCGCGCAATGAACGTGCGTAACAGCAATGTTATCGCTTCAGGCCAGATGGGTGGTTTCATAGATAAGGCTGACTTTGAAGAAGTTGAACGTCAAGGCGATGCGGCCATCAAGAAATGGATCAATGACCAGCTGCATGGCACCAGCGTGACTGTCGTTCTTGTAGGGGCAACTACCGACAAGAGCAAATGGGTGAAGTATGAAATCGAGCAAAGCGTTGCCCGGGGCAATGGCATCCTGACCGTCGACATCAGCAAAATCGCCAACCTGCAAGGCGATACGACAAACTGCTGCAGTTTGCGTGTTTCAGGCGCGTCTCACTATCTGTGGAACACTAATAACGGCCGTGAAAACCTCGGAAAGTGGATCGAAGCAGCCGCAAAGGCCGCTGGCAAACCGTAAACCGGGCTGGAGCGCCGCGCCTTTTCTCAAAACAAGGAGTTAACTGATGTACGTAGGCTTCGAAATCGAACATTACCAACCCATCCATCAACCCCATGATTTCAGCATCCACAGTTACATTCAAGATGCCAAGATGCGGGTGGATAACCTCGCCCAGTTCTTTATCGGGTCGTATAACCAGTGCAGTGTCCTGGATGCCGAAGCCCTATCGGCGAAGATTTTCCCAGAAACCAAGTACGACGTATTTCTTTCCCATTCTCATGCGGATCAGCGAAATGCTATCGATCTAGCGCTCGCGCTGAGCGAGCTCGGCCTGAATGTCTTCGTCGACTCTACGGTGTGGGGCTATTTCGGCGACCTGGTGGCCCAAATCATCGCGAAAACTCGGCCATTGGATAAAGAAACGAAGGATTCGCACACTCATCGTGTCTATGCAGATGTCCACATGATGCTTGCTAGTGCCCTTCACCGCACCATTGCCCAAGCTGAAACCTTTGTATTCGTGCGTTCTGAAAAATCTGTGCCCGTGAGCTTTGGTGACAGAGATAGAACATTTTCACCCTGGATCTACTCAGAATTGCAGTTTAGCTTTCAGGTACAGCACACCATGCCTAACCGAATTCGAGAGCGACTAACAGGCGCTACCCTCGACAGCGTCAAGGGGTTCAATAACCTGGGCCTTGAAAGCATGCAGCATCTAATGGCCTTCAGGGCTTTCAACGATCACCTGCCGCCCGTACAAGGTGCTCAACTGCGAGAGTGGCTTGTCCAACAGCCGTCCACCAACCGTGGAGAAACCGTGCTGGATGCCCTCTACAGTCGATTCAATCTCCCTAGCAAATATCAACAGCAGCGCGCATCACTCACGATGTAGGACAGCAACTGCCTTTACTGCTGGCGTCAAGAGCCTGCCATCGGTGCAACGTGCAAAACCTACACATTGCGTCCGTGGCCCAGGCAGCATGTCATGCCGGCCAGCGCAATTTCTAAATTTGGATATCCTGACGTGTCCATGCCGCTTATGGAGCAGCCCCAGCTGCTACAGGGCTGCAAAGATGGAACACTGTTGCGTCTGTCCCTCACCAGACGATTCGTTGCGTGGATGGCTGAAATCTACGGTGGGCAGAAGTGCCCAATCAGGTTTCCAGTGTATCCGCGCGGTAAGGACTGGCGCTTGTCGTGGTCTTCATCGGCGAGTTTAGCGTCGGCACCTTAGAGGTAACGGTGACTCATGGACCGAAGGCTGCGCTCCGCAGCATTACAGGAAAATCTTGGGGCCGCCCATATGCCCCGGATCTAACAAAGACCCCAATCCGTAGGGGTTACGTATCCCACGACCTGGAACGGGCCTAGGAGAGCTGTTTGCAAGCTTTTCTTTAGTGATCACCGGATAGAGCCCCAGATACTCCTGGCCTTCAAAGAGCGAGTCCGGCTTCTCCAACACCGGCAGAACCGCTACTGCACCGTTCTTGAAGCCATCGAAATAGCCCAACTCCCACGGCATCCATTTGGACTTCGGTGCGTTCTCAGTGGCGAGGTAGAGCAGTGAATTGGATTGGCGCATGCGCTTGCGCAAGATGTCTGCAGTCTTCGCAGTAACGCGATCACGCTCGAGGACCTGATCGTCGATCCAGTCTACGTAAACCTTTTGACCCTCCGCCTCAAGAAGGACTTTGATTCCAAGGACGAGTTCGGCGTCAACCATGGCGTGAGAAAGAAAGGTGTCAAACCGATCAGCGTCTTTGTAATTTTTCTGGACTTGGGTGAGGACTTCACTCGGGCTGCGGTTACCCCGAGTGGCTTGTTGCGCTGCTTTACGTGCTTCCGCCTGAGTAAAAAACGCCATTCCGATCTCCAATGGGCTGTCTGGGAACCCAAAAAACATGACTAATTGCCGCTTTACGTCGGGCATTGTACATTTTGTGTTTGTTGAAGGGCATCAATTGGGTGAAAATCCGTGGCATTGTAATCTGGATCGAAACGAGCGGCACGGCCACCCACGTAGATCGCCGTTATGTATCATCATGGCATGTTGAGTCCGTTTTGGTAATCAGGAACTGTCTATGCTGCAGATCAACACCGCTAAGCTATATGCAACAGGGATTGGAAGAACCAACCAGCTTCGCGGTGTGCTTTACACAAATTTAAAGCTGCCTTGGTGCGATGACATTGTCACGAAAGTCGGGACGCTGCGCAGCACCGATGGCGGGAAAGGTAGCCAAGCTCTTGTCTATGAGCTGGAAGAGCATATGGAGCAGGGCGAGGATGCGCCGGGTATTTTGGTGTCCCACACCGTCCAGCCTTACATCTAGGATTTTTCAGCCGTGGCCTCTTTTGCACTCGACGCGATCGTTACGCCCGATCCCGAATTGACGGCTCAATTAACCAATGGATCGCCCGGGTTGAGCTCCTACTACCCTCCTTCTCAGTTCCTCAGACGTTGCTTCGACTCTGAGCTCTACATCAAGGAATCAGACGCTCAGAAGCTGATCGATTTTTGTGAATAACTGGTTGGCTTGGAGCGCCGCCTTTATCGTGCTATTAGGGCTATCAAGACCTATGTATCCGGCATCCATCGCATTCGAGACGACCTGGGGCTTGCCTACTCTCTTTCGATGATCCGCTACTGTGGCAAGGTCATGCCAGCATGATTGACGAAGTGGCAGCGGCGGGCTGTACGCCTGATGCCGTAGTGTTGTCGAGGGATTGGTACGTCAGCAGTGGCATGATGTACCGGTCATAGCGGTAGAAACCGAGGGAGCCGCATCGTTCAGTGCTGCGCTCCGCGCTGGAAAGACAGTCGAGCTGGAAGCGATTAATACAGTGGCATCGTCGTTGGGAGCCAAGCGCGTCTGTGAACAGGCACTGGCCTGTGCTCGACAGCACCCCATCACCAGTGTGCAGGTGAGCAAAGAGGGCCTTTGCTGGGCCCTCTTTTTTATGGATTGCAGACAGACTCTCCGTCTGCTCGCTATGACACCGCGTAGGGGCTAGCGTTTCTTACCGAAGAAGCTGCGACGGCTGGTTGATCCCGATGACTTGCTGGTACTGCTACTACTGAATCGACTTCCCCCGCTGGAAGAGCTGCTTCCCCAGCCCTGTCGGGCCGCTGTCGAGCTACCGGTATTACCACGCGATAGCGCGCCTGAAGCAGCATGCTGCTGATCATCGTTGTTGGCTGCGCCCTGTCGCAGCGTATTTCCGAGAGTTGAGTTCTGACGTGAAGCAGCAGTAGGCGCTGTGGAGGTTGGGCGCGTTGAGCCAGAACTGCTTCTGCCATTGTCATACGCGGGTGTCGGCGGGGCGCCGTAGCGGTAATCCGCACTATTATAGCTACCGTTACTGCCGTAACTGCTGGCAGATGGTGTTGTCGCCGTGGGTTGTGGTGCAGGCGCTTTATGGGAAGCGCCTGATTGAAGTGCCGTAGCGACGGCTGCTCCTGCCAACGCAGGCGCGACCATTGAGCTCAATCCGCTCTCGGAGGGCGTTGCTGCCGCTGGGTACGTTGACGCCGCCGGAGAGGACGCTTCGGGGACGGGCTGAGTGGTAGCAATAGCCTCATGCTTCACCGGTTCGATCAATGGCAGTGCGGCGTCTCTGTCGCCGAACAGAGGCATGGATTTGGCTATAGAAAATGCAGCGGGTGCTTCCTGAATCAGTGCTTTTGCCAGTTGGCGTGAAGTGTCACGGGCTGGCGTATTTTGCTGGGTCACTTCTTTCTGAGCCTGCCCCACGACCGTGGCGGGCAGTGTCCCTTGAAGCGTCAACTGCATACCGATGATTATCGGCACCCACCTGGATGACGTATTCATCTCACACACGGTCTGGGCATGCTGCGTTTCGCATTGCTGGCGTGATGCATATTGCGGTGGGTGGGCTCTAGCCTCTTCGTATGCGGAAGTATAGGCGCGTACGCATTGCGTGGAGGCACCGTTCCCAAGAATCTCCATGCACTCTAGTGTCGTCCGCATCGGCAGATCAAGTGTCAGACGAACCTGTTCCCCATCAGAGCCATCGCCGCTGGGTGCCGCCATGGCATGAGGTGCTCCGGCAAGCAAGGCCGTAATGGCCAATGCAATGGTCTGATGGCGGCCCGAATGAAGCGATCGTGTCATGGTATATCCCTGATGAGTATGTGCTTGAAGTGCCATTATAACGGCTGATCATAGATGAAATGCGGCAGAAAGCGGCTGGAATCCCGTGTAATCAAGCTGTTATCTTCGCGAATACTGATCCCCGCGGCACGATCCCCAACCACCCATGACCCGATCAAGGTATAGCTGTCACCAAAGCGTGGTAGCGGGGCCAGTTCTTGCAGAATCCACGCGGAATCGGTGTAAGGCCCTTCTGCGGCAACGCACACACCATCGCTTGTCTGAAGCGTGACATTTGCTCCCTCACGGGAAAGATAAGGCTTGCGTACCCACCCTGCCGGAACCGGTGACTCCGGCGAGCCATCGGTATATGACGGTAGCAGGTTGGGATGGTTGGGGGCCATTTCCCAGAGAATCGGCAATATGCCTTTGTTAGAAAGGATCGCTTTCCAAGCAGGTTCGAAGAATTGTGTATTGGAAGCAGGCACTGCCTTGCCAAACGGTTCGGCAAAGATGAACTCCCACGGGTGAAGCTTGAACAACCGTTTGATGGGGTGCTCATCAAGATCGACAAAGACACCTTCTGCTGTCAGCCCGATATCTTCCACGTCGATATGGCGGGTCTGGATACCCACTTGCTCTGCCATCCGACGTAGGAATTCAGTAGTGCCACGATCTTCGGCTGACGTACCGATAGCCGCAAAATAAAAAGGCACTTGCCTGTTGGGTAGTTCTGCAAAGCGTTCTGCCAAGTATTGTGCTACGAGGTTAAACTGGTCGGCATCGTTGGGCAGCGCGCCCTGTGCGATGCGTTGTTCCAGCCAGACAAGCTGAAAGGCGGCGCTTTCCAGCAGGCTGGTCGGGGTGTCGTAGTTCAGTTCCAGTAGCTTGGGGGCCTGCGTGCCATCGAAGGAAAAGTCCATGCGGCCATACAAGTGAGGGTCGTGCCTAGCCCATGAGGCTTTAATCATGCTGTGAAAGCGAGCAGGAATCTGAAGTTGTTCCAGCAGATGATCGCTGTTCACAACCCGCTCGACTGCGGCAAGGCATACGTCATGGATGGACTGCGTTGCGGTATCAAGCACGTCGATCTGGGCATTGCTGAAGCGGTAACAGGCCCGCTCATCCCAATAACGTTCACCGTCAATCGTATGGAAATCGAAGCCCATAGCATGGGCCGTCTGTTGCCAATCAGGTCTCTCTTCTAATGTGATGCGCTGCATAGTTTTCTTCTCCTGCCTGTTGCTGCGTGCAGGCACTCCCCCATGAGATCGTGAGCGCGCTGAAAGAGATTGGCGTCCTCACGATGCTTTTCTTAGCTGCCGTGGCTGCTGCTGTGACCACTCCATCCTCCGCGTGCGGAAGATTGGCTGCCGAAGCCGCCCCGCGATGTGGAGGAGGACGCGGCATGACGACTCAGCCCTGAGCTTGAAGATGAAGAACGCAGGGACTGGCCTAGCGTGCTGGGGCGATGGTAGTAATCGTTGCCATAGCGCTGCGACTGTCGAGACTGCGAATAGTGCTGCCCGCGTTCAACCTGCTCTCCCAGCGTTGATGAACGCATACCACCACCATAACGAGAGGCGGAATAGCTGCTACCACTGTAACTGTTGCCGGTCGATGTATTCGGCTGGGGCTGCACGGCAGGGTCGCGGACCAGATACGTGGGTTGAGCCGGCCCATACAGCAGCGAACCTTGCATGCCACTCTTCAGCAGATAGCCCAGCAGGATACCTTCCAGCAGTTGGTTATCGTTCGCGTGTCCGGATGCAGCGGCTTCCTGTTTAGCCTGATTGACCTGTGCTTCGCTCAGCTCGCCTTCCACATTCAGGGTGAAACCGTTCATCCGAGGACGCCAAAGGGTCTGTTCCTCTAGCGTCGGCGCTACCGTCTTCGCCACGCAGTAATCGGGAACGAAATCGTCCTCGCACGCCTGCTTGGAGTCGTATTCAGGCGTGGTGCGCTCATAGTCGTTGCGTGCGCTAATGAACGCGCTGGCACAGACATTCGCTGAAAATCCAGCCTGAGCGCACTCCGCTACTGATGGAAAGCTCATCGTCTTGCTGAGCGTATAGGTATCCGGGGCCGAGCCACCGCAGCCTGCCAGCATTAATGGCAGTGTGCCGGCCAGAACCAGCCCCACCTGACTTCTTCTTCTCATTGCATTCAATCCCTGTGGTCGGCGTCTATTCATCGGTTGAAGAGCCACCGACCAATATCATGTTCAATACGCTGGCGTCATGCAGGCCGCGTTTAGCATGCCAACGCTCACGGAAACGGCGGCCATATAGATACCGGCGGCCACTTCATCACGTTCAATGCGTGCCGACAGTGTCTTCATCGTGAGAGACGTTACGATAAAGGACAGCAACTGGACTACCAAGGCCACGGTTGCCCAGATGGCAAAATCCATGAGCGAGGTGGCATGGGCAATGACGTTGCTGACCGGCAACGCGAAACCGATCAACGTACCACCCAATGCAATGGCGGCAGCCAGATTGCCCTGACGGATAAGCTTGAATTCGTGATGCGGCGTGATGAGGGTGTAGATGATTTGGAAAACGATGAAGAACGCAATGGCGCTCCCCATGTACGCCATGAAAGAAGGAAGGCCGGCCAGTGATCCACTGAACGTCATGTTGGTGTTCCCCTATTAAGAAGTGTCTGGATGGCAGTGCCATGCCAACGAGGATAGCGATTGCCGCGTGCGACACGGCAAGCTCTTCATTCCCGAATCAGATGACCTGAATGTCGCTGGGCATCAGCGTGACGCCGCGAGAGGTCGTGATACTGATGTTGCCGTCAGCGTCTTCTTCCACCGAAAACAGCAGGAATTCGCGGCGATCCGTAAGGTCGATGTCGCGCGCATACAGCATGCTGAGGTGATTGATTTTATAGTGTTCTTCCGGACTACGCACCTGCTCGGCCAACGGTACAAGCTCCGTCTGCCCTTCTTCTGAGCCCCACTGACGATAGAACGTGCAGCCATCATATTCGTATTCGGGAAGTCCGATATCGCTCTGCGGCCCCGCCAAGCGTTTGAGTTCGGTTTCACTGGTAACGGATAGGCTTTCTTCGTACACGAACAGAATCAGATCTTCGCCCTGCGCATCGCGTTGGCCATGCGAGAGCACCTGCAGCCAGTAATCCTCATCATCAAAATAGAAGCGGTGAAGATAGGTGGACTGACCGAGGTCGATGATGCCTACGCTCCACACAGACTCTTGCGTAAACGGTTCGATCGGCGAGTGGTCGCGCAGCAGCAGTGGCAGTACGCTGTCGATTACGACTGTCGCTCCGGATTTCAGTTGAAACGGCGTAACGGTATCGGACGCTTCATCCGTGCGCTGACGACTTTCCCACAGGTTCTTGATAGTACCAAACAAACGAGACATGGGGCCTCACGACTCATCGGGTAGATGTACGATACCGCCGTGCCTAATGAAAGCGCACGGCGGTCATGAAATGCATTGATATCCGCCAGTCACTGCTGACGGATAAGGCTCAGCTTACTCGCTGTCGGCGTTGCGCGACGCCTTGAGGCGTTCCAGTACGGCACTAGCGGAGTTTGCCTGCGGAGTGATGCCAGCATCGCGCAGTTTCTGCTCGAGGTCGCTGCCCGTACGCTCAGAATCCAGTGCTTCCTGTGCTTCGAACTGTGCCTGCTGCTGCTGCTGGCGTTCCTTGAGACGCTCCAGTGTAGATGCTGCGTTACCGACATTGCCTTGGGCACCGGTAGCAGCGCTCTGGGCTTTGGACTGTGCCTTCTGCACGCTGTCGCGAGCCTTGACGATATCCGCTTGATGGCGCAGTTCGCGAATCTGTTGTTCCGCTTTGCTGATGCTCTGGCGCATGTTGTCTACGCTAGAGGCAAATTCAGTCGCCAGCTGTTGTTCGGCATCGTGCTGAGTGGACAGATGGGCGATAGCTTCAGCGACCTCGGTTGCCAGATCTTCACGACCTGCATCCAAGGCTTTCATCGCTTTGCTTTCCAGATCCGCGATCTTGGCCGCCATTTCATCGCATTTCTGCGTTGCGACCTTGTGCTGACCCATGATGCGAACCAGTTCCTGACGTGCTTGAGCCAGTGCGCTTTCAGCGTCACGGATTTCCTGATCCAGAATACGGAGGGCCTGTGTATCGACGATGGCTTCCCCTACTTCCGTTGCGCCGCCGCGAATGGCCGTCAGCAATTTTTTCCAGATACTCATATATCATTCATCCTGTCGTTATAGGTGGCCCACGATCGGAACCGATCCCTGCCAAAGGCATATAGTGTCGCTTTTTTAAGGACATAGGAGCAACTTTCTTTTCCCATAGTCCTGATCATGACATCACGTTGACCTACTGATCGCAAGATGATGTCGTCTTGCTGTACGCGTTTGTACGTTTTTCGCTAGCCCAATGCCGAGATAGCGAGACGCAGCAAGGCCAGCCCTGTTGCTACCAGACCACCAACCACGGCACCGTTGACGCGAATCCACTGCATTTCTTGCCCGACCTTATCCTCGATCTGCTTAACCATTTGATCGGTCGACATGCGTGCCGGTGATAGGGATTCTCGAACGATATTGCCAACCACGTGAGGATAGCGTTCCAGCAGGCCAACACACTGAATTCGCAGATACTCATCCCAGAACTGGCGGCGTGCGGGTTCGACCAGCAAGAGCCGGACCTGATGCGATACAAAAGCATGGATCGTTTTCTGAAGGTGCATGTCGTTCGTCATCAGCGATGACAGTTCGTTCTGAATGCGATGGGCCATCTGCTCGGCCGTATCGGCATGAGTCAGTACCGGCAGTACCCGCTGCCAAATCGTTTCAACCAATTGGGCCGACTGTCCATTGTGATCAGCCTTGCGGACGGCAAGAAACAGCTGACGGCGAACGATACGGCGCGTGGGGTGATGAGGATCTTCGGCCATATCCAGCAGTTGCTGCTGCAACCCTGTTAGTGCCTTTTCCAGCAGATAGCGCAGTTTATCGGCATCGTCGTCTCCTTTGAGGAAACGTTTGCCGATCCACAGCCGCGTACGTGCCCAGGTACTGCTTGTTGCCGAGAGTTGGAGCTGGTTTGCCAGTGAGGTGCTGACGCTGGCCATAATGCGCGGGTGTCTCTGAAGCATCTCGATCAGGCAGGCCATCCGTTGATACAGCTGATCTTCCATGCCCGGATGACGCAGCATGCGCAGCAGCCAAGGCGTCAATTTTTTCGGCAACGGGCAGCGATGTAGCGTGCGTTGCCAGAAACGGCACAGCATCAGGGTCACGCTAGAATGCGTGACATGGTGAGCTAGAAAGGACAATCCTCGTTGAGAGAAGGTTTCCAGACGGGTCATCCCACCTTGCTTGGCAAACAGGTAGCCTGCCAGCAGATCACAGAACGACACACGGTCAAGCCAAGTACGGATGGCCGCCGGTGACAGCCAGCGGTTCTGTACCATATCCGCGATACCTTCCGTCATCGACGCGCGTTTGCGTGCCAGTAGGTGGGTATGACGAGCCAGAAGAGGAATGGGGATGTAATGGAAGATCGCGGTGACCGCGAACCAGTCGGCCAAACTGCCCACCAGTGCACCTTCAAAAAAGGCACGGACTAGCGTCAACAGATCCTCGGGAAGTAAGCGAAAGTGCGAGGCGACCTCGGCCAGCACAAAGCCAACAAGGGAACAGCAAAGCGCAACGCCTCCACGGTGACGTGCAAGCCATGAACCGGTGGGCTTTGGGTTCGAATGCGGCATGTAAGGATCTCTCCTGAACAGAAACATGTAATACAAACAAAGGGAAAGGCGAGGCAGTACACACCGTTATCGGCATGAACCCTGTGACCTTTCCCTTTCCATTGCATAATACTATGTTTCTGCCGCTAGCCTATCCTAGCATTGCGTTCACGGCATCCTTTAGCAGCAGAACGTTGAGTACGATAATGACAAGGGCGATAAGCCATGCCACGGTGCGCATTCGCCAGCCAATGACAAACGGCCCCATTTCCTTGCGGTTCGATACAAACCATAGCAGAGGAATCACCGCAAAGGGTAACTGCAGTGATAGGATAACTTGGCTAAAGATCAGCAAGCGCCCTGCTCCTTGCTCACCGTACAGTGCGATCACGATCAACACGGGGATGATGGCCAGAGCTCGCGTCAGCAGTCGACGCAGTACCGGGGACATCCGCAGATTAAGAAACCCTTCCATCACGACCTGACCCGCCAGTGTCGCTGTGATGGTCGAGTTCAGCCCCGATGCCAGCAAGGCGATACCGAACAACGTGGCGGCACCGGTAGCGCCGACCAGCGGTGAGATCAGTTCATAGGCCTGCTCGATTTCCGTTACCACATTGCCAGAGCGGAAGAAGACAGCTGCCGCCAAAATCAGAATGCCCGCATTGACGAACAGTGCCATGATCAGCGACAGCGTACTGTCGAGCGATGCCCAACGGATGGCTTCGCGCCGCCCTTCTTCGGTGCGCTCGAAGGCACGCGTCTTGACCAGTGCCGAGTGCAGATACAGGTTATGCGGCATGACTGTCGCACCGATGATTCCGATAGCGATATAGAGCATGTCCGATTGAGTGATGATGCGCTGGTCCGGCATTAAGAACCCGTGAGCGATCGCTGCAAATGACGGCTGAGCCAGTGCCAACTCGATGGTAAAGCAGGCAAAGATGATGATCAGCATTGCCCCGACGAAGGCTTCTAACCAGCGGAACCCAAGGCGGATCAGCATCAGCAGCAACAGCGTGTCGAGAATGGTTAGGACTGCTCCCATCCAGATTGGTAGACCAAACAGCAGCTTGATGGCGACAGCAGTCCCAATGACTTCTGCAAGGTCGCACGCGATGATCGCCAGCTCGCAGAGAAGCCAGAGCGCGATATTGATCGGTCGGCTGCAATGGCGTCGACAGGACTGAGCTAAGTCTCGGTCAGTAGCAATACCTAATCGAGCGCACAGTGACTGCAGTACGATAGCCATCAGGCTGGAAAGCAGCACAATAAACAGCAAGGTGTATCCAAAGCGCGAACCACCCTCCAGCGATGTCGCCCAGTTACCCGGGTCCATATACCCTACCGATACCATCAGTCCGGGACCGATGAAAGCGAGAAAGCGTCGTGCCTTACCCGCCCCTTGTGGTAGTGAAATCTGAGAGGCGGCCAGCTCATCGTAGTGTTTAGTGCGAGAGGATTGACTCACAATAGGCCTCTATGTAGTTGGTATTCAAAGAAATTTACCCAAAAGGTTACCTAAATCTTGTTTTGAAACGACAAGATCAAAGTTTTACCTCGGTTAAATTATAGGTTGGATGAGCACGTTGCAAGAGAGAACAGCGAGAAAATATCTATTCAATTGGTAGGGATAACTAATGAACTATGAGCTAGTGGTATTGGGGTTTTTATTTTGAATGGAAGATAACGGTATATTTATATAAAGAATCACGGTGACACGTGCAAAGAAAAAGGCGACCTCTGTTAAGGAGGTCGCCTTTCACGGACATCGTCAATCACTACGAGTAGTAAGCGTTGCTGGTATCCGTGTGGTCAGTAACGTCACGTACGCCCTTAAGTTCAGGAATACGCTCAAGCAACGTACGCTCTACCCCATCCTTGAGGGTCAAGTCGACAGCGGAGCACCCTTGGCACCCACCACCGAACTGCAAAATAGCGATGTTGTCTTCTGTGACTTCAACCAGCTTGATTTCGCCGCCGTGAGACGCAAGTCCTGGGTTGATCTCAGCATACAACGTGTAGTTGATGCGATCCGCCAGCGGACTGTCCGCGCTAACCTTCGGCATCTTAGCGTTGGGGGCCTTAATGGTGAGCTGTCCGCCCATGCGATCGGCGCTGAAATCGACTTCAGCCTCTTCAAGGAACGAAGCACTGTTGGCCTCGATATAGAGCGGAAACGGGCCAAGGTCGAACTTCAGATCCCCTGCTTCTTCTTCATTCGGGCGGCAGTATGCCAGACAGGTCTCGGCGCGCGGGGTACCCGGTTGGGTCACAAACACGCGAACGCCGATGCCTTCGACTTCCTGTCGCGCCAGCAGCTCGGCGAGGTAGTCGCGAGCCGCATCGGAAATAGCTATCGGGTTGTGCGGCGCTGTCTGGACGGCCGTGGATGACGTCATGAACGTTCTCCGACTTAGTTAGGCTGTTATGCACATGGTACGCCATCCGACGCTGAATACAAAGTCCTACAAAAATAGTCGGAAAAGCGATTTAACCCTAACAGCATGGTGTAGGAAGAGACCTTACTCTCGCACTGAAAGTGCTGGGTGAAAGTCTACAGAAAATGAGGGTAACACGCTGAAAAAACAATGGATGGTATGCATTAGTGCCGAACAATAAATAGGGCGCAGGTATCTT
This sequence comes from Zymobacter palmae, assembly GCF_003610015.1. NCBI lineage: Bacteria > Pseudomonadati > Pseudomonadota > Gammaproteobacteria > Oceanospirillales > Halomonadaceae > Zymobacter > Zymobacter palmae. The sequence continues at coordinate 1,484,507 of NZ_AP018933.1, forward strand.
AGTGCACCATTATGTGACAAAGCACCACGCTGACGAACGTCGAAGTAGCTGCCATAAATAAGGTAGCCGCATATTCATCGCAGCACGCGGTCAGGGAGCGGAATGGCCACTGTTGATATTAGCGCGAGGCTAATGTCTTGCGGATTGAAACAGTCGATGCCTGAGTCCGCTCCCTTTTTATTCACGTTATTCATGCCATCAAAAGCCCTTGCGTGATGGACGCATGGCATCGCGCAAATGGCCTTTTTTATTCGCATTCAGGGCCTGCCGGTTTTTTGCCAAGAATCAGACTTTACCGCATGGAACATACGCGCCAGCGTCCTTCCCTAAGCCAAGCACCCTTTCCGCCTTAACGAAACCCGCCAGCACACATCGCCAGACATCTCACACGGCCACAACAAGCGAATTCATGACAAAAATATCCGCTTGCCACGGACCTCTGACTCTCATCGTTCGCGGCGTACGGCATGGGGGATAGCGGGAAAATTGCCGCGTATCATCGGTGACTTACTCGCCCGAGGGTTTATCAGGCAAAGGCGCTTTACGGATATACCGTATTCAGGGCCCTTGCCTGTCTCGCCGATCACTTGATCAGGCTAAGGAATTCCTGGCGGGTACGATGGTTTTCACGGAAGCCACCGCGCATCACAGAGGTGGTCATGCTGGAATTCTGTTTCTGCACGCCGCGCATCATCATGCACATATGGCGAGCTTCAATCACGACGGCGACCCCTTTGGCGCCCGTCACCTCTTCAACAGCCTGAGCGATCTGCAGCGTCAACTGTTCCTGAATCTGCAGACGGCGCGCGTACATATCGACGATACGTGCAAACTTAGACAGCCCCAACACCTTGCCGTTAGGCAGATAGGCAATATGGCAGCGCCCGATAAACGGCAGAATATGGTGCTCGCACAGTGAGTAAAGCTCAATGTCTTTGACCAGCACCATTTCATCGCTTTCGCTGGTAAAGACCGCGCCATTAACGACCTCTTCGAGCGACAAGCCATAGCCGTGGGTCAGGAACTGCATCGCCTTGGCAGCACGTGAGGGAGTATCTACCAGCCCTTCGCGCTCCACATCTTCACCCAGCAGGGTAATGACGTCGCGGTAGTAGTCGGTGAGCGCATCTGTCGTGGTCTTGTTGTCTGTATCACTCATGAGAATCTTGTCTGCTCCCAAACGGAATCATCGGCCAGAAGGTTGAAGGCCGGGAAGTATACCGCACTCATCTCGGTGAGCGCAGTGTCAAGCCAGTTGAAGAGGTGATGCAAGCACCTGGGCCTGCCCTTCCAATATGCGAAGGTGCTCGTCCCAGAAGCCACTCTGTTTGATATCAGGAAAGGCGACAGGAAATGCAGGGTCGCTCCAGCGCGCAAGCAGCCACGCGGCATGACGCATGATACGCAATGTTGCCAGTGGTTCGATCAGCACCAGCTGACGACGATCGAAGTCATGCCACGATTCGTAGCCTTCAATCAGCTCGGACAGCTGCTGACGGCGCTCGTCTTCACGATCCCCGCTCAGGAACATCCAGAGATCCTGAACCGCAGGTGCGGTCAGACAGTCATCGAAATCCACCAGCGCAAAGCCGTGTTCGGCGTCGCCGAGCACATTGCCGATATGGCAATCGCCATGAACAGGATGGCAGACCATCTCCTGCTGCGGAAGTGCGTCGAATGCACGTAACAGAGAATCTGTCACACGCTGATAGGCCTCACGCTGGAACGTAGACAACGGTGCCGATGCCAACACGGTATCGCGCGCCTGTCGCGCCATAGCGCCCCATTCCAGCTGCGGACGATTAGGCAACGTGCAGCGCTGCGCAACACTGTGCAGTTTGCCGATCAGCTCACCCAGCGCAAAGAGATCATCCGGTGTATCCAGTGATGGTGCTCTACCGGCAATATGCTGGAAGATGGCTAAGCGATACCCATCGACCCGATGCAACGTCTGCCCATCATCGTCGTGCCACAGCGTACCGACGGCGACATCTTCCTCCGCCAAAGCGGTGATAAAGCGATGTTCGTCCAGAATAGCCGCATCGCTCCAACGCTCAGGGCGGTAAAATTTGGCTACCCAACGCTGTCCGTCATCGTCGCGAAACAGGTACACGCGATTTTCGTAGCTGTTCAAGGCAAACGGTTCAGATTGAAGATAGAACCCGAGCGACTCAATCGCACTCGCTACGCGGTCGGGTGAAAGGTGGGCAAAGGGTGCAGTGGTTTCGGGCATGAACACGCTCTCTGGGTAGCCAGCCACAATGAGTGGACCTGATGACTCAAGCATACCTGTTCCCTCTATCAATAGCACGGTCAGGGCGGAGCCAGTGGCTTTGTGCAGCGAGTAGGGAAAAAACGCCCTCGCTCAGCATTAGCTTTCGATAAGCAAAGCTCAAGGAGTACGCTTGGCCTCTATGGCGATAGCACCTGTCCGGGTCGGTATTCTTGAGCGCCTCCTTACTGCCAGGCTGGTAATTCGCGTACAGTGTTTCCTATACTCGACGCAGTCAATGTGACTGATATTGCATTCTTCTTTTCCTGAATCTTCAACTGGAGCCAGACAGTGGCATTTCTGAACCTCAGACACACCTTACTGTTCTCCGTGGGCCTGTTGGCCGCCGCTCATTCCTTTTCGGCCATGGCAGATGTTACGGATTTCGAAGCCCTAGACGACCCCAGCACTGCTAAAAAACCCTTCGATGGCAAAGCCCAACTGGGGTATACCGGCCATTCGGGCAACACCGACTCCAAGACGCTCAACGCAGGGGCTTACGCCACGTGGTTCCGCAAGGATCACTCCTACAGTATCTGGGCTAATGCCAATAGCGCCTCCAGTGATGACGAAACGACTGCTGAGCGCTACCAGTTGGGTGGCCGTACCCGCTACAACCTGACCAACCGCAACTATCTGTTCGGTCAGCTGCGCTGGACCAGCGACCGCTTCGCGGGCTATCACTCCCGTACCGTACTAGCCGGCGGTTATGGTCGCCAGATTCTGGTAGGCCCGCCCCACTCGCTGTCTGTCGAGGCCGGTCCGGGTATTCGTCATGATGACCTGACCTCAGGCGGCAGCGATACGCGTCTGATCGCTTACGGTGCGCTGAACTACGCCTACCACATCTCCGACACGGCCAACTTCACCCAGCGCATCGGCCTGCAGTACGCGGGCAATAACACGACCACTGATTCAGAATCCGCGTTGAACGTCAGCATCAACAAGGATTTCACGCTGCGTCTGGCCTATGCCATTGAGCACAACAGCAACCCGCCGGCAGACACAACGCATAAGACCGACAGCACGACGACCGTCTCGCTGATCTACGGTTTCTGACCCACTCTTCGACGGCGCAAAGACACGGCGCTGTTTCAGAAGACAAAAAAGCCACCCGCAGGTTCTCGGGTGGCTTTTTTAATTTCGGGCAGCTCGCTGTACATTGTTGCTCGCTATGACAGACTCGCGACCCGTCTACCGGGCACTTATCGCTTCATCACATTCTTGATGACATGGCGCTTGCGGACACGCATCGGCGGACATGGCATGCAGGCACCGGGGCCATGGCGGATCGCCTCAACTACACGTTGTATGCTGAGATCAATCTAGGACTTGCGTCTCACGGCGGCGAAATCAAGCCACCTGCAAGGATGCGCCGTACGCCAGGATTATGCATCACGGGGAGCAGAACGCGTGGCTAGGCGCTGAGCGATACCGGTACATGTGCGGCACGCGCCAGACGTTCGATATGGGCCTTTTGACGCTCATCCAAGCGACAACGCATGGTCATGAAGCCCGAAATGTCAGGATCGACGGCAAGCGCCCAGAATCCAAAGCGGGTATAGAGGTGGTAGGCAGGATTATCGCGGAAAACGCGCAGTTCTACAGTGCGAACGCCCTGCCGATAGCACTCGAGCAGCCAGCTGGAAAGCAGAGCCGTGCCGATACCGTGGCCACGATAGCCTTCGTCGAGCTGAAATTCGCACAGGTGGGCATGCTCGCCGCTGAGCGTCCATGACAGCAACCCATGCACACGGTGGCGAGGGCGCCACAGCAGGCTGTGCTGAGTCGGCCAGTGCTTGAGAAACACGGAAAGGCTGAAACGCATGTCGCGTGCCTTCCAGTAAGACCTCATATTGCGGCTGACGAGGCGTCCGGCCGCGCGCGCATCTCGCCCGCTTCCCTCGCGGGCCCAGGTCCATCCGGTAGGCTGTGGTGTCGTGCGCCACAGCGTAGAGGAATCGGGTCGTTGCGTCATTGCCATGGCTGCATGTCCATGTGTGAAATAAATCTGGCCGTCTTGGCGTGCACAACAAAAGCACGCCGTTCAGGCACAGCATTCGAACGGATCATTTCATGTTAACGGCAGGCGGCAGCGTTGCCCAATGAGGGATATCTTTTATGCTGATGGGGTCAAGGCTATCAGCGGAAGCCATAAACGACATCGCCCACGCGGTCGGCATGGGCGATGTCATCGACGCACAGAGGGTGCGTCGAGAAAGGCTTAGCGGTTGTCTTCCGCCGTGCCGGACTGTGAATCAGGCAGCGTGGACGGTTTGGCCGCGTCGCTGCTGTTCATGTTCGACATGTCGTCAGTCTGATCCGCCGGCAGAGCCGTGTTGCTGCCTGCAGCATCGGTAGCGGCCGGCGCTGTCGTCGTATCGGTAGTTGTGGTCGTGGTGCTGGACGCAGGCGCTTCCGGTGCCGACTGCTGCGTCATGGTGGTGGTCGTGCTGGCTTCCGGTGTTACCGGTGCAGCGTCATCATGTTTCTGACAGCCTGCCAGTGCCATCGCACCTACAACCCCAACAACACTCGCCCACATCATTGATTTTTTCATCGTTGCCTCTCCTTAGCTAAAACGATATGCATCGCTGCGCTGTATCTTCCAGCGATACGTCGTGCGCAGTAGCGCATATCTTAATGCGGCGCGTCAATCCTCCTTATGGAAGACGTCGGCATCCGCACTGATGAACTCTTCTGCATCAGCGTCACGAGGGCTATCCCCCAAGTTTCGCAGCAGAAGTTTGCAATTCTTCGGCAGCGTCACATCCAGCGCCAGCGGCTGAACCTGCATACTGATATGTTCGTATTCCTGCATTTCGCCATCGAGATTGATCGGCATCGCCTCATCGCACTCGAATTCAAGACTGGGGACCTGAAAATAGCGCACGAGGTTACCGTTGGGGGCCAGACGCTCAAGGTCACGAATCAGGCGCGGCAATTCCCAGATACGAAACGATTTCAGCACCAATACATCCAGCAGGCCATCGTCGATATAGGCGCGCGGTGCCAGTTCCTGAGCCCCTCCAGCCTGCCGCCCATTGCCAATCGCAAAGATGACCGTCGATACATCTTCTTCAAGCCCCGGTAACTTTAGACGCCCCTTATAGGGGGAAAAGTTCAAGAACCGAAACGCGCCGACCAGTGAGTAGGCCCCACCGCCCAGTGTCTTCTTCAATGCGGCCGGCGTAGAGGCCGTCACCTTGGCCCCAAATCCACCCGACGCCATATTCAGGAAATAGACATCGTTGATCAAACCAACGTCGATGGGAAATGACGTACCGCGTACGGCAAAGGTCAATGCGTCACCCGGATCGGCCGGAATGCCTGCCGCCGTCGCGAAATCGTTGGCCGTGCCCAGTGGGACGATGCCCAGCGTTGGGCGCTGATCCGGTGGCAGTGCCATCAACCCGTTTACCGCTTCGTGCAGCGTGCCGTCTCCACCACCGACGATCACACGGCGACACTCTTGCGCAGCCGCTTCATGAATGAAGCGCGCGACATCGCCTGCTTCCCACGTCACCCGGACGTCCAGCGGTATGCCTTCCTTGCGCAGCTGCATGACGGTTCTGCGCAATGTGGGATGTTCATTGGACTTGCCATTGATGATCAGCAGCATGTGGGGTAACGCTCCTTCAACCTCCAACAGGACTCAATCGGAATCCGACCAGATGCTCCATATCGCGGAACTGTCGACACAGGACAGCCAAAGCATCACGGGACCATGTCAGCACGACCATCTGATACTCGAAGGTCTGAGTGGCATAGCTCATGTGATAGCTCATGCTAACCACGCGACAGCCCAGCTGTTCGATATGTGCTCGTAATTCGCTTTCGTCGGGCACCTGATGGCTGGGGAACTTGAGCGAGGCACTCACGAAGCGCTGCCGGTGCATATGACTTTCCACCCAGCGAAAAGTTGCCAACGTCATCAAGGTGATAAAGGTCGTCAGCAACGCGGGCCACCAGAACCCCATTCCCACCAGCACCCCAATCGATGCGGTAATCCAAATGGACGCGGCCGTCGTCAGGCCGCGTACCGTCAAACCTTCCTTGAGAATCACACCGGCCCCGAGAAACCCGATACCGGTCATAATGCCCTGCGCCATGCGCGTCGGGTCCGTCTGTACGTGCCCGATTCCCGCAGGCAGCCATAAGTGCTGATATGTTGTGATCAGCGTCAACAGTGCCGACGACACACACACCAACGCGTGTGTCCGAAACCCAGCGGCGCGACCGTGGAAGCTGCGTTCCAGTCCGATCAGGCTACCGATACCCCACGCCACAAGCAGGTGGACAAGAATACCGCCCCATTCCGCTCCCAGCACTGTCTCAATCATGCTGCCGCCCCTTTCATGATGATGGCTCTCAAAAGGATAGGTCTTGTTCTAACGGCCTACGGAATGAATCGTAACGTTTTTTGTCGCTCGCCAGAACCTGAAAATGCGCACTAGATGAAAAAGAGTGCATCGAACGTGCTGGCATCTCCACTGTCAACCACTATAACGACTACTGGTTGACATCTCGAAGGGTGCGCGACAGACTTTGCCCCATTTCCGTCTTCAGGAGCCGACATGACCGACATCACCGCCCCCCGCCACGACTGGACACGCCAAGAGATCGACGATCTGTTGAAGCGCCCGTTCCACGAACTGCTGTACCTTGCCCACACCGTGCATCGACAGAATTTCGACCCGAACGACATCCAGATCTCAATGCTGATCTCGATCAAGACGGGGGCATGTCCTGAAGACTGCAAGTACTGTCCCCAGTCGGGCCACTACACCACGGGCGTCGATAAGGAACGCCTGATGAAGGTCGAGAAAGTGATTGAGGAAGCACGCAAGGCCAAAGCGGCAGGTGCGACGCGCTTCTGCATGGGTGCGGCCTGGAAGCATCCGACCACACGCGATTGGCCTTATGTGATTGAGATGATCAAGGGCGTACGCGCGCTGGGGATGGAAACCTGCATGACACTGGGCCAGCTCAATGAGGATCAAGCTCATGCGCTCGCCGATGCCGGTCTCGATTACTACAATCACAATATCGATACTTCGCCGGAATATTACAGCTCCATCATCACCACACGCCGCTTCGAGGATCGTCTCGACACGCTGGCGAACGTGCGCAAGGCGGGCATGAAGGTCTGCTGTGGCGGGATCGTCGGCATGGGTGAATCGGCCTTCGACCGCGCGGGCTTCCTGCAGCAGCTGGCCAATCTTGATGAGCACCCGGAAAGTGTACCGATCAATATGCTGGTCAAAGTCAAAGGCACCCCGCTTGAGGATGTCGAAGATATCGACCCCATCGAGTTTATTCGCGTGATCGCCACTGCGCGTATCCTAATGCCGCGCTCGCGCGTGCGTCTGGCCGCTGGCCGCGCGCAGATGACCGATGAACTGCAAGCAATGGCATTCTTTGCGGGGGCCAACTCGATCTTCTACGGTGAGAAGCTGCTGACCGCTGGCAACGCCGCTACCGAGCATGACATGAAGCTGCTGGAGCGCCTTGGCATGCGCGGTGTGCCTCATCACGAAGCGTTCGATGACGATACGCTGGATCTGGCCATCGAGCAGTCGATCGCCTCTCAGCGCTTCGCCGACATCGCGACCGACGCCGCAGCGAACTGACCGCCATGATGGGAATTCCTTTTGCCTCCGATCTGGAAGCGGCGCTTGATGAGCGCCGTCAGGCCCAATGCCTCCGTCAGCGTAGAACACTGACGCTGGCTTCGCCTGCGTACGATATGGCCGGCAACGATTATCTGGGACTGGCCCGCGATCCTCGTATCGTAGAAGCGCTGGCTGATGGTGCCAGGCGCTACGGGGCCGGTAGCGGTGCCTCGGCGCTGGTCACGGGGCAGACCGATGCCCATGCACAGCTAGAAGGCTTACTGGCCGACTGGCTGGGACGAGAAGATGCGCTGGTTTTCCCGAGCGGCTTTCAGGCCAACCTCGCCATCCACGACGCATTGCTTTCACAGGGTGATGTTGTGCTGGGTGATCGGCTCAACCATGCGTCGCTGCTGGATGGCGCGCGATTGAGTGGGGCACGCCTCAAACGCTACCCACACTTGGACATGGCCGCGCTCGAACGACGCCTGCAGCATGAACGTGAACAGCACACCTCGACCGACCGCAACCGGCGCGTTGCCGTAGTCAGTGATGGGCTGTTCAGCATGGACGGTGATACCGCACCACTGCGCGATATGGTACGGCTCAGTCAGCAGCACGATGCGCTACTGATCGTTGATGATGCGCATGGCGTGGGCGTGCTGGGGGCCTCGGGCGCTGGACTGGCCGAAGCGGAGGGTGTTGATGCACCACATGAAGTACCCGTACTGGTTGGTACGCTCAGCAAGGCACTTGGGCTGCAAGGGGCCTTTATTGCAGGCAGTCGGCTATTGATCGACACACTGGTGCAATTTGCGCGCCCGTACGTCTATACCACCAGCCTGTCTCCTGCCCTCGCCCATGCCGCCTGTGCCAGCGTGACCATTGCGCGCCAAGAGCCAGAACGCCGTGTCCAGCTTGAACACAACATAGCCCTCTTCCGTGCGCTGGCGGCACAGGCCGGGCTGCCTCTGACAGCCTCGACCAGCCCGATTCAGCCTCTCATCGTGGGTGACATTCCCACCGTAATGGCCATGCGTGATGCGGCAGCGGCTCACGGCTTCCAGATTGGTGCCATCCGCCCCCCGACCGTACCCGAGGGCACCGCCCGTCTACGCGTCACGCTGTCAGCGATTCACACACCGGCGCTACTGACTCAATTGGTCGACATACTGGCCACGGCCTATGTGGCACGCACAGCTCTACACGGAGAAGCCTCATGCTGACCTTCGTACTGCTCAAAGGCTGGGGCTTTACCGCCGAGGTTATGATGCCGCTGCGTGACGCTCTGCAGAAGCATTTCCCAGACGCTCGATACGCGACCCCCACTCAACACTGTTCATCCATACAGCATAATAACGACCTGCAGAAATGGCGTGACCAGTGGCTGCCCTGTGAGGCGCTATCGTCCCCTGATGCAAGGATCTGCTACCTCGGTTGGTCACTCGGTGGGCTGCTGGCATCGCGGCTGGCAGCACTGCCGGATGCACGCACGGCCGCACTGATAACGCTGGGCACCAACCTGCGCTTCGTAGCCGATGATCACTGGCCTTGCGCCATGCCGCCACACGACTTTAGGGGCTTCGCACAAGCCTGGCAGCGGCGCCCGCAGGACACCCTGCACCACTTTGCTCGCATGGCATTGCAGGGCTGTTCCAACCCTCGTGCACTGCGGACGATGATGGGGGATTGGCTCGATTTAACCCTGTCAGTTGATGAGGGTCAGCGCCAGCTTGAATGGCTTCAGAGTACCGATTTATCGACATACTGGGTAAATAAACAGTATTTATGCCGTCATGTTTTTGCCGCTCACGATGCGCTGGTGCCGTGTACGGCAGCAGCCGAGTTGATGGCGCGAGGCATGCAAAGCGATGTGCTGAACGATGCGGGTCACTTGCTACCGTTGACTCACGCCGAGCACATTGCTCGTCAAATAGCGGACCTGCTCAAGGATGGTGCCGACGCATGACGGTCATGGCTTCCTCCTCGCGGCACAGCGATATCGGTAGACGCTTTGCACAGGCAGCCGCCACCTATGACGGTGCGGCCGTGCTACAACGCGGCATTGCTGAAAGCCTGCTTGCCCAGACACAGCAACGGCTGCCAAGCCCGTCATCGAATGAACGCTGGATCGACGTGGGCTGCGGCACGGGCTATCTGACCCAGCGCCTGGCCCGACAGCGTGCACCACAAGCCGGCCCGCTCTGCGGCATTGATATCGCACACCCCATGCTGCTGAAAGCACGGTCCTCGCGCAGCAACGCCATACAGTGGCTACAGGCCGATGCTGCTCGCCTGCCCTTTAGCACCGGTAGCGTCGACCGGCTTTATTCAAGCCTTGCGCTTCAGTGGCTTGACGATTTGGGGCTATTTTTGGAGGAAGCCTATCGTTGCCTGCGCCCCGGTGGCTGGCTGTCGTTCTCGACACTGGGCGATGACACCCTGCGTGAACTGCGCCAGCTCCAGCAACAGGTGAGCGGACGACCCCATCCCTCTTCATTTATGAGTGTAGAGCGACTCTACGAGACGCTGCACCACTGTGCATTACAGCTGTCACATCACCGTCGCCAGTCCTTCTGTTGCCACTATGCTGATGTCATCCAGTTAATGCGCGGGCTGTCACAACTGGGCGCTCAGGGACCGGCGTCTTCACGGCGCGGGCTGAAAGGACGCACATGGCTACGTCAGCTAACGGCAGCCAGCGATAACGTCCGCGAGCCACAGGGAATCCCTGCCCGCTATGACACGCATTTTGTGATTTTGCACAAACCGCGCTGAACGCTGTCCTAGCGGTAAACCGTCTTTCTTTTCATTCTTCGACAAGGAGCGTCACGATGTCTTCTTTCGCCTTTTTCGTTACCGGCACCGATACGGAAGTCGGTAAGACGGCCGTCAGCTGTGCCCTGCTCTACAAAGCCCACCAACAGGGACTGACGACGGCCGCCAGCAAGCCTGTGGCCTGTGGCACCGAAATGACTGCCGAAGGACCGCGCAATGAAGATGCCGTTGCCCTGCATCAACAATGCCACCCCTCGCTGACACTCGAAGAGATCAATCCCGTGCTGTTCGATGCCCCCACATCGCCGCACATTGCCGCAGCGGAAGCCGGTGCCACACTCAGCGTCGAGCGCATGCTACCCCCCATACGGGAGATCCTGGCGCTGCGCCGTCAGTTCACGCTAGTGGAAGGTGCAGGTGGCTGGTACGTCCCCATCAACGATCATGAAGACTTGTCCGATGTTGCTATCGCTCTGGATCTGCCGCTGATACTGGTCGTCGGCATCAAGCTGGGCGCATTAAACCACGCCTTTCTGACCTACGAAGCGCTCAAGCGCTCGGGTCTGCCAATTGCCGGCTGGGTTGCCAATAGCGTGACACCGCCGCCCTCCGAGCACTGTCTCGACCAGTACCTCGATATTTTGCATCGCCGACTGGAAGCGCCCTGCCTGGGCATCGTGCCGTTTATGGATAACCCGCAGCCCGAGGCCATCGCGCAGCACCTCGACCTGACACCGCTGCTGGGTGCCTAAACTACCGCTTTCCGTCCATCGCCATACGCCATAGGAAACCTCATGTCTGAGCCACGACTGAACGACCCGCATGCCCCCCTCAATCGCACGTGGATGCAGCGCGACCTGAACGCACTCTGGCACCCGTGTACCCAGATGAAGGATCACGAGCACTATCCACTCATTCCTGTGCGGCGCGGTGAAGGCGTATGGCTGGAAGACATGGCGGGTCAACACTACCTAGATGCCATCAGCTCGTGGTGGGTCAACATCCTTGGTCACGCCAATCCGCGTATCAACGCCAAGCTTCGCACGCAGATGAACAAGCTCGAACATGTGATTCTGTCCGGCTTCACACATGAGCCGGTCATCCAACTTTCTGAACGTCTGGGGCGCATTACGCCGGAAGGACTGGGCCATTGCTTCTACGGTGACAATGGTTCTGCCGCCATCGAAATCGCGCTGAAGATGAGCCTGCACTACTGGCGCAATATCGGGCGTCCCGAAAAGCGCCGTTTCCTGACCATCACCAACGGCTATCACGGTGAGACGGTCGGCGCGCTGTCGGTCAGCGATCTAGGACTGTACGCCGCTCCGTATGAGTCGCTACTGTTTGACGTGCTGAAAGTGCCTTCACCGGATTGCTTCGGTCTGCCGCGTGAACAGTGGGACGAGCACGCGGCGCGCATGTTCGTGCATATGGAACAAGCCGTGGCGCAGCACGCGCACGAACTGGCCGCGGTCATTCTGGAACCGCTAGTGCAGTGTGCCGGCGGGATGCGCATGTATCCACCCAGCTATTTAACCCGACTGCGCGCGCTGTGCGACCACCACGGAGTACAGCTGATCGTTGATGAGATCGCGGTGGGGTTCGGGCGCACGGGCACGTTGTTTGCCTGTGAACAGGCCGGTATCCGCCCCGACTATCTGTGCCTATCCAAGGCATTGACGGGCGGCTATCTGCCCCTGTCCGTGGTGCTCACCACCGATCAGATATACGACGCCTTCTATGATGACTACACCACAATGAAGGCTTTCTTGCATTCGCACAGCTACACGGGCAATGCACTGGCCTGCGCCACCGCATTGGCCACGCTCGACATTTTGGAAGAAGACGATGTCATTGCAGGTAATCGTCACCGAGCACAGCGCATGGCCGCCGCTGCCGAGACGTTCCGTACTCACCCTCATGTAGGAGACGTGCGTCAGACGGGCATGATCGTGGCCATCGAAATGGTCAAGGACAAAGCCTCGCTGACCCCTTTCCCGTTCGAGGAGCGCCGGGGCATGCGCGCCTACGAAGTAGCGCTAGCGCACGGCGTACTGCTGCGCCCGTTGGGTAATGTGCTGTACTGGATGCCCCCTTATATCATCAGCGATGACGAAATTGATCACCTTGCCGAAGTCACTGCACTGGCGCTGGAAGCCGCCACAGCCTCCTAAAACCAGAGAGTCATTCATTACAACAGCAGGGCCGCCACAGTAGTTGTAGCGGCCCTTCTGTTGTCGCATCGGCATGCCATGCGTCACACACAATGCGGTCGGCGCAAAGAAGACTGAGCGGCTAGCGCAACACGGCACCACTAAAGAACCTTGCCGCACGAGCAGCATCCTGTTGGATATCCTGCACGGTGCAGAGCTCGAAGCGCACTTTTTGATGCGGTCGGCGCTGAGCCAGGCGTGCACGGTCAAGCGGATGCACCCAGCCCAGCAACGGATAGCCGCCCATGGTCTGGCCGTCCGCCATCAGCACGATAGGATAACCTTCCGGCACGATCTGGATCGCACCGGGCAGCACGCCCAGCGACCATCGGCGCGTTGGCGGTGCCTGTAGCGGTTGTTCACCTTCTAGCCGATAGCCCATGCGACTGCACAGCGTCGACAGCTGCCATTCCGCCTCAATAAAGCGCTGTACATCGTCAGCATTGAAGCGGCGGTAATCGTGGGCGGGAGTGAAGCGCACACGAAGCACGGGCACGTCCCACTCGGTGCGATAGGCGGCAGGCGTCTGGGCGCCGCGCATAAATGAGGGGCCAAAAGCCCGGCGATACAGCTGATCACCCCGCGCAATGGCATGCCCTTTACCGTCCAGCCCGCCCAGCCCTTCACGGGTCTGTGTGGCCACGCTGCCAATCACGTTCTGCCCAGCAAAGCCTCCCGCAACCGCCAGATAGCTCCACACCCCATGCCGTGCCGGCCCGATGACCAACTGCTCACCCGGCAGCAATGGAAACCGCGACCACACCGCAGGCTGGCGCACACACTGACCGTCTTCTGCCAGTACCGATAGCGCAACCTCGGCCCCCGTCACCGCTACCCACAGTGCAGTGCTGGCCTTCAGGTGCAGCCCACCCTGTGCGATTTCGAGCACTGGCGCATCACCGGGGTTTTCTAGCAAGCGGTTGCTCCACGCCGCGGCGTGCGTATCCATCGGCCCGCAGGGAGAAATGCCGAGATGCTGATGCCCCCAGCGCCCCTGATCCTGCAACGTGGTCAGCATCCCTGGCGCGACAACCTCAAAGATGGGGGATAACGTCATACCGCTGACCTCCCTTGCAACGCTTGAAATTCAGCGTCATCAACCGGATAGCAGCGCACCTGTCGTCCGACATGAAATGGCGACATAGGCTGAGCGACGGGATCAAACAGCGTCAGTGGGCAACGCCCTAGCAGGTGCCAGCCACCGGGCGAGGCCTGCGGATACAGCGCACTCTGCCCAGCCGCAATAGCAACGCTGCCGGCCGGCACTCGCGCGCGCGGCGATGAACGGCGTGGCAACGTCAAGCGCTCATCAAGACCGCCGAGATAGGCAAATCCCGGCGCAAAACCGATCGCTCCGACATAGAAGGCGCTGCTGGAATGCAGTGCGATCACATCGGCAACCGATGCCAGTCCACAGTGCCGTGCAACATCCTGGAGATCTTCACCATCGTAAAGCACGGGCAACGCCAGCACGCCGCTATCGTTCACGGCGGATGGCTCAACGCCGGTCGCTTGCTCTAGCCACTGCGTGCACCACTGCATCAGGCGATCGTACAGTTCGCTGTAGCCAACACGCTGCATGTCATATTGGATCAGCAGGCTATCCCAGCCAATGGTGATATCTAGCAGAATCGCCTTAAACTGCTGTTCGAGCTGAGCCGCCATCTGGCACAGCTGGGCAGTCAGCGCCGCCGAGGGGGCTGCCGTAAACTCGACATGCAGCGCATCGACGCCTGCCGATTCGATCACAAAGCTCATACCGGCTCCTGTAAGGCACAGCGCAGCGCGGTTAAAGCCGCCAACGCCTCCGGGGTATCGCCATGCACGCACAGGCTATCCGCACGCAAGCGCAACATGCCGCCATCAGCCGTCGCGAACGGCTCGCCTGCCGCAATGGCAGTGGCCTGAGCAATCATGGTATTCACATCGTGCAGTACCGCATCAGGGCGCTGGCGCGACGTCAGTCGTCCATTGGGCAAATAGCGACGATCAGCAAACGCTTCGAACAGCACCGGAACACCCGCAATCTCGGCACGCTGCCGTACAGCGTCAGCATCATGATCGGCGCGAGCCAGTGTCATCAGCGCTAGGCCTGACCGATAACGGGCACAGGCCGTCAGTGCGGCATCCAGCAAGGCATCATCATCTGCAATCGCGTTGTACAACGCACCGTGCGGTTTGACGTAGGCCACCTCGGTACCTTGCGCGCGGCAAAAGGCATCTAGAGCACCGATCTGGTACAGCATCAGTTCTGTCACTTCACGCGGCGTAAACGCCATCGCGCGACGCCCAAAGCCTTGCAGATCGGGATAGCCCGGGTGCGCCCCGATCATCACACCGTGCGCCTTGGCGCGTGCCACACCGGCCGCCATGGTCGAGAAATCACCCGCATGAAAACCACAGGCCAGATTCGCCTGATCGACCAGTGCGATCAACGCCTCATCCTGACCACAGGGCCAAGCGCCGAACTGTTCGCCCATATCGCAATTTAGCAATAGCGATGTTGCCATTAACCCCTCCTATTGTTGTTATCCGCCCGTCCGTAGAGAAAGGCGATGGGGTGCATGAGCATAATAGCGTCGCAGGTCATGCCGCACGCTCGGCGGGTCTCAGCACCTCATTCATAGACCGACAAGGCGAGGAGTGTTCCCCTCGCCCATAAATCGCGCATTCTGCTTACGTTTATACTACGCCAGTGCGCCCTTTTGACAGTGTCCTGCAGCCGCCCGTTATTTCGAGCCTTCGGCAGCCCAGTCGACCTCGGCCAATCGCATACCATGATTGCCCTTATAGTCCGGCGACACCGGCGACTGCCATTGCGCCAGCAGTGCATCGTCAGGCTTATAGATCTCAATACCAAGCGGTCGGCACACCTTCAGTGTGTCTTCGGCATCATCGCCCCACATAGCGAGTGAGAGATCGCCCCCCGGGCACGTCGAAATGGCACACAACAGGTCGATTTCAGCGAAGAACTCAAGATAGTCACCCTTACGTGCGGGACAGGCCTTCATGAAATAGCGGTCTTCGGCATTGAGCCCCGTGCACTGGAAGACGTTCATCACGTCATGAACATCGAATTCAGTCAGCCCGTAAGGCTGCACGGCACGTGTCAGGTTGGAGTGGCAGTGGAAATCGAAATCCTCGCCTGTCAGCAGCTTATTGACGTACGGATCGCAACGGGTTCCCATTAGATCGTGCACACGCCCACCGTGTTCATCCACACCATAGTCCGCCAGCGTATCCGCCGTAATAGTTGCCAACGGACGCATGAACGGCAACGTCGACCACAAGCGATCGAAAGTCGACAGGTGCGCTCGCTGCAGCTGACGCGTACGCGATACCCACATCCGTTCGCGCGGATCATGACGGTTCCAAATGTTCAGATCGCCGACCTGTGGACCTTCCGGCGTCGTGATGCGGAACAGATGGCCCGCCGGCACTTCCCATGCAAATCCCGTGCGAATCGGCACGCGGTGCTCGCTCACCAGCGTCCTTGAGCCGTCTGCCAGTGCCTGATAGAAATCGCAATCGACATCAAGGGCAGAACCTTTAGTGCTCTGATAGGCTGCCGGATAAAAAGCGTAAGAAGACATAAGGTCATACTCCTCTTCTGTACAGACAGTACGTGTTCTGTGCTGACAGTGTTTGAAAATCTCACAGGGCTTGGAAAAGCCGCTCCCGCGGAGCAGCGAAGGTGTCCATGATCTGACGCTCAGATTCTTCGAGGTACGTCATCAGCATCTGAGCCACCTCGGCGAGGCGCTGTTCACTCAGCAGCTGCCAGAGCCGTCGGTCCCGCTCAAGCCAAGGCTGCTGGAAGGCGGATTCATACTGACCCGATGCGAACAGCAGACGCTGCTGCGCCACCAGTACCGTAAAGAAAGCATCCAACCGTGCGCTGCCTAGCATGTGCACCAAGCACTGGTGAAAGCGCAGGCTATAGGTGCCGACCGCCTGCCAGTCATCGCTGGCAGCAGCCTGTGCCGATAGGTCAAGCGGCTGGCGCAGCCTGTCGAGGTGGTAATGGGTAATCGTCTCCGGCAGCTGTACAGCCATCAGCTCGATATAGCGCCGTGTCCGGTAGATATCGCGCACGTCCTGGCGACTCAAGCAGCGCACGCTAACACCGTGGTTATGACGGTATTCCACGAGCCCTTCACCGTGCAGAAAGCGCAGCGCCTCTCGCACGGTATTGCGTGATATGCCCCATTCCGATGCCAGCTCCTGCTCGGCAAGTGGCTGGCCGGCCTGCAAGCGGCCGCTGATAATGCGATCCCGCAGTTCAATGGCCGTACGCTGAAAGGCCGGCAGCGATGCCAGTTCGTCTTTGTCGAGTACCGCCGTTTGCAGTGCTGCCGCGGAGGATAGTGAAGTGGGCATGCTTGGCCGCTCCTTAGCTCATGGCAATATCGTTGACAAACGCGTGGATACGCGACCCCGTCATCTGACGAATTTCTGCGGGCGGTGCATCGACGGCGATATGGCCGTTTTCCATGAACACCACTCGATCCGAGACAGAGAACGCGAACTTCATTTCATGCGTCACAATCAGCATCGTGATGCCCTCCTGCGCCAAACGCGCAATGACGTCCAGTACCTCTGCCACGCGCTCGGGGTCCAGCGCCGATGTCGGTTCGTCGAACAGAATGATGCTGGGCTTCATGACCAGCGTGCGCGCAATAGCCACGCGCTGCTGCTGACCACCGGACAGTTGGTGCGGGTATTTGTAGGCGTGTTCGAGCATGCCCACTTTGTCCAGCATTGCGAGACAGTGCTGACGCAGAGTGCGCGGGTCTTCGTTGAAGTGCAGCCGCGGCGCCAGCATCAGATTGTCGATGACGCTTTTATGGGGAAACAGGTTGAAGCCCTGAAACACCATGCCGATTTTGGTGATCTGAGTGCGCCACGGCAGCGCATAGTCGGGTTGCCCCGCGTGGATGAAGGAGCGCCCTGACAGAAACACTTCCCCTTTGTCCATCTGTTCCAGCCCATTGATCATGCGGATGAGCGTGGTCTTACCAGAGCCGGACGGCCCAATGATCGAAATGACTTCACCGGGATGAACCGCCAGATGGATGCCGTCGAGTACGCATTTGCCGTCGAACGCCTTGGTCATGCCGTTCACTTCCAGAATGGGCTTGGCCGATGGCTGAACGCTGCGTCGCGATGGTGCAGATGCCGGCGGCAGCGTGGTGCGCAGTGCTTCAGCATCAATGGCATCTGGGGTGCGGCGCTGAATATCCAGCCGCACTTCCAACCACGCAAAGAGTCGCTCGAACACCGTCACAATCAGCACGTAGTAGAACGCCACGGCCAGCAACGTCTCCATAACCTTGAAATTGTCGGTATAGAGCCGCTCGCCCACCATCAGGATTTCCGCCAGTGAGATCACCGATACCAGCGACGTCATCTTGACGATCGTGATGAACTCGTTGACCAGCGTCGGCAATGAAATGCGCAGCGCCTGCGGCACAATGATGTAAGCATTGATACGCCCACGGCTCAGCCCCAGAGCCTTGCCCGCCTCAAACTGCCCTTTCTGCACGGCCATCAGTCCACCGCGGTGAATCTCGGCGATATAGGCCGTTTCACTCAGGATCAGCGCAATGGCACTGGCCACGAACGGGTTGCCCAGTACGCCCTGCAACGCAGGAAACATTTGCGGTAGGTTGAAGATGAAGATCAGCAGCACCAACAGCGGCAAACTGCGGAACAACCAGATGTACAGCGCCGCCGCCTTTCTCAGTACCCGCGAACGCGACCGGCGGGCAAACGCGATACCCATTCCTAGTACCACGCCACTGCACCACGTTAGTAGGCTCAGCTGCACCACGACCAGACTGGCTTTCCAGAAGTCGGCAAACGTCAGCAAGCTGAACAGATAGGGCCAATCGAACTGCATAGCGTCGCCCTCCCGTTAAAGCGTGCCGTCCAACGCCCGCTGGAAATCGGTCTTTGCCGGTACCTGCACGTTATACTTATCAAGCAGCGCGGCGTATTCAGGCGTCGTCGAGACCCTGCTCAGCGCGGTTTCGAGCTGTTCGTGCAGCGCAGTGTCGTTTTTGTTGACAGCCAGACCGACTACAACCGGATACAGCAGCGACGTCGACGTGATCTTCATCCGCTGACCCGTCTTGTCGACGGTGGCCTTGGCGACGGCCGCATTTTCATACTCGACGTCGATGGCTCCAGAAAAGAGCGCCTGAGTTACTTCCGGTGACGAAGGGAATTCCTTCACATCAATGGCGCCCAACTGGTGTGGCGCGCAATAACTCTCCGACAACGCGCGCAGCTTCGGAATCCAAGCTCCGCCTTTGATCGACCCGACCCGCTTGCCGCACAGGTCTTCAGGATGCTGAGGGGCATCGGTACTGCCTGCCTTCACCATTAGTGCCCCACCGGTCTTCATATAAGGAATGAACGCCACCTGCTGGGCACGCTCCGGCGTGACATACAGCGTCGATGCCACGACATCGAACTTGTGGCTTTTCAGCCCCATGATCAGGCTGGCAAAGCGCGTGTCCTTGATGCGCGGCGTTAGCGACATCTGCTGCGCGATCAGCGCCATCACCTCGACGTCGAACCCGGCCGGTTCGTTATCCTTGAGGTAGTTGTAAGGCGGATAAGTCAGGTCGGAACCAATGGTCAGCTCGCCTTCGGAGACAAGCGCCGCCTGAGACTGAGTCGCTGCCAGAATGAGCAGGCCGGTAAGCATAGCGGTGCGTTTCATGAGCACTCCTCCAAGCATAAAGATTGTTCAACAATGTCTATGCAGTGCGCATGCCATGTTTATGAGACGGAAACTAATTCACTCAGGATTGCTGTATGAAAGATCGTGATGGAAAGAGAAGCAGGCATAAAAAAACGCCCTGAAGTGAAGAACTTCAAGGCGTTTTCATTCAGCGAAATGCGTCGGGTCAGGAAAGCTGTCGTGCTTGCATGTTCAAGTAGACCGCACGCCAAGCCGGATAGCGATCACCGTCTTCCCACACGCTATAGTGCAGTCGCGACAGCATGATGGGGTCATCAAGCAGTGCCAAGCGGTCTGCCGCACCCAAACGGTGCGGACCGCTGACCAGCGCCTTGCGCACCAGCCCCTGACGGCGAATCTCGATCGCCTCGGACGTGGTATGGCGAGCGGTACCCAGCGCGCAGTTGACCGAGTTGACCAGCGGATCGACAACAGCGTGCACGAAATTGGGCACGTTGCGCTGTGCGCGTGCTTCACGCGTGAATTTCCACGTATTAAGCAGCTCTGGCCCCGGATGAGTTTCTTCCGGAATCCTCAGAATACCCCAGCGGCGCAGTGCCATCCCCAGACTGACTTTGCTGGTCAGTACCGATACTGGGATCGACACTACCAACGCGCCGACGATCGGAGAGAACCACAGCAGGAAGCGCGGGTCCATCCACAACACCAGGGCGATCCACGCACAGCCTACGAGCGTCTGAACACCGTGACGACGGATCGCTTCCCCCCAAGAAGTCTCGGAGCTCTCGCGGTCCGGCGACGTCCACTTGGCCTTCAGCCCGAACAGAATGCTGATCACGAAGCGGGTGTGGAACAGCATCCGCACTGGGGCCAGCAGCATCGACACCAGCGACTCCAGCACTACGCTCAAAATCAGGCGCAGCGAGCCACCGTATTCCTTGGCCCCGCGAGAACACAGCCAAATCAGGCTCATGATCTTCGGCAGGAACAGCAGCGTCAGTGTGGCACTGAACAGCGCCACAGCGCGCCACGGATACCAATTGAGGCGCCATTCTGCTATCAACTGCCCCGGCTTGGAAAAATAGACGGGGTCGGTAAATAGGTTGGTCGCCATCAGCGCGGTTGACAGTACCAAGAACAGGAACCAGAGCGGTGCTGACAGATAGGACATTACGCCCGTCAGGAACACCGCACGATGCACTGGGTGCATGCCCTTCACCCAAAATAGGCGGAAGTTCATTAGGTTACCGTGGCACCAGCGGCGATCACGCTGCAGCTCATCGACCAGGTTGGGCGGCATCTCTTCATACGACCCAGGCAAGTCATAGGCAATCCACACCCCGTAGCCGGCACGGCGCATCAGCGCAGCTTCAACGAAGTCGTGCGACAGTATCGGGCCAGAAAGCGACCCCTTGCCCGGCAGTGGTGCCAGAATGCAGTGCTTCATAAACGGCGCAACGCGGATGATGGCATTGTGCCCCCAGTAGTGGGATTCACCCAGCTGCCAGAAATGCAGCCCTGCGGTAAACAGCGGACCGTAGACGCGCGTAGCAAACTGCTGCAGACGTGCATACAGGTTGGTGCCCCCAGCGGATACCGGTGCACTCTGGATGAGACCCGCGTCAGGGTTGGCTTCCATCAGCTGCACCAGACGGGTCAGGCAGCTGCCCGTCATCACACTGTCGGCATCCAGAATCAGCATATAGCGGTACTGGTTACCGAAACGGCGACACCAGTCATCGATGTTACCGCTCTTGCGTTTCACGCGGCGGCGGCGGCGGCGATAGAAAATACGGCCAAAACCTTCGACTTCACGGCACAGGTTCATCCATGCCTGATTTTCCTGCACGCAGGTATCAGGATCAAAGGAATCACTGCAGATATAGATGTCGAACAAATCCAAGCGCCCGCTTTCCTTGAGCGACAGGTAAGTAGCCTTGAGACCGGCGAAGACGCGATTGACATCTTCGTTGCAGATTGGCATCACCAGTGCGGTGCGCGCATCATCGGCAATCGGCGTGTCCTCGGCGGTCGAGGCGGAGATACTGTAGCGATCACGCCCAATCACCAGCTGCAGGAAGCCCATTAGCGCCGTCCAGAACCCTGACGACACCCAGATGAACAGCAGACCGAACAGAATTAGCACGGCCACTTCCAGCAGCGTGCCGCCTTTGTTAGGTAGCACGGTGGTCATATAGGCCACCGCCATCAGGCTCTGCACGACCACCAAGAACAGCAGTACGACGCGGCGCATCAGTCCCACGCGCTGCCAGCGGTGATGATGCAACGGCGGCTGTTCGCTGTCTGCTGCGTCTTGCTCGGCGCGCTCCTTGCGCCCCCAAGGACACAGCGTGCGCCATAGGCGTTCCAACGGCCCGCGCTTTTTCCACCACGGGCGCGGCGCTATCGGAGTGCGCGTCCAGCGTGGCACGCTGCGCAGCCGAAGCCGCTGAGCATGATCCTCTTCCAGCAGCTCATCAGGCACATCGTGCTGATCAGCCAGCTCGAGGCGACGCGCAACGGACGGCTGCGCCGGATCAGTGGAATTCTCGGGCGCATGACCGATCTTGGCATGCGCTTGGCTAAGAGAAAGGGCATCATCCTTCGACAGCATCTCGAATTCCGCCTGAGCAGACGGCTCGGCGGTCAACGACGCCAGCTGGTCGAGATAGGCACTCGACGGCGTATAGTGTTTATCAGGCATCGGAAGTCTTCAGCAGTCGCCAGGTTTCAGAAAGACGATGGCCAGTGCCATCCTTGATGAAGGCGCGCACGTCCTGCGACTTACTGGCATCCTTGACGCGCAGTTTCAGCGTCAAACGGTAGCCATCAATCACAGGCTGACGGGCAACATCAGCGCTCACGACCTCAACGTTATCGCTAGGCAGGACATCTGCGGTCACGACACTCTGAGCGCTCAGCGATTTCAGGTTGTCGCCACGGAAATCGACGATGTAGGCCACGGTACCGTCATTCTTGCGACTGGTATCGCCCTGCTTCACTTCACCTTCGCTGCGACGAGTACTGTCGACCCAAGCCAGCTGATTGCTGTACAGGCGCGGCTCGTTGCTGGTGAATGTCATGCGGTAGTTGAAATCGTACGACTGCCCCTTGCTCGGCAGCGTCTGCGGCTGCCAGAACGCAACGACGTTGTCGTTGGTTTCATCGGGCGATGGGATCTGGATCAGCTGAACTTTGCCAGCCCCCCAGTTCTGGGTAGGTTCAACCCACACGCTGGGACGCTGGTCGTAGCGCTCATCCACATCCTGATAGTGACTGAAGTCATGATCGCGCTGCATCAGCCCAAAACCGGCCAGACGCGGCATTTCGTAATCGTTGATGTTCAGACGACGCGGGTTAAGCAGTGGCTGCCATGTCCAGTCATCCTTATCATCACGCACCAGCAGTCCATCAGAGGTATGCATGGCCGGCCGGAAATTGTCACGATTGCTCGGCTGCGCACTGCCGTAATAGAACATGCTGGCCAGCGGTGCGATGCCCAGCTTGTTGACCTTGTCACGCATGAACAGGCGAGACTGGACATCCACGATGGAATCCTCACCCGGACGCAGCACGAAGCGATAGGCTCCGGTCACACTCGGAGAGTCCAACAGCGCATAAATGATGAGGTAGCGATCACCCGGCGACGGTTTGACGACCCAGAAGCGCTTAAACTGTGGCATCTGCTCGCCCGACGACAACCCCGTATCGATGGCAACGCTGCGCCCCGTCACACCAAAGTGCTGGTTCTCACCGATAGCGCGGAAATAGCTGGCGCCGAGGAACGCCATCACAGGATGGCGCTGCCCATCGCCCAGCCCATAGCGTACCTCGAACCCAGCGTAACCCAGCGACGCTAGCTCTTCAGGCTTGAGCGATGCATTGGCGCTCCAGTCGAACTGCTCGGGCGCATAGGTCAGCGCATGCACCTGGTCGCCTGTGACTTCATTCACTTCGACCGGCGTGTCATAGACCATCCCTTCAGGATAGAACCCCAGCTCAAATGGCAGGCCCTGCCCGTGCCATAGCGCATATTCATTCTTGAAGTGGATGTCCCTGTAGTGCGTATAGTCCAACGCGCTCAGCGAAGATGAGAGGCTATGCGCTGGCGCATCGTAACGCTCCTGCGCCAGCGACTGAGCCTGGCTTGAAACATCATTGAAATCGAAGGCGTTGGCCTGCAAAACCGCCATGCCGGCGATGCTGCACGACAGCGCCGACAGTATTCGTATCCACCGGCGGGCATGGTGCTTCGAAAAATTACGATCAGGCACACAAGACTCCTTTACCTGTTTCATTCAATGCGCCCCTATTTTGAGGCCACATCACGATGAGACGCTCTCTTTATCGATCACACAAGTAAGCGAAAGGTCAGTCTGACGCGATCTTGCCTACTCGGGCGCACAAGGCGCGACTTATCGCCCATTTAGCATGACTTCTCTCGCTAAAGGCAATCCGATAATCCGGAAGCTATTCGAGATTTTTTGTAACGACTGGCTTACAATAAGCGCATGTTTTCTGAAAGGGATACCCCTCGATCTTTCAGATATAGCATTCTTCTCTTCATTCCTCCCACAATGTTAGAGCAATACCAAGCATCTTGGCGCTATATCCTTCATACCCTCTTCATTTTTCATCTAAATTATCATTAATGACCGGTGAGACCTTCTAATGTGCAGAAAACATGTTGGCGCTCATGTCAGCGCCGCAGGCGGCGTACACCATGCCGTCGACAATGCCCTTGCCATTGGGGCCAATGCCTTCGCGCTGTTCACGCGCAACCAGCGTCGCTGGGAATCCAAACCACTGGACGCTGCCGTCATCGCCGCATTCAAAACCGCCTGTACACAGCACGGTTTTGCTGCGCGACACATCCTTCCGCATGCTAGTTACCTTATCAATCTAGGCCACCCCGAAACGGAAGGGCGTGAAAAATCGTATGCGGCTTTTCTGGATGAAATGCAGCGCTGTGAACAGCTGGGTCTAACACGACTCAACCTTCATCCGGGCAGCCACCTACGCCAGATCAGTGAAGCCGCCTGTATCACTCACATCGCCGACAGCATCAATCATGCGCTGGAACAAACGCAAAACGTCAGTGTGGTCTTGGAAAACACCGCAGGCCAAGGCAGCAATATGGGTCACCGCTTCGAACAGTTAGCGGCCATCATCGCGCAGGTTGAAGATACGTCGCGTATCGGTGTGTGCGTCGATACCTGCCATGCCTTTGCCGCGGGCTATGATTTGAGCACTGCCGCGGGCACAGCAGCAATGCTGCATGCCCTAGATGAGACGGTCGGCCTGCGCTACCTGCAAGGGATGCATCTGAACGACAGTAAGACAGCCTGTGGCAGCCACGTCGATCGGCACGCGCCACTGGGAGAAGGATTGATCGGCCTGCCCTGCTTCACCGCCCTAATGCAGGACGCTCGGCTGGACGACATTCCACTGATTCTGGAAACGACCGAGCCGGATCGCTGGGCCGAAGAAATTCGCTGGCTGCGCGGACAGGTATCAGACTGATTAGCAGCGCTTATCGCTCCAGCACTCAGAAAGGGGGCAGTAACAACTGATTAAGTGTAAAAAAGGTCGGCACCGATTAATTGCTCGGTACCGACCTTTTATGTAGCTACGGCTGACGAATACCCGTCACCGTACTGCCTTTATCTCAGCTCGCCTGACGTGCAGCGCGGTCGAAGGCGGCCAGAATGGCGCGCAGCGAAGCAGCGCCAGTATCGTAGTCTTCCGCCACACCGGTCACGGATACACCATCGACGTTCAGCTGAACAAAGGCGATCGCCTTGGCATCGCTGCCGCTGCCCATGGCATGCTCGCTGTAGTTGGTGACGCTCAGCGGACGGCTGTCATAGTGATGCCATGCGTCGACAAAAGCCGAGATCACGCCATTGCCTTGCCCTTCCAGCACATGCACCTTGTCGCCTTCACGAATGCGCGTGGACAATGTGCTGCCTTCGCGATCGAAACGATAGTGCTCCAGCGTGTAGGGTTGTTCTGGCGAAAATTCCTTGAACAGCAGCGCACGGATATCATCGCTCGACAGTTCACCGGTGGTCTTCTCACTGGCTTTCTGTACGATCGGTGCCAACTCCAGCATCATCCAGCGCGGCAGACTGATGCCGTGGTCACGTTCGAGCAGGAATGCCATCCCTGCCTTACCGGACTGGCTGTTGACGCGGATCACCGTTTCGTAATTGCGGCCAATGTCACGCGGGTCGATAGGCAGATAAGCGACCTGCCACGTTTCTTCCGGGCGCTGATTGCGCAGCGACTTGCGAATAGCATCCTGATGGCTGCCTGAGAATGCGGTATATACCAATTCACCGACCCACGGATGACGAGGATGCACGATCAGCTTGGTGCACTCACTCACGGTACGGATGATCTCTTCCGGGTTGGAAAGATCCAGCTGAGGGTCAATCCCTTGGCTGTACAGGTTCATCCCCAGCGTCACGATATCCATGTTACCGGTACGTTCGCCGTTACCCAGCAGCGTACCTTCAACGCGATCCGCTCCGGCCAGCAGCGCCAGCTCGGCAGCCGCTACAGCACCGCCCCGGTCATTGTGCGTATGCACAGACACCACAACAGCATCGCGATTACTGATGTTCTGGCAGAAATACTCAATCTGATCGGCATAGTGATTTGGAGAAGCCACTTCGACCGTATTCGGCAAGTTGAAGATGATCGGTTTTTCACGCGTCGGCTTAACGATCGCCATCACGGCTTCGCACACCTCCACCGCGTACTCTGGTTCGGTTTCCGAGAAACTTTCCGGTGAGTATTCGATGCGCCAGTCGGTTTCAGGGTAGCGCGCAGCGTAATCACATACCCAGGTCACACCCTGACAGGCCAGTGCTTTGATGTCATCACGGGTCTTCTCAAATACGCGTTCACGCTGGATAGTCGACGTCGAGCTATAGATATGGATGATGGCACGATGCACACCCTTCAATGCTTCAAAGGTGCGTGCGATGAGGTGCTCGCGCGCCTGCACCAGCACGGCAATTGTCACATCTTCCGGAATCTGGTTTTCGTCGATCAACCAACGCACGAAGTCATAGTCGGGCTGACTGGCGGACGGGAAGCCAACCATCACTTCCTTGATGCCGATTTTCAGGATCAGATGCCACAGTCGTTGCTTCTGTTCGACACTCATGGGCTCAAGCAGGGCCTGGTTGCCATCGCGCAGATCTTCACTGACCCAGATGGGCGCACGCGTGATGCGATTGTCAGGCCAGGTGCGATTGAACGCTGGGACTGGTGCGGGAGCGCTGTATTTGCGATGGTCGAAAGAACCTTGCGCCGCATCGCCAAAGATAGTGTTCTTCACCACATGAGCGTCAGACATGAGTGTTTGATCCCTTGAGGAAAATAAATTGAATAAGTGGCCGCTGCCACTGCATCCCTATGGTGTGGCTACATACGGCATATCGAACTCATGCCATTGTAGCCCCAACACCATTGCTTGATCCAGCCCTATTCATTGCTAAAATTGCATTGCGCAGGCTATAATTTGGCATAATATTTCAACCAAATGCCAAAAGAGACACACTCATGCCTTCTTCAGAAAACGGATACCGCCTAGACCGTTACGACCGCCACATTCTGGAGCTGCTGCAACGCGAAGGCCGCATCAGCAACCAAGAGCTCGCCGATCGCATCGGCCTGTCCCCCTCCCCGTGCCTGCGCCGCGTGCGCGCCCTTGAGGAAAGCGAGCTGATCACAGGCTACCGCGCCATGCTGGATGCCAAGCGCCTTGGCCTTAACCTGATGGCGCTGCTACTGATCTCAATGGACCAGCACAACTCTGAGCGTTTTTCGACCTTTGAAAAGGCCATTCGAGACATTCCCAACATCATTGAGTGCCTGCTGATTACAGGACAAGAAGCCGACTACCAGCTGCGCGTCATTGTGCACGACATGGACGAGTATCAGGACCTACTGCTCAACCATATCAACAGTATTCCCGGCGTGACCAGCGCCCACTCAAGTTTCGTGCTGCGCCGCGTACTGGAGCAGCCGCTGCCGCTCTAATGCCTATCGATCATACGTCGATGACCTGCCAAAAAAGGGCCTTCTAAAGGCCCTTTTTCTCGTTTTCACCCTGCCGTTCATCACTTTTCATGCCGCTTCGGCACGATTGTCCAAGACACACCCTATCCCCCTGTGCGACAGTCATCTTTCGGCGACACCAGACCTCATGATCGCGAGCGCTTCTTTCTTGCGTACCGAACGCCGTCCTTCAGCAACAACGACCACGACACGCCATAAACAACAATCCATAACAAGGACACACTGACCCATGCCCGACCGCTCCTCTCTGCCTGTGAGCAGCCCCACAGAGACACGATTGGCCTATCTCAGTCTGCTCGGCACTATGATCATGTTCGGCAGTGCCTTTGCCAGTTCCAAGATTGTGGTCGGCGAAATGCCCGCCACCGTTGCTGCCGCACTGAGGTTTGCAGGCGGAGGAATCGTGCTGGCACTGATGGCGGTTTTGTTCCGGGATCGCACTCGAGTCATCAGCTACCGTGCCATGCTGTCTGCCGCACTGGCTGGCCTGATCGGCGTGTTCGGCTACAACGTATTTTTCTTCTGGGCACTGACACTGGCACCGTCTCTGGACGGCAGCATTATCATTCCCGTGCTTAGCCCTCTGCTGACCAGTGGGCTGATGATCGGCTTTGGCAGAGAAACGGCGGCGCCCTCACGTCTCGCAGGATTGCTAATCGGACTGATCGGTGCCGCTATTTTTTTGTACGGTGCCGGCAACGCCAGCGTCTCGAATGGCCGCTTATGGGGCGACATGCTGTTTCTGCTCGCTGCAGGCTGCTGGGCAACGTACAGCATCCTGTCCAAGACATTGCTGGCAAAGGGCTCGATTGGGGCACTTCAGGCAACGGCCTGCGCCACGTCTGGAGGCGCACTGGGCTTGATACTTCTCGCCGCCCCTCAGTGGAGCACGGTTGCCTGGGGAAGCATTTCCCCTACTGTATGGTTCAACGTGTTTTTTCTGATCATTGGCCCAACCGCGCTGGCTTCCATGTTCTATTTCTATGGCCTGCGCCACGTCAAGGCCTCTAGCGCGACGCTGATGATGTTGCTGGTACCGGCGTGTGGCGCGTTCTTCTCAATTGCGCTGTTGGGTGAAACCCTTGCCTTGCTACAGTGCATCGGCGTACTGGTACTGATCCTTGGTGCCTTGATCGCACTTAACCCCTTTCGGCTTGCCCGACGATAACGCACGCGTGAATCACCAGAGCATACGGACAGGCACCTGCCTGTATGCTCTGCGGCAGGGATAAGGCTGCCCCACCAACAAACACAGCACTAAGCTAGGAAGTAGTAAAGCAGCCATGCGGTGAGACTTTTGGGCAACCTTGTTTTTTCAAAGGATTTTGAAACACTCTCTATTTGAAACACTCTCTAAATGAGTGCCTATGTTTTTCTGCGTTAGGCTCGACCTCTGGTTTTAAAGATGCGCTTCTATCACTTACGCAGAGTGCAAACAAAAGAGGATGGCATACAACGACTATCGCATGCATCGCTCTTACCCTTCTGTCCGGAGTAGCGGTGGAGATAATTTCTTTTTTATCACCTCTTATCGGATGTTTTTTATACCGTCGTTCTGCTACTGCTAACGTCGACGATGCGGCCATTGCCAGCAACTGACCGATTGTTTAGGGCATCGCTGACTAGCGCCGTCTAGTCTTCCTGCGATGGCATGTACAAATACATACTGTGATTGCGTGCTCTGCTGTTTGCTTACTCCAGATTTAAATTAAACCGCCAGTTGGCGATTTAATTTAAATCCAAAAAACTCAACTAACAATAGCAAGTTTATTATCAACTGCATATCTCCATAAATTATTTACATCCCCTCGTACAATATATTTCATCACTTCGTTTATATTTTTAATAGACCAATTCCACCAAGCAATTTTTTCTAACTTGCTGATCGTTTTGTCATCAAACCTTCTTCTTATTACTTTTGCAGGATTGCCAGCAACAATGGTGTAGGGAGGAACATCATGTGTTACCACTGCTTGAGCACCCACAATAGAACCATCCCCAATAGATACGCCAGGGAGAATTGTTGCAGATAGTCCAAGCCATACATCATTACCTATTTTAGTATCTCCTTTCAAAGGCAGATGCACGGGTATTTTCAAGGAGACGCCGTTTAAAACCTCACGCAAAGAGTCCCATCCGTTCTCAAACATTTGAAAGGGATAGGTACTCAAACTATGCAAATCATGGTTTCCACCATTCATTAAAAATTTCACATCACGTGCTATAGAACAAAACTTTCCTATTATTAACTTATCACCAACAAAGGGGTAATAATGAAATACATGCCGTTCAAAATAACCACTTGGTCATTTAGGATCGTTGCAATAAGTATAATCACCAACAATAACATTGGGATTATCTGCTATATTTTTGAGAAATATTATTTCGGGAAAATATGGCAAAGGATGTATTGCATCTTTGGAAGGGCCTTTCATTTTAACTTCCTTATAATGAACAAGATATACAAGCACGATTAACATATGCAAATTTAGCTTCTATATCCAAATCATTCCAATGCCAAAAACAATTTTACACATTATAGCAACAAATTGTTTTTATATTTTCAACAGAAGAATACATCTAACCGGGCGACTCGACTGGAGGGGAAGGCTGCGCTTCGAAGCACTGGCGATGATGCCGACTTTGCCGCTATCGCACAGTCGTTCATCGAACAGCTAGAAGGCGTGGGGAACCAATAACAAAAATAACCGACCAAGCCAGAATGACCGCGCCGCTCTGTCAGGGCTTTTTTGTGCCAAGGCGCTTTCGAGTTTCGGCTTGGGAGCATCCTGTTGGATGCGAACACAGTGTGACCAGAGTGTGACCACACTGTGCCCAACATGACGCAAATGAACACTTTCAGGGCTATCGTTGGAGTATGCAGGACGCCAACAAAGCCTTTAAAATCAATCAGTCACGATTATTGAGAATCTGCAGCAGACTGACAAAAATGTTGTAGATACTCACATAGAGGTCAATCGTCGCCAGAATGTAGTTGGTTTCACCACCACGCACGATCTGCTGGGTACGGAACAGGATGACGGCAGACGACAACAGGATGAAACCACAGCACATCACCATCGACAGTGCCGAGGCGTGCACGAAGAGGTTGATGATCATGCCTGCCAGCAGCACGAAAACACCGACCGTGATGAAATTACCGAGGAAGCCAAGATCGCGGCGCGTAAAGATACCAACCAGCGACAGTCCTAGGAATGAAACGCCAGTCATGCTCAGCGCCAGCAGCACGATGCTGGAGCCACCCCGTGCATACATGAACATATTCAGCACTGGACCCAGCGAGTAGCCCATAAAACCGGTAAAGGCAAGGATGGCGACCAAGCCGAAACCTGTGCGCGCGGTGGCGTGCACCAAGAACATCAGACCGTAGGCGCCGACGATGAAAATAATCGGGGAAATGTAGCGCGTACCCAGCGCGAACGATAGCCACGCCATGGCAGCCGAAAACAGCAGCGTGATGGCCAGCAGACTGTACGTGTTGCGCAGAACACGTCGGCCTTCTGACGCTGTCACAACCTGCGTCTGATCAACAGTGGGGAAAGGATTACGATCCACGATGATATCTCCTGCTTTCAAGTGAAATTCCATGGTGTCTTTTCTTATCAAGCACCCCATGGTCATTATGGGCGATCATATCATGCTCATCACGATATGC
Organism: Zymobacter palmae; assembly: GCF_003610015.1. Lineage (NCBI taxonomy): Bacteria > Pseudomonadati > Pseudomonadota > Gammaproteobacteria > Oceanospirillales > Halomonadaceae > Zymobacter > Zymobacter palmae. The sequence goes on from NZ_AP018933.1 coordinate 1,515,867, forward strand.
TCCGCTAGACGCATGAAGGATTTTTCCTTCATGGCGCCCTGATGCCTACTAAAGCGTCATACGCTTCTTGTACTCTTTGCGCGAACACGACACATAGTGATCGTTGCCACCAATGCAGATCTGCTGCCCTTGCCGAATCGGCCGTCCCTGCTCGTCGAGCCGCATTACGAACGTCGCCTTGGACTCCGAATATCGGCACATCCCCTTGATCTCGTTGATTTCGTCGGCCAGCGCGAACAAACGAGCACTGCCTTCGAACAGCTGACCAAACGCATCCGTCCGCAACCCATAGCACAGCACGGGCACGCTCAACCTATCCACGATATCCGACAGCTGGACGATATGCTGTGCCGTCAGAAAATGGCATTCATCTACGAATACGGCCGAAAAATGCAGACCTTCTTCAGCCCGCAACCGCCGATTTTCAGTCTCAAACAAGGCATAGATATCATCGTCATTAGCGACGTTGATGGCATCTCGGCGCAAGCCGATACGCGATTCGATCTTATCATTGCGCGTGTCGATTGCCGGTTTGAACGCCAGCACTCTACGTCCAGACTCTTCATAGTTGTAAGCGTCCTTGATCAGATTAAGCGACTTGCCTGCGTTCATCACACCGTAATTGAAATAAAGCTTGGCCATCGTTATACCTGTGTCCCGGCAATCAATAAACAAGTGATCATTATAGTCCGTATGGTACCAATTCCTTTGCTATCATGACCATATGCGGCCTAGGCGAGAACAGTACAATTGACGGGGCTCTGACAGAGTCAGGCCGCGAGATACCGCAAGATAGGTTGTTAAATGACCGATGCAACTTGGCACGACTGTGGTAGGATGCCACCGTTGATCAGGGCCTTTTCACCACGGATCGAACCTACGACTTATGCGCACAGCCATAAATATTACTGGGGAACTCAAATATATCCTCGATAACGAGAAACATCACGTTGTTGTGCCGTTCCATACCCTGCAGGCCTCGGAGCTGATCAAGCAGGATGTCGAGCTCCTCAATCACGATTACAGCGTAGCGCTCTACGGCTTCCGCTATGAAGCAGAAACGACCGTGGGCACATTCCGGTACTTCTTTCTCGTGGAACACAGCATGGCAGGGTTCCGCCCTTATGCTGTGTATCACGACCTTCCTGATAACGTGAAGCCGCTACGTGACACCATTGACTTTTCACTGCTGGGCATTGCGGAGCCGCCAAAGCCTGCCGACACCGAGCAGGTGGAAACCGAACCAGCCTCTGCAGCGTCAGATCAGCCTTCTTCGCTCTGGCGGCGTCTGAGCCAGAAGTATCTACCAGACAGTCGGCTCGATAAGGATCAGCGCAGGCAACAGCGCAGGAGTGGCCGACTGCTGGTTGCACTGGCTATCGCATGTGCCGCCGTATGGGCTCTCTCTCACTCTCATGACCAGCATCCTCACATTTCGCCCTACCTGCAATCGATGGGGCAGCTTAACGGCGACGGGAAATGAGCGCACGGACCATCAGTCACGCCGTGGCTGAGCTTGGAAACGTGGTAAGGATGGATGAACGGGACGAAACATGAGCACCACGGCAGCCACCCTTGAGTTTTCCACGCTAGGCGTGATTGGTCCTGGCCGTATGGGGTCCGCTCTGGCAGAGTCCCTTTCACTACAAGGCTATCCCATCCATGCAATTGCCGGACGCAGCGAGGCATGCCCCAAGGCGCGTGCGTTAGCCCAACGCGTGCATGCCCGCATAGCGCGCGCGCAGGCGCTGGCCGAGACCTGTTCGCTTATCTTTATTGCAACGCCTGACGATGCCATTGCCCCTCTCGCTGATACGATCGAATGGTCGGCGGGAAGCGCCGTGGTTCACCTGAGTGGGGCTACGGATGTGCAGGCGCTTCAGGCTGCACAGCACTGCCAAGCGCATATCGGCGGCTTCCACCCACTGCAGAGCATCAGTCAGGCGGCCGGAACCGCAACAACGTTTCAGCACTGCACCATCACGATTGAGGCCGAGCACGAAGCGCTGAGCAAGGATCTTGCTACGCTTGCCCACGCCCTTGGCAGCCACGTCAATATCCTGCCGCCGAATACTCGCATGCGTTATCACGCGGCCGCCAACCACGCCAGTGCTCTTCTGGTTGCGCTGATGACAGACATGGCCCGACTATGGGAAAGCTGGGGAAGCAGCGAAAAGGATATGATGGATGCTTTACTGCCACTCATGCAGAACACATTGAGCGCCGCCCGCGAACGTGGCGTTACTCAAGCACTGACAGGGCCACTTGCCCGCGGCGATGTGGGGACCCTAGAGGGCCATCTGGCGGCGCTGGAACAGCTAGACCCCGCACTGGCACGTCGCTATGCGGTGCGCCACCAGCCACTACTAACTCAGGCACCAGACGATCAGCGCCAGCAGATCGCAGCGCTGATCAACGCCTATGCAGCGGTTAACACACATACCTCTTAAAAACACAGCATTTCTGCTATGCCTTGATATCGGCAGCCAAGCGTTGCCATGTATGACGATGGCGCTCAAGGCGCTCGGTTTCCGCCAGCAGCAGCGCCAATGCTTGGCATAGGTTGCCGAGAGCGCTGCCTTCAGGCTTCCATTCGTCAAGCGGCCACGGCCACCACTCCTCAGCAGAAGCCATTACGATCTGCCTCAGTTCGCGGGGCACAGACCATGCCGTTGCCGCCGTCAGGTAGGCCCCAGCCGCATGAGCGGTACTGCCATTTTCAAGCGCAGGATCCCTCGCAGGGTCGCGCCCCGCCAGCCGCTGCTCTTCGCGCTTTGCCAGCATATCGACTACCGCTTGGCTACGGTGCGATACCATCCGTACCTCTTGGCTGTTGCCCGCAAGAGTACCCAGTGCATACGCGATGACGATGCTTTCACGCAGCGCCAGCCCTTCCTCGACGCAGGCTCTGGCAGCATGTTCCGCCATCGCACATGACTGGAAGTATTGGGCAGGCTTCCCAGGGCAGAGCAATAGCCACGGGAACTCAGCCGATGGTGAATGTCCATGATGAAGAGAGTTCATCAATACTTATCCCTGCCTCAGATTTTCTATTTTCAGGTGTAATTGTAACGGCCGCAATAAACCGCGACTTTATTATCGCGAATGGAAAGTGTTTATTAACATACCAGTAAATAGCCACCGGCTCACAAAAGCGCCATTGTATTTTTTTGTAATCGTTGCATAGAAAGACCATGAATGCCGTGCTTGTGCTCCCTCAGCACGGGCATAGAGGCCACGCTTCAGTCCATTTTTCACAGGCTGTTTATATTGAAACAGCACGCATCACGTTATTTCCTTAATAGAAAGTCTAGGTAAGACTCAAGGAAAAATGATGCAATAACAGAAATAGTACTTTAATAGAACAACGCTATTATCAATGGCGAAAGGCTTCCAATAATAACGCCATTAGAAGAGACAGTAGGACCGTCATACCATGCAAATAGCGCCAGCCATAAAACGATACGGCCTGAGTCATAAAGCGATGTAAAGACGCCGCAGCATGCGCATGAACGGTATGGCGGCCCCTGCCTACGGGGGGATACTGCATTCTATGCTTGTGAAAATCGCGGCGAACATCCTTGTGCAGGCACATCGAAAAATCAAAATTATCAGAAAGCGTGAGGCTTCATATATGGCACGAGCACGGGAAAATCATCGCTACATCCATGCCGCTCATGCATGACAGGTAATAGGTGCAGCACTCTCTCTGCCCCTAGTGCATTTATACATACAGGTTCGATATACCCCAGACGGACCTTTTCCAGAAAAGATGACCGACAAGAGCGCTCATGAAAACACAAAGGCAGTACAGCCCCAACTGAACGGTCCAGCAGACAGATGCCGTCCGTAGGCGTTGCCGCCATGGAACCTGTCTCTCCCCCAACAGCCTTGAGCGTGATGAAGCCGTATGCGGCATCGGGTAGCCACGCCTATTGTGCGGAGCAACCTACCCGATGACGTCCTATCAAAGATGCTGGATCAAAGATCACTGGCATCAAAAGCGCCGGGCAATAGCACCCCTACGGTCGTTTGCTGTACATCACCTTTCAGGTTAGTCAGCCATACCGGTGTATCCTTCTCGGCAAACTCAGCGATAACCTGCCGACACGCACCGCACGGCGCAATAGGGCCGTCGGTATCGCCGGCAACGGCCAGAGCAGAAATCTTGGCATGCCCCTCCGATACGGCCTTGAAAATGGCCGTCCGTTCGGCGCAGTTCGTCAAGCCGTAGGAGCAGTTCTCAATATTGCAGCCGTCGAATACTTCTCCTGTAGTAGTCTGCAGCGCAGCGCCCACATGGAATTTCGAATACGGCGCATAGGCCTTTTCGCGCGCGGCCAGTGCGCGAATCATCAGTGCTTGGCCCAGTGCATCATGCGACATCGTTCATATCCTTTGAATGCAGCGGGCTGCCTTAAACGCAGCCCGCCGTGATGGTCGTTCAGTAGAAGACACCTCGTCGCGCTCTTCCAATGCGCGAGGCCGCCTTCATCACTGCCCCAATCTTCAGGCCAGCGCTTTCTCGATCACTTCATACAGATTGCGCGACAACGATTGGTTGCGGATACGCTCGAGAGCACCACGCATCAGCTGTTGATGCACCTCATCCAGACGCTGATAGCGAGTCAGAGGCAGTACCAAGCGTGCGGCGATCTCGGGGTTGCTTTTATTGAGCTGCAGCACGATGTCTGCCAGCAGTGCATACCCTTCCCCATCAGCACGGTGGAAGTTGACATGGTTGTGCTGTGAAAATGCACCGATCAAGGCACGGACACGATTCGGGTTGCGCAGCGAGAACGCCGGATGTGCCATCAGCGCCTTGACGCGATCCAGTGCCTCCGGGTGCGGCTGGGTGGCCTGCAACGTCAGCCACTGATCCATCACTAGCGGATCGTGCGACCAGCGCGCTTCGAAGGCCTTCAATGCCGCATCAGCACGCTCACCGGCATGGCGGTGCACCAACTGGGTCAACGCAGCCCGCGTATCCGTCATGTTGGTCGCTGTCTTGAACTGCTGATCGGCCAATGCCAGCGCGTCTTCATCACCTGTCGCACACAGATAGCTCAGCGCAACGTTCTTCAGTGCACGATGAGAAATCTGCTCGAATGACGGTTCGTACGCCGCTTTCGTCACATTGCTTTCATACAGCGCCTGCCAGTGGAAGTGCAGCTGCTCTGCCAAAGAACGCTCGACGAATGCACGAGCATCATGGATCGCATCGATATCGACTTGTGCCCGTTGCCCCGCCAGATAGGCCTCAGAAGGCAACTGCAGCATTTCGGCCAGTACAGCGCGGTCTGCACGATCTGGCGTTTTCAGCAGGTAGTCAAAGACATCTAGCAGCGTGTCGTCCAGTGTCGGCGCTTCACCGGCCTGAATGGCATGCATGACGTCAAAGATCGCTTCTTGTGCCAACCGCTGCCCGGCATCCCAGCGGTTGAAGCCGTCCACATCATACTTGACCAAGAAGGCCAGCTGTTCACGCGTGTACGGGAAATTCAGAATGACCGGCGCTGAGAAGCCTCGGAGCAACGACGGCGTCGGCTTTTCAGCAACGTGCTTGAAGACGATACGTTCTTCCGCTTCGCGCAGCTCCAGCACCATTTCGTGTCCCGGACGCTCGTTGCCAACGGCCAGCTCGATCGGATTACCACGGCCGTTGAGCAGCCCCATGCGGACTGGGATGTGTAGCGGCTGCTTGCTGTCCGCGACTTGCCCCGGGGTGGCCGGCGTATGCTGACGGAAGGTCAGAGCGTACTCCTGACGCTCCGCATCGTATTCTTCGGCCACGTCGATACGCGGGGTACCGGCCTGTTCGTACCAGCGCATGAACTGGCCCAGGTCGATGCCACTGACATCGGCCATCGTGTTCACAAAATCTTCGACGCGTACGGCCTGACCATCAAAGCGTTCAAAGTAGGTATCCGTACCGCGGCGGAACGTTTCCTTGCCCAGCAAGTTGCGCAGCATGCGCACCACTTCGGCCCCTTTCTCGTAAACGGTCAGGGTGTAGAAGTTGGAAATCTCGATAAAATGATCAGGGCGCACAGGGTGAGCTGTCGGCCCTGCGTCTTCGGCGAACTGCTGGGTACGCAGCACGGCCACGTCTTCGATACGTTTGACGGGCGCAGAATTGGTATCAGCGGAAAACGTCTGATCACGAAAGACCGTGAAGCCTTCCTTGAGTGCCAGCTGGAACCAGTCACGGCAGGTCACACGGTTGCCTGACCAGTTATGGAAATACTCGTGCGCCACGATGCCTTCGATGCGCTGGAATCCTGCGTCGATCGTGGTTTCTGGATTCGCCAACACCGCAGAGCTGTTGAAGATATTGAGCCCTTTGTTTTCCATCGCCCCCATGTTGAAGTCGTCAACGGCAACGATCATGAAGCGGTCAAGATCATACTCGCGACCGTAAGTCTCTTCGTCCCACTTCATTGCACGCTTGAGCGCGCCCATCGAGAATTCAGTCTTGTGCAGGTTCTGCGGTTCGACGTACAGCTGCAACAGTACGGTGCGCCCGTTGCGTGTGGTGAAATAGCTTTCGACCACTTCAAGCTGTCCAGCAACCAGCGCGAACAGATAAGACGGTTTGGGGAACGGATCTTCCCATGTCACAAAGTGGCGGCCGTCTTCCAGGTCTCCTTGATCGATGGGGTTGCCGTTAGACAGCAGTATCGGCAGCGTGGCCTTGTCGCCAATGACGGTCGTGGTGAACTTGGCCATTACGTCTGGGCGATCAGGGTACCAAGTGATACGGCGAAAGCCTTCTGGCTCACACTGCGTGCAGTACATCCCGTTGGAGCGATATAGCCCTTCAAGCGCTGTGTTCTGCTCGGGCGCAATCACGACTTCAGTATCAAGCACGAAAGCATCAGGAACGTCGTCAATAATCAGCCGTTCTCCGTCAATGCGGTAACGGCTCTTGGACAGCGCTTCGCCATTAAGCGAGATGGCACGCAGATCAAGGTTCGCACCGAACAGTTCGAGCGGCACGCCCGCTTCACGTTCGGGATGGCGTTTCATTCGCAGCGTCGCCTTGACGTGCGTATCCTCGGGTGCCAGCTCAAAAGTGAGATGAGTGGTCTCGACGGTATAGGCCGGTGGGAGATAGTCCTTGAGATAGACGACTTCGGGTTCGCTCATGGCGGAATGACTCCAGCACTGATGAATGAAGTGAATAAGGAAGCAACGCATCGCACAGTCATGGTTGGACATGCGTGTTGACGGTTTGTCTTCATCATAAGCGATCTAGCGCCGCACACGCACCCTTGACTTCAATTCTCGTTGAGTGAGAGGACGTTAGCTAGAATATTGCTTGAAACAAGAGTCAATATAACGGTATAAATGCGATAAATTCGAAAAAGGCAACACAGTGCGGTGCGACAGGTGGTCACAAGCGTTGTGGTTTGCCGTAGAATGACGATCCATGTTTGACACTCACCCAAGGAAAGGACTTCATGGCGCTTCCACCTCCTCCTGCGCTGTCTACGCCTCGGCTCAACCTGATGCGTCTGACCATCATGCGCGGCATCACATGGACCGGTTTTCTGCTGGTCGTGATCTTCGGTATCGAGGTGATGGGGTTCCAGCTCAATGTCCTATCCGTGATGGCTACCATCTTGTTTATGGCGGCCTTCAACGTGGTGACATGGTGGCGACTGGGACTCACGCGCCCCGTCTCTGACCTTGAGTACACCTTGCATCTCATCATTGACCTGCTGGGACTGACCTGCGTCTTCTTTCAGACAGGTGGTGCTACCAACCCTGCCGTAACCTACCTGTTAGTTCCGATCACAATAGCGGCCGCCACCCTGCCTTGGTGGCACTCAATCACCACCGCGCTGTTCGCCATTCTCGGCTACACGCTGCTGATGTACTTCTATGTGCCTCTGCCGCAACTTGAGCAGCACTTCTTTAACCTGCCGTTTTCATTGCATATCGTGGGCATGTGGCTCAACTTCATCTTGTGTGCGGCACTGATGACCTACTTCATCTACAAGATGGCCCGTGCCTTGCGTCTACGCGACCACAGTCTGGCACAGACACGCGAGGCCTCGCTGCGCAACGAACAGATTTTGGCAGTGGCCAGTCAGGCGGCACTGACCGCGCATGAACTGGGCACCCCGTTGTCGACCATCGCGGTGTTGTTGAACGAGATGCGCAGCGATATTACCGATCCGCTAGTGCAAGAAGATCTCGATATGATCCGCTGTCAGGTCGATACCTGTAAGCAACATCTGCGCACGCTAGCGGCCAGCGCCGAACGCAAGGCCAGTAGCATCGAGACGCAGGATGCGCCGCTGTGGGTTGGCAACGTCATTGAGCGCTGGTTGGTGATGCGCCCCGACGTCGAATACGACTTCGAAGTGCGCGGGCGCCGTTCGGCCCAGATTGATGTCGATATCACGCTGGGACAGGCCGTGATGAACCTGCTGAACAACGCGGCAGACGCCAGCCCAGATCAGATCAAGATCACACTGGACTGGAACGAACATACGGTGACGCTGGATATCCGCGACTACGGCCCGGGCATCCCGATGGACATCGCCGATAAGTTAGGTGAGACTTTCGTCACCTCTCGCTCAAAGGGAATGGGCATCGGACTGTTTTTGACACATGCCACTATCAATCGCTTCGGCGGTAGCGTGAAACTCTATAACCAGGACGGTGGTGGTACACTCACCGAAGTGACACTGCCGCGCGCAGGCACCTTGTCCTGAATGGCTCTGCCACCCCGCGCTATTTACCAGAAGCGTCAACGCTGAGTTATGACACGAGAGCACACCATGGACAATCCGACTTCCTTTCTGATCATCGATGACGACGAACTCTTCTGCCGCGTTATGGAGCGTGCCATGAAGCGCCGCGGGTTCGCTGTCTTCGTCGCCAACACGGCAGATCAGGCGCTATCGATGGCTCGTCAGCATCAGCCAGACTATGCCTCCATCGACCTCAAGCTGGCGGAAAGCTCCGGCCTGAAACTGCTGCCGGAACTGCTGGCCATCGTACCGCAGTGCAAAACGATCATCCTGACTGGCTACTCCAGCATTTCGACGGCGGTGGAAGCGATCAAGCTAGGCGCGACTAACTACTTGTGCAAACCGGTCGATGCGGATGAGGTGCTGCACGCACTGAAGACCGAAGCGCCGGATCCGGATGCCAAGATTGCGGATCACCCGCCGTCCGTTAATCGCCTGACCTGGGAGCACATCCAACGCGTGCTGCAGGAAAACGATGGCAATATTTCGGCAACGGCCCGCAGCCTGGGGATGCACCGTCGCACTCTGCAACGCAAGCTGCAGAAACGCCCGGTCAAGCGTTAAGCCTTGCTACACTGATCCTGTATGATTCTTTAATCCAGCGCATGGAAGGAAACGATCATGATGTCTCTTCACCAGCGATGCCATATTGCCGAAGCCATCGCCCGCCGTGCTGGCGATGCACTGCTTGAAGCACGCCAACACGGCGGTTTCGGTGCACGCCTCAAACGTGGTGAAGAACTGGTGACCGACATTGATGTCCAACTGGACACTATGATCAGCCAGGCGCTGGAAGGCATGTATCCCGGTGAAGCGCGCCTGACCGAAGAGCTGGCCCCCGATGCCATGTCCCGTGCCCAGCTCGAAGGACCGCTGTGGGTCGTCGATCCCATTGATGGCACCGTCAACTTCGCTCACGGTCATGCCCATGTGGCCGTGTCGATTGCGTGGTGCGATGAAGGACAACCACAGATTGGTGTGGTGCATGCACCGTTTTTGAACGAAACCTTCACCGCCATTCGCGGAGAGGGCGCATGGCGCAACGGCCACCCGATTCACTGTCGGCAGATCACTCGGTTGGATGAAGCGCTGATCGCGACGGGCTTCGCCTATGACCGCAGCGCTCGTCCACGCCAGCTTGAACTGGCTGGCCGTTTACTAATGCAGTGTCGCGACCTGCGCCGCAATGGTGCGGCGGCGCTTGATCTGTGCCACGTTGCCGACGGACGTCTGGATGGCTATTTCGAAAGCGTCTCGCCATGGGACATGGCCGCGGGCACGCTGATCGCGCAGGAAGCTGGCGCGTGTTTCAGCCATTACGGGCCGGTACCGGACACGGTTCCGGCTGCTCTATATAGCCGCGACATGCTGGTATGCGTACCCGCGCTGCAGGCATCGCTGGCATCGCTTCTTGCCGCTCAATAAGACAGGAATTCGCTATGCGTTGCCTTATCCCTGCCCGAACAACGCGGTATCTGGCCTCATGACGCCACCCCGCCTTAATGTGCGCCCATCCGCGAAGCAGGCTCCTTTTGGCGCGTCGATGGTGATGCGTCATCCTCTGCGCGGCGCTCTTTGCGCCGTGCTGTTTCTCGCAGGATGCAGCACAGCCTCCTCGTTAAACGGCGGCGATGGTGGCTGGACAACGCTACAACCCGGCGAAACGCTTTACCGTCTTGCCCAGCGCAACAATCGCCCAACGGCGTGCCTACAGCGCTATAACCCCTCGCTGCGCGCCGATTCTCTGAGCGTCGGGCAACGTATCCTTGTACCCAATGCGGAAGAATGCGCGTCGCTGACCAGTGCACGCATGCGCTATCGTGTTCGCCGTGGCGACACGCTGTACAGCATTGCTCACTACTTCGATCAGACGCCACAGGCAATGGCCGCCGCCAACCCCTCGCTGCCCCCGAACCCTCGCCTTGAGATCGGCCAGTGGGTAACGCTATCTGGCATACAGCGCGGAGCAGCCACACAGTCTTCGCAGGCCACCGTCAACAGGACAGCTGCGGCAACCAAAACCCCTGCGGCACGCCCTACCCCCACCCGCGTAGCACCTGCACCGGCTCCACTGCCCAACGAGATGACCCATCGCCCATGGCCAATGCAGGAACCGCGCGTGATACGCGAGTTCGGCCCCGATGATCGCGGCCGCCTACAACCCATGATGCTGGCCGCCCGCACATCCCAGACGGCCACTGCCGTTGCGGATGGCAGTGTGCAATTCGCCAGCACGATGCGCCAGCTGGGCCATGTGGTGATCGTGCACCATGCCCGCAATATACAGACCGTCTACGCGCACTGTGGCTCGCTCAGCGTCAAAGCTGGCCAGCGCGTCAAGACGGGTACCCCGCTATGTCAGGTGGCTCAGGATGATGTCACGGCATCCCCTCAGTTGCTGTTCGACGTGCGCCAGAGCGGTCGTCCCATTGACCCTCGCCGCTTGCTGAAGTGAGTGATCCTATGCCCTTGCCTCCCGCTTTCATCGACCATGAGTCACTTCATGCGCTGTCCGCCACTCGGATGGCCCCCATGAAAGTGGCTTTCGTCAGCGAAACCTGGCTGCCTGAAATCAATGGCGTCACCCATACGCTGTCACAGCTGTCGCACTATCTTCACGCGCAGCACTACACGCTTCAGCTAGTACGGCCCACGCCCAAAGACGGCTCACATGATGCCCGAGTCGATGAGGAGTTGCAGGTCAAGGCGATTCCCGTCAAGGATTACGAAGGGGTCAATATCGGCTGGGTACCTCCGCGCAAGCTGCGCCAGTTCTGGCGTGCACACCGCCCCGACGTAGTCTATATCGCGACCGAGGGGCCGCTCGGCATGGTGGCACTGCGCGTTGCCCGCCAGCTGCGCCTGCCCGTCGTGAGTGGCTTTCACACCAATTTCGACCAGTACAGCCGCCACTATCTCTGGCTGCGCGCTGTGCGCCCGTTTGTCGGGGCGTTCCTGAAACGCTTCCACAACCGCACACTGACCACGCTGGTACCCACCCGCCAGCAGGCCGAGCGCATGACCGCACAGGGTTACCGCAATGTACAGGTCATGGGGCGCGGTCTAGATCACGGCAGGTTCTCTCCTCAGCACCGTGACGATGCGCTGCGTGCCTCATGGGGCGCAACACCGGACACACCCGTTGTCATGTATACCGGGCGCTTGGCTGTCGAAAAGAATATTCCACTGTTGGTGGCGTCACTGCGCGCACTGCATGAACGCCACCCCGACCAGATCGCCGTCATCGTGGGCGATGGCCCCATGCGCCATGAGATCGAAGAAGCCGCACCGTGGGCGCATTTTGTCGGTTTTCAGCAAAATGAGGATCTGGCACGCCACTATGCCAGTGGGGATATCTTCCTGTTCCCTTCGCTGTCCGAGACGTTTGGCAACGTGGTCACTGAAGCGATGGCAAGCGGACAGTGTGTGGTAGCGTTCGACTATGCTGCCGCGGGAGAGCTGATCGAAAATGGGGTCAACGGTTTTGTGGTACCCTGTGGAGACGAGCAGGCGTTTATCGACGCCGTGCGGACCATTCGCGAGACGCCGTCGCAGATCAGGACGATCGGGCAGTGCGCGTGCGACCGAGTGGCAAGCCTGACGTGGCCGCACATCGCGGAAACGTTCGTTCGTTACTTGCATCAGGCCAGGGAGACTCATGATGCGTGACCGACGCCATGCAGTATTCAAGCATCTCGATATGCTGGAGTGGAAAGCCTGCCGCCGTTGCACTCGCCTAGGCAGTTATCGTCCCGTGCTGTGGCTGCTGCAGAAAGCGAGCTGGCTGGGCGACTATCCAGCATGGATTGCCGTCTGCCTTATGCTGCCCGTACTGCACGGCAAACTGGGGTGGATCATGGCCGTTTCGTGGGGTGTTTCCGCGGCAATTGGCGGACTGCTCTATCGACTGATCAAAAACAAGCTGTGTCGCGAACGGCCATATATTTCGTTCGATCTGATTCCGTGCACCATGCCGCCACTGGATCGCTACAGCTTCCCCAGCGGCCATACTCTGCACGCCGTCATGTTCACGACGCTCGCATGGCAGTATGAACCACGCCTTTTGATCGGCGTTATTCCGTTTGCCATTATCGTCATGTTGTCGCGGGTCATTCTTGGCCTGCACTACATCAGCGATGTTATTGCGGGGGCGCTGATCGGTTATGGCGTGGCGCAACTGTCCATTCTGGCCATCGACAGTGCCTTTCCGAATCTACTGGGCTAGATCAGCCCATCATTCAGAGCCCCACAGACATTAATAAAGAAAGGCAACCCCGAAGGGTTGCCTTTTTGCGTTTGCCTCGCAGACCTTCACTATACGCCCCAACGCCCCGTCTGCAGGGCCAAAAAAAGCGACTTTTGGCGGCTAATTCAACTGACCGCGGACTTGATGCTGCCGCATACTTGCGGCACTCTCAGTTCATATTGATCGCCGCTTTCTTAGGATATCGCCATGCCTGCTTCTTCACCTGCCCCATTCAAACGCTATCGCCTGTTAACCGGCCCTGACGATGCCGCTTTCTGCCAGCGCGTATCGACACTACTGGATCAAGGCTTCGAACTGCACGGTTCACCGGCACTGACCTATGACCCCGTACGTCAGTGTGTCATCGCCGCTCAAGCGATCATCTGGCCCGCCGATCGCCCCGCCCCGCAGCCACAGAACGGCTGACGAGGAGTAACAGCCACTACCACTATAAGAAGCCCATGTGCTATCGAGTGAGATTCAATAGTGGCTGTTACATGATCTAAGTTATTGCCATTTAATGGTGCATAACGGGCAATTTGTTAATATCTCTACGATACAATATGATATCAATCAAAAATATTACACCCTTAACTATTAATAAATGCGTTAAATTAAAAAAATATTTATATATTATTAAGTAAAAACAATCACCTCACAATAAATAAAGCACTACTTTTTAAAGGCTTTTATAGCCAAACCACTGCCTACCATTATCAGTCCCAATACTGCAAAAAAAGCCACCGGAATAAACTTGAAAAAAAGTACAAAGAGATGTGTTTGTGGCATAGTATATACCACATATGCGAGATGGAATAGAAAAAGAGCTGCAATAGTCAGCAGCACACAACCACACTTAAAAACTATATTAAATGAAGACTTATTACCATTCTTTATCATCATCCCCACCTCTCTACAGTTTAAAAAAACAATATATTTTCAATTATTATTTTATAACTTTTCATAACATATCCCCGCTTTAAGCCCAACACTGTCACTAATAAGAAATGCAAAAAAACAACATTTAATTACTTAATGATTACAGTAAAATCAACAAACTATACCCCCGCCTTGCTCAGTTTTAATATAAAAAATAGTACGCCAATTGTCAGCACACGAAACCCAAGCTTCCAATTGAACCAAGCCCAATCATAACACATAGTTGCAGTAGAAAGCATTGTGGCTGTTTAGACAGCGCTTATATCAATGAACTAACAATCACTTTTATCAACCTTCCCACTACCCATAAGAGTAAATCCTACTTTATGCCGCTATATCAGCCTCGACGCCCTATGAAAAGGTGTATTGCTACCCACACTGCCTCCCAGGCTATTTCATAACAACATCTTAAATCATGCATGAGATATAATAAAAATCCTGCCGTTTATACGTCTAAAGTGCTACTGAGCGCATACCATTACTATTAACCCGCCGATTGGTACTTATCCCTCGACCAGTAGCACCGACCTCTGCAGCGGTTATTTTTATCTACAAATGAAATTCCAAGCAAGCACATTACGCCGACATAGACGACACGGTATAGCAAATGATGATGCCCTTGTTGCTTTTGGGGCGGCGCAGTATTCGGTAGAGACTGATCGCTCTGGAAGCATGTAATAATAAGAATACCTAGAATCTCGACCATTAGAGCATGTTTCATAACCCAATACCCATGTCATTGACGGGACATCAAACCACAAAATTGCGCTAGGTTTTAGAAAGGGTAAAAGTAATCGCTCAGGTTATGAAACAGTCTCTTAGTGCAAAAGAAATGGGGTAATGACATACGAAGTTCATCAGAAAAGGCCTCTAATCAGTCATGCCTCAAAATTCAAAGGCAAAATGGGCTTTTAAAGTTTCCCCCAAATGCATAACCCATAGACCGAATACTCTGTGTGAACTACAGCACTTTTATCTCCCCCCAATAGCACCGACTATCGTGCACCGCATAAAAAAGCCCTGCCGCTAACACGTCAACGGCAGGGCTTTTCAAGCAATCGCTATATTGCTAGGCGATCAGCGCTATCACGATACGTGGCCGCCGTGGGCCTGCTTGTCGGCGTGGTAGCTGGAGCGCACGAGCGGGCCGGAAGCAACTTGGCGGAAGCCCATCTTCAACCCTTCTTCTTCAAACCATTTGAAGGTTTCGGGGCGTACCCAGCGGTCGATCGCTAGGTGGTTTTTGGACGGCTGCATGTACTGGCCGATGGTCAGCATATCTACATCATGGCGACGCAGATCACGCATGACCTCAATAATCTGCTCATCCGTTTCGCCAACGCCGACCATCAGCCCAGACTTGGTTGTGACATCCGGGCGACGCGCCTTATAGCGCTTCAGCAGATCCAGCGACCACTGATAGTCGGCCCCCGGGCGTACCTTGCGGTACAGCGACGGCACGGTCTCAAGGTTGTGGTTGAAAACGGTCGGCGGCGCATCAGCCAGGATATCGATGGCCACATCCATACGCCCACGAAAATCGGGAACCAGGATTTCGATCTCAATGTCGGGGCTGAGTGCACGAATAGCCGAAACGCAGTCAGCAAAATGGCCTGCACCACCGTCACGCAGATCGTCGCGGTCAACCGAGGTGATGACCACATAGCGCAGCTTCATCTCGGCGATGGCTTGCGCCAGCTCGCGTGGCTCATCGCTGTTCAACACGTTGGGGCGACCGTGCGCCACATCGCAGAACGGGCAGCGGCGTGTGCAAATATCGCCCATGATCATGAAGGTGGCTGTGCCGCCGTGGAAACATTCTCCTAGGTTAGGACAGGAGGCTTCCTCACACACCGTATGCAGCTTGTGCTTACGCAACGTCTGCTTGATACGGGTCACTTCAGAGGATACCGGCATACGTACGCGCAGCCAATCGGGCTTCTGCGGCAGCGTTTCCGTCGGTATGACCTTGACTGGGATGCGGGCAACCTTTTCTGCCCCACGCAGCTTAACGCCTTGTACGGCGCGCTTCGGCGTTACAGTGGATTCACTCATGACTCACCACCAGACTCGTAAAATTCAAAGGGATCGCCCTCCTGTGCAATAGGTGCGAACAGGAAAGCGGTCGACTGTTGGGTCAGCTGATGAACAAGACAGTTCAGCCAGCGGTCGGCTTCTTGCGCGCGATCAATGACCGTGCCGGCAGGCAGTAGGTCACGCAGCTGTGTCATCGCCATTCCGGCATACCCACAAGGGTTGATGCGCTCAAATGGCGACAGGTCCATATCCAGATTGAACGCGATGCCATGATAACTACAGCCGCGACGTACGCGCAGCCCCAGTGATGCGATCTTGGCCAGTGAGCCATCAGCACGATCAACATAGACACCCGGCGCGTCAGGACGCGCAAAGGCCACTATGCCGTGCTGTGCCAGTGCGTCGATAACGCTCTGCTCAAGCGCCGTAACCATTGACCGCACGCCGATGCCACAGCGCTTGAGATCAAACATCAGGTAGGCGATCAGTTGGCCAGGGCCGTGATACGTCACCTGACCACCACGGTCGCTCTGCACGACGGGAATGTCACCCGGCATCAGTACATGCTCGGGCTTGCCTGCCTGCCCTTGCGTAAATACCGGCAGGTGTTCGACCAGCCACAGCTGATCCCGATCATCGCGCTGACGCTGATCCGTGTACTGGCGCATGGTCTGCCAAACAGGCTGATAAGCGCGCATCCCCAGTCGATAAAGATCAAAAGAATGCGTCGGCTGTGGCGTGGCTATGGGCATCTCGGGCATATACCTCACAGCACCATGTGTACGCGACCCGTGGCCTTGAGCGCTTCGAACAGCGCCTTAAGCTGCTCTTCGCTTGTTGCCGTGATGGTGGCACGCAGTGAACGGAAACGGCCAGTACGGCTGTCCTGGTGGCTCAGATTGGCTTCGTTGAAGCCGCTATCGAAACGCTTGAGCACCTCGACGATAGCCGGCTGGAAACCGTCATCGTGATCACCAACGATTTTCAACGAGTAGTCGCAGGGAAATTCAATCTTTGGCGCCGGCTGGCCGCCATCGCCCTGCATACCCAGCACCTCAGTACTCTTCTGCTCAGTGTTCTGGTTGTCGCTCATATCATGTCTCTATGCCAGGCCAAGCGGCACTTTAAAACCGCTTAGCGTTGAATGCGTCGGTGAAAAGCGCTGCTGCGCCCCACTCTATTGCCTTAAAGGATACATTGATCCTGCGGGCGGGTCATCGTCATGGTGGTAATCACGCCGTGCCGCTCGTAAAGCCTGCGCTAAGACACTCACCATAACGATAATATAGCGCTATGTAGTATGGGCAATGGCTATTATGATCAAGGTGTTTGTCGCGATTTTTTGCAACAGCAAGCTGTCGACTGCGCTCCGCACTTCGAAACAGCTGAAACGACGAACCCCACAGGGCGCTTCGCCACCGTGGGGTTCGTTTCACATCAACATGGTGTTTCTGGGCACCATGTTGAGCGTCAACCGATGCCTAGCATCAGAACAGATTGACAAAGAAACGTACAATACTGTCCCAGAGGCGGCCAAAGAAGCCCGCTTCCTCGACCTCTTCCAGGGCGACCAGCGGCACCTGAACAAGCGCTTGATCACCACGACGGATGGTCATAGAGCCCAGCGTCTGCCCTTTGTGAACAGGGGCATCGACACTGGAAGGCAGATCGGTATGCTGGGTCAGCGGCGCATCGCCACGCGGCAGTGTCGCGTAGACGTCGCTCTCGAAGCCTACTTTCAGGTGATTCTTTTCACCGCCCCAAACACGCAGGTCGTTGTTGATCGGCCCTTTCTGATACAGGTGCTGCGTGGTGTAGTACAGGAAGCCGTGGTTGAGCAACTTCTGCGTTTCAACCGCACGCGCCTGCTCGGAGGTAGTCCCCATCACGACAGCGATCAAACGCATGTCACCCTGCTTGGCAGAAGCCACCATGCAATAGCCCGCAGCGTCAGTGTGACCGGTTTTCAGGCCGTCCACGCGCGCATCGCGATACAGCAACAGGTTGCGGTTCGGCTGACGGATATTGTTGTAGGTGAACTCTTTCTGAGCATAGAGAGAGGCATGCTCGGGATAGTCGTTGACGATGTGGCGCGCTAGGATAGCAAGGTCATATGCCGTCGAATAATGGTCGTCGTGCGGCAGTCCCGTCGCGTTCATGAAGTGGGAATCCTTCATGCCCAGCGCTTGCGCCATACTGTTCATCAGTGCAGCAAAAGTGTCTTCGGAGCCGGAAATATGCTCAGCCATTGCGACGCTGGCATCATTACCGGACTGAATGACGATCCCTTTCATCAGCTCGCTGACCGGCACGGTGGTGCCAACGCGCAGGAACATGCGCGAACCACCGGTACGCCAAGCATGCTCACTGACCAGCACAGGAGTCTCTTCAGGCAGCTGGCCCTGTGCCGTGCGGTACTCGGCGATGTAGGCCGTCATCAGCTTGGTCAGGCTGGCCGGCGGAACACGTTTGTGAGAATCGTGTTCGATCAACACCTGGCCCGTACGCGCATCCATCAGCAACCACGAGGTTGCCGCCAACTGTGGCGGTGCCGGCACGGCCGTCGCCAGATTGAGCGGCGGCAGGTTGGGCGGCAGCGACTGCTGGCTCTGAGGGACGGCAGGTGCATCTTCCGCATGAGCCAGCAGGCTTGAGCCTGCCATCACCGGTGTCATACCCAGCATGGCCGCCAACACCCAGACACGGGAGCGGCGAACGGATGAAGCACTCTTGTTCATGATTTCTATTTCCTGTTGTCCAGTCGTGGAACGGTACGTCAATTACCGTCAAAAACGTGCATCCATGCGGTGGTGACAGTCAAGGCACCGCGTCCACCTCAATCGGGTGAGCGTATCCGGCGTTGTTAAGTGCTTCTCGGGCGGCCACCAGCGCCACTTCATCATGAAAAGGCCCCACATGGATACGATAGATATCGCGCGTTTTCTGTACAGCGACCGGCAGCGACAAGCGCGAACTCAGCTGCGCTCGAAGCTGCCGTGCATTCTGTTCGGAGCTTAGCGCCGCCACCTGCAGCATCTTTCCGCCGCCCATACTGCCTGCCGCAACCGTACTGGCCGCTACACGAGGCGGTGCCGTCGGTGAGACAACGGCAGCAGGCGGGAGGTTCGCCGAGGTCGATGGTGCTGCTGGTACGGACTTGGCCGCAACGGCTGCCGCAGCGGGCGATGATAGCGCCAAAGGGTCGATGCCTTCGACCCTCACATGCCCTGTTCCCTTAGCCGCGATGCCCAAACGCCATGCGGCGGCATAGGACAGATCAAGAATGCGGCCATCATGGAACGGCCCTCGATCGTTAACGCGTACTACAACCGAGCGCCCATTATCAAGGTTGGTTACCCGCGCGTAGCTGGGCAGCGGCAGCTGCTTATGCGCCGCCGTCATGGCATACATATCATAGGGTTCGCCACTCGACGTAGCGTAGCCATGAAACTTGTTACCGTAAAAGGAAGCCTGCCCTTCTTCGACATACCCCTGCGCACTGGGCAACACACTATAACGCTTGCCCAGCACGGTGTAGAGCGGCTGGTTGCCCGAACGCGCACGCGGCTCGTAATGCGGTACCGCATCCTTGACTTGGCTCAGATCGCGCTGGTCCGTCGGGTAGCTGTCAGAGCGAGATGCATAGCGATGCTGATGAGACGCGCACCCGGCCAGCAACAGGATCAATCCGACCGCCCAACCGCAACGAAGCGCCTTAGTGCTGGGCTTGACGCTGCGCCAATGTATTCTGGATCTGCTTAGCAAGGGAAGTCACCGCCATTGCGTAAAGTGGGCTGTGATTGTAACGAGTAATCACGTAAAAATTATGCAGCCCGATATCGTACTCCACGCTGCCATCGCTCAGCTCAAAAGCCAGCGGAATGACGCGGGTATCGGCAGGCAGTGCTGCACTGCCATGGATGCCCTTGGCTTCAAGTTCGGCCACGGTGCGATACGGTGCTTCAGGGCGGTTGTAATCAAGACCTTCGGGGGGCTGCTGCGGCCCCGTCGCGGTCAACACTACGCTTTCACCAGACTTCCAGCCGTGTGCTTGGAAGTAATGCGCCACGCTGCCGATAGCATCCGCCGGCGAGTTCCAGATATCGCGGATACCGTCACCGGTGTAATCCACTGCGTAGGCACGGTAGCTGGATGGCATGAACTGCGGGTAGCCCATTGCTCCGGCATAAGACCCCTTATACGCCAACGGATCCAGCTTCTGCTCGCTGGTGAGCTTCAGATAAGCGCTCAGCTCCTTACTGAAGAAGGCCGAACGGGCAGGATAGCGGAAGGCCAGCGTCCCCAAAGCATCAACCACACGGTATTTTCCCGTGTTGGCGCCATAGCCCGTTTCGACGCCGATGATGGCGGCAATAATCTCACGCGGTACGCCGTACTCACGTTCGGCACGTTCCATCGCGGGCAAGTTCTGCATCACGAAATCGGCACCCTTGTCGATACGCGACTGCTGCATGAACAGGTTACGGTACTCATCCCAGCGCAGACGCTTCTCGGCGGGTTTACTGATCGCAGCGATAATGCTGGGCTGGAACGTAGCGGCTTCGACCGCACGGCGCACCTGTTCAACAGGAATCTGCTGTTCGCGGGCCGTCGTTTCAATGAACTGCTTGATCGCAGGTTCGGTAGCCGGAAAGTCCGCGGCCTGCACGGCAGCCACTGCTGACATCCACAACAGCGCGGCAGCACCCATTCGGGCACCGTAACCACCGACATTCTGCATCATCGCTCTATTACCCATCCTTCACTCCTTTGTTCGAAGGGCATCGCTACGTCGTCCGTCCATACGGCGTTGAAAAGGGTCGGGGGCGTAATCAGGGCCGCAGTAAGCGACGGTGCGTGTGTATCGACATCACGATGCCAAACCCGGCCATTAGCGTGATACTCGATGTCCCACCGTAACTTACTAGCGGCAGTGGCACGCCCACTACCGGCAAGATGCCGCTGACCATCCCAATGTTTACGAATACGTAAATAAAGAAGGTCAGGATCAGACTACCTGCTAACAGACGACCGAAGGTGTCCTGAGCGCAATACGCCATATAGAGGCCGCGCCCAACAATCATTAGATACCCAATCATCAATAAGATCATGCCGACCATGCCAAATTCTTCTGCCAGCACGGCCACGATAAAGTCGGTATGGCGCTCAGGCAGGAACTGCAGCTGTGCTTGTGTGCCGTCCATCCAGCCCTTGCCAAACAGCCCGCCGGAACCGATGGCAGTCTTAGACTGGATAATGTTCCAGCCGGATCCCAGCGGATCCATTTCAGGGTTGAGGAAGGTCAGTACACGCTGGCGCTGATAGTCATGCATGTTGAACCACAGCAGTGGCAATGCCGCGCCGATGACCAGCACACTGATGAAGACCAGGCGCCAAGAAATGCCGGCCAGAAAGATGACAAACATGGCGGCGGCAAAGATCAGCAATGCCGTTCCAAGATCAGGCTGGCGCGCGATCAGCAGTACTGGCACCATCATGATCAACACGCACACACCAAGATCAGGCCAGCTCATCGGAATCGAACGTCGCGATAGGTAACTGGCCAGCATCATCGGCATCACGATTTTCATGAACTCAGAGGGCTGAAAACGCATTACGCCAGGAATTTCTAGCCAGCGCTTAGCCCCCATCGCGTGGTAACCCGTGACAGCCACGGCCACCAGCATCAGGGTAACCAGCACGTACATGGCCGGCGCCCAGCGCTGCATCGTCACCGGCGGAATCTGTGCAATGATCGCCATGACCACGAACGCCAGTACGAAACGCAGCGCCTGCGCTTCAACGTACAGACGCGCTTCGCCGCTGGCACTGTACAGCACCACTAGCCCACCGGCCATGGTCAGCATCAATGACAGCAACAGCCAAGGATCAATGTGCAACATGCCAAAGCCCATGCTGTCGCCACGCGCATGGCGTCGCTGGTAGAACGTTCGCAACCAACCCTTCATAACGTATCCTGAGTTCTATTCGATCTCGCCGGGTACCGACAGTGTTTCATCGTGATGTCCCGACAGGATTTTTACCTCGTGTTCAGCCCCAGGCTTCATCCACTCGTCGATGATATGACGCCCGATCGGACCGGCAATCTTACCGCCCCACCCCGCGTTTTCGACAATGACCGCCACGGCAATCTGGGGATTCTCAACCGGCGCGAAACCGATAAACAGTGCGTGGTCACGTTTACGCTCATCGACCTCGGCAGCGTTGTAGCGCTTGTCCTGTGCCACCGTGAAGACCTGTGCCGTACCGGTCTTGGCCGCCAAGGTATAGTGACGCCCATCGCGCAGTACATCGGAATTATCCGCGACCCCTTTCATAGCATTGATGACGATATTCCACGCATTGGGGTAGTTGATATCGATATCGGGTGGCGTATCGGGGAACGGGGGTAGCACGTCGTGCGTGCCGATACGCGCCGCCAGATGCGGACGCACCCATTTCCCACGATTGGCCAGCACGGCCGCTGCCGTTGCAATCTGAAGCGGCGTGGCCGACATATACCCCTGACCGATACCGGCAGAGAGCGTTTCACCCGGGAACCATACTTTGTCGCGCTCGCGCTTGTAGCGACGGCGCTTCCACTCGGGATCAGGCATGGTGCCTGAACCGGCGCCCCATACATCAAGCGAGTGCTCTTCACCAAAACCGAAACGGTGCATGAACGCACTCATACGCTCGATGCCCAAATTGTGGGCCAGATTGAAGAAGTAGGTGTCGTTGGACAGCAAGATGGCGCGCGGCATGTCAACCCGACCGTGCCCCCAGCGGAACCAGTTGCGGTACTTGTGATGACTGGGGTCATTGGGCAGCTCGTAGAAGCCCGGGTCGTTGACCGCATCACCGGGCGTCACCACGCCTGAATCCAAGCCAGCCAGTGCCATATACGGCTTGATGGTCGATGCTGGCGGATAACGCCCCTGCACGGCACGTGCGTAGAGCGGCAGGTCTTTGTCATCCTGAAGTGACTGGTAATCCTTGCGGCTGATGCCGGTCACGAACATGTTGGCATCGAATCCCGGCGAGGAAGCCATTGCTAGAATGCCGCCCGTTTTGGGATCAATGGCCACGATCGCACCGCGTCGCCCAGACAGTTCTTCGTAGGCCTTGTGCTGAAGCGCACTGTCGATAGTCAGGATGACATCCTTGCCCCGTACCGGCGGCGTGCGGCTCAGTTCGCCCAACAGACGGCCACGGGCATTGGCTTCAAGCTGACGCATGCCCGCCTGACCGTGCAATTCCTTTTCGTAAAAACGTTCGACACCGATCTTGCCGACAAAATGGGTACCGGCATAGCTATCGGGGTCAAGGCGTGTAAGGTCATCCTGACTGATGCGGCCGACGTAGCCCAGCACATGGGCCATCACATCGCTGTCAGGGTAATAGCGCAGCAGCTGCGCCTCGACATCAAGGCCGGGCAAGCGGTAGCGGTTGAGCGCAAGACGTGCGATCTGGCCTTCGCTGAGATCGCTCAAAAGAACGGCGGGCTGGAACGGGCGCTGACGCTGGAGCGAACGGTCTTTCAACTCGTCAAGCATGTCCTGCGGCAATTCCAGCACGGACATCAGCGTTTCCAGCGTCTGGGTCACATCACCGGAGCGCTCGCGCACCATGATCAGGTTGTAGGTGGGACGGTTTTCGGCCAGCAGACGCCCTTCTCGGTCGTAGATCAATCCACGGGTGGGCGGCAGTGGCTCAATACGAATGCGGTTGTTGTCGGATCGAACCAGAAATTCTTCATGCTGGAAGACCTGCAGATAGACCATGCGGGCCATGATGCCACAGGTCATCAGGACAACCATGGCGGCCGCTGCCAGACAGCGGCCGCGAAACAGGGCGACTTCCTCTGCCGTATCCTTGATGCGCGTGGGCTTGTTGTCCTTGTCTCGAAGACGGGTAATCAGTGTACGCAGCATGACCTTCAACAGCAGGGTAAACGGGAAGAAACGACAGACTAACGGTGGTAAGGATGGCCTACCAACAGGGTCCACGCACGATAAAGCTGCTCGGCCAGTACGATACGTACCAGCGGATGAGGCAGCGTCAATGCTGACAGCGACCAGCGCTGATGGGCCTTGGCCAGACAGCGCGGATCAAGGCCGTCCGGGCCGCCGATCAGCAGGGCGACATCGCCACCCTGCATACGCCACCCGTCAAGCTCATGCGACAGCTTGTGCGTGTCCCATGTGCGACCTTTGACATCAAGCGCCACGATATGATCGCTATCGCGAATATGGCTCAGCATGCGATCCCCTTCCTGGGCCATCGCTCTGGCGATATCCGCATTCTTGCCGCGATTACCCGGCGCTATCTCAATAAACTCGATAGCGCAGTCGCGCGGCATTCGTTTGACATACGTCTCGACACCCGTTTCCACCCAGTCCGGCATTTTGGTGCCGACAGCGAGGATACGGAGTTTCACGCCTGCCCACCTTCCGCATTGTCGCGCGTAGAAATGGGCAGTTCGCCCCACAGGCGTTCCAGGTCGTAGTGCTCACGGGCTTCCGCCGTCATCACGTGAGCAACGACATCGCCAAGGTCGACCAGCACCCAGTCCTGTGCCTGACGCCCTTCAACACCCAACGGCTGCATACCCGCGTGTTTGGCTTTTTCGACGACGTTGTCTGCCATAGCGGAAACGTGACGAGAGGAGGTACCGCTCGCGATAACCATAAAATCAGTGACGCTCGTCATATGAGCGACATCCAACACGACGATATCTTTACCTTTGAGGTCTTCCAAGGCGTCGACGACCAGTGTCTTCAAAGCTTGTGTCTGCATGTTATCCAATCAATCGTTCAGTAGCATTGCCTGAAAAAGCGGTACATCTGGGCCGATAACCGCGGAAAGAGCGCATCTTACCGTTTTTTTCGCCCCGCTTCGCCTGTTCAGACATCTTTTTTATCAAAGAAGGCGGCTATTGCTGCCCTTCTTCGTCGAGTAGCGTGTCGTTGGCACCCACGATCATCACATGCTGGTGCAAGGCTGACCGTCGGCACCACACACTTATTGCTGACGGTATAGCTGACGTTCAGCGATCACGCTCAGCACTTCAGGTGCCAGCAGGTAACGTGTGTCTTGCTCGAGCGCCAGACGTTCACGGATGGCTGTCGCCGAAAGCTCAATCGGCGTTGGCAAGCGCAACGGTAGATAACAACCCGACGTACACGCCATCAAATCGTCAATGCCATCGGCCTTGCGGCCGTCAACTAGCGCCGCCACTTCGTCGCTCAGTACCAGTTCGGCACCGGGGCGCTGAATCACGACGATATGCGCCAGCGAGAACAGTACATCGGGCTGACGCCAGCTAGCTAATCCAAGGAAAGCATCCACTCCGACGACCATCATCAGACGAGCATCGGCGCCGTACTGGTCTCGCAGCGAGCGCAGGGTATCTACCGTATAGGAAGGCCCCTCACGCTCCAGCTCGCGAGCATCGGCCACGATGCCGTCCAGCGGCGCAACCGCTGCAGACAGCATGGCAAACCGATCCTGCCCGGAGACACCGGGCACCTGACGGTGCGGTGGCTCGCGGTTCACGATCATATGGACCTGATCAAGCGCCAGCTGTTCCCGCAGTTCGATGGCAGCACGCAGATGCCCCACATGAACGGGGTTGAACGTGCCACCAAACATGGCGATTCGTACAGCATCAGCCACGGCACTGCCCCTGCCCAAATACGATGTATTTCTGCGAAGTCAGACCTTCCAACCCGACGGGGCCGCGAGCGTGCAACTTGCCGGTTGAAATACCGATCTCGGCCCCTAGGCCATACTCAAAACCGTCCGCGAAACAGGTCGGCGCATTGGCCACAACAGAACTGGAATCAACCCCCGCCATAAAGTGCTGGATACGGTTGATGTCGGTCGAGATGATGGCATCAGTATGCTGTGAGCCGTAGCGGTTGATGTGCGCCATGGCGTCGTCCAGACCATCAACGATACGCACAGCTAGAATCGGTCCCAGATATTCGGTCGCCCAATCGTCTTCTGTTGCGGCTTCAAGGCCAGACACAATGGCACGACTACGCTCACAGCCACGCAGAGAGACTTCGCGCTCTGCAAATGCCTTAGCGATTACCGGCAGGAAGCGCTCGGCCACTCTGACGTCAATCAGCAGGGTTTCCAGTGCACCGCAGATACCATAACGATAGCATTTGGCATTAATGGCGACCTTTTCCGCCAGCGCTAGATCCGCCGTTTCATCGACGTACATATGGCAGTTGCCGTCTAGGTGCTTGATGACCGGCACGCGCGCCTGTTCGGAGATGCGCTTGATCAGCCCCTTACCGCCCCGAGGGATGATGACATCGACATAGTCCGACATCGTCACCAGCGTATCGACCGCAGCACGGTCGGTGGTTTCGACAACCTGTACGGCAGACTCGGGCAGCCCGGCATCACGCAGGCCTGCATACAGACATTTGGCTAGCGCTGCATTGGATTCGCGGGCTTCAGAACCACCGCGCAGAATGCAGGCATTGCCCGATTTCAGACACAAGGCCGCGGCATCTGCGGTAACATTGGGGCGAGACTCATAGATGATGCCAATAACGCCTAGCGGGACCCGCATCTTGCCGATCTTCAGCCCATTGGGACGCGTACGCATGCCATCGACGGCACCAACGGGGTCATCAAGATTGGCGACCTGACGCAGGCCCGCGATGATACCGTCAATGCGAGCATCAGTAAGCACCAAGCGTTCGATACGAGCCGTTGGCAGCTGACGCGCTTTTGCCTGTTCGACATCGCGCAGGTTGGCTGCGAGGATATGGGCGCGATCAGCGTCGATGTGCGCCGCTGCCGCCAGCAATGCATCGTTCTTCTGGCGCGTGGACGCCAGCGCTAGCGTTGCGGCAACGCTGCGTGCTCGGCGACCCAGTTCAAGCATATAGGAATGTGTGTCCTGCAGAGCATCGGTCATGCTGGCCTCCTAGATTCAGCTGTGTTCTGACTGAAGATACATTCATCCAATGCCGCGATAAATCAAGCCCCTACCCGCTACAAGGGACTCTACGGATCAGACGGTTTGCGCTATAGTAACCTTCATTTGGCGGTATGTCGCACTCAAAGGCCGTGCGTAACTGGCCCGTTTTCATCATTTTTCCGCCGATAAGACTTTCACTATAAGGGCTTTGTTTGCCATGTACAAAGCAGCCACGAGATACTCATCATGCTGCCTGCTGTCACCTTTTACCCCTACACTTGCCTCCCGTTGCCAGCCTGCGTCACGGAGGCATCACGATGGATGAGCTAATCGCGTCACTGCCGGGCTCTACGCTAACGGTTGCCATTGCTATCTTCATCGTTGCTGCCATCGAATCTGTAGCCGTGCTGGGGCTGATTCTACCCGGCACCATCATGATGTTCGGCGTTGCACTGCGCGCCGGCCAGATCGACATGAACGTCTATCTGATGCTGGCAAGCGGAGCGCTCGGCGCTACCGTCGGCGACAGCATCAGCTATTGGTTGGGCAAAACCCAGTGCCATCGCATTCCGCGCCTCTGGCCCTTCAGCCGCCACCCATCGTGGCTGGCGCGCGGCCAAATGTTCTTCAACAAGCACGGCGGCCGTTCGATTTTGATCGGACGCTTCGTCGGCCCTGTGCGCCCCCTCATTCCCATGATTGCGGGGATGATGCGGATGCCGCAGTCACGCTTTCTGGTCGTCAACGTCATTTCCGCCATTGGTTGGGCACCGCTCTATCTATTGCCCGGCTACTGCGCGGGCCAGAATGCACACTTTTCAGCGGCAGCGTCGATCTGGATCGGCGGGTTGCTGGCGGCCTTTCTGGTTGGTGGGTTTCTGCTGTCGTGGGGACGTACACTGTTCGCGCCGGGAGCACGGCTCTATTACGCGCTGGAGCGCCGCATGCGTGCGCCCTCCTGCCGCCGCCGCTTCTGGAACGCGCTCAGTAGTCCGTTCGACGGTTTCCCACTAGGGGCCATCGTGCTGCTGAGCATCAGTCTTCCCTGCCTAATCGCATGGACGTTCATCGTCTGGAAGGCGCTCCCTCTGCCGCTCGGCATCGATACCATGACCCGTGATCTGTTCGCGGATTTCGCCAAGCTGCCCTATATGACGACGGCCGCGAAATTCGCTTCCATGATCGGTGATGGCCCCGGTCTGCTGGCACTCAGCCTACCGTGGATCATTTGGTGGACATGGCGTCGCTACTACGCCATTGCCCTGCACTGGGCAGGTGCCATGCTGGCCGTACCGATCGTGAACTGGGGCCTTAAACATCTGTTGAATCGCCCTCGCCCGTCAGGACTACTTCACTCCTACTCCTATCCCAGCTCACACACATCAGGGGCGGCCATCTTCTGCTGCCTGATGGCGACCTACCTGATGGCCCACCTTCCTGCGCGCCTGCGCAGCCTGTGCTTCTGGACGGCACTAGCATTGGCGACCCTGATGGGGCTGTCGCGCTTGGTCTACGGCGTCCACTGGCTCAGCGATCTTATTGGAGGCGCACTGCTGGGGCTGACACTGCACGCGATCGTCAACATCAGCTATCACGCGTTCTCTCGCAAGGAAGTGAGCTGGTGTGGTGCATGGCTGCCCATGCTGGGCATGGTCGTGCTGCTGGCCCTGCGCATGTGGCTGCTGCCACTGCACTAAGTCGACTCGACACGACAACAAAAAGCCCGCCTCATTAGCTAAATGAGGCGGGCTTTTTTTCATAATGCACGGCTGACAACCGATGGCTTACGAATGGCGAGCGGCCAGTGCGTCCAGTAAGCGCTGATGAATATTCTCAAATCCACCGTTGCTCATCACCACGATACGATCACCGGGACGCGCTTCGACGACAAGGGCGTCGACCAGTGCGTTCACGTCATCGCAGATCATCGCGGGTGCTCGTGTCGCACATGTCACGTCTTCCAGCGACCACCCCAGCCCCGCCGGGCGGTACCAGAAGCTGAGATCAGCATCATCGACACTGGCCGCCAGCCGATCGCGCAGCGCGCCCATTTTCATGGTGTTGGAGCGCGGTTCCAGTACGGCCAGCACACGACCATGCCCCTGCTGATCAACCATGGCACGCCAACTGGCCAGCGTCAGTGCCACGGCGGTCGGGTGATGAGCGAAATCGTCAATCACGGCAATGTCATTGACCACACCACGCACTTCTTGACGACGACGAGGTGCCTTGAAGCGGGACAGTGCCGAAGCAGACTGCGCCATAGAAACGCCCGCATGGTAAGCCGCGGCGGCGGCCGCTAGGGCATTGCGCACGTTGTACTCGCCGTGCAACGCCCACTGCACGTCAGCCTGTATAACGCCTTGCTGCGGATCCGTATAACTCAGTGTGAACCGCTGCCCCAGCGCATCATGCAGTTGGTACTGCCACTGACAACCATCGTGCGTTACCGCACCGAACTGCTCAACTGGCGTCCAGCATCCCTGCGCGATAACACGCGCCAACGCGGCCTCACCCGCTGCCTGCAGGATACGGCCGTTACCGGGCACCGTGCGCACCAGATGATGGAACTGGCGCTCAATAGCGGCCAAATCAGGGAAGATATCCGCATGATCAAACTCAAGATTATTGAGTACGGCCACATCGGGACGGTAGTGAACAAACTTGGAGCGCTTGTCAAAGAAAGCACTGTCGTATTCATCGGCCTCGACAACAAAAGGCGCATTGGCATCGCCCAGCGCTGAAGACACTCCCAAGTTGAGCGGCACGCCGCCAACTAGAAAGCCGGGATTGAGGCCCGCATCACTCAGGATCCATGCCAGCATGCTAGTGGTCGTGGTCTTACCGTGCGTGCCCGCTACGGCCAGCACCTGACGCTGACCCAGAATATGATCCCGCAGCCACTGAGGCCCACTGGTATACGGCAGGCGCCGATTCAATACGGCCTCCACCTCAGCATTACCGCGCGACATGGCATTCCCGATCACAACAAGATCGGGCGTCGGTTCAAGGTTATCAGCAGAATAGCCTTCGATCAGATGAATACCAGCATCTTCCAGCTGGGTGCTCATCGGGGGATAGACATGAGCATCCGATCCGGTGACGTGGTGGCCTGCATCGCGCGCCAGACGCGCCAGACTACCCATAAACGTACCGCAGATGCCCAGAATATGAATATGCATGCGTCGGATTGCCTTTTGTCCTGTGGTTCAGGAGAAGCACGCCCACCCTGCCCGGCAGTGCGTGACAAAAAATGAAATGCGCCTAAAAAGGCGCACGCATATATCAGGATATCGGATCGGCACACCGAAAGGCGCAGCCAGAATGGGAAAATTATCGTATTTCAGCGCGATAGCCGTATCCTGCGCTAGCGCGACCACCAGGTGATCAACCACACCACGATCAATACGCCCACCGCGACAGGCCACCAGCGCGAACCGGAACGCGCTTTGGGCTGAAGGTGACGCTGCTCTGGGCGTAACGCCACCAGAAACTCCGATAAACGCCGGAAGCGCAGCCCACGACGCGGCGATAACGCGCGCTGGAGCGCATCATCCAGCGCAGGTGAGACACTTGGCACACGCTCGCGCAGTGGAATATAGGTCATCTGCGCACGCGCTGCCTCGCTGCGGATACTGTCGAGCGGCACGTCATACGGCATTTCACCGTGTGGCTCACGCCCAGTCCAGCGATAGCTCAGCAACCAGTAAATCAGGGCCGCGAGGGAAAACTGATCGCTACGCCGCCCCACTTCACCGTTCAGCGCATACTCCGGCGCATTGAACGGCGTCAGTCCGATATCGCAGGTCAGCGATAGCAGTTCCTGCTTGGAGGCCAGTTCGCGGTCTTCACAGGCGGAAAAGTCGACCAGCATGATCTGGCCATGCGCGTCGATCAAGAACGACTCGGGCCGCAGCCGCTGATGAATAACATTGTTGTGCGTCAGCGTCGATACCGCCTTGCACATCTGGCGCGCCAGATCGAGACGATGCTCGTAAGAAACGTTCGGATGCGCACGCAGCCAATCGGGTAGTAGATCACCTTCGATGTAGTTCAGCAGATAGTAATAGTAGTTGCGCGGGCGTGGAGGATTGGCCACGCGATTGATAAACGGTGAGCGGACGCGTTCGATCAGCTCACGCTGGTGCACGAAATGCTTGAGAAACGGGCTGCGCCGCGACAATTGGGGGCTGATGGTTTTGAGTACGAAACGGCGCCCACTGTCAGGATCCAACACCCGATAAATGCGCACTTTCTCGGTACGTTGCGTGACCTCTTCGATCAGGTAACCGTCCAGTTCATCCCCCACGCGCAGCTCGGGAGGCACCGGAGGCTCCCCGTCCAGCAGCGATGCTGTTTGCTGCTGTTCATCGGAAGTCGCTTCGATCTGATCGACACGCACCAACTGGAAGCAAAACGAATCGTCGCCATAACCACGTTCGCTGGCCTGCTCGCTAGCACGGTGGCAGAGCTGCTGACAGGCTTCATCCAGGTCGATGGCATGCTGACTGATGACCTGCACATAGTCACTAGGCGTAAGCGTGCCGTTCACCGCCTGAGTGGTGAACAGGAAGATGTCCCCCGGCTTGACCGGCAGGCGCATGTATTCGATATCGAGATTGACGTCCATCCCCAGCGCTCGCGAAGGATAGCGATAGCCGCCCAGCTCGGTAATGTGATCACGCGTCAGCTGATCGCATTCCGCGCCACGGATACGGTAGACACGGGTATCCCCAGCATGGAACAGGTGTGCCATGTCGCGCTTAAAGATCATGGTGGAGAAGGCACTGACATAGCTGCCACCGCGGATAAAGCGGCTCTGGCTATAGCACCACATATTGAGCGCACGCAGTACACGATGCACCGCATACTTGGTGTCCCAGTGCTCCGGCGTGGAATAGTAATCGTCGATGAACCCTCGCACCGCCAGATCCGCCGCCTGACGGGCAATGGCATTGCGTGACGGGGAGTCAGCGATGACGGCGCATCCTCCGTACTGTGGCTCCGGCAATACCTGAGGGCATTGCACCGCCATGAAAGAACGGTGATGGCGAGGCATGGCGGCCACGAAAGCTTGCCCAGAGCTCAGTATCAGTTGATGTGCCAACGAAACGTCTCCATGCAACATAAGGGAACATATAATAGAGAGACACGCGCCTGTTTTCGATGCGCAAAAAGTCGGGGGCATCTTTCGCCAAAGCCACGAAACATGCCGTCTCGAAACGATAATTCAGCGGATTGCTTATCGGCAGATTGGTAATCCCCGCAACGACTTCGTATACTCTGGCGCTGTCCACGGACAGCGGCTCAAGGTATATGTGTGCGTCAAGTGCCTGCGCTTGAGCCAACTGCCGCACCTTCAACCTGTATTCATGACATCAAGGCCTTTCTTCATGAGTTTCAAAGACATCCCTGCGGGCAAGTCACTGCCCGATGACATCTACGTCGTCATCGAAATTCCGGCACAGCACACGCCGATCAAATACGAAATCGACAAGGATTTCGATGCGCTGATGGTCGACCGCTTTATGGCCACTCCGATGTTCTATCCGGCCAACTACGGTTACATCTCTCGCACACTGGCTGACGACGGTGACCCCCTCGATGCACTGGTCGTTACGCCGTATCCTGTTCAGCCGGGTAGCGTCATCCGCGCTCGTGCCGTCGGCATGCTGAACATGTCCGACGAAGCCGGTGAAGATACCAAACTGGTCTGCGTACCGCACGCCAAACTCACCACGCTGTACAATGATGTCAAAGAAGTGACCGATCTTCCGGAACTTCTGCGCCAGCAAATTGCCCACTTCTTCGAGCACTACAAAGACCTCGAAGCAGGCAAATGGGTCAAGGTTGACGGCTGGGAAGGCGCTCAGGCAGCACGCGACGCCATCCTCAAAGCCGTTGAGGCCTACAACGCACAGAAATGATGCGGCCTTGACGTGCTACGAAGCGCTCCGTTCAGGGGCGCTTCTTGCTTATCCACGCAGGCTTGCCATGTTGTCGGCCAGCGATCCCTCTCTTTGCCGCTCTTCCCTTTACGCGCGGAGCACTTTTCTGCATGCCCATGCCTCGCTTCTGTACTCGGCTATTATGCCTGTGGACGCTGATCCTACCGCTGTTCTCTCTGTCAGCCCATGCCGACAATACGCCGCCGTCCATCATTCAGCGCCACCTAGTGGCCGACACCGCAACGCCAGCCACGCCATCGTTTCTGCCACCGGACCAAGCGTTCAAGGTCGATAGTGCCGAAAGCGAACACGGCCCGTACATTGCGCTTGAGGCAGCCCCAGGTTACTACCTGTACCGGGATCGCATTCATCTCACTCAAGCGGGTCAGGATATTACCGACCGCGCCCAATTCAGTCCTCCTCAGCAGAAAGACGACCCCGCATTTGGCCTGGTCTCGGTCTATCACGACCAAGCACGCATCACACTGCCCGACTGGCAGAGCAATTCGGCCCCTATCGACATCCGCTATCAGGGCTGCGCCGAAGCGGGGCTGTGCTACCCGCCCATGCAAAAAACGCTCAGCGCACCGGCAAGCGCTACATCTTCTGCCCCCCCGCACCCCAGCACTACGAATAAGGTCCTCAGCGCCCCCCCAATAGCCCCCGCGCTGTCACCCTGGACACTACTGGTGCTTTTTGCGGCGGGTATTGGCCTAACCTTTACGCCCTGCGTGCTGCCCATGCTGCCCATCGCCTGTGCGATCGTGGTGGGCCGCACACCGTCTCGACGCCAAGCGCTGGGCCTGTCGCTGGCGTACGTGGTAGGCATGGTCATCGCCTACGCGCTATTGGGTCTAGTAGTAGGACTGTTCGGCAGCAGCCTGCAACTGCAAGCCCAATTACAGCGCGCTTGGGTACTGGTTCCGATGGCGGTTGCCTGCATTGTGGCAGCGGGCTGGCTGTTCGATCTCTATCAGCTGCGACTGCCACTGTGGCTGTCCATGCGCATGCAAAATGCCAATGATCGTCTGCATCAACGCGGCCTGATCGGTACGGTCGCTACCGGCGCGCTTTCAACCTTGGTGCTCTCCCCATGCCTGTCTGCCCCGTTGGCCGGCGTGTTGGTCTACCTCAGCACAACAGGCAACGTCGTTATGGCCATGCTGGGGCTGGTGGCACTTGCGCTAGGCATGGGCACCCCCATCATTATTTGCTGTACATTCGGGGCGGGACTGCTGCCACGTGCAGGCGCATGGATGACCACGGTCAAGGGCCTGTTCGGGTTGATGCTACTGGGCACAGCACTATGGCTACTGGCCCGCATCCTGCCGCCAGCATGCACTCTGCTGCTATGGGGCATCTGGGGACTGGGTGGGGCGCGACTACTGGGCGCAGGCTTGCCACCCCAACAAGGAAGCCGAGCACTACTGCAGGTCACTGGCTGGGCAGTAGCCATATGGAGTGTCGCCTGTATTGCAGGCGCAGCGGCTGGCGGTCACGACCCACTTCGCCCATTGGCCTCTTTTACCGCTACAGCCACCACTGAGCCACGCTTAAGGCCCTCTTCCGATACAGCCTCGCCTTGGCCTCGCATCAACCGTATAGAGACGTTGCAGCGCGTACTGAACGACAGCTCAAGTCAGCCGCTACTGATTGATATCTATGCAGATTGGTGCACCAGCTGCCAGCAGATGGAGCGCACGGTATATGCAGCGCCCGAATTGCAGCCAATTCTGAGTCTTTTTCGGGGTTTTCGACTGGATGTCACGCATCCTGACAAAAAGACGCTCGAATTTCTGCGAGACCACGGTTTATTTGGCCCCCCAGGCGTTCTATTTTTCGTTGAGGGACAAGAGGCTGCCGATGAGCGTATCGTCGGCGAACGTTCGCGAGAAGAAGTGGAAAACCACCTGCGCGCGGTGCTGAACGCATCACGTCGTGCTCAGCCATGACTAGACACTGCCTTTAATTTTCGGCAAACTCCATCTCCATCGGCTGAGCGGGCATATCTTCGACTATCATGAAGCGATCTTCGAAGTTCTTGCACAGGTTAACAGCGTCACCCTTATCGCTGACCTCTGCACGACTCACGCGCTAAGCCCTCTTGATCTACGCTCCTGCTGTCCCAAGGCACAGGGGTATTCATTTCACAGCTATCGGAACTGAATTACACATGGACATTCGCAAGGTCAAAAAACTGATCGAACTGCTGGAAGAATCCAACGTCAGCGAAATCGAAATTCAGGAAGGCGAAGAATCCGTCCGCATCAGCCGCAACTTCAGCCAGGTAGGCGGCCAGGCACCGGTCACCGCTTACTACTCTGCTCCGCAGCCGGTTCAAGCCGCAGCACCTGCCGCTCCCGCACCTGCTGCCGCAGAAGCACCGGCAGCGCCTGCCGCTCCGGCAGGCCACGCGGTCAACTCTCCGATGGTCGGCACCTTCTACCGCGCTTCCGCGCCGGGCGCTAAACCGTTCGTTGAAGAAGGTCAGCAGGTCCGCAAGGGCGATACCGTCTGCATCGTCGAAGCCATGAAGATGATGAACCAGATCGAAGCGGACAAGGACGGCATCATCGGTGCCGTACTCGTTGAAGACGGTCAGCCGGTCGAATTCGACCAGCCGCTGGTTACCATCCTCTGAGCCACTTGCCCCTGTCAGCAGCGCACTGCGCCTGACAGGGTGTCTTGCTGCACCTGTCTCACCGAATCTGCGAGAAGATCATGTTGCAAAAGGTACTGATCGCCAACCGCGGCGAAATTGCACTGCGTATCCTGCGTGCATGCAAGGAGCTCGGCATCAGAACGGTGGCCGTTCATTCGAAAGCCGATCGTGACCTCATTCACGTCCGCCTAGCAGACGAAGCCGTCTGCATCGGCCCGGCTTCCCCGGCCCAGTCCTACCTCAACATTCCGGCACTGATTTCTGCCGCTGAGGTCACCGACGCCTCCGCCATCCATCCTGGCTATGGTTTCCTGTCCGAGAACGCCGACTTTGCCGAGCAGGTAGAGCGCTCTGGTTTCGCCTTCATCGGCCCGACCGCCGACGTCATCCGTCTAATGGGTGACAAGGTATCGGCTATCGAATCTATGAAAGCCGCTGGCGTACCGACCGTCCCCGGTTCCGATGGCCCGCTGCCGGCCGATGATCAGAAGATCATCGACTTCGGTCGCCGCATCGGCTACCCGGTCATCGTCAAAGCTGCCGCAGGTGGTGGTGGTCGCGGTATGCGCGTCGTGCGTGAAGAAAGCGAACTGCTGGAAGCGGTCAGCGTCACCAAGACCGAAGCCAATGCCGCATTCGGTAGCGACGTGGTCTACATGGAGAAATTCCTGGAAAACCCGCGCCACATCGAAGTTCAGGTGCTGGCTGACGGACAAGGGAATGCTGTCCATCTTTACGACCGTGACTGCTCGCTGCAGCGTCGCCACCAGAAGGTACTGGAAGAAGCTCCAGCACCGGGTGTCGATCCTGAAGCGCGTGCGCACGTGCTCAAGTCCTGCGTCGATGCCTGCATCAAAATTGGCTACCGTGGTGCCGGTACGTTCGAATTCCTGTACGAAAATGGTCGTTTCTTCTTCATCGAAATGAACACCCGCGTGCAGGTCGAACACCCCGTCACTGAAATGGTGACCGGTGTTGATATCGTCAAGGAACAGCTGCGCGTCGCTTCCGGTCTGCCGCTGTCCATTCGTCAGGAAGATATCAAGCTGCGTGGTCACGCCTTCGAGTGCCGCATCAACGCCGAAGATGCTGATACGTTTATGCCGTCTCCCGGCAAGATCACCTTCTACCACGCACCGGGCGGTATCGGCGTACGTATGGACTCCCATATCTACACCGGCTACACCGTTCCGCCGTACTACGACTCTTTGATCGGCAAGCTGATCACGTGGGGCGATGACCGTGCTAGCGCGCTGACACGCATGCGCAACGCCCTCGATGAGATCTTGGTGGAAGGCATCAAGACGAATATCCCGATGCAACAGCGTCTGGTGCGTGACGAAGCCTTCATCAAGGGCGGCGTCAACATCCACTATCTAGAAAATTCGCTGGCGTCGAAAAAGCACTGAGTGAAAATCGGCAGGCCTTTTGGTATAAACCAGGGCCTGTTATTTCGCTTCGAAAGAGCGGCCAGGTGCCGCTCTTTTCGCAGGTGCAGCTTTTATAGCTGCCTGCATGCTTCTCTCTTCTGACTTTCACGCCAGTGTCGTTTTATCGCGACACTGGCCGTGCTTACCGAGGTATTGCTGCCATGGCATGGCTTCAGCTCAAGGCCTGTATCGATCCTGAACACGCCGATCTGCTCGAATCACTGCTGACCGATGAGGGTGCTTGCGCCATCACGCTCGAAGATGCCGAGGACACACCGGTATTTGAACCTGAGCGCGGCACCACGCCATTATGGGCACATACCGTACTGAAAGGGCTGTATGACGACCTTGAAGGCGTTGACGGCATGCTCAGTCGTGTACAACAAGGCTGGGCTAGTCAGCTGCCAGAGGTCCCCGCTCCACAGATCGACTACGAGATCCTACAAGATCAGGACTGGACGCGTGTTTGGATGGACGACTTCCATCCGCTGCGTATGGGCGAACGTTTATGGATCGTTCCGAGCTGGCACGAACCGCCCGAACCGAATGCCGTCAACCTCATCCTTGATCCCGGCCTTGCCTTCGGCACCGGCACGCACCCGACCACAGCACTGTGCTTGGAATGGCTGGACCAGCAAGCCGTGGAAGGTGTTCTACAAGATCATACCCTGCTGGATGTAGGCTGCGGTTCTGGCATTCTGGCAATCGCAGGCCTCAAGCTGGGCGCGCGCTATGCCCGCGGCACCGACATCGACCCACAAGCCCTGCTCGCCAGCCGCGACAATGCTCAACGCAACGCCATCGAGGACGCGCAGTTCACCCTGCACTACCCCGAAAATGCACCGCAGGAAACCTACGATATCGTTGTGGCCAACATTTTGGCTGGACCACTCGTCGAACTGGCGCCTATGATCGCTGGCTATATTGCCCCCGGTGGCCGCTTTGCGTTGTCCGGCATTCTGGCCAACCAAGCCAATGATATCGTTGCGGCGTATGAAGCACAGGGCCTGTTCGTCAAGCCACCGGTAGATCGTGAAGGCTGGATTCGCGTCGATGGTTACCGCCCGGAGTGATGTAAACGCATGAGCTTTACCGTTCTGCCGCCGCGACTGCCCACCATTGGCCCTTATGCGCTGACGACACCGTGCATTCTGGCTCCGATGGCCGGTGTCACGGATCGTCCTTTTCGTCAGCTGTGCCGACAGCTGGGCGCGGGGCTAACCGTGTCGGAAATGGTCACCTCCGACCGGAACCTATGGCATACGGCAAAGTCGAAGCTGCGCCTTGACCATCGTGGCGAACCCGAGCCCCGCATCGTTCAGATCGCCGGCGGCGATCCCGAGATGCTCGCAGACGCAGCACGAGGCAATGTCGAGCACGGTGCCCAGATCATCGACATCAACATGGGCTGTCCGGCTAAGAAAGTGTGCAACAAGGCTGCCGGCTCAGCGCTGCTACGCGATGAACGACTGGTCGGCGATATCTTAGCCACCGTAGTATCTGCCGTCGACGTACCGGTCACGCTCAAGATCCGTACGGGGTGGTGCGAAAATACGCGCAACGGCATTCGCATCGCTCGGCTAGCCGAGTCACTGGGCATTCAAGCGCTCGCCGTTCACGGCCGTACGCGTGAACAACGCTATACTGGCGAAGCGGAATACGACACGATCGCTGCTATCCGGCAGGCCATCGATATTCCGGTATTCGCCAATGGCGATATCGACTCACCGGAAAAGGCCTATCGCGTTCTGCAACACACTAAGGCTGATGCTGTCATGATCGGCCGCAGCGCCCAAGGGAACCCATGGCTGTTCAGGGAGATCGTTCACTACCTGCAGACGGGAGAGCATCTGGCCCCCCCCTCTGCCGACGAACGGCTCGCGGTTATGCAGACGCACTTAAGCGCGCTATACCAACACTACGGCGATTATATGGGCGTGCGCATCGCCCGAAAGCATGTGGGCTGGTACCTTCAGACCCTACCAGAAGGCCAACAGGCTCGCGCCCGTTTCAATGCACTCGAGACGCCAGAGCAACAGCGCGCGTTCGTGCACGCATTTCTGTCGCCAATATGCGCCAGCATGTGAGAAAGACATCATGAGTCACGATACACAACCAAAGCACGCCGACACGCATCCCGCCTCTTCTGCCCCGCAGCACGCTGTGCAGGAATCGCAGGCGACGCTACGCGAGACCGTTGCCGCAACAATGCAGCGCTATTTCCATCATCTGGACGGAGAGACGGTAACCGACCTGTATGACATGGTACTGGCCGAAGTCGAAGCCCCCCTGCTCAGCAGTGTCATGGACTACGTGCACGGCAACCAAACGCACGCCTCGCAGATGCTCGGACTCAATCGCGGCACACTGCGCAAGAAACTCAAACAGTACAACCTGCTGTAACCGCCCTCCTCTACTCCTGCATCAGCCTTATTGGCACCACTGCCAGTGACACGCCGTGACATGTATTGCTCAACCAAGAGACAGGTCACGGCGATAGGCTGTATACACGCTAAAAAATAACTTTGGCTATGTAGCGTGTAGCGCACAAAAAAGTTCAAGCCATACCAGTAGTGTTCAATAGTGGCTAGGATCAGTTTTCTGGACGTTAACCGCCCAGCCCTCTTCAATGACCATCGCTCCCCTCTAAGCTGAATGAATAAGTGCATGTTTCATAGCTCCAATGCCCGTGTCATTGAAGGGACTTCAAACCACAAATCTGCGCTAAAAGCCGTCTATTTTAGAAAAGGTAGAAGCCATCGTTCCGGTTATGAAACAGTCTCTAAGAGTTATTGGCCATCCTGATTATTCAATAATACAATATTTCTCCTGACCCCAAGGATATGTAGCATGAAGAAAATAGCAAAATTAGTTCTCTATATCTTTGCGACATTTGCCGTAACTTTCATTATTCCATTTTCAGCATTATCTGACTTTATAGCAGAACACAGTGTTTGGATGAATATTGGCGATGGAGAAGATGCTTACGACAATATAGATATGATAGCCCTATCTTTGCAGATAGCTGTAAGTGCATTTATTGTTTGCATTGCTGTAAGAATAATTAAATTTATACTAATCGAATTCAAAAAATAGCCGCATACTTTATATTTTTCAGGCGTATGCTTCGTAAGTTGTGTTGAAATCAATGTAAAAAATGAAATATATAAAAACATTATATTTGTGATGGTCAAGTGGAAGAGAAAGTGTGTGTAAGCTTTAGATGTTCATAATTCTCTCTACTTCCTCCCCATATATAGACCCACCTTTTGAGTGGGTCTATTTTTTGTAGCTGTTCTTTCGTGCAGTGGTTTCGCACGTAGATTTCTTTACAGTAACGAGATAAAGAACGTCAAAAACGGGGTGCGACAAAATGAATAGTCAGTGGCAGATAGACTTGTTTAATGATTTACAAAGTGCGACTGATATGCAAGATGTTTTGGATGCTAGCTTAAAAATAGTTAAACCTTTAGGATTTGAATTTTGTACATTCAAAACAAAATTTGCAATGCCTTTAGTAAATAGAAAAACTTATGTTTTGGGTACTAACGAAGATAAAGTTAATCAAAAAAACAGTTCCGGTGGCTACGATAAAGCTCCAGTAACCATGCATTGCTCAAAAACAAATATTCCAGCGATATGGACTGGAAAAAATGAAGGTGCAATCTTCGAAAAAGACCCTGAGTTAGTAGAAGAATATTTTAGCTGGGGGCATAAAGGAGGATGGGCACAATCTGTAAATGAAGGTAGCGGGCAATTTAGTATGTTTATTGTAGATGGCCCAGAAATAATGGCTCAATCTTATCTTGAAAACCATGTCAACTTCAATCTAGAGTAGATTACAATTGCCGTTCATAGTGCTATAAGTAGGATAAGACAAGAAAGCAAAAATAATATACAGTTATCAGAGCGCGAAAAAGAAGTTTTAAAATGGAGTGGTGATGGTAAAACTGCTGATGAAATAGCACAAATATTAAATTTAAGTCACAGCACTATAAACTTTCATCTTAGAAAAACAATGTACAAACTCAATGCTCCAAATAAAACAAATGCAATTGTTAAAGCTATTTACCTCAATCTTCTCCATTAACCTCCATATCAATTGAGCGTCTTTATTGCAGTTTACGACCTCACCTACAGCGACGTTAGAAACGTAGCTGTAGGCATCATTTTGTACAATTTGGGTATGCGCGCTTGGTACGAATGACAGAAAAAGTGCTAACATTTTATCCATTACATCAACAGGGCCGGCAGTAAGCAAGAAAAATACCTTCAAATAAAACTAGAAGAAGTAGTTATTACAAACGTCTCAGCGTTTGGGAACGCTCATGATGACCTTCCCCTTGAGCATGTGAATTTCAACTATGGGCGCATCTCATTAACTTAAACTTAGCAAAGCCGTGCAACCGGCCAAGCTGGAGTCAATATCAGCGGTGGCTGGGATCGCGCAGCTAACAAGGCTTATGCTTCGTAAGCTGTGTTGAAGTCAACGTAAAAAATAAGAAGCCCGCCCATAGACCCACCTCATTAGTGTGTCTATTTCTTTACAGCTGCCTTTTAGTTCAGTAGCTATTCAGCTTGATTTCTTTACAGTAATGAGATAAAGAACGTCGTAAAGGGGGTGGAGAAATGAACAGCCAGTGGCAGATAGATTTATACAATGATTTAGAAAAAGCCATCACTATGCAAGATGTCCTAGACTATGCTCTCAAAACAACCAAAAAATTTGGTTTTGAAAGTGCTGGCTGGAGAACAGAAATTCCTTTACCAATGTCGAATAGAACGACATTGGCAATTAATACTATAGAAGATGATGTAGTAGAAAAACATGCAAATGGTGGCTATGACAATGCTCCAGTACCACTTCATTGTTCTCAAACGATAGAGCCTATTTATTGGCTAGGTACAATGAATGATGACATGTACTCTAAAGTACCTGATTTATGTGATGAATATTATGGATGGGGTCATTATGGAGGTTGAGCGCAATCATTTATAGAGAGCAAATCCTCATTTAGTATGCTTTGGCTAGATACGTCTGCGCCAATATCTCAAAAAGATATTGATAATGTATATTTTAAAATGCAATATATTTCCACGATTATTTTGACAAAAATAAATCAAAAAAAGCACAATGAAAATATTAAACTTTCAGAACGAGAAAAAGAAGTATTAAGGTGGTCAGGTGATGGAAAAACGGCAGACGAAATCGGAATGATACTAAATTTAAGCTGCAGTACTGTAAACTTTCATTTAAGAAATTCCATGCTTAAATTAAATGCTCCAAATAAAACCTCGGCGATTGTAAAAGCTATCTACCTTAATCTTTTACACTAAATACTCCCCTAGCCCGCTGTCAGCGGGCCTTTCTATATCAATCACATAATTTTATTATATTTATTGCTTTAGTGAATGATGCTTGACCTTGTATTTATTTTATTTTCCTATTAATGTTAAAAAACTCTATTTTGACATTCGATTCAACTGTCCTTGCCTCGGCAGCTATGCGCAGCGTGATGCATTGAGCAATACAGGCTTCCCTACAACTCAGGTAGTCATAGGCTTTGTAGTGTATAGCTTGTTCGGACGATGCCGCCAGCGCCTGCAGCTTAGGCACAGCTTCCAGTAACGCTGTCAACGGCACGGCTATCATGCATGTTGACGCCGGAAAAAAGCGCCCCCATAGCCATTCGTTAGCAGGTGACACTCGCACCCCGAACGCCCTCTCTCGGTAGGATAATGCACGGGCTTCTTTTGCATGAGCGCCCAGAAGTGCCCTCTCTTCGACTACGCCCATGACGCATGAGCGCGAAGTTCTATTGATCCCTTTTTTGCTTTGCCCACTCCGCTGGCTGACCAGTCGGCTCTGATATTGATCAAATTGATCATCCAAATACCAAGACCTGTACCGGTTGAAACAACTATGATCTTTCAGATACAGCCTAGTGCCATTGCCGTGAAGCGAACTAAAACCGCCCACACGCATTAGGTACTACGAATTTCAGCTATTACCCATTGGACAAAGCGCACCACCCATCCGTTTTATTCAACACCTCATCTTTTTTTTTAGCACACCTTTACTGATAGCCAATCCCTTGTGCAAGGCCTCTATTCTTGGGCCTATAGCACATTTCATCACATCAAAAGGCTGTCTCTCAGGCCCGAACAGTGCATGCAGGGACTGTTTTTTCACGCCATTCTGCTGTACTTTCGATGTTCTATTGAGGGCTTGCCCTGTGCAGGGCAAGCTATATCTGTTTGTTTCCAAAAGCGACGATACGCTCTTGGAAAAAACAGTATCCCTGCGGTTGTAACCTCCCGCAGAAGGAGGCAAGACCTCAGGGCAAACGTGTCATTTATGCAGTGTCTGTCTACTACTTTGCCCAGGAGATCATCTACCATGTCGTTGACACCCGTTCGTCGTGCCTTGTTGAGCGTTTCGGACAAGCAAGGGCTAGTACCGCTCGCTCAAGCGCTTATCGGACACGGAGTCGAGCTGCTGTCTACAGGCGGAACCTACCGCACGCTCAAAGAACACGGGATCGAAGTGACGGAAGTCTCCGAGCACACCGGTTTCCCAGAAATTATGGGCGGTCGCGTCAAAACCCTGCATCCTCGTATCCATGGTGGCATCTTGGGACGCCGCGGCATTGATGATGGCGTCATGAAAGCGCGAGACATTCCTCCCATCGACATGGTCGTTGTCAATCTTTACCCCTTCGAAGCCACTGTTGCTCGCCCTGACT
Organism: Zymobacter palmae; assembly: GCF_003610015.1. Classification (NCBI taxonomy): domain Bacteria; kingdom Pseudomonadati; phylum Pseudomonadota; class Gammaproteobacteria; order Oceanospirillales; family Halomonadaceae; genus Zymobacter; species Zymobacter palmae. The sequence continues at coordinate 1,559,585 of NZ_AP018933.1, forward strand.
GCTCGTTCGAAGATGCTATTGAAAATATCGATATCGGCGGCCCAGCCATGGTGCGCTCCTGCGCCAAGAATCACAGCCACACGACCATCGTCGTCGATCCAGCGGACTACTCTGCTCTGATCAATACGCTCGAACGCTACGACGGTAAGGTCGACCACGAAACGCGCTTCCGTCTCGCCTGCAAGGCCTTCGCGCATACTGCAGCCTATGACACTGCCATCGCTCACTATCTGCAGCATTGCCAGCGCGGCGATACCACGGTGACGCCAGACGAGTTCCCGACCGAATGGCAGCCGGAGCTGCATCTGCAGAGCACCCTGCGCTACGGCGAAAATCCGCACCAGCAGGCCGCGTTCTATACCGAGCCGCATCCACCAGCAGGCTGCATCTCTACAGCCAAGGCGCTGCAAGGCAAAGCTCTGTCCTACAATAATATCGCCGACACTGATGCTGCACTCGAAGCGGTCAAAGGCTTTGAAGCGCCGGCCTGTGTTATCGTCAAACATGCCAACCCATGTGGTGTCGCTACGGTCAGTGATGAAGAAGGCGGTATCCGCACAGCCTATGCCCGGGCCTTCGAAACCGACCCTGAGTCCTCCTTCGGGGGCATCATTGCTTTTAACCGTCCGCTGGATGCTGATACGGCCAGCGATATCATCGGTAAGCAGTTTGTCGAGGTCATCATCGCACCTCGCATCACACCAGAAGCTTTGGCCGTGACGCAGGCCAAGCCTAATGTTCGCGTACTCGAATGCGGTGATTTCAGCACATCGGCACAGCCGCAGTGGGACATGAAGCGCGTGACGGGCGGCCTGCTGGTCCAGACGCAAGATGCAGGTGTCGACGATGAAAGCGAGTTCCACGTCGTCACTGACCGTGCGCCGACCGAACAGGAATACCGCGATCTGCTGTTTGCTTGGCATATCGCGCATTTCGTGAAGTCCAACGCCATTGTCTATGCCCGTGACGAACGCACCATCGGTGTAGGGGCGGGTCAGATGAGCCGCGTCAACTCTGCCCGCATCGCTGCCATCAAGGCCGAGCATGCCGGTCTACAGGTTGAAGGCGCCGTTATGGCTTCTGACGCCTTCTTCCCGTTCCGCGACGGCATCGACAACGCCGCCAGTGTCGGGATCAAGGCCGTTATTCAGCCCGGCGGTTCCATCCGTGATGAAGAGGTTATCCAAGCTGCCAACGAAGCTGGCATCGCTATGATCTTCACCGGGAAGCGCCACTTCCGTCACTGATCCGTATCCCAGAAACGCAATAGCCGCGCCCTTCTCCACTGAAGGGCGCGGCTGTATTCTCCCTCAACGACAGTTATGCGTCGTTACTACAAATCCACTCACCGGTCATATTGAACCGCCCAGTACCAAGGCGACTGGCTATCACGCGTTCAAGGCGCACTGAGCGAGTGTCAGCAAACGCACTCTTGCATCGGTTATAGGCGCTGCGCCACTGATTGCTCCAAACCTCAGCGCGAGAAGGCTCCTCGGTGCCGGATCCCCTCATTTCACTGCTTTGCCAGAAGCCGCCTAGATCTTGCGCACCTACGGTATTGGCCAAGCTGACAGCGACCAGCAGAAAACCTACACTCAAGATCGTTTTTTTGACCATGTGACAATGAATAGGTGTGTTGTCGTGCATATAAGATTCCTTTTATAGTGAATGACGCACACGGAAGCGTGTGCATATGCTGTACCTTTTAAGTTAAGCACCTATTCAATAAAAGAGGGACACGGCCTATTATTTGAGTCTACAATCACCAAATATAAATACGATACGAGTTATATCCGCTTGATTGTTTTATACGTTGGCACGAAATGGCAACAACCTATTGCGACTTGATATAGCCGTTAAAAAGACCCGATATATAAAAATTAATTTCAGTGTTAATCGTGAAAGCTGCCATCTTAACATCATAAAAATAAAAATTTTATACCGCCTATATAATGGCCTTGGCCTTTGCCTTTGCCTTTGCCTTTGCCTTTGCCTTTGCCTTTGCCTTTGCCTTTGCCTTTGCCTTTGCCTTTGCCTTTGCCTTTGCCTTTGCCTTTGCCTTTGCCTTTTTTATATAGGCAGGCTTTTTATCCCTAGCTCTATTGTTAAAGCATGTTTCATAACCCCACATTGAGGGGGCTTCAAACCAAAAAATTGCGGCAAAAGCCATCTACTTTAGAAAGGGCAAAAGTAATCGCTCAGGTTATTAAACAATCTCTTGCAAGACATATTTTTTATGTGACAGTTAATGCAATTTAATACAATCAATAAAGCATCCGTATAATAACTAGCGATCAGCCAAAAAATCTATATTTCTATTTCCTAAAACAATATGAAATACATCTATCCAGGACAATAAAAAACCGCCAGACATCTACGTCAGGCGGCTTCTATTGGGTAGATAACGGATAAGCGCTATCGACAGCGACAACCTTGTTATCAGAGCAAAGCCTCTTAACGATCCACCTTGCTTTGATTCATCAGTGGCGTGTCAGTGTACGCATGGTGACGAATTCTTCGGCGCTTGTAGGATGAATGCCTATCGTGGCATCGAAATCAGCTTTGGTCAGCCCTGCCCGTACGGCAATAGCAATCCCTTGGATAAGCTCTCCTGCATCGTCCCCCACCATATGCGCGCCAACGACGCGGTCGCTGGCATCGTCGACAATCAGTTTCATCAAGCAGCGTGCGTCGCGTCCCGAAAGCGTATGCTTCATCGGGCGGAACGAGGTGCTGTAGACACGAATCGTGTCGAACTGTTCGCGAGCGCGCTCTTCGCTGACCCCAACGGTACCGATATTAGGATGACAGAACACGGCCGTCGCAACGTGGCCAGCATCGAACGGTGATGGAGTAACGTTTTCATAGTGGTAGCTGACAAAACGCATGGCATGTGCCAGAGCGACAGGGGTCAGTTCTGGCCCTTCGATAATATCGCCCAGAGCACATACCGATGGGGTAGCAGTGCGGTAGTAGTCATCGACCTTAAGTTTGCCACTATCGGTCAGCTCGACGCCGATATTATCCAGCCCCAAACCGTCGAAATGTGGCCGGCGCCCTGTTGCACACAGCACTTGATCCACCTCGATGGCATCGCCGTTATCCAACGTGACGTGCAGTGAACCGTCGGCCTGCCTGTCGATGCGGTTGATCGACGTATCGAACGTCAGTGTGACACCTTTTTTGGCCATCTCGTCGCGAGTGAACTCGCGCACTTCGTGATCGAATCCGCGCAGGAACAGCTCACCACGATAAACCAGTGTGGTATCGGCTCCCAGTCCATTGAAAATACTCGCGAACTCGACGGCGATATAGCCTCCGCCGTAGACGAGAAAGCGCTGCGGGAACTCCGGCAAGTCGAATACGGCGTTGGAGTCGATCATATGTTCACTGCCAGGAATGTCCGGGCGCCATGGCCACCCGCCCACAGCGACAAGAATCGTTTCAGCACTGTATGTCTGGCCATTCACTTCGACGTGATGATCGTCGACGATACGCGCACGCCCTTCGATTGTCGTCACGCCTGAGTTGTCCAGCAGGCGTTGGTAGATCCCGTTCAGGCGTGAAATCTCATCCTTCTTGTGATCACGCAGGGTGGCCCACGTAAAGCGTGGGGCCTGCTCTAGCGTCCAGCCGAAGCCTTCACTATCTGAAAAATCTTCATGGTAATGTGCAGCGATGCTATAAAGTTTCTTAGGAACACAGCCGACATTCACACACGTACCGCCTAAATAGCGGTCTTCGGCAACGGCAACCTTGACGCCACGTGAAGCTGCCGTACGCGCAGCGCGTACGCCGCCAGAGCCTGCTCCGATCACGAAAAGCTGATAATCGTATTCTGCCATGCTGCCGATGCTCCTTGTCAGCGGGTTGCAAATAGAGAGACGTGAATAATACTCATCCTTACAGGGAAAGTAAGCGTCACACCTTAAAAGCATACCGTACTACTAAGGTTAGATGCGTTATGCTGTACATCCACTGATTTACATTTGGAAGATGAGTCTGCCATGTGTCAAGCACACCCTGAGATCCAGGACCTGCTGGAACGCAATGTCCTCTGGTCTGATCGTATGGCTGAGCAGGACGCCGAGTTCTTTTCCCGGCTCCAGCATCAGCAATCGCCCGATTTCCTCTGGATTGGCTGCTCTGATAGCCGTGTACCTGCCAACCAGATCATTGACCTTCCCCCGGGCGAAGTGTTCGTACACCGCAATGTGGGCAATATGGTCTACCCCACTGACATCAACGCGATGTCCGTGATCCAGTACGCTGTCGAAGTCCTAAAGGTAAAACATATTCTCGTTGTCGGCCATTATGGCTGCGGCGGCGTCCAGACCGCCATGACGCCCGGCGGTACCACGGGCATGGTCGATAACTGGCTGCTGGATATCCGTGAAGAATACTCACGCCGCCGCAGCGAGCTGGCTCACCTGCCTCACGATCAGCAGGTCGATCGGATGTGCGAATTCAACGTTCGTCGTCAGGTACGCAAGTTGACCCGTGCCAATGTGATCCAGCGGGCATGGCTGAACGAGCAGGAGCTAGTCATCCATGGCTGGTGTTACAGCCTGCAGAACGGTCGAGTGACTCCGCTGGATTGCACCGTATCCGGTCTGGATCAGGTCGAGCAGCTGTATCTGGATCGTGCGGAATAAACACCGGTCACCGATAGCCGTTCACCGACAATAGAAGAAAAGGCCAGCCCGATGAGGCTGGCCTTTTTATTGGCATTGACGATACGCACTCGCTCATTCAGTGGTGCTCATAGCCAACGGGCAATGCTGGACTGCCGCACAATCTCATTTACCGTATCATTTTCATCAATCAGCGCACGCAGCATCGCAACATCTTCGGCGCAGCCAACGTGATCAGCCAGCAGCTGCTGGCACTGAGCATACAACACTGGTTCATGCGTCACGCTTGCCATGAACGCACACGCCTGCGCCATGCCGCTGGCACGGACGCGATCACCCTCTTCTTCACTTAGATGCTCTTCTTTGCTCAGAGTACGCTGAAACAGTTCTTTCAGCGCCGCCATCCGCTCGATACTGCCTTTCATCATTTCATTGCTCATTCATAGTGAAGCTCAACCGCTCCACACGCAGCATGGCGTGCAGATACCGGTCAATTTCATCAGGGATACCGCTGTAGATTGTCATAAAAATACGTCCGCACTGGTGGTACAGCTCGATATCGCATCCCCAGCCATCGGAAGCGGAGCGCTGCTCAGCTCGATAACAAGCAGCAGCGCCCTCTCTGAACGAACAGGCATAGCCAGGCATATCGATCAGCGCTTTGTCCAGCGCGGCGTAAAGCACCTCGACAGTCACGTCCAGCGGGCCTGAAATGACGTATTCGTAGGACATCCATTTCCTCGGATCAGGATCGCTACGTTATGGCGATGAAAAATGCCTCCCCAACGGCGCAGCCTTTTAAAGCGGTGCGCCTTGGAAAGGCATGAATCACGGCCAGCATAGGTTCAGAGCACGCAGCTGACGCCGGTTCCCTTCAGCCCACAATAGCCCTGTGGATTTTTGGCCAGATATTGCTGGTGATAGGTCTCAGCGTAATAGAACGGTGCCTCTGGCAGGATATCCGTGGTAATGGGTCCCTTGCCGACGGTTGCCAGTGCCGCACCGAACTGCTCGGCACTGCGCCGGATAGCCACTGCCTGTTCTTCATTGTGATAGAACAGCACGGAGCGGTACTGGGTGCCAATATCGTTGCCCTGGCGCATACCCTGCGTCGGGTCATGGTTCTCCCAGAACAGGGTCAGCAGCGTTTCCAGCGCCATAGCTCGCGGATCGAACACAATGCGCACGACCTCGGCATGCCCCGTACGCCCAGTGCACACCTCTTCGTAGGTCGGGTTGGGTGTGGTGCCACCGGCATAGCCCACGGCGGTGACGTAGACGCCCGGCTGTGTCCAAAACAGCCGTTCGGCTCCCCAGAAGCAGCCCATTCCGACCGTCAGCACCGCCATCTCGGCAGGCCACGGCGGTAACATGCTATGTCCATTGACTTGGTGCTCTGGCGCAAGGGGCAGCGGCTCGCGGCGACCTACGATGGCATCGGCTGCGGTTGGCATCTGTTGTGAACGTGACATGCGCACCTCCGTGTTCGAGTCTTCGTTCAAGCCAAGGTCATTTCTTGACTGCATCACTAGGCAATGTATCAGGGGTACGTCCTAGACTGAAGGTGTAGATCAGATCCAGTGCCTGCGATGTACCCGAGACCCCTTGCAAATACAGGTTCTGCATCAAGCGATAGCGCAGCGTCAGTTCGGCGATAGGCGAAAAGACCCCAACGCCATAGCTGACCTTCAGACGCGGCAGTACATAGCCACTGACCACGACCTTGCTGTTGTCACCCGTACCCGCGGTATCCAGCGTCAGGTCCTGAATACCAAACGTTTCACCGATTGCACCAACCGTACTGCCACTCTGGGCGATCGACAGCCCGATCAGAGCGGATGTCAGCGCGTTGTCGTTGCTGCCGGAGTCACTGGCATGGCCTTGTAGCAAATAGGACAGCGCCGACGTCTCGTTCATTGCAGGATCGGAGAACACTTGGATATTGGGCGACTGAGCCGTACCGGTCACCTTCACCCCTGCGGTCACGTTATCTTCGATACTTTCCGGATTGCGGATCGCTACGATGTCAAGACGCGGCTGAGCGGCCGGGCCAGTGAACACGATCTCGCCTTTCTGGATGATCAAGTCCTGACCGAATGCCTTATAGCGGCCATCCTTCAGCGCCACCGTGCCAAACAGCTGAATGGCATTTTGGCGCTGACGCACATCGAAAGCCCCCGTGATGTTGCTGTTGAGGCCATAGGCCGCCAAATGCACATCCTTGCCGAAGCTGACACGCACGTTGAGATTGATTGCCATACCCGCTTTCTGCAGAGCCGCAGCATCCGCCCAGCGTCGTTCACGCGACAGGTTCTGTTTTTCCAGTCCCGCACGCAGGCGATCCAAATGAGCCGCTTCGTCACGTGTCAGAATCACCTCATCACTGGAGGGCGTCTGTACGGTCGGCGGCAGCTGTGCCACTTCGATGCGCGCCCACGGTACGTCAACGTTACCTTCGATGCTGAGCAGCTCAGGGTTAGCCTTCAACTCGATATGCGGCGACACTTTCACACGCCCATAGTCCAGCGCCATGATTTCAAGCGGTGTGCCGTTGTCGCGCAGCGTCATCGCCACCTGCCACGGCGCATCGAGTGGCCATTGCGCACTGCCGTTCAGCAGCAAGCGCGAATCACCCGATGCAAGATAGCCGTCGATCTGCCCCTGCTCGCCGTGCAGATCAAGCGCGATGCGCGCGTCATCCAGCGCAATGGGCATGATGGGGCCTTTGGCTTTCACGCCCCCAAGCACCAGCTGCCCCTCCAGATGCGGATGCGCGAGCGTGCCGCCCAGCGCAATTCGGCCATTGACGGCCCCGTCCAGTGAATCGATACCGGCAATCAATGGGCGATAGGGTGACAGCAGCAGCTGTTCAACGGCGATGGATCCGGACAGCTGGCGTGCGACAAGAGGATCGCTGATACCAACGTCAAGACGCAGCTGGCCCGCATTCTTCAATACCATCTGCGTCTGCAGATGTGCCTTTTCTGGCGTCGCGTCCAGCACGAGATGCGTCGACATCGCAGGCAGGCTATAGGCTTTGCCGTCAGCATCCTTCCCGCTGACAGTCACGCCGTTAGTCAGATCACCATTGGCTGTCCAACGTGTACCACCGGCAGACCAGCGGGCATCGACACGGCCCTGCGTCGTACCACTAACGCGCCACGGGTCAGGCATGACACTGTTGAGCATCGCCATCGGCAGCCCTTCCAGCATAAGCTGGGCTTGACCATGGTCGGCGCTGGCCTGAATCACCTTGTCGGCACACAAACGCCCGCCCTGAGCACGCACCAAACAAAACGGCTGCACCGTGGCCGCGGACGCATTGAGGTCAACATCGGCGACTAGCGGACCAGTGAGTGCAACCTGTCCTACCTGTGCCGCGTCAACAGACAGCGGCGTCACGCGGGCACGATAATGATGCGTCTGGGCATTTAGACCACCCTCAAGCGCCAAACGCGCTTGGGTCACAGCAGAACCTTTTTGGCCATCCACACTGACGTTCAGGCGATGCTGGCTCAAACGCCCTTTCAGGGTCAGCGCTGCGGAACGCAGTGCCAGGGCGCCGCTTTTCACGCCCGTAGCACTCAGCGTTACATCCATATCAGGATCGTCGCTACCACTGCCACTGCCGTTCAGCGATAAATGCTGTAACTGGTGAGCCGCATAGCGCAGCTGATCACCCTGTAGATCGACGCGGCCGCGCGGCGATGTCAGTGGCCCACTCACGTCGAGCTGCCCCCGCAAACGCCCCCCTAGCCCCGGCCACAGCGATGACAGCATGGGTGCATCAATCGTCGCGTGCAGATCAGACTGCTCAGCCACAACACCATGCGCCTGCAGCTGGTTGCGTCCCTGACGCAGATTAAGGTTGCGGATCGTCCAGTGGAAGCCGCTATCCCCTTCCAGCTGACCTTCCAGAGCCAGTGGCTGTTTCATCAGACTGCCATTCAGCGCCAACTTCGGCACCTGCACATTCCAGCTGGCATCGTCGTGCTGCTGGAACTCGACATGTGTCTGACCCGACAGCAAGCCCGGTACGGTCGGTGCCAGCGCATCGACCTGTAGCTGGTCGAGGGTAACGTCAGCTTTCGCTGCCAGCCTCGGAGCCCATTGCACCTGCCCTTGGCTCTGCAGGCCGCCCTTGCTGCCAACCCCCACCTTCAATACATTCCACGCAAACTGATGGTCGTCACCTTGCCCCGCTAAATGAATTGGCATCGGTTTGAGCGTGTTACTGCGCACCGTGCCATCAACGCCCAACCGGTATCCGGTCAAATCGCCTTCGGCCAACACATTGAGTCCATCAACCCGGTATACCGCGCTAGCCTGACGCCGTTCGGTTTCACTCAGCGGCCACTGAAGCTGCGGTGATACGATGCTCGCCGAGAACGGCATCAGCTGCGACAGCAGATCGGCCTTGATGCCGACCTTCATCGGCATCTGCCCTTGTCCATCAAGCTGCAGATTCACCGCAGCAAGGGAACCACCCACGCGAAGAGAAAGTCGTTCGTCTTGCAACGGCGCATGATGTACCGTGCCGTCCAACGACACGGAGAGCGGATATTCCCCGCTCAAACGGACATCCGCTGTAGCGTCCAGCTCACCATCAGGACCGCTGTACTGCAAGCGATCAACAACCACACGGGTATCGCGCGCGTGCATGGCCAAGGCAATGCTATCAATGCGCAGCGGCGCGCCAAGTCCGTCGATATCGACACCGGCCACAGCAATGGCGGGCACGTCCACATCGACGGGGAGCGTGATATCGGGCAGTTGAATGCGCGAAGCAGGCAGATCCAACGGATGAATACTGAGAGGTGCCAGAGGATTGGTCAGCGGAGCACGTGCTGTCGGCGTGCTTGCTACCGATGCAGGTTTGTCTTCTGAAGAAGCTTCGGCCGCCGGTGCCAGCGTGACACGCGTGTCGTCTAGGTGCGTTTCGGCCAGCGTGACCAAACTGCCGTCCATGCGGACACCACTTGAAAAGTGACGCCAAGACATCGTCATGCCCGTTGCCATTTCCATCGAGACATCATCCAGCACAATCCGGCGGATTTCGACAGGAATGGGGGTCTGAATGCGCGCCAGCGGCGTTGATGAACTGCTCGTTTCCGCGGTCGTTTCAGCAGCAGGCCCCACAACAATATGGATGCCCTGACCACTCAGATCATCTAGGCACAACCGCCCTTTGAGCAAACAGTCGGTTGCCCAGCGCAGCTCCAGATGGCTGGCCTGCAACTCCGTCGTACCCAGCGGTAGGCGCAGCCCCTCCAGTACTAGGTGATCCAGCGGAGCACCTTCGACGTGGTCATAGCTGAGATAGCCGTGAGAACGCGCTTTATCAAGCAACCAGGCGGTACCCGTAGGAGACAGAATGAACCCTACCCCGAGCAGTATCAGGCCCATCAGGCCGCATAGACTCCAACCAACGATGCGAAACCCACGCATCAGAATTCGGGGCCAATGGCGAAGTGCAGACGCCACGAGTCCTCCTTGCTATCAAAGGGATGAGCGATATCCAATCGGATGGGGCCGACGATGCTCTGCCAGCGAACCCCCAGTCCAGCGGAGCGTTTCAAATCATCAGAGGTAGGGTTGGATTCCCACACGCTACCGGCATCGTAGAACGCCGCAGCCCACCAGTTACCTGCGATACGGCGCTGGTATTCCAGTGTACCAACCAGCATGTTCTGGCCACCGATCAACTCACCGGCCGCATTGCGCGGTGCCACGTCGTTATAGGAATAGCCGCGGATGCTGTTATCACCACCAGCGAAGAAGCGCAATGACGGCGGCAGGCGGTGGAAATCGTTAGTGGCCGTCGCACCGCCAATCAAGCGCCCGAAGAAGCGGTTATCGTTACCTAGGTGGGTAATCCACTGCGTGGAAGCCTCAGAACGTAGGAAGGTCACATCCGAATACAGCAAATAACGGTTGGCCCCTTCGATCTTGAGCGTCTGGCGGTTCCCCTGCATTGGGAAGCGCGCATTATCGACATCGGTGCGCGTCCATGCCATCCCCGGCATCGAAATAAAGACCGTGTCTGTATCATCCGCTTGAGTAAAGTGCTCGAAGGCAAAGGTAACGTAGAGGCGCTGCTCCCAACCGTTCTCGAACTTCCACACACGAGCGGGCGTCAAGTACTCGCGCACGCTGTTGGTGTCGTTATCATTGATGCGTTTGATGCCGTATTCGACTTCGTAGCGACCGCGTAATGGATTATCCAGCGGGATAGAATACAGCCCTGACAGAATCTGTTTCTTACCTGATAGATACAGGCTGTTGTTCCAACTGTCGCCGTTCGTATTAACCCACGGCTGGTTCCACGACAGTTTGGTGCGCGGCCCTTCATCGGTGGAGAAACCGATACTGGTCTCGAAACGATGGCGATCTGCGGGAGTGACGGTAACGTCGATATTGGCCTGACCACGATCACTGCCAGACGCTTTCGGGGCAGCAGTAGCAGAGTCCACTGCCACATCAGGCGGCACCTCGACCACATCAGCTTCAGCGGATGCCGGGGCCTGCAACTCGGGCTTGATAGCAATACTGCGGAACCAACCGGCATCACTTAACCGCTGGTTATAACGCGACAGGTCATCGGCCAGATAGTAGTCGCCGCTGTTGAAGGGACGCAGCGCATCAATCTTGTCTTGGTCAATCTGTACCCCACGGTAGCGAATATCGCCGTAGGTGTAGCGCTTGCCACTTTCGAGCACTAGCAGGATGTCCGCACGGTTTTCCCACGGACGAACCTCAATGCGACTCAGCGTGTAGTGCGCATCAAAGTAGCCCCGCTGCGCCGCTAGGGTCGACAGCGCCGTCTTAAGCGTTTCGTAGTCGTAGTGCGACAGGGCTTTGCCCTTGTCCGCTACTAACGCACTGTCATCCACCAGCTTGCTGAAGTTTTCATCCTTTTCCGCTTCGCCAAGCACTTCGATATTCAGCCCATGGATAATCACTGGATCGCCGGGCACGATCTTCAACTTGACCTTCGACCGAGTCAGCGATGTGATGGTGATCTCTGGCGAATAATAGCCATGCGCTTTTAGCGCCTTGACGACGGATGAATTAACCTGCCGTTTGAACGCTTCGGGATCGGCGTCGTCGGGAATCGTCAGCGGCTTGAGATAGTTGACGACGTTGGTCGCCGCGGGCCCGGACATACCGTCCAGGTCGACGCTCAGTGCCAGCGCATGGACCGGCCATAGCGTCCATGCTGCCAGCGCAGCCAATGCCGTACAGCGGCGCCATGCAAATGGCCTGGCATTCACCGCAGAATATTGGGGGCGAATCATGCAACGTCCCTGCAAGAAGATGAGTCGGCGTAGCCCGTGGCAGCCCGCAGGCGCCACGGCTTGAGCAATAAGCCTTGAGAGGCTCGCATACATCACGCGAAAGACACCCTTGCGCTAACGGGTATTCATCCGTCCACGACAAAGGCTTATGAGGGTTACTATAGCGGGATTATCCCTGATGTGGTGGGATGATTCTAGCCTAGCCGTCTTCATGTTGGCCGGCTGCCGCTCTCTAACCCCTTGTCCGCCCGCAGAATCGGAAACGAAGAATGCCGCCCGGGGGCGGCATTCTCACTCAGCGAGAAATTCTTAGCGTCACTCAGTCTGCATACTGTTTTAGCAGCGCACGGAATCCTTCACCGTATTTCGGGTGCTTGTGTCCGAAGGCCAGAATGGCTTCCAGATAGCCCAGCTGGTGGCCACAGTCATACGTCATGCCAGCCATGCGGTAGGCATCAACGCCTTCGCGCTGGCGCAGCGTTTCGATAGCGTCTGTCAACTGGATTTCACCGCCTGCCCCAGGCTTGGTGTCTTGCAATATCTTCAAGATCGAAGCCGGCAGAAGATAGCGACCAATGACGGCCAACGTGGAAGGTTCAGTTCCCGGCGCAGGCTTTTCGACCACACCCGCCAGCGGCGCATGCTCGCCTGCACGAGGTGCTTCGCCATCAATATCCACGATACCGTATTTGTATGCCATATCGCGCGGCACGTCTTCTACCATCAGTTGGGCGCGGCCGTGTTCATCGAACGCTTGAACCATGCGGCCTAAGTCGTTGTTGCCATCGTCGAGGGCACCCTCAACCAGTACGTCTGGCAGCAGTACTGCAAACGGCTCGTTACCGATGACAGGCTTGGCGCACAGTACGGCATGTCCCAGCCCCAGCGCTTCCGGCTGACGCACACTGATGATCGCAACATCGCTTGGCAGGATATGGCGCAACTCTTCCAGCAGCTCTGTCTTGCCTTTCGCTTCCAGCTGCGCTTCCAGCTCGAAGTGCTTGTCGAAATGGTTTTCGATGGCCGATTTATTGGAGTGCGTGACCAGGATGATCTCTTTAATGCCGGCACGAACAGCCTCTTCGACCACGTACTGGATGACGGGACGATCAACGATCGTAATCATCTCTTTTGGAATTGCCTTGGAAGCAGGCAAGCAGCGAGTCCCAAATCCGGCCACAGGCAGAACGGCTTTACGAATCATGAAGGTCCCTTTTCTTAGTATCCATATAAAGCAGCGGACATCTGACTGCCCTTTTACGCTTTATACTCAATAAATAATGGCAAGAACGCGGACTATACCGACAACCTATCCGTTGCGTCTCTATAATCATGACATTAGACGGTAAATCGTATTGGCACAACATCTGTTAAACCGCAAAAACGGCCGCGTCTCATTTGTTAACATCACTGCGCATATCGAGTACGCACTGCAGCGATCCTGTATACTTCGACACATGACCCACAGCTTTTACGTCACAAACGGCATCGTCCTCTACGCCTATCGGGCGACATTCACGTTTGCTACGCTGGGTTTGCCATCTTCATGCATATTTCGATACGGCGAGTCGTTTTTCGTGCCGTTGAGTTCTGACGCTCTTTCAGGAAGCCCTCATGTCCGAAAGCACTTTTTTCACGACGCCCAATGTCGACCCCCACGAGATCGACAAGTTTGCAGCGCTGGCCGACCGCTGGTGGAGTCGCGATGGCGAGTTCCGTCCTCTGCATGACATCAACCCTCTGCGCGTGCGTTTCATCACCGAAGGTTGCGGCAGTCTAAGCGGTCGCCGCATTCTTGATGTCGGCTGCGGCGGTGGCATTCTGAGCGAGGCCATGGCACATCAGGGCGCACATGTCACAGGTATCGATCTGGGAGAAGCCACGATCGGTGCAGCCAGAGCACATGCTGAAGGCCAGCCACTAGCGCTGGACTACCGTGTTGTCAGCGTCGAAACACTGGCCGAGGAAGCACCGGGCCAGTTCGACGTGGTGACCTGCATGGAAATGCTTGAGCACGTTCCGGATCCAGAAAGCATCGTGGCCGCTTGCGCACGACTGGTCAAACCGGACGGTCATCTCTTCTTCAGCACCCTGAACCGCCATCCCAAAGCATGGCTGTTCGGCATCGTGGCTGCGGAACGTGTGCTTAAGCTACTGCCAGCGGGCACGCACGACTACCATCGTTTCATTCGCCCAGCCGAACTGGCCTGCTGGGCGCGCCATCATCATCTTGAGGTGCAGGGGTTCAAGGGTCTGAGCTATCAGCCGCTTACCCGTCAGTACAGCTTGGGCAACGACCTGAGCATCAATTACATGATGCACTGCCGCCCGAGCATTGGCTGACGCCGACCTACCGTCCAATACGGGCGAAGCCCCGACGCCAAGGTGTGCGACGGGGCTTCGTGACAGGCGGTGCAGCCACGAATGTGGCTGCCACTTCTTGCGCCTAGCATAACGGCAGCGGAGTGAGACTACCCCGCTACTTTCTTAAGAAACGTATCGGCCAGCCCTGCGGCAGACGACTTCGGGTACTCTTTCATCACCTGCTGCAAACGCTTCTGCGCATCGTCGACACGTCCCTGACGCGCATTCACCAGCCCAAGCTTGTAAAGCGCATCGGCGCGCTTGCTGCTCTTGGGATAATCGTTGACGACGGTCAAGAACGCTTTCTCAGCCTTGTCCGCTTTACTGCCTTTCAAGTACAGCTCACCCAGCCAATATTGCGCATTGGCGCGCAGCGGATCATTGGCATACTGCGTGCTGAACGCTTCGAATGCCGCAATAGCCTGATCGTTCTGATGCGCCTGCACCAGATCGAACGCTTTTTGATAGGCCTCTTGCGCACTACCTGCTTCGGCACTGCCTTTTGCGCTGTCTGTAGCAGCATCACCCGTCGCAGGCGCAGCGGCATCGCTATTAGCCCCTGTACTATTGCCGTTCTCCAGCGCTGATAGACGCTGTTCGAGCGCATCATAACGCTGAAGCGACCGCTGCTGCTGGTCGTCCAATTGATGCTGAAGCTCTTCTAACCGCCCTTGCAACTGATCAATCGTGGTCTGCTGCGACTGCAGCTGATTGAAAAGCACCATGTTGCCAGAGGCAGCAGGCGTGTTCTGCACGGACACGTTCTGTGCCTGTGCGGGCGCACTTCCGGCATCCTGTACCGGCGCAGCCACATCATCGGCCCATACGGAAAGTGGGAGCACTAAGGCTCCCACACCGCACAGTCCTTTCCATAGAATTTTCATAGGTCCGGACTCACATTGGTTGCTGCTGATCAGTAAGCGAATTCAACGCGACGGTTCTGACCATAGCACTGTTCAGTACGTTCGCCACAGACCGGACGTTCCTGACCATAGCTGACGACTTCGATCTGACCTGCGTTGACACCCTGTACGGCCAGGTACTGACGAACGGCGTTGGCACGACGTTCACCCAGACCCAGGTTATATTCGCGCGTACCACGGGCGTCAGTGTGGCCCTGCAGAGTCACGTGAGTGCTGGTGTGTGCACGCAGGTAAGCCGCATGGTCGTTGAGGACAGATTCGAATTCAGGGCGAATGGTATCGCGGTCGAAATCGAAGTAAATGGTGTTGGTTGTCGGCATCTGGCTGCCAGCAGCAGACAGATCCTGACCGGAAACACCGTTGCCGTTCAGACCGTTGGCAGATGCGCCAGAAGAATTGGTCATGTCGGTGTTGGCACCGTTAGCGCCTGCACCGTTGTCGGGTACGGTGCTGTTGCTGGAACAGCCTGCCAGAGCGGCGATGGAAAACGCAGCAACAAGTGCTTTAGCGTAAGTGGAAACTTGCATGGTCATCTCCTTATGAGAAATACCGAAGACAGCGTTATGACTGTCGTTAGTTCACTGATCAGTCGAGAAACGGCGACCACGCCGGCTCTCGTACGTTTCCTTCCGCCGAGGGAATGGCAAAGGATGCCCGCCCGTCGGCAGATACTGCATTCAACTCGCCTCGTGCACCTTTCTGTGTGGCATATACCACGATGGTGCCATTGGGCGCAACGGCAGGCGCTTCATCCCAGACGGTATTCGTCATAACGGATAAGCGTCCTGACGCAACATCTTGACGTGCAACCTGAAAACCCTGATTGGAGCGCGTCACCAGATAGATATTACGGCCGTCAGGTGAGTAATGACCACCTGCATTGTAGCGATTGGTGAATGTCATACGCTGAGCACTACCTGTCGCAAGGTCCATGCGGTAGAGCTGAGGTTGACCACCTTTGTCGGAAGTATAGATCAGTGATTTACCGTCGGGGCTGAAATCTGGTTCGGTATTGATCGCACGATCCTGTGTCAATCGTTTCAGGTTGCGCGTCGCCAGATCCATCAGATAGATGTCTGGCGTACCATCTTTCGACAGCGCCATGGCTAGGCTGCGCCCATCCGGTGACCATGATGGAGCACCGTTGATGCCGACGAAACTGGCCAGCTTGAGGCGACGCCCGGTCGCCAGCTCCTGAACGTAGATCGCAGGACGCTTGTCTTCAAAGGAGACATACGCCAGCTTGCGCCCATCCGGTGACCATGACGGCGACAGAATTGGCTCGCTAGAGGTGAGTACCTCCTGCGGCCCATAGCCGTCTTGGTCAGAAATATAGAGACCAAAGTGCTGATTGTTGCCCAGTCCTTGAGCCGTCACGTATGCCAGCTTGGTACGGAAGGCCCCTTTGGTTCCTGTGATGCGTTCGAAAACACGGTCAGCGATGTAGTGTGCCCCTTGGCGCAGCTGCGCTTGAGTATCCGCCACAGTGACGGCCTCCGACAGCCACCGTTCATGGGTTGCCACATCGTGCAGTTCGTACTGCAGGCGATAGCCTCCTGCAACGGCTTCCGCACGCCCGATGACCAGATAGCGCGCCTTGAGCTGTTGCCAGACACCATAATCCACGGCAGACCCCACAACAGGTGCGGGCAGCAATGAAGACTCGCTTAGAGGGGCCAGCGCGCCGCTGTTGCGAAGATCTGCAGCCACGATCTGACTGACGGGCTGAGGAAGAGACGCCTGCCCTTGGAAAGGGGTCACGGCAATGGGGATGGCCTGATCGTTGGCGTGCGTGATCTGGATCGTCAGCGCCGCCTGCGATGGTGCCGACAGACACATAGCAACCAGCGAGCCAACGGCCGCCGCCAGCAACCGTTTCATTCCCTTTCTCCCACGAAGTGTGGCTGCCACTGAGCTGGGCTCAGAAGGCGCCACACCAAAACTATTCGATATCATGCCTGATGCACTCCTTTGCCTCGACTGATGATAGTGTGCCTCACCACGTTTTGTACAAATCCTTGCTCAGAAAGTGCCAACGAACACTTATTGCCCTTTGGCATCCGGCTTGAATTCCAGCGTAAGCTGTTGAAACTGTTTTTGAACCGCAGCAGGCTGCTGTGCCAGCTCAGAGAACGGCGCAGCCTGATGTACAGCCTGTATCGCATTGCGGTCGAACGTTTCGTTGCCACTGCTGCGCGACACACTGACATCTTTCAGCTCACCCGTCGACGGCACCAATTTGATGGAAAGCTGTACGGTTAGTCCAGCGGGCTCGTTAGGCAAGTGGTACCAGTTCTGCTCGACCGCTTTATGGATCAACGCCTGCATACCGTTTACGGCCTGGGCCGCTTGCTGGGCATTTTGACGCGTCTTCTGCTCTTGGCCTACGCCATCATCCGTAGCTGCAGCGGCAGCGGCCGCCTCGGCAAATTTCTTACGTCGAGCAGCATCGGCCTTGGCTTTTTCCTGCGCCGCCTTCTCAGCTTTCGCTTTAGCGTCAGCATCCGCTTTGGCTTTTTCCTGCGCCGCTTTGTCAGCTTTCGCCTTAGCGTCAGCATCTGCTTTGGCTTTTTCCTGCGCCGCTTTGTCAGCTTTCGCTTTAGCGTCAGCATCCGCTTTGGCTTTTTCCTGCGCCGCTTTGTCAGCTTTCGCCTTAGCGTCAGCATCCGCTTTGGCTTTTTCCTGCGCCGCCTTCTCAGCCTGAGCTTTAGCCTCAGTATCGGCTTTAGCTTTTTCCTGCGCCGCCTTCTCAGCCTGGGCTTTAGCCTCAGCATCGGCTTTAGCTTTTTCCTGCGCCGCTTTGTCAGCCTGAGCTTTAACCTCAGCATCGGCTTTGGCTTTTTCCTGTGTCGCTTTTTCAGCCTCAACGTTTACTTCAGGCTGGGCCACGGCAGGGACTTCTGGCACATCATTCTCCTCTGCCGCTTTGGGGGCAGGAGACGGTGTTTCCTTGCGTGCATTGGGTGCCGCCTGTGAAGCAGGCGCACTCCGATCGGGCTGCGGCACACCGCTATCGACGCCCACCAGCGTAGCCTGTACTAGCGGCTGCGGTGGCTCAGCATCCGATGGAAAATTCCAGTGAACGGCCAGTGCGGTGAAAAGAGCACCGTGCAGTCCCAGCGCCAACAGAATCGGCACGCCCAGTCCTGAGCGGCCTGTAGAACGTCTGTCCTTCATTTCCGAGTCCTTCGTACACGGCCTGTCATCCATTCGATAGCCCCTACAATAGCCGCATTCCTGACTGCAGATCGACTACAGCCATAAAAATCGTAGCGCATACAACGGACTCGTGACATGGCAGCGATAGGTATCATGGTAGTCGTGCAGAGCATAGCCGCACCAGCCCAGCATATGTGAAATAATGAAGAACGCAAAACGCATTTCATCCTAAATTGCTGTTAATCATGCGCTTTCAGAAGGCTTTCTGAAAAGACAGTTGTCTCAATGTGACCATATTGTGAGAAATCGCTCGCAAAAATAGCCTGTCTAGCGCGGTGAGAAACAAAGAGAAGCCGACATCATAATGACCGAAGAGGTTCGCTGTGACGCTAAGGTGCATGGTCAAAGAATAATAGCGATAGCCCAGACCTCATACTGGTATCGTGCGTCCCAGAGCACAACAGCATGCATACCCATGCGAACATCACTCACCATTCCAGCACACGCACTACCTCAAGGCTCCCGCCCACACTAGACATGCCTTTGATTGGCGATAGACACAAATGTTCATTACCCACAACACGGGAAAATGCTTAACACTTCTGCTGCGGGTGCTGCGGGTGCTGCGGGTGCTGCGGGTGCTGCGGGTGCTGCGGGTGCTGCGGGTGCTGCGGGTGCTGCGGGTGCTGCGGGTGCTGCGGGTGCTGCGGGTGCTGCGGGTGCTGCGGGTGCTGCGGGTGCTGCGGGTGCTGCGGGTGCTGCGGGTGCTGCGGGTGCTGCGGGTGCTGCGGGCACGATGATAGCCTTCAAAGGAAGGCGCAAGGTATTTTATCATCATACAATAATAAGCAGGCAGCCCCATTTATAACATTAAATTGTAATCACATCACAACACCTTCCCCCCTATTATTTTCATATCTATTCACTTTCCATTGATATCAAAACAACACCAACTTTTATCTAATAATCATAATCATTTGCCGCAATATAGGTTTTATAACTTATTTACCCTTATATTTTCTCATGTACGGAATTATCGCGGGGTATGGGTATGGGTATGGGTATGGGTATGGGTATGGGTATGGGTATGGGTATGGGTATGGGTATGGGTATGGGTATGGGTATGGGTATGGGTATGGGTATGGGTATGGGTATGGGTAATATTTAATTCATCATTGATAAAACACAAACGTCAGTCATGACAAATTAAAACCGCCACTGCATCTCGGTTATATGCCATTGTCATGGTGCAAAATATACGACGAGACAGTCCTCCACATGGGTAATATTAACGATTCCCAGCAGCATTATTACCACTATAAAAAGCCATTATTGTCGTAGTATTAAAAGGCGTTCCATTATTCCACTACCAATTTTAAAATACAGAACGCCAATTAGAGAGTCATTCTCAGAAAAATAACAATAAGAGAGATTAGTCAGCAGAAAAGGTACAGTTCACGCCCCCTTCAGGGCAGTTCTGCATCGCATCAAGCGCAACCGTTCGCTGACGGGAAGCCCCCGCGAGACAGTCGGTATAACTCATGGCATAGAGGGAGCCACCACGACCGGCATAGGACTGAAACTGGCAGTCGGCTTCTTGATACTCACGCCAGCGCTGCTGGGCCGTTTCAAGCAACTGGCGCTGGGCTACATCAGAGGTATGCTTCAGCACCGCTGAATAGGAAGCGCTCAAGGTGCTTTCTGCTTGACGGTAGTCGGCATAGGCACAGGCATTCATTTCAGCCTGAGTTTGAGCATCACCGCACTCGAGCGCTTCAACCAGGTGCAGCGGCATGAGAATCAGCAGTGCAACAGCAAGTGCTTTCATTGGAAACACCTTCCACACGGTTCGCGCAACGCCACTCAACCGTCAACAGGCGATAAGAATGACTACTGCCACCTTACTACCGACACTGCCAGACGATGTCAACTACAGCAGAACGCTATGCGGAAGGGGCAACGGCCGCCTGAAAGTGGTCGGGAAGCCGCATGGGGCGCTGGGTGTCCGCGCTAATGCAGGCAACATGCACCTGCCCTTCGCACAGGCATTCGCCGTCTTTTAGCACTCGCTGCGTGAAGGTAATGCGCGTGCGCTGACAGGCCGTAACGGAGGTTTCGACTACTAGCGGGTCATCAAGCATGGCCGGTCGCAAATAGCGACATTCCAGTCGACTAACGACCAGCTGTACCCCTTGTGCCAAAAGCTCACCCTGCTGAAGATTCAGATCCCGCAACCATTCCGTACGCCCACGTTCCATAAAGCGTAGGTAGTTGGCATAGAACACTATACCGCCCGCATCGGTATCTTCGATGTACACACGGATCGGGCATTCGTTAACATGGCTCATCCGCCGTCCCCCTATTCTGACGCGTCGCAGTCGGTCGGGTCGATTCCGAAGTGAAGATAGGCCTGCCGCGTGACCATGCGGCCTCGAGCCGTTCTCAAGATGAAGCCTTGCTGGATCAGATAAGGCTCAAGCACATCTTCAATGGTATCGCGCTCTTCGCTGATCGCGGCAGCCAAGCTATCGACCCCGACTGGCCCACCCTCAAACTTGTCGATCATGGTCATCAGCAACCGACGATCCATATGATCTAACCCGTGACGATCCACATGCAGCATATTCAGCGCCTGATCGGCAATGTCGGCGTTGAGGCGCCCATCACTGCGTACTTCCGTGAAGTCGCGTACGCGACGCAGCAGGCGATTGGCGATACGGGGGGTGCCGCGCGCACGGCGTGCAATTTCAGCGGCGCCTTCCTCATCGGCATCAACGCCAAGCAAACGTGCAGAGCGCGATACGATATGGGTTAGATCCGCAACGTTATAGAATTCCAGCCGCTGTACAATGCCGAAGCGATCGCGCAGTGGCGATGTTAGCAGACCAGCACGGGTCGTCGCGCCAACCAGCGTAAACTTGGGCAGGTCGATCTTGATTGAGCGCGCAGCGGGCCCTTCTCCAATCATGATATCGAGTTGGTAGTCTTCCATCGCCGGATACAGTACTTCTTCGACGGCGGAAGACAGGCGATGGATCTCATCAATGAACAGTACATCGCCCGGCTCCAGGCTGGTCAGCATGGCCGCCAGATCGCCGGCCTTTTCGAGCACCGGCCCGGACGTCGACTTGATATCGACGCCCATCTCTTCAGCGATGATGTTAGCTAGCGTGGTCTTGCCTAAGCCTGGAGGACCAAAGATCAAGGTGTGATCCAGACTGTCACCTCGACGGCGTGCGGCCTGAATGAAGATATCAAGCTGCTCGCGCACGCGCGGCTGGCCGACATAGTCGCTGAGCTGGCGCGGGCGAATGGCATGATCAAGCCGCCCTTCTCGAGGCAGCTCGTCAGCGGCGATTAGTCGATCGGACTCAATCATGAGCGCGTCCCTCTAGGCGTGCTGCCCGAGATTTTACGCGTCAGCGCCTGCTTGATCAGTGCCTCGGTGGAATCCGCCGCATCCAGCCCATTCAGCATTCGCGCTGCTTCGGTAGGCTTATACCCTAATGCGATCAGCGCCGCCTCGGCATCGGCATAGTGATCGGAAGCCACATCCGGGGGCGCAGCATCTTCATCAAGCGCCGCCAACATGTCTCCTCCCTGCGGCACCCCCATCTTGAGCTCAGGCCACTTTTCAAGGCGATCACGCATTTCAATGATCAGACGCTCGGCAGTCTTTTTGCCGACACCCGGCAATTGGGTCAATGCTTTGGTGTCGCTATCCAGCAGACAGCGCACCAGCTGGGCACGGTCCATCCCCGACAAAATCGCCAGTGCCATGCGTGGCCCTACGCCGGAAATTTTGATCAGTTCACGGAAAAGGCGTCGTTCGGTGTCATTGCTAAAGCCGTACAGCAGCTGCGCATCTTCGCGCACCACCATATGAGTGAACAGTACCGCGGTTTCTCCCAGCACAGGCAGCGCCAGAATGGTATTGATCGGCGCTTCGACTTCATACCCTACGCCCTGTACATCAATCACTACCAGCGGAGGCTGCTTTTCGATCAGAATGCCACGGAGCCGACCTATCATGAGCGTCCTCGTTCATCGGAAAAAGAGAATAACGGGCAGGAATTACCACGCTTATAGCATGCACTTACTGTACATCAATACATGGCATCAATGAAGGCAGATAATATAGGCGTGCTATGCAGGATAGCCCTTTCCGCGAAGTATTACGCTCAGGGCTGGTAGTGGCGCCAGCTACTGCGGCTGCCTTGTCGACGGGTGGGCGCACTGCCGCCTCGTCGCACCAAACCACGCTGGGTATAGAAATGAGTCAATGCAATGGCCAACGCATCTGCCGCATCCGATTGAGGCAGTCCTTCAAGGCGCAGCGTGGAAGCTACTAGCCGTTGAACGGCTTCCTTATCGGCACCACCGTGCCCAGTCACACACTGCTTAACGAGGCGAGCGGCATACTCATGAACAGGCAGTCCATGATTAGCCGCACAAACGATCGCACTGCCACGAGCCTGCCCCAGCTTGAGCGCAGAGTCAGGGTTCTTAGCCATGAAGACCTGTTCAATGGCGACTTCTGCCGGTACATGGCGCGCAATAATATCGCTGACGCCGGCATAGACCTGCGCTAATTTCTGCGCCAGCGTATCCGCCTGAATGCGAATATAGCCGCTATCGATGTACCGCGGCGAACCGTGGCTGACGTCGATGACGCCAAATCCGGTGCGCCGCGATCCAGGGTCGATACCCAGTATGATCACTCGAGCTCCGCGAGGATGGCGTCGTCGAAGTCAGCGTTGCTGTATACGTTCTGGACATCGTCCAGATCTTCCAGCATATCAACCAGTTTGATGATCTTGGACGCAGTATCGACGTCGCTGATCTCGCTGTAGTTATCGGGGAACATGCCCACTTCACTGTCTTCGGCTTTCAGTCCCGCCGCTTCCAGTGCGTCCTTGACGTCGCCGAAGCTCTTGACGTCAGTTGCAACGTCGATGGAACCATCATCGTTGATGATGACGTCTTCGGCACCCGCTTCTAGCGCCGCTTCCATGATGGCTTCTTCATCGCTGCCCGCCGGGAAGCTGATGTTGCCGCGACGCGTGAACATGAACGCTACGGAACCCGAGGTCCCGAGGTTACCGCCGTTCTTGGTGAACGCGTGGCGAACTTCGGAAGCCGTACGGTTGCGGTTATCCGTCATGCATTCGACCAGTACCGCAACGCCCGCTGCACCGTAACCTTCGTAGGTCAGCTCTTCCATGTTGTCGGCTTCGGTATTGCCGGCACCACGGTCGATGGCACGCTGCATGGTGTCTTTGGTCATATTGCTAGACAGGGCTTTATCGATCGCAGCGCGGAGACGCGGGTTAGCGTTCGGATCAGCACCACCCTGACGCGCCGCGATGGTCAGCTCGCGAATCAGTTTGGTAAAGATCTTACCGCGCTTGGCATCCTGTGCTGCCTTGCGGTGCTTGGTGTTAGCCCACTTACTATGGCCTGCCACAGCTACCTCCTCGAAATGAATGAAAAGGGGTCACTCACCCTGTCGGTCGTGACCCGAAGTGGCACCGGCAACGTCCCCGGTGCCTAACCAATGACGCTATGTCGCTCAGGCGTCGCGCTTACGCAGACGCAGGTTGAGTTCCTTGAGCTGAGCCTCGCTGACTTCTCCCGGGGCATCGGTCAGCGGACATGCTGCACTCTGCGTTTTCGGGAAAGCGATAACGTCACGAATCGTGCTGGCGCCCGTCATCAGCATGACCAGACGGTCAAGACCAAAGGCCAGACCACCGTGAGGCGGCGCACCGTACTGGAGCGCATCCAGCAGGAAGCCGAATTTCTCTTCTGCTTCTTCTTCGCTAATGCCCAGCACTTCGAATACCGCGCGCTGCATATCCTGTTCATGGATACGGATGGAACCACCGCCCAGTTCTGTACCGTTCAGCACCATATCGTAAGCGCGGGACAGTGAATCGCCCGGGTTAGCACGGAATTCTTCCACGGAGCACGCCGGTGCAGTGAACGGGTGGTGGCACGCGGACAGTTTGCCGCTGTCGTCTTTTTCGAACGTTGGGAAGTCGACAACCCACAGCGGCGCCCAGCGCTGCGTGTAGAGGTTCAGATCTTCACCCAGGCGAACGCGCAGAGCACCCAGCGCTTCGTTGACGATGCGTGTACGGTCGGCGCCAAAGAAGATGATGTCGCCGTCCTGTGCATCCAGACGCTCCATCAGCTCGTCGATGACATCTGTCATGAACTTGACGATCGGCGACTGCAAGCCGTCAAGACCGGCTTTGCGATCATTGACCTTGATCCATGCCAGACCTTTCGCGCCGTAGATGCTGACGAAGTTGGTGTATTCGTCGATTTCCTTACGCGACAGCTTGGCACCGCCCGGCACTTTGAGCGCCGCAACGCGACCGTTGTCATCCTTGGCAGGGCCAGAGAAGACTTTAAAGTCAACGCGGCTCATCAGATCAGAGATATCGATCATTTCGAGCGGGATGCGCATATCAGGCTTGTCGGAACCAAAGCGATGCATGGCTTCACTGTACGGCATGCGATCAAACTTGGCCGGCAGTTCGACATCCAGCACGTTCTTGAAGAGGTTGCGAATCATGTCTTCAGTAATGGACATGATGGCTTCTTCGTCGATGAACGACGCTTCGATATCGATCTGAGTGAATTCCGGCTGGCGGTCTGCACGCAGGTCTTCATCACGGAAGCATTTCGCAACCTGATAGTAGCGGTCGAAACCGGACACCATCAGCAGCTGCTTGAACAGCTGAGGGGACTGCGGCAGCGCGAAGAATTCGCCTGGATGCGTACGGCTGGGCACCAGATAATCGCGGGCACCTTCCGGCGTCGCACGCGTCAGAATCGGCGTTTCGACGTCGAGGAAACCGTGCTCTTCGAGGTAGTTGCGCACAAAGTGCGTTACGCGGGAACGCATACGGAAACGTTCGATCATTTCCGGACGACGCAGGTCAATGTAGCGGTGCTTGAGACGGATGTCCTCACCGACCTTGACGTTGTGCTCTTCGAGCTGGAAAGGAGGCGTTTTTGATTCGTTCAGCACCTGAACGTGCTCGGCAACGACCTCGATCATGCCTGTCGGCATATCCGGGTTGCGCGTGCCTTCCGGGCGCAGACGGACGAGACCTTCGACTTTCAGCACATACTCGCTGCGTGAGCGGTCTGCGGTGGCAAAGGCATCGGCCATGTCAGGATTGACGACTACCTGTGCGATACCATCGCGGTCTCGCAGGTCGATGAAAATGACGCCCCCGTGGTCACGACGACGGTGTACCCACCCGCACAGGGTGACGTGCTGGTCTACCAGGCTTTCGTTGAGCTGGCCGCAATAATGGCTGCGCATGTTGAATTCCATTACCTGAATGTGTGTGCAAGACATCGGCATGCAGCGCCCGTGCCGAACACGAGTGCCGCATGCCGATAACTCGTCATGATGACGCTCTAACTGTTTGCGGAAGAGCCACCGCCCCCGGCAAGATTGCGCTTGTTCGAGGTTTTGAAGTCGGTTTCGTACCAGCCGTCGCCGGACAGGCGGAAGCCTGATGCCGACACCACGCGCGCCAGAGTGTCCTTATGGCATTCCGGGCATTCCTTCAGCGGCTCGGCATTCATACGCTGCAACTTTTCCAGGGTGGCGCCGCAAGATGAGCACTGATATTCATAAATAGGCATGATACGTTACTCACATCAGTCATGCTCCAGACCATCTCACGTTTCACGACAGTCTGGAAATTGTTTGCAGGACATGACAGTCAGAAGGACATTTTGCCCTATTATAGCGCCTGGTCGCTATCTTTAAGCAAGGTATTGATCGGACTCTACAGAGCTGTTTTCCCCATTGCACGAGGAGGTTGCCATGCATGCCGTCATGCTGGACATCGATACGCTCGCTGCCGACCCCGACCTTTCGCCCATCGAAAGCGCCGTCGACACTCTGACCTGCCACGACTCGACCGCTCCGAGTGAGGTGGTGTCTCGCCTGCAGGGCGCAGACATCGTTATCACCAACAAGGTTGTCATCACTCGCGACATCATCACAGCCCTTCCCGACCTAAAACTCATTTGTACAGTCGGCACGGGCACGGATCATATTGATGTAGCGGCCGCCAAGGAACATGGGGTCGAAGTCCGCAATGTCAAGGGCTTTGGCACGCCAAGCATCGCTCAGCACACGATGATGCTAATGCTAGGACTAGCAGGTCGCCTATTGCCCTACCGCCACGGACTGGTCAATGGGGAATGGTCCAACGAGGTCAGCTTTACCCAGCGCCTTAAACTCATGACCCTACTGGAAGGTCGTCATCTGGTGATCGTCGGCCACGGCGATATCGGGTCGGCCGTCGCGCGACTGGCCGAAGCCTTCGGAATGAAAGTAACGTTCGCGGCGCGCCCCGGCAAGCAGGACGATACGCGCCCGGCCCTGCCCACTCTGTTGCCATCCGCCGATGTGCTGTCGCTGCACTGCCCACTTACCCCGGAAACCGAGGGACTGATTGATGCCGAGGCACTGGCGACACTGCCGAAAGGCGCCCTGCTGATCAACTGCGCACGAGGCAAGGTCATCGACAATAGCGCGGTGCTGGCGGCACTTGAATCTGGCCACTTAGGTGGGCTGGCGCTGGATACACTTGATCAGGAACCGCCATCACAGGATCATCCAACCCTCGCTGCACTTCGCAAGGACCGCTACAACCTGATCATAACGCCCCACAGCGCATGGGCTTCAACAGAAGCGCGCGATACCCTGATCAGCACTATCGCTCACAACATTTCGACGTTCAACGCCAAGTAAACGACCTGACGGGCGCGGGCAGCATAGGTCTGCCTGCGTCATGAACATCGTCCTTTTCCCTAACGAAAGCCTCCCTCGTTCCCCCCTGAACCTGCGGATAAATCTCAGCGCAGCGGTTGACGTTCACTAGCGAGATGTCTAAGGTTGGCACGCCTTTATCCACATTGGCGCGAACAAGAGACCCACTCAATGGAACCTGACCCGTCAAGGCGTAACGCCACTTCCATTCTTTTCCTACATTACTACCGACGTAGACACTGCATCGGATCCCCAGCCTGACACCGTGAATCGACGTTCATGGCTGCTGCACGGGTGGATCTGCAGGAGGCTTCATGAACACGATCGAGCTCATGCCCAGCATTCGTCGCGCACTCGCTCGCCGCGACTTCACTGCACTTAACGACATTCTTGATGATGCCCCCGCGGCAGACATCGCCGAGCGCTTTGCGCGCGAACCCGATGACATCTCAACTCTCTTTCTCAAGGGCATTGCACTCAAGCACTGCGCCGAAATCTTTTCCTATCTGCCTGCCGACAAACAGCTGCGCATCGCCCAAGAACTGAGCGATGACGAGCTAGCACGCCTGTTCACCGAAATGGACGGCGACGACAGTGCCGACGTCTTCAATATGTTTGAACCGGTACGCCGCGAGTCGATCCTACGCCGCATGGCGCACAAGGAACGCGAAGACATGCTGCGCCTGTCGAGCTATGAAGAAGGCACCGCAGGCTCGATCATGACCTCGGAATACGTGTCGATTAACGAGCGTTTGACCGTATCGGAAGCGCTCAACAAGGTGCGCCAGACAGCGCCGGATGCGGAAACGATCTATCAGGTTTACATGCTGGACGATCAGCAACGTCTGACCGGCACCATGTCACTGCGCCAGCTAATCCTAGCCGATCCGCTGGCACGCCTTGATTCGGTAATGATCAGCGATGTGGTATCAGCCAGCTCTGATATGCCGCAGGAAGACGTGGCCCGCATGATTAGCCACTACGACTTTTTGGCGATTCCCATCGTCAATCACGACAACAAGCTGGTCGGTATCGTGACCTACGATGACGCCATGGACGTCGTCGAAAAGGAAACCACCGATGACTTCCACCGTGCAGGGAGTGTGGGGGTGCTCGAACAGGGCTTGAGCAGCACATCTCTGTTCACGCTGTACCGCAAGCGTATCGTCTGGCTGGTACTGCTGGTCTTTGGCAGCCTATTCTCCGGTGCGGGAATCGCGCACTTCCAAGGGTTGATCGAAGCCCAGGCAGCGCTGGTCATCTTCCTGCCACTGTTGATTGGTAGCGGCGGCAATGCGGGATCACAAGCAGCTACGCTGATGGTGCGCGGTCTGGGTACTGGGGAAGTCAACATTCGTGACTGGACATCGCTGCTGGGACGCGAGCTGCTGATCTCATGCGTACTGGGGATCACCATGGCCGTCGCTATCTCGCCGATCAGCTACGCCCGCGGCAACTTTGATGTCGCCTGTGCGGTCGCCATCAGCATGGTTGCCATCGTCATGGTCGGCAGCCTGCTGGGGATGTCTCTGCCGTTTCTGCTTAACCGCTTTGGGCTGGACCCTGCCACGGCCAGCGGCCCACTGGTCTCTACCCTGTGTGACTCCTGTGGTGTATTGGTGTTCTTTTCCGTGGCGTCTATGTTCATTTCTGCCGCAACGGGCACTCCCCACGTCAGCTGCGGTTAGCTTTACCGATTCCACACCCTTTCGACAATGGCACCGATTAGGTGCCATTGCCGTTTCTGCCGAGCCTCTTTCCTTTCGTCCCCCCTTCGTTCCACCATTTCCTTTCTTGCCTTTCACATAACACCTGCCCAACAGTTTCCTTTGTACCGTCACAGGGTTGGGTACCGCCCCGACGACTGCCGCACAGCGCAATGCCCTACCAAAGCTGCTCTTAAGCGCTTAACGCCCTATTGATGGCGCTATCCTACGCTTACGGCCGCAGCTCATTTCCTATACTACATGCGTTCGATGTACCGCCATCCGGCTGACCGCCGCTAAGGTACGCAATGGCGGCTCACCACAATTTCAGGTGCACATGCGCCAAACTGTCGTCTACCTTAACGATAAGCGCATGCCGATATAGCCCCTCGCTCATCGGCATTCGAACCATCCGCGCCTATCGCTGTCGATAGCGCAGACGCCTTTTTCATTTACTCTTGGTCTATCGAGGATGCAGCCCCACCCATGGAAGCGCTCAATCTGCTCGTCTTTTCCTACATCAATGCGCCCGCTCACCCTTCCATGTTCATGTTGGGCATGGCGCACTTCTTTGCGACCTATGCGATTTGGGTAGTACCGACGCTGTTAATGATCTGCTGGTTGCGACGCAACCCGGAACATCACTACATCATGCTGAATGCACTGCTGGCGACAGGAGCGGCACTGCTGGTCAACAACGTCATCGGCATGCTGTGGCACCATCCTCGACCGTTTGCGATGCCAACTGGGCACAACTTCCTGTATCATGAGGCCGATCCGTCGTTCCCCAGCGATCACATGACCGTCATCATGACCGTAGCTTTTACGTTCTTGCTGCGCCATCGTGTGCGTTTGCTGGGTCTGGGCCTGGCCGTGCTGGGCACTTTGATCGGCTGGTCAAGGATTTATCTCGGGGTTCATTTCCCGATCGACATGGCCGGTGCGGTCATCGTTGCGTTCAGCAGCGCCTTCATCATCCATGTCTTAAGTCCTCTGTTCATGCCCTCGCTGTATATGCCGCTACGCAGCCTGTACCGTAAGCTGTTTGCGCCTCTGATCAAGCGAGGTTGGCTTTTTCACTAAGCAAGCGATACTCCGTTCATGATTTACAATGTTGGCTCCATCAATATCGATCACGTGTATCGGGTTCCCCATCTGGTACGTCCGGGAGAAACCCTCTCCAGCCGCAGCTACCGCCAGGTACTCGGTGGCAAGGGAGCCAACCAGACCATAGCGATTGCCCGCGCCGGTGCTGACGTTGCACACATCGGTGCCATCGGCCATCAAGATGCCTGGGTAACTCAGGCCCTCGCCACGGCAGGTGCGCATATCGACGATATCGCCCACTGCCAGGACCTGCTGAGCGGCCATGCCATCATTCAAGTAGATGATGCCGCTGAAAACTCTATCGTTCTGTTCCACGGCGCCAACGGTGCCATGCCGCTCGACACGGTCACGACACCGCTGTCCCGCGGCACAGCCAGCGATTGGCTGCTGGTACAGAATGAATGCGCCCATCTCAAGGAAGCACTTGAACAGGCCCACCATCAAGGGATGTCAATCGCCTTCAACCCTGCGCCCATGACCGCAGAAGTCGCTCGCCTGTCACTCGATGGTGTATCGCTGCTGTTCGTTAATGAAGGGGAAGCCATTGATCTACTAGCCGCGCGCGAAGGCGTTGATGACGCCCAGGTACGCAGTGACTGCGCTACGCCCGAAGCCCTTATGGCCCGCCTGCATCGCCACTTCCCGTCCTGTGCTTGCGTGCTGACGCTCGGCTCCAAGGGCGCGCTTTACAGTGATGGACACGTTCAGCTAAGCCGTGAGGCTTATAAAGTGAATGCCGTGGATACCACTGCCGCAGGCGATACGTTCGTCGGCTACTTTATGGCCGCAACAGTACGAGGCGCAACGCCGCAGCAAGCGCTTGAAGAAGCCGTCGCAGCCGCAGCACTCTGCGTTCAGCTAGAGGGTGCGTCGTCCAGCATTCCTGCACGCAAAGAGGTAGTAGCGCTGCTGGAAGCAACACGCTGATTCGCTCGACCATGGCGGTTCACACACGGGGATAGGCTTTCTATCCCCGTGTTTTTACATTATTATTGCGCGCAATTTTCGTGCTGCCCTGCGCGTTTCTGTCTGAATGGAGAACTGAGCATGACGATCCCTATCATCTTCGACACCGATCCTGGCGTCGATGACGCCCAGGCAATTTCCCTGCTGATGGCTTCTCCTGAAATCGAACTGGTCGGTCTGACCACGACATTCGGTAATGTGTATGTCGAAACAGCAACGCGTAATGCACTGCTGCTGACCGAGCTGGCAGGCCAAGACATTCCGGTAGCACAGGGTGCCGCTTACCCACTGGTCAAGACACCGTTCCCGCCTCCTGCGTGGATCCACGGCGCCGACGGGCTGGGCAACCAGTCGCTGCCCGACCCGACGCGCAAACCTGAAGCCGTATGTGCAGCGCAGTTTATCGTCGATAAGACACGTGAACGTCCGGGGGAAATCACCCTCGTCGCCGTAGGTCCGCTGGGCAATCTGGCTACCGCACTGCAGCTCGACCCGACCATCGTCGATCGCGTCAAACGAGTTGTCGTAATGGGCGGTGCCGTTCATACCGGCGGTAACGTTACACCAGCCGCCGAAGCTAACATCTTCTCCGACCCTCATGCAGCAAAACGCGTGCTGAGCGCGGCATGGCCAATGACACTGGTAGGTCTGGACGTCACCCACAAGGCCGTTCTTGATCCGGCACGCATGAAGCGCATCGCCAGCCATCAGGGCGAACTGGGCAAAGTGCTGCAACATAGCTTCGATTTCTACGCGGACTTCTACGAAGGCGCACTGGGCATCGACGGCTGCTGCCCGCATGACAGCTGTGCCGTAGCATGGGTGCTGAAACCGGAACTGTTCAAGACTGCCAAAGGCCATATCCACGTTGTCACCGAAGGGCCGGCGGAAGGCCTGACCCTGATGGCATCCACCGACCGCGACTACCTTGATGACCGCTGGACACAGGGTGGTATCGTTGACGTCTGCGTCGACATGGACGGTGACGCTATGGCGGCTTGGATGGAAGAAGTGCTGACGGCCTGATAACCCACAGCGTTCTTCTCGAAAACCCCCTGTGCCAAATAGCACAAGGGGTTTTTGCTTTGTGCATTAGGAACCAACACTACGCAGTCAACAGCTCATCACAAGGCCTCAGCACTCAACGGCGCGGTCATTCTTTTCTACTTCTCAACACACTCAGTTACCGCTCCCTTTACCACAGTTCATCAGCACAGCTGTCCGGCAATGCATGCCACAGTGCATCGCGCAGTGGCTCTGGGTGCGTTTCATGCGCTCGTATCAGGATGATATCCAGCAGTACTTGCTCATCACCCAGTGTGACCAGTGTCCCCGCTTCCAATTCATCATCAATCAGTAGCTCTGGTAGCCACCCTGCCCCGATACCCTGCATGATCATCGCTTTCAGCACATTGGCGCTTTCCGCGCAGTGCGTAGGCTGACGCTCCTGATCATCATGCTGCATTTCCGTGACCGGCAACAGTGAGGTCATATGGCCCAGCAACGTTCCCTGCGCATAACCCAGCCAGCGATGCTCTGCACCGGCGGAGCGTTGGACGGGAAGCAAACGAGTGCCACCAAGCCGATGCAGGTCGAAACGCGTTTGCATCTGCTCATCCATCGGCATATTGGCAGGATGGTAGATCAGCCCCAGATCATGGCGATGTAGCATGACCGACATGCCAACCTCAGCAACGTTCATGGCATTAATTTCGACATGGTGCTGCTGGAGCGGGTTATCTGGCTGACACAACCATCCTGGATAGAAGGTTGAAGCCAGCGAGTGGGCCGCAGCGATGCGCAGCGACAGCAAGGTACCTTCATCAGGTGCCTGCAAGCGCGGCAGACAATCATCCAGTTGCTCGACCAGTGCCCTGGCCGTCTGCAAGAACCGTTCTCCAACAGGCGTCAGCCGCACCGGAGACGTGGAACGATCGACTAGCGTCCGCCCTATCGTCTGTTCCAGCATACGGATGCGTCGACTAAAGGCGGGCTGCGTAACGTGCCGCTGCCGTGCTGCTGCTGAGAAGCTGTGTGCATCCGCCAACGCTACGAAGTCGTCGAGCCATTTCGTTTCAAGGTTCATGCAGCACGCCTCCGTATGGACTATTGAATGGGAGAAGCCAGGTAGGCTGCCCGAGAGACCAGCTTACGCCACAGCGGTCGCTGAGTGATTTCATCAAGCGTGACCTGTCGGCACTGCGCCAGATCACGCGTCAGCATGGCCTCCACTTCCTGCGCAAAGCCAGAATCGATGACATAGGCCATAATTTCGAAGTTAAGCCGAAACGAGCGATTATCAAGGTTAACGGTGCCAACCGAGGCACTGTGCTGATCGACCAGCATCACCTTCTGATGCAAGAATCCGGGAAGATAACGGTATATCTTGACGCCGGCGCGTATCATATCGCCGAGAAACGAAAAAGCTGACAGGTATACCAGCAGGTGATCGGGGCGTTCGGGGATCATGACTCGGACATCGACACCGCGCAGCGCGGCAAGCTTGAGCGCATCCTGCACGCCTTCATCCGGCACGAAGTAAGGGCTACTGACCCAGAAGCGCTTCTTCGCCATATTAATGGCGTTCTGCACCATCAGACTGGCCGTTGCCTGCCCGTCAGCGGGGCCGGTTGGCACAATGATCACCTGTCGATCCTGCGTTTCGGTATGCTGCGGCTGCCACTCCAGCGCCAGAATCTCTTCGGTCGCCCAGTACCAGTCTTCCCAGAACGCCTCTTGCAGCCCCAACACAGCAGGGCCATGCAGGTACAGATGCGTATCGCGCCAAGGGCCTATGCTCGGCTTCTCGCCAAGGTATTCGATGCCTACGTTGAGGCCACCGACCCAGCCTTCACGCCCGTCTACCACCAGCACCTTGCGATGGTTGCGGAAGTTAACCTGAAAGCGGTGCCGCCAGCCGCGAGAAGACCCAAAACGGTGGATCTCGACACCCGCATCGCGCAGGGTTCGAATGTAGCGCTCTGGCAATTGATGGCTGCCTAACTCATCGTAAATGAAGCAGACCCGCACACCCCGTTCAGCACAGTCAATCAAGTGCTGCTGCAACAGCCGCCCTAGGCGGTCATTGCGAACGATAAAGAATTGGATCAGCACGTAATCTTCGGCTCGCTTCAACCCCTCGAACATGCTGTCGAAGGCATCAGCACCATCAATCAGCAGATCGACACGATTGCCGGAGGTAAGCGGGGTCATGGAAAGGCGTTCGATGGCCTGTATGCGACAATGCGCTTCCTGAAGGGAGGAACGGTGGGCATCGAGGTGGCTGCGCACGCGATGCAGTTCTCGGCGCAATACGTTATCGCGCTCGCCGCGTGCGTTAACGTAGCCGTAGAAGCGCGGACGTCCTAGGAACCAATACGCTGGCACGGCCAGATAGGGAAAAGTGACCAATGAGATCAGCCACGCAATCGCCCCTTGCGAAGTGCGGCTGGACATCAGCGCCATAACACCGGACAGAACACCCAGTGCGTGAAAGAACAACACAAATAGCGCGCCGAAAAGTGCCAGCATCGAGGTGTCGGATTCAATCACAGTAAGGCGCCTCGTGCGTGAATGGCAGAAAGGCCCAGCGCTGTCAGCGCAATGATGGCAGTGTGGGCATGGCTTCCGATGATCTTTTTATAACAGCAGAGATCATGGTGTTATAAAGCATAGCGTACAGGCAGAGGATACATGAGGGCACTGGCTTAATCATCCCGTCCACCCTGTGTGAAGCTGAACGACGACTGGCGGGTGTGTATGGGCGAAGGCCCAAAACAACAATGCCCCGCACAAGGCGAGGCATTGCTCTATACCGCTGTTTCATTTAGTGGCGGTTGTCGCTGCTACTATAGATGTTCTCGCGTTCTGCGGGTGTGAACACATCGCATGCATTACCACCCGCCTCAGCCAATGCGCACTGCTGCTTCGCAATGGCACGACATTTCTTATCGTACTTAGCACGGAAGGCCGCTAGGTCCTGTGCGCTAGGATTACGCGGCAGCTCACTTTGCATCGCTCTATAACGGCTGCTCACATCATGGAAAATCTTGCCGCTGTGCAGAATGTCGTCTTCAGGATGGGCCTGTTCATCTTCGTAGTTCATCCGACCAGCCCAACTGCTCGCTTCTATTTCGCTCAGGTCCTTAAAATCACCGATCGTGCCTAGCGTGGAGTAGTACGCCGAACATTCCGTACGATCCTGATAGGTATACGTTGCCCCTTTGGCCATAGCGGTCGCTGGCAGCAGTGCGGCAGCCGCTGCAATGAACAGTGCTTTCATGAATGTCCCTTAAACGTCATCATCTTGTAGCCCCTAAGAGCATATTTCATAACCCCAATACCCATGCCATTGAGGGGGCTTCAAACCAAAAATTTGCAGCAAAAGCCGTCTATTTTAGAAAGGGCAAACGTAATCGCTCAGGTTATGAAACAGCCTCTAAGTGGGACTGTTTTATATTGAAGGGAATGATTATCTACAAAATCAACATGATAATCGACACCCGTCGTTCTTTTTTTAGTTTGGTTTCTTCTAACGTGTTCCCAATACGGGACATCAACGCTGGCAGTGGGAGCAGTAATAAAGGCGACGCGAGGTTACGTCTTGGCGCTCAATCAACGTACCGCAGGCATGACACGGCTCCCCTGCACGGTTGAAAACGGCATGACGCCACTGCGCTCGTTTTAGCCCGGCGGCTTTGAGAGGCGTTTGCCAAGCGTCAATGTTGGTCACACCAGCCTGACGCCAAGCACGCTGCGTCACGTCGAGAATGACGCTTGCCAAACGCTCGCGCGCTACAGGTGATAGATCGGCCACTTTCCAGTGCGGCATCAGTCCCGCAAAAAACAGAATCTCGGAGCGCAGGTAGTTACCGATGCCGGCCAGAAACGCCTGATCCAGCAGCAGACCGCCAAGCCGCCGCCGAGCGAAGCGTGGCTGTTCAAAACGTTCGAGAATCTGCTCTATCGTTACGCCGTGTGTCAGCACATCAGGCCCAAGCTTTGCAAGAAACGGATGCTCGTGGATCGTATCGCGATGCCATAGCGTGATATCGGTGGCACTGTACAGTTGCGCTATATGGCGATCGGTCACCAACGAAACGCGCAATGCGCGCGACAGTGATGGCGGCGCATGCACACGCCCAACGGCCCAACGCCCATACAGCTGATTGTGGGTATACAGCACGTGCCCATCCTCAAACGTCAGCAGCAGCGCTTTCCCCCAACTGTCCACGTGGGTCACCCGCTGCCCAACCAGACGTTTCTCGAACGGTTTCAGATCAGCCAAGGAAAACCAGACGTCTTCCAATGGCGTCGGCGTCAATACCTTGGCAAGGCGATCAGCAATACGGCGTACTTCGGGGCCTTCAGGCATGGTGTCTCCCTCTTTTTTATGGTTGCAATGCTTATAATGGCGAGTCAGACAGTGACGGCGGATATCGTGCCTATCGCCAGACAGACACGATGAAACGCGCTCGCGCCTCACCATAATCCAGAGCAGCAGAGGCTCGCACCCTGCGATCAGACCCAGAAAGACAACAGGCCAGCGGTTGTCGCCGCCAGCCTGTCGTTATCATCATCTAGCGTGCCACTGGAAGCCGCTCAATGAGGTTACTGCAGTTCAAGCTGGCGCTCCTTGAGCATGTGCAGCTGGTCGCGCAGCGCCGCCGCCTGCTCGAACTCCAGATTCTTGGCCGCTTTGTGCATCTGATCTTCGACCTGACCAATGGCCTGCTGCACTTCCGGTCGCGTCATCAATGACAGCGCTTCGCGGTCAATCTGTACGCCAGCCCCCTTCTGCTGCTCGCCACGGCGACGGTTCTTGCGTGCCCCCGGTGCCTGAGCACCTTCCAAAATATCCTCGACACTTTTGGTGATGGTCTTCGGTGTGATGCCATGTTCCTCGTTGAAGGCCATCTGCTTTTCACGGCGGCGAGCAGTCTCATCGATAGCGCGGCGCATTGAGTCGGTGATGCGATCACCGTATAGAATCGCTTTACCGTGCGCGTTACGTGCCGCACGCCCGATGGTCTGGATCAGTGATCGGGTGGAGCGCAGGAACCCTTCCTTGTCGGCATCAAGAATCGCCACCAGCGAGGTCTCAGGGATGTCGATCCCTTCGCGCAGCAGGTTGATCCCGACCAGCACATCAAACTTGCCAAGGCGCAGGTCGCGAATGATCTCGACACGTTCGACAGTGTCAATATCGGAGTGCAGATAGCGCACCTTCACGCCGTGCTCGTCCAGATACTCGGTCAGGTCTTCTGACATACGCTTGGTCAGCGTGGTGACGATTACGCGCTCCTTAACCGCAACCCGCTTGTTGATCTCGGACAACAGATCATCCACCTGCGTCGATGCCGGTCGCACTTCGACCTCGGGGTCGAGTAGACCTGTCGGACGCACCACCTGCTCGACGACCTGCCCGGAGTGCTCTTCTTCGTAGGCACTTGGCGTCGCCGATACGAAGATGGTCTGCGGCACCGCTGCTTCCCATTCCTCGAATTTCATTGGGCGGTTATCCAGCGCAGAGGGCAGCCGGAAACCGTATTCCACCAGCGTTTCCTTGCGCGAACGGTCGCCGCGGTACATCCCACCTATCTGCGGTACGCTGACGTGCGATTCATCAATGAAGAGCAGAGCATCAGGTGGCATATAATCGAAGAACGTAGGCGGTGCTTCACCCGGCGCGTTGCCCGACAGATAGCGCGAATAGTTCTCAATACCGTTGCAGTACCCCAGTTCCAGCATCATTTCGATGTCGTAGCGCGTGCGCTGCTCAAGACGCTGCGCTTCAACCAAACGATCGTGCTTACGCAGCCAGTCCAGACGCTCGGCCAGTTCTAGCTTAATACCTTCCACTGCCTCAAGGATGGTTTCGCGCGGCGTAACATAGTGGCTTTTCGGGAAGATGGTCATACGCGCCACCTTGCTCTGGATCGCGCCCGTTAGCGGATCGAACAGGCTGATACCTTCGATTTCATCATCGAACAGTTCGACGCGAATGGCCTGGTCTTCGGCATCGGCGGGGAAGATATCGATCACATCACCGCGCACGCGGTAGGTACCGCGGCGGAAATCGGCGTCGTTACGGGTGTACTGCATTTCGGCCAGACTGCGCAGGAACGAGCGCTGGTCGATCTGTTCGCCGACGTTAAAGTGCAAGCGCATCTTCTTCATCAGCTCGGGGCTACCCAGCCCGTAGATCGCAGATACCGATACCACAATCAGAGCATCACGACGCTCTATCAGCGCTTTGGTCGCCGACAATCGCATCTGCTCGATATGGTCGTTGATGGACGCATCCTTTTCGATAAAGGTGTCCGAGGAAGGCACGTACGCCTCTGGCTGATAGTAGTCGTAGTACGACACGAAGTATTCGACCGCGTTATCGGGGAAGAACGCTTTGAATTCGCCGTACAGCTGAGCAGCCAGTGTCTTGTTGGGGGCCAGCACGACCGTCGGGCGCTGCAGACGCTCGACGACGTTGGCCATGGTAAAAGTCTTACCCGAGCCCGTGACCCCTAGCAGCGTCTGGTGGGCCAGCCCTGCCTCAACGCCTTTCACTAGGGCATCAATGGCTGCAGGCTGATCACCAGCAGGCGTATACCGGGATACGATCCTGAAGGGCTTGCTCATGAGACGGGCCTCCTCGCTCAACGCGGATGATTCGCTAGTGACAAATGACATACTGCTCTACACAGTATAGCCACTTGGAATACTGTATATATGTTCACTCGAAGCATCTTTCAAGAGCGGGATTGAAACCCCTTTCACGGCTCAGGACTTGATGCGGAAACCCGCCTTACGCACAGCGTCTTCGACCGCACGACGTGCGACACGCCCTTCCACTTCTGCCCAGTGAAGCGCTACTTCAACATTCTCGACACCGTCGAGTGAGATCAGCGCCGTAGTCAAAGCGTTAACATCGTTGGCGTTCTTCAGCCCTTCCAGTTCCAGTGTGATGGCCATCGAATGGTTCTCTTTACCTGCGTGAATGAAAAATGGCGCTTCCATGAAAGCGCCTTTAATCCCAAGTGTAACGTTAACGCAGGGTGCGTGCCATATCCGCAGATGCCGCCATATATCGTCAATAATCAGGAAGTTGATCAAGTGACGCTATCGCCCAGAAAACCAGGCAACCGCTGCCGATGACGCTTGGCGACAACGCAGGACCAGAGGGCCTCAATGCCCTATCCGCGCGAAGAAAAGAAACCGCTCCTCGGGCCAGCGGCGCACCACAGCCCTGTTTTTAGTCAGTAGGCCGCTATCCTGTGGCTATCCGCAGCCGTGGCGATCACACACCGCCACCCTATCGCGGTTATTTGCTACGCAGCAGTCTTAGCCCGTTCGCCACAACCAGAAGACTGGTGCCGACATCGGCGAACACAGCCATCCACAGCGTCCCCATCCCCGCGAGCGTCAACACCATAAATGCCGCCTTAATGCCCAACGCAAGGCTGATGTTCTGGACCAGCACGGCATAAGTCTGTCGGGAAAGCTGGATGAAGGCTGGAATCTTGCGCAGGTCATCGTCCATCAGCGCCACATCAGCCGTTTCAATAGCGGTATCGGTACCCAGCGCTCCCATGGCAAAGCCGATATCCGCGGCCGCCAGCGCGGGCGCATCGTTGATGCCATCCCCGACCATGCCGGTCACGCCACGGCGCGAACAACGCTCAACGAAACGCAATTTGTCCTGCGGCAGCTGAAGACCATGCGCGTCGTCGATGCCAACCTGTGCAGCAATGGCACTGGCCGTATGGGGATTGTCACCGCTCAGCATGACCGTTCTGACGCCTTGAGCATGCAGCCGTCGAATGGCGTCGCGGCTGGAGTCCTTGACGGTATCAGCGACGGCAAACAGCCCGCGCACCCGCTGTCCATCATTGAGCAGGATGACCGTCTTGCCCTGTCGCTCTAGCTGCGCCACAGCCTGTCGAACGTCATCGGAACAGCCCAGCGTTTCTTCGGTCAACCGCAGGCTGCCAAGCGCATGGGGCTGCCCTGCCATCATGCCGCGAACACCGCGCCCCACCAGCGCTTCGAAATCCTCGACCTCCTGCAACGGCAGTTCAGCGGCGGCGGTAACGATGGCCTGAGATATCGGATGGTCCGAGAGGAAAGCCAAGCTCGCCGCCAGCGCCTGCACGGCTCGTTCACTGTCGGTGCCGAATACCGTCATATCGGTCTGCACTGGCTGACCGTGCGTCAACGTACCGGTCTTGTCTAGCGCCAGCGCATGCAGCTTGCGCCCTAGTTCAAGATAAACGCCCCCTTTGATCAGAATCCCCTTGCGAGCCGCGGCAGTCAGCCCACTGACGATAGTGACGGGCGTCGAGATCACCAGCGCACAAGGGCATGCGATCACCAGCATCACTAATGCCCTGTACAGCCATTCCTGCCAACCGCCTATACCCAGCACGGGTGGCAGGATGGCCGCTGCTACCGCCACAGCAATGACGACGGGGGTATAGACCTGTGAAAAACGGTCGACAAAACGCTGCGTCGGTGCTTTTTTCCCCTGAGCCTCTTCCACCGCGTGAATGATGCGCGCAAGCGTGGTCGTATTGGCCGCAGCAGTAACGGTGTAGTCGAATGCCCCAGAGTGGTTGAGGGTGCCAGCAAAGACCGCATCCCCCACCGCCTTATCGACGGGCATGCTTTCGCCGGTAATTGGCGCCTGATCAATAGAGGTTCGCCCGGCGACGATCTCGCCGTCCAGACCGATCCGCTCACCCGGCTTGACGCGTACGCGGCTGCCTAGCACAACGTCGCTTACAGCCATGTCTTGCCATGTTCCATCGGCCTGCTGCACACGTGCCGTGTCGGGCGTCAGATTCATCAATGAACCGATGGCATGGCGTGCACTGTCGAGAGATTTTGCTTCGATCAATTCGGCAATGGCAAACAGCACCATGACCATCGCCGCTTCCGGCCACTGTCCGAGCACCAGCGCCCCCGTCACCGCAATGCTCATCAGCGCGTTGATATTCAGATTACCGTTACGAATTGAGATCCAACCCTTTCGGTACGTGGTCAGCCCGCACAGCATGATGGCCAACAGCGCAGGCCCAGCTTCCACCCACAGCGGCCCCCCTAGCCAGTGTACGGTTTCCGCGCCCAACGCTGCTATTCCGGCCAGCGCTAGCGGCCACCACGGCTTGCGCGCTACCAATAGCGAGGACTTCTCATCATCGTCTTCGGCTATTTCGGGGACGAAGCCAAGCGTGCGGATGGCCGCCAGGATGGATGCCAACGCCTCGGGCTGATGCGTGACCGTCAGTACCCGCTGAATCAGGTTGAATTCCAGCGCCGTCACGGCCGGCATACCGCCCAGCTTCTTCCGCAATAGCGCTTCTTCAACCGGACAGTCCATCTGCATGATACGGATGTCGGTCCGCCAGCCTCCGGCCACGGCTTGAGAGCCGCCGACAGGGGCGTAGCTGACCGCAGGAGCTTCGCTAGCGCCGTCATGACAATGCCCATGACCACAGCAGGTAGCGGCATCATGATCGTGCGCGTGGTGCTTTTCCGTGCAATCGTTCATTTCAATCGACTCGTCTATTCACTACACTGCGCCATTAGAAACCCTGATCTAACTACAGGGTCAAGCGAAGGCGGAACGGACATGAAGATTGGTGAACTGGCACGCAAGGCAGGCTGCCCGATCGAAACGGTGCGCTATTACGAAAAGGAAGGGCTGTTGCAGGCTCCGCGCCGCAATACCGAGAACAACTACCGGCACTACGACGCCGCTCATCTGGAGAAGCTACTGTTCATCCGCCGATGCCGCGCACTGGATATGACCCATGAGGAGATCCGCGCCCTGCTGCATGCAATGAACAACCACGGCAAGGATTGCGGCCCCATCGACGCCATTATCAGCGAGCATCTGGCTCACGTCCGCCATCGCATTGCCGAGCTGCAGCAACTGGAGCAGCAACTCAAGGCGCTCAGCACTATCTGCAGTGCCGACCGCGATGTGGATGACTGCGCCATCATTCAGGAACTGACCGCTCCCCGCGAGGATAAAGATCAGACCGCCTTCCGCACGACAGACCACCTAGGCGGCGTACACTGAGCTACCGGTCACCGCGACCACGTAACATGGCTTAGACAATAGCGAAACGCTATCGTACTGAGCATGCCGCGCTCATGTGAGTGCGTTGGAAAATAGGGTACGCTGCACGCTATCGTTATTATTGGCACTGCGCCGTCGAGAGGGCCTTCGCAGCCGCTCCCGCCTAGAGAAGAGGTTCATCATGTCAGAAACCGATACCGTCGCCGTTACCGCGCCCCTTGAATCGTTTGCCGTTCTCGAAGTGGCTGGCAAGGATGCAGAACGCTTTCTGCAAGGCCAGTGCACAGCGCAGCTTGCACATGCCAACGACGCCTTCGCGCCCTTGGCCGCATTCTGTACACCCAAGGGCCGCATGGTGGCCAATACGCGTATCTTCCGCCCAGAACCCGAGCGCTATTGGCTCATCATGCACCCCTCCATCGTCGACGTGCTGGAACAGCATCTGCGTAAGTACATCGTGTTCTACAAGGCGACGCTGACCGTTCGCACCGATATCATCCTGCAGGGCATCCACGCGTCGTCTACAGCACTGACGGCCTATACCGCAGCGCTGCCCGCCACACTGGCAGGTGCTTGGGTCAACTGTGGCACTGGCTATCTGCTACGCGTGGAAGGCGAAGCGTGCTTGGTGTGGATCGGCACCAGCGAATGCCCCTACCGTGTCGACAGCAGTACGCTGTCACAGGGCGACTGGCAGCGCCTGCAGATTGATGCGGGCATCGCTTGGCTTCAAGCCTCGCAAAGCGATGCTTGGCTACCTCAGATGATCAACTGGGAAGCGCTGGGGGGTATCAGCTTCAAAAAAGGCTGCTACACCGGGCAAGAAGTGGTGGCGCGCGCGCATTTCCGCGGCCAAGTAAAAAGACGCCTAATGCATCTGTGCGCGGCCGATACACTGGAAGCCCCATGCGTCGGTGATAGCGTCGTCGACAGCGCCTCAGAACGCGATATTGGCACCATACTGGCCGTAGCACCGGGCGTCAGCGAAGGCTGGGAGCTGCTGGCCGTCGTTAGCCAAAAAGAAGAGATGCCGCCGCTCAGCGTCCACGGCGATATTGTGACGGCCGTTGCACTGCCGTACGCCATCGAACGCCGCGACCCCGAAGAGTTGGTCGCGTCAATCGCCACCACGGCATAATCCCCGAACGCTGAGCATATCAAGCGCTCGCGGGTGACAACGAAGCCTTCATGCCAAGGCGTGAAGGCTTTTTATGGCGCAAATACAACCCTATCTTGCTCCGCTCGCCATGACCACGCGATCTTGGGATGCCCCCTGTCTACCCGCCCTATCCTTCACACTTTTGTGCTCCCAGTCCTTGTTCATCCTCACCAGAGCGTTATCCATCTCGCGTTATCGAAACGATAACTCCACCCACATCGGCATTACCGGCAACGAACGCCGTTCTCATCTCAGCCGTATCGCAGTTGGCTAAAACGATGCTTTGCGCTATCAAGAGGCACAGAACGCAGCGTTTCAACCCACAGCTCATACAGGACATGGCGGTTATCGCTCTCACTCGCCATAGCAATGCAGGCCCACCGTGACAGGCTTGTGCACTTATATTCGTTATTTTATTTTCTTACTTTATTATAAAACGATACGTACAATAACAATCATTATTTATTTTTACTTATGATTTATTTAATTAAACACAACCTTTAAGTTAATGTATTTAATATCTGAAACAACAACTCATAATCAACTGATATTCATAACTCTTACCATATGATAACAACTTTTCATGCAGCGCCTATCTCTGCCTTCCGGTAGTGATGTGGCGACTCATTAAAAGTGCAGCACTACGCTACTGTTTATCATAAGGCCAATGTACGATGAGAATAATCACGCTTATCCGTTACCCGTTTCACTGTGTCAGACAGGCGCCTTCGCTAACGATGCGATTGGGGCTATGTATGGGACTGGCTAGCATGGCTTCCCTTGCCCATGCGGCAACGTCATCATGTGTCGATGGCCACTGGGTCGCCAACCCCAACGATACCGATATGCCTTCAGTACGTTACGAAACCGCGCACTTTGCCTTCCGATGGTCGGGTAATGCTACGACAATGGCTACGGTTGCCGCAGCCGGTGAACAGTTAGAAAAGACCTGGTCTACCTTCATCGAACGTATAGGTTTTCCTACGCCCTATTGTCGGTCGGCCGCCAAGTACAAAGTCAGCGTGCATATCGACCCCTCGTTTGGATTGAGCGGTGGCATGACCAGCAGCGGTGGGATGGGCATGTGGATCGCCGCGCCAGCGCTAGCCGATCACTGGGGGCTGGCGCATGAGTTCACTCACGCCCTGCAGGGCAGCACGGGCGGCATGCGCAATTCACCCTATTCAGGCTGGATATGGGAATCACACGCCAACTGGATGGCACACCAGATGGACGAGTTTCACGGCAGTGAGGTTCACTGCTCGGAAATGCTGATCAACTACCCTCACCTGTATCTGGGGTCGACACGCGATCGTTACTGCAACTGGCAGTTCATGGAGTATCTGAAGGATCGCTACGGTTACGGCA
This sequence comes from Zymobacter palmae, assembly GCF_003610015.1. Taxonomy (NCBI): domain Bacteria; kingdom Pseudomonadati; phylum Pseudomonadota; class Gammaproteobacteria; order Oceanospirillales; family Halomonadaceae; genus Zymobacter; species Zymobacter palmae. Next base: position 1,604,161 of record NZ_AP018933.1, read on the forward strand.
TCATCAATGATCTATGGGCAAAGGCCCCCAAGGATGGTGATACCCGCACGGCCACGGCCGATCCCTTTTCTATCATTCGCGACAACATGGGCTGGTCTCAATCGCAACTGAATGATGTGTTCGGTGAATGGGCGCGCCATAACGTCAACTGGGACTACATCAACCCCAACGGCAGCGATCAGGGCGCACTGTACCGTCAGAAGTACGGCAGCAACCACGCGTTCGATCCCTCGGTTGCCGACGACGATGGTAACCTCGACCGCGCCCTGCGCCTGACCTCGCTCGACACCATTGCAAACAGCTCTGGCGGCTATCAAGTACCTTTTGCGTGGGCACCGCAGCGCTGGGGCTACAATTTGGTGCGCTTAATACCGGCAACCGGTGCCAAGTCGATCGACGTCGATTTTCAGGGGTTGGTTCAGACCGCCCCTGCCGCATCGAAGCTTGCCGGCCTGGCCAATGAGCCAACGACCATCGTCCCCCCCGATTCAGACTGGCGCTGGGGACTGGTCGCGATCAGCCAGAGCGGCAAAGCGCGCTACAGCGTGCTTCGCCATGGCAGCCGTGCCAGCCTCCACTTTGGGCTTAAATCCGATGAGAAAGAGGTCTATCTGGTAGTGATGGGCACCCCAAGCACACCACACAATATTCAATGGGATCAGCCGTATTACAGCGTCTACCGCTACCCGTGGCGCATCACACTGAAGAATGCCTATCCAGAAGGCCACCAACCCAATGCGCCACAGCCTACGCCCAAAGGGCATCGCCATACCAATGGCGGGGGCTGGGTCGCCGAGGGAGCCCGCGTGGACAACACCGCTTACGTTGGCCTTAATGCCCGCGTGCTCAGCGGCAACGTGCTCGGTCATGCGCGCGTCGAGGATCACGCCACGGTGGCAGGCGGAACGGTGCAGGACAATGGCATTATCGGTGCGCTGACAGTGCTGCGCAGCGGTTCAACGGTCAAGGGCAACGCCAAGGCCTACACCGTGTTCAAAGGCCTCGGTGCCTTCGCCCCGGTCACGCTGTCAGAAACAGCTCAATTCCGTGGTGATGTGGAAGCACAGACAGGTGCCTCTCCAAGCAAGGGCATATTCTACGGCTATGCCGATGCGACCACGATCACCGATGCACACAGCGGCGCCAACCTGACACAGCCTGTACCGGAGGTCACCCAACAGCCGTAGGCCGCGAGGGCGATGAGAGGCTAACGAGGTCATCGTAGCCGCTCCCGGACAGAGCGCCGCATGCGCTACTCATAGCACAGCGGATACCCTCAGCAACCAGATAACACACCGCACAATAAAAAGACCGCACCGCCTCCTAAGAATGAGGCAGTGCGGTCTTTTTATTTAGCAGTCAGTGATTTATTTAACAGTCACGGATGTTTTAGACCGATCGAAGACCAGAGACACGGCGCCCCGTCCTATTGAGCCTCTGGCAGATCGCCGGTCTGTGCCGCCTCCACCCCATAGCGCTGCAACAGCCGCTGGTATTCCCCACTGTTTTTCAACTGGATCAACGCACGCTCAATGGCGCTTTTCAATGCAGGCCGCTCTTTGCTGACGGCGATACCCAACACTTCGGTATAGAGCAGTCTGTCAGAGCTGATGACCACGGCCCCTTTGAGCTGCTCAACCACCCGTTCAGCCATCACACTGTCAATCAGCTGTACATCAACGTTGCGCGAGGTCAGCGCATGCGTGGCATGAGGATTGGTATCGAAGGTGCGGATCTGGATCGCTTTCTGCCCCTGCTGCACGCACTGATCGGACAATGCTTCAAGCTGAGGAATCCAAGCGGCCGACTCCAGCACGGCCACGCTATGACCGCACAGCGCATCGGCCTTTGTCGGCGGTGTTGCCATATCATGCCGCACCAGCAACGCTTCACCCGATTTCAGATAGGGAATGAAGTCCACCGTCTGCAAACGCTCAGGCGTAATGGTGATCACTGATGCCGCCACATCAAAACGCTGGCGACGCACCCCTGGCAGCAGGCTAACGAAACGCGTGTCATGAAAATCCGCTTCTAGATTCAGCTCGCGGGCAATCAATGTCATCAGTTCCGGGTCGATACCTTGAGGCTGGTGGTGTTGGTCCACCCAATCATACGGCGGATAGGTCAGATCTGAACCAATCGTGAGCTTTCCCGGTGTCGTTAGCGGCAGTTCGGCCTGCGCCACAGCGGGCAGGCCCAGTAGTGCCACACTCAACGTACGGCACAGCACGGCGCGTAGGCCATTTAAGGTCATAGCATCCTCCTTGAGCGGTAATGACCGTTTGGCTATCAAGCATAGCGCTGGCACAGCGTCTTACCTGCTTTTTTCGACCGTGCACAGCCCTTTGAGGCCTTCGACATCTTCCTACTGGACTTCTATGGTAAAAGCAATGGCAGCGCACTCATGATATGACCGTCATACGCCCTATCGACACACAATGCACCCCGCATCTCGCTTTGAAATGCTCAACTAAAGGAGTGTTAGAGAATGGCAACGCGCAGAACGATACGCTTCGCCGCCGTCGGCGGCGGGCAGATCACTCAGACCGCCTTCATTCCAGCGCTGGCGCAGCTTGACGATGCCGAGCTGGTCGCACTGGTGACGGGGGATCCACGTAAGGCTGAGGCGCTGGGGCACCGCTACAACATTCGCTGCTACGGCTATGACGACTATGATGCGCTACTCGCATCCGACACCATTGATGCAGTGTACATCGCGACCCCAAACTTCCTTCATCGCCAGTATGCCGTACCCGCCCTTGAACGAGGCATTCATGTGCTGCTGGAAAAGCCGATGGCGACCAGTGTCAACGACTGTCTGGCCATTATGCAGGCCCAGCAGGACAGCGGCGCGCAACTAATGGTGGCCTATCGCCTTCATCAGGAACCTGCCACCGTCGAGATGATCGAGCGCGTTCGCCGCGGCGAGTTGGGGCGCCCCGTCATGTATACAGCAGCGTTTGGGCAGGATGTTGATGAAGACACCCACCGTGCCAAGCACGGCTACTGGTCAGGGCCGGTACCCGATCTGGGCATCTATCCGCTCAACGAGGTGCGCCACCTGTTCGATGAAGAGCCAACCAAGGTCACGGCACAAGGCGTGCGAACACCGGGCCGCCACTTCAGTTTCGATGATACCGTCACGGTGACACTGACGTTTCCCAGCCAGCGCATCGCAACCTTCAGTACGACCTTTGCCGGCGCATCGGTCGATACCTTCACACTGGTGGGCACAGAAGGCACAATCAGTGCCTCCCCCTGCTTTACCTTTGGCCCCGACGCCATACTGGCCTATCGCCTGACACGCCACGGTCAGAGCTTTGACTACGCTCACGGCCCGCACGACCAGTTCGGTGGCGAGCTCCGTTACTTTGTCGACTGCCTGCAGCAGGACGTCGTGCCAGAGCCAGACGGAGAGGAAGGTCTGTTCGATGTTGTCATACTAGAGGCTATCGAACGCGCTTTGCAGACAGGCCTGCCGCAATCACTACCAACACGCCAACGCCGACAGCGCATCCTGTCTACTCAAGCCCGCGCACTGCCGCCCGTACAGCCACCGAAAGCACTATACGTCGTCACTCAGGAAAACGAGGGTGTCTAGCCTCATTACCAGCCTGTAGCGCAGCGACCTGTTCTGCCAACCGCGCGACCATGCACGGTTCGTTACGATCCCGCCCGTTGTGGCTGCGCAACCACTGAGGCCGCTGCGTTTCAGGCCACCACAGCGGCATATCTGGGGCATCGCTTTCCAATGCGATAGCCTCTGCTGGCAGTGCCGCTACCACGCGACGCAGCCGTTCATTGCGCGGCCATGTAATGGCTCCGCCAATACCCACTCTGAACCCGAGTGCCACGAAGCGCTGTGCCTGCTGCACGCTACCGATAAAACCGTGCACAATACCTCCGGCGGGTAGCTGCAGTTCGCGCAGGCGCTTTGCCACCTCATCGTACAGTCGCACGCAATGAATCACGACCGGCAGCCGATAGGCCTTCGCCAGCTGAAGCTGCGCCTCGAATAACGCCCATTGCTGTTTGAGTGTCTCAGGAAAGCGCTTGTCGACACCGCACTCCCCTATGCCTACCAGCGCTTGATCTCGCGGGAACTCCGCCAGTAAATCAGCCAAAGCGTCAATATCGTGACCGGCACCCTCTAAGCGGTGTTGATCCATGAAGTAAGGATGCAGCCCTAGCTGATAATCGAAACCGTAGCGATGTGCCGTCTCAATCACCCGCGGCCAGTGCTCCCGCACCGTCGCCGCCAGCGTACAGCGCGTCACGCCTAACGCTCGTGCTCGCGCTACGACGTCATCCCGATCATCGTCGAACGCCACCGCATCTAGATGACAGTGATGATCGTGATATGCCGTCATATGACTCTGGTCATCCATAATATCCTCATCATTGCCGAGTCCCGGCCTCACCATATCTTCTGGAATATCGCCTTTATTCAGACATGAAAAAGCCCGCATGAGTAGCGGGCTTTTTCATTATGACAAGAGATAGACGTATTGTTATTAGCCTTGGGTGGCTTCACTATCGGCCATCGTACCGGCAGTGCTACCCAGCTCAGACGTGCATGACGGGCAGCGAGTGGCTTTGAGCGGGATGGTCGACGCACAGAACGGGCATTCTTTGGTGGTCGGCGCTTTGACTTCGGTTTCTTCCTTGCGCTGCAGCTTGCCGATCATGCGAACCAGCATAAAGCAGACGAATGCCACAATGATGAAGGAGATCGCCGCATTCAGGAAGTTACCGTAGTTGATGGTGACTGCCCCAGCCTTCTGAGCGATATCCAGTGACGGGTAAGGCCCCGCAATAGCACCCTCACGAAGCACGACGAACATATTGTCGAAATTCAGACCACCGGTAAACAGACCGATGATGGGCGTCAGAATGTCCTTCACCAAGCTGTTGACGATGCTGGTGAACGCAGCACCGATGATGATACCGATTGCCATATCGACAACGTTGCCCTTGACGGCAAACTTGCGAAAATCCTTCAGAAATTGACTGGCCATAGCAGCTCCTTGCACTCCCTCTTCAATCCATTGGACGGCCTGTTTACAGGCACAATAGAGCAGGCGCATGCCGCCCCTGCTTTCCTCTCATACCATAGCATAGTCTTGCGACATCACCGTTTTCTAAGTGCCTCATAACACGGCAGCCCACGATTTATCCGGTAACAGCCATCATGGCATCAATACAAAAACACCACCAATTATGACATTTGTTTGCATATTAACATTGTGTTAACATCGTGCTTGACTAAAACACTTACCTTTTAATTCTCAAGCGACTCCGATCAGCATGAAAAAACTTCTAATTACAGCCGCTGCATCCCTTCTGCTACTGAACGGTTGTGCCACAGTATTTGGCCCCTCTCAAGATACTATTACGGTCAGTACTCAAGATAATGACACCAAGGTATTTGTCGACGGGCTGTATATGGGGAATGGAACGGTGACTTACCCAGTCCCTCGCGGTAAAAGCGTTACCCTTTCTGCCGAAAAGAAAGGCTGTTCGCCACGCGTACTGCAAACGGGGAAATCAGTGGTTGGCCTTACATTTATCAATATTCTGTTCTGGCCAGGATTCATTGTGGACGCTGCAACAGGATCCATAATGAAGGCAGATCCGGTCTTTTATAATCTTCGTCTCAACTGTGATTCGTGATTAATAAAAGCGTTGTTTAGAGACTGTTTCATAACCCGAGCGATTGCCTTTGTCCCTGCTAGAACGGGCGGATTCTGCCGCACTGCTTTAATTTAAAGCCCATTAATGACAAAAGTATTGAGGTTATGAAACACGCTCTTAATAGACGATAAAAGAACGGCCGCGATACTCCTTACGTGGCCGCTCTTTTTTATAGCCCCGCCAGCACAACTCATCAATGCTATATTCAACACACGCCGTTTGCTGAAAAGCGTTAATCGCTAGAAGCACAACCGTCAGCATGACGCCAACGATATAGTGGCCAGGCCACCATTTCACGTACCGTCGAGTAAATATCCCGTCTTTCAAAAAAATATGCATGCGCGTGATGAACGTCATCAATCCCTGCTTGCTGTAAAGCATCACGGCTGCGTGCAATATGAAAATGCTGACTGACCACCAGCGCGCTGCGATAGCCATGTTGACGCATCAAGGCAGCACTATGACAGGCCGTGTCATGAGTGGTGTTGCCAGTAGCGTCGAGCAAAATGGCAGATGCTGGAACGTGCCAGCGCTGCTGTAGGTAGCGCGCCATGATAGCGGCTTCGTCCCACCCTTCCGGCTCGACCCCACCGCTTACGATCACGGCAGGAAACACTCCCGCTTGCCACAGTTCGCCAGTCCTATCAAGACGTGCCTGCAAGCGCGGCGATGGCTCACCTCCAGCAGTAATGCTAGACCCCAGCACGATCCCCACATCGCTGGGCGCAATATCGTCTCGCACTCCCACCCACAGCAGGACAATTAGCTCCACCACTAACACCAATGCCACACAGGCAACCACCGCCATCACAGTTCGTCCAATTACACCCTTATCTAGCGTCATCTCCGCCCCCACACAGCGCTTAAACCAACATTTCAGCGGCATAGCATATCGAATCAATGTCCTAGCGCATTATGGCAGGTTTTATTCCCTTGAGTCATGGCACTGACTGTCAGCCCATGCAGGCATTTCTCGATGACAGATTGAAGCCAAATACACCAATGTATATCATATTAACCTTGGTTAACTTTATAAACAAAGGTGTGATAATGTCAGGCATATCGGGTCATCAGCGCCAGATTAAAATCCTTCAACCGTCTCTGAGTACCTCAACGTCACGGTTATTGAACGGTCAGCGGCATCGCGTTCCGCTCGATGAAAAACCGTTCCCTTCCTTCCTCAGGACATTCCAAGAACTGTCGACTAACTACTGGATTCCCGATGAAGTAGACATGAAGGATGACGCCAAGGAATATCACGATCTTCCCGCGAAGGAGCGCTATGCGTTCGATGCCATCATCGGCCTGCTAGCGACGCTGGATTCACCACAGACACGCCTGATCTACAACATTAGTGACTATGTCACGGAGCATGCCGCTCACGTGAATGCGTCGATGATCGCTCAGCAGGAAGCCATTCATAACGAGAGCTATTCCTATGTGCTGTCGTCGATCACCGGCCTTGCCGATCAGAAACGCGTGTTCGAACTGGCACGCACGCACCCCACCATCGTGGCACGCAATGCGCCCATCATGGCGGCTTACGATGAATTTCTGTCTGAGAAGACACCGGATACGCTGGTAAAGGCGCTGCTGCAATCGTCAATACTGGAAGGTATCAACTTCTACTCCGGCTTCGCCTTCTTTTATAACCTAGTGCGCCAGAACCGCATGACCGGCACAGGCAAGATCATCAGCTTCATCAACCGCGACGAGCTGGCGCACACCAAATTCATCACGGAACTGGTACGCGCTATTCTGGGCGAACAGCGACATCTTAATACCGACGCACTGGCGGACTATGCGCGCGAGGCCTTCCGTCACGCCGTCGATCTCGAAACGCAGTGGTCATCGGAAGTGCTGACGGACATTGATGGCATTGACGTACAGGAGATGCTGACCTACGTGAAGTACCGCGCTAACAAGATGGCGGGAATGCTGGGTATCGAACCGCTGTACGATGAAGCCACCGACAACGGCATGCCGTGGATTCGGGCCTACGCAGACAACTTCACCGAGATCAAGACCGACTTCTTCGAACAGCGCAATGCCAGCTACAAGAAAACCAACGGACAGAATGATTTCGACAGCCTATAGGCGTAATAATCCGGCCGCACGCCATTGCATCGACACTACCGGTAAAGGCAGCCGTATATTGACCAGTAAAAGATGAAAAAGCGGAGGCACAGTGGCCTCCGCTTTATTCGTTACGCTGCCTAATGGCAATATAACGGTATATTAATGCTCGCGCGTGGTGCGGAACGTGATGTCCGGCCAGCGTTCTTCCGTCAGCTGCAGGTTGACACGCGTCGGGGCTAGATAGGTCAGGTGACCACCACCGTCGATCGCCAGGTTGGTACTGGTCTTACGCTTCATTTCATCCAGCTTACGTTCATCGCCGTCGAGCCAGCGCGCCGTCGTCACGTTAACGGCCTCGTAGATGCAATCGACCTTGTACTCTTCCAGCAGGCGGTGCGCGACTACATCGAACTGCAGCACACCGACCGCCCCGACGATGAGGTCATTGTTGTCGAGCGGCATGAACACCTGAGTGGCCCCTTCCTCGGACAGCTGCTGCAACCCTTTCTGCAGCTGCTTGGCCTTCAGCGGATCCTTCAGACGCACGCGGCGGAACAGTTCCGGCGCAAAGTGCGGAATGCCGGTAAAGCGCATATCTTCACCTGCGGTGAAGGTATCCCCGATCTGGATCGTGCCATGGTTGTGCAGACCGATTACGTCACCAGGCCACGCCTCTTCGACATGGCTGCGGTCAGCGGCCATAAACGTCATCGCATCAGCGATTTTCACGTCCTTGCCAATACGCACATGGTGCATCTTCATGTTGCGGTCGTACTTGCCCGAACATACACGCAGGAACGCCACGCGGTCGCGGTGTTTTGGGTCCATGTTCGCCTGAATCTTGAACACGAAACCACTGAAACGTTCATCGCCCGCTTCGACGTCACGCGTATCGGTGGTGTAGGTCTGAGGCGGCGGAGCGTACTCGACGAAACCATCCAGCATTTCGCGAACGCCGAAGTTACCCATCGCAGTACCGAAGAATACGGGGGTCAGATCCCCTGCACGGTAGGCTTCAAGATCAAACTCATGGGAAGCGCCGCGCACCAGTTCGATCTCATCACGCAGCTCCTGAGCCATGCTTTCGCCCAGTACCTTGTCCACTTCGGGATTGTCGATACCGTCGATGCGCTGATCTTCCTGAATACGATGCCCCTGACCGGTCTGATACAGGTGGATCGTGTCGTTGATCAGGTGATAGACGCCCTTGAACCGTTTCCCCATCCCAATCGGCCAAGTGACCGGCGCACAGGCAATGTTCAATACCGTCTCGATTTCATCCATAACTTCAATAGGATCGCGGGTTTCACGGTCCATTTTGTTGATGAAGGTCAGGATGGGCGTAGTACGCAGACGACAGACTTCCATCAGCTTGATGGTACGTTCCTCGACACCTTTGGCGGCATCGACCACCATCAGCGCGGAGTCAACCGCCGTCAGCGTGCGGTAGGTATCTTCCGAGAAGTCTTCGTGTCCGGGTGTATCCAGCAGGTTGACGATGCGCCCTTTGTACGGGAACTGCATCACAGACGTGGTCACGGAGATACCACGTTCCTGCTCCATCTTCATCCAGTCAGACGTGGCATGGCGCGCTTCGCGCTTGCTTTTCACTGCACCGGCCACCTGAATCGCATTCCCGAACAGCAGTAACTTCTCGGTCAGAGTGGTTTTACCGGCATCGGGGTGAGAAATGATGGCAAACGTTCTGCGAATGCTTGCCTCTTGGGCACATTCGCTGTCGCCTTGCTTCAAAAATTCGAAATCTGTACTCATGCTTGTGCTCATTATCTGAACTACGCCGGTTCATCCGGCACTGCGTATCGAGAATGCACAGCATTGTACAGGAAGCCAGAAGTGCTCACACAGGTTAATGTCGCAAAGACGTCTAGCCATACACAGGTTAGCGCCCGCGCGCCCACATCGTCTTATGGTCGTTTTCTTCCATATAGTCAGATCAGATGCTAAGCAGCGCTTGTCTCCAACGTGACGACTTGTGCCAAACTCCAACATTTAAAGAGGGTAGTGATCCCTTAATTTAAAATAACCAGGCTATAAACATAAAAAAAGACACTTGAAAGGAGTGCATGGATCATTAGAGGAATGGCCCCAAAGAGGGGCCGTGGAAAATCATTTATAGAGAGGTTGTAACCGCGGATCTATAGCGTCCATCAGTACGTGCTTCTGTTTCAGGCAGGGCATTTTGGTTAGCTTGGCCTTGTAAACATCAAGCTGGTCTTCTGGCACATCAAAGCGAGACAACCAAGCTGATCTGGCCTCTTTAGTGGCAATGAGCGGCGTTAGGCCGGTGTTCAAATGTATTGTGCAATCCTCTGCTCTAAACGGTTTAAGAAGCATATTGGGAAGCACATACGTTGCAGGCAATGGGTTAGAGCTCAATGGGGCTGGATCTGGAGCAGGACCTGATTGAACAATCACCCCTGTCTTGTATTCATAAAAGGCAAACCAGCTAGGAGGTAATTCTGATCTCAACCACTGATAGTCCGCCTTCGGTATTATGTCCTGACCAATGATGGTCAGCCATGAAACCGTTTTTATCCTTGTAGTAGCGAGCCGTCCTGATGCCAAAAAATCGTCGCCTACAGACATACCATTCCAGCGTTGAGCTTGCCATGCTTCGGTAGGTTCTTCTGTTAGCTGATCGGGCGATAATTCTGTGCTCAGCCCTGCGAAACCATGCAATGCATCCAAGCCATCTGCCAATTCAAGCACCATCTCTTGGAATACCTTAGGGTGTTGCACTAAAGCAGGAAGCGGTACAGAGAAGCGAACAACATCCATGCCTATTTCGCCCGCTCTCTCAAACTTGTCTGACTTCCATTTCCGTCTAGAGCCTATTAGGAACGAATAGGGGCTTGCATCATCAAATGTGTTCCCTCCTTTGTATTTTCGATATACAAGAACATTGTCATCCCACTTTTTGTATAATTTTCTAAGGGGTTCAGTCTTTTTGTATTCTTGCTTATTTCCCTTACCCGGTTCTTCATCAGAAAAAACCCATTTTATTTCCGAACCAAAGCAAGACATATATTTATCTAAGGCTTTACAGATAGCTTCTTTTTTCTCTTCCTGCCAACCCCATCTAAAGAAAATAGTGCAAGATACACTCAAAGCCATCCCTACATAATCTTGCGGGTTTCCACTTAATAGTCTTCCCGGAAACTCCATTCTATTTCCGTAGAGCTCCAATAACTTAGTATCCATAATATATTTTCCCTTTACGCAAGGAGCGCAAGCCAAGAATACGCAACAATAGTAGCCAAGGCTGCCAAAGCCATACCAGATGATTCTGCAAGGACTCGCTGCTCCGCAGCCGATAAGTAAAAAAATTTCCCAAGGTTATATGATGATGAGTTCTCATTATCGTCAAGGGGAGAAGCTACGACATGCATAACATTATCTCCATCATAGTATGCATACGAATTATCAGCTTCCTGTTGAACCTCTGCCCGAGCTTGGGAGGAGTGAGCGGATATTTCTTCAGCAGGAGCAACTGCCGGTTCAGACACCGGTTCACGTTCACGCTCTTTGTCAGAGCATCCACAATCCTCTGTTAAAAGGACTGCAACTTTATCTTCGCTTCCTGCTATTTCTATATAATCTTCTATTTGGTCTTTTCCAAATGTATCGTTTGGAAATTTAACCTCAACTACAGTTTTTATATTAGACTGCACTGGAGATTTTAATGGATCATGTACAATTATTACATCAGGTCTTTTTATGTATCCACATCCGCTCTGCCACGAAGGCCGTCCTTTCGCAGTGTCATTCCAATATTTGGTTATCCAGCCGGGAAGATAAGGGTGCCTTTGAGGCTCTATTCCGGGTGCAGGACAGCTTTCCAATACCGGCTCAGGCGGGGCCTGAGTCATATCATAGTTTACCTCTGCTTTGTAGAAAGAAGATTTCGGAGATGCTTTTGCCAAGGCATTTATTCTCATACTCATGCAATCTTGCTTTCTTTCAGAGCCATCTTTGGCTATAAGCGGCGTCTTTTCACATTGACATGCGGCGCTGCATAGAAATATCTTGTCTTCATAATCTAAATTTCCGCTAAATCTATTGCCAATATATTCTTTATTTTCTCCCCCACCTAGCCTAAGCCTTCCCATTAATTACTCCATAATCTTTATAGAAATTGTCGACGGACGGTCACTGCTTATAACGGGGGTATAGCCCTGCTCATCTGTTATGCATTGAATAACTTGCCCATCAGAGCATGTCACTTCTACTGGTTTCATCAAGTAAGGCCTTCCACTGCTTCGGTCAATCACCTTGAAGCGCCCTGAGTATGGCCTTGAATTAGGCTCGTCTCTCCCTTGCATGCGTTGACCGCTGACTTGCTGTTCCGCCGAGGCCGCTGACGTTTCATGCTGCACTGACGCCGCTCCACCAGAGGGGACCCGATGAATAAACGTTGCGTTTTCTTTGAGGATTAACTGAGCACCGCATGCCGTTCGGCATCCCTCATAGGCTATCGGCTTCCCGTTACTGGTCAGCCCCGGGTTGCCTTCAATGATCGGATAGACCCCCAAGCATGCTGGACAAGCAACAAGATCGCCAACCCTGGCTGCCAGTCGGCCATTGATGATCATCGTGGAGTCCCCTTCAATGACGGTTCCTCCATGGGTCGTCATATCCCCCACTCGAATGACTCTTCCACCTGCCATGATGTTCTCTCTTTTTATAAGATATGGGTATATTACCATATAGATAACTTTATCAAATGCGTGCTTGTTTTTTCCCATTTCGAACAAGTTAGATATAGATAACGTGCTATTTATGCATAGCCTACCTGCGATGGACAGGCTGCACTTACTCTACGCAAGTAGTGTATAAGCGCACAGACATCTATTGCTTACTTCCAATGTTTCTTAGATATAAAAAAACCGCCAAGTGGCGGTTTAGATAACTAGCCTTTCTTGAGCCTTTTAGGTGTCTGAGGAGGATTTAACTCTAGATGCGTATGCGCAATATCCATTCGATTCACGCACGGTTTGGGGGCATCATCCCAAGCAACTATAACCCACTTTTCACCACGCACGTCTTCCTCATAGTTGCTTTTATCCCCCCCTGTCACAGCCACTATCACCCCCGTTCTTCGTTGATCTGCTGCTTCCGGCCAACCTTTTTTGGTACGTACCTGATCACCCACTGCAAACTCATGAATCATTTCCAACACTCCATTAACAAACAATATATGCCTAATATTATTTCAGCCACGCTTTCATAATCGTTATAGAACACGACATCTGGGCAGTCACTTTCTTCCTAGAGTATTATTAATTTATTATGGTTAAAGGTAGTCTCGCCATATGCCGTAAACACTGCCCGCAAGACGATACACTTTCTTGCCTATCACGCGTGTTGATAGCACTGGCACAAGGATAAAAGCGGTCTAAGAGACTGTTTCATAACCTCGGTGATTACTTTTGCTCTTTCTACAATAGAAGGTTTCTACCGCAATTTTGTGGTTTGAAGTCCCTTCAATGACATGGGTATTGGGATGATGAACCATGCTCTGAATAGCAAACGGTAGCGCGTTAACCCTCTATACACCGAGATGTTCACGTTGGGCGGCCTATGCATAGGATACGAGCGGCCGCCCTTGAACGTTGTGCACTCACACGGTGGCGGTCTCAATCTGCACCTTGTGGGTCTCTGCCAATGCGCTGACCGTCGCTACCATCGCGTCGATCGCCAACGCAACGTCCTCTTCCAGCACGGACTCATCTGGATGATGACTGATACCGCCTGCACAGCGCAGGAACAGCATGCCAACGTCAGTAAGGTTCGCCATGGCCATAGCATCGTGTCCGGCGCCACTGACCAACCTCAGTGGTTCCTTTTCCCCCGTGACACTGCGAATGCCGCGAGCAATCGCGCTTTGTAGTTCGGGAGCGCACCCTACTGCTGCCGCACAGTGCGTTTCTCGGTTTGAAAACGCTACCCGGCGAGCCGCGCCAATAGACTCAAAAGCGGCTGTGATTTCGGCCCATGCCTGATCGCGCAGGGCATCGTCCTGAGCACGGATATCCACGCTGAAACGGACAAGCCCCGGCACTACGTTGACGGCTCCGGCCACGGTATCCAGCTTGCCAACGGTAGCGACACAACCATGCTTTCTGGCCGCATTCTCAATGGCCAGCACCGCTTCGCTTGCGGCGCACAGGGCATCTTGGCGCATCGTCATCGGGGTGGTACCAGCATGGCCTGCATGCCCGGCACACTCCACATCGAATCGCCGAGCGCCCGCAATGGCCGTGACCACACCCAGCGGCCGCGCTTGCGCTTCTAAATAAGGCCCTTGTTCGATATGCGCTTCCAAATAGGCGACCAGTGCATCGGGCCGCCGCGCGGCTTCAGCGATCCGCTCAGGCACAAGCCCAAAGGACGTGAACGCTTCGGTCAGTGTGATGCCCTCGGCATCCTCCAGCCCCCACCACCGCGCGTTCCAGCCACCGGCGATGGCTTGGCTACCCAACAGCGTACTGCCGAAGCGAACCCCCTCCTCATCGCCGAATCCAACCACTTCAAGCGCAAACGGCAGTGTATGGCGTGCCGCCTTGAAGCGTTCCACCACCGCCAACGCGATCATCACGCCGAGGATGCCGTCATAGCGACCGGCGCAGGGCACCGTATCAAGGTGTGAGCCCAGCATCACGGCAGGCAGCCCATCGCTTGCGCCTTCCATGCGGCCACACAGATTGCCCGCCGCATCTTGCCATGTCATCAGTCCCGCCGCTTCAAACCACGGCGCCACTAGGGCATGGCACCGGGCATGTTCATCGGAAAGATAGACGCGTTCAATGCCATCGCTGCGAGCGGATATCGCCGCCAGCCGATCGCATGCCTGCATCACGGACGCAGCATCGTGGATCATCCGCGGCCCCCTTGCGCATACACCTCATTGGCACCGCCTACACCGCCGCCTGCTACCACACGAGCCCTCGCCTGTCGCAGCACCTGCTCCAATACAGCCAGCGTCGTCAGTACGGTATCCTTGCGCGCGTTGTAACCCATGGTACCGATGCGCCAGATCTTGCCGTGCAGCGGACCAAACGAGGTACCGATCTCAATGGCATAGTCGTTCAGCAGTGTTTGACGCACCGCTTCACCGGGCACACCGTCAGGAATATAAACGCCAACCACGTTGTTCATTTTGTGGTCGAGGTCACCGAACAGTGACAGCCCTAACCCTTTCAGTCCTTGCACCATGGCATCGCCGTGCAGCTGATGACGGTCCACTGCCGCCTCAATGCCTTCTTCGACCAGCAACCGTGCGCATTCATGGGCACCGTACAGCATGCTGGTCGCTTCCGTATGGTGATTGAGGCGTGATGGTCCCCAATAGTCGAGGATCATCCCCAGATCGAAGTAGTTCGAGCGAATATGATTAACAGCGATTGCAGCATCGGCATCGCCGCGCAGGCCCGCTTCGATGCTGGCGCGCTGACGGATCACTTCGACAGCACGCGGTGAAATCGAAATCGGCGAGCTACCGGACGGCCCTGCTAAACATTTCTGCAAACCTGCCGTCGCGATATCTACTTCCCACGCATCCATCTCAAACGCATTCCCCCCAAGCGATGCAGTGGCGTCCGTATACAGCAGCGCGCCGTACTGATGACACAGCGCACCGATTTCGGCCAGTGGCTGACACATAGTGGTCGACGTATCGCCCTGAACCAACGCCAGCACCTTGGGTCGCGTTTCGCGCAGCATCGCTTCAATCGCATCAGGCGTGAACACCTGCCCCCACTCGATATCACGGCGAATGACTTCGGCCTGACAGCGCTCAGCAATCTCACACAGCAGCAACCCGAAGCGCCCGAACACCGGCACCAGCACGCGGTCACCCGGCTCAATCAGCGACACCAACGCGGCCTCGATCCCCGCCCGGGAGGTGCCATCCACCAGCAGCGTAGCCTCGTTTTGAGTGCGGAACACGTCGCGGTACAACGCCATGGTCTGATTCATGTAGTCCGTCATGACCGGGTCGTACTGGCCGATCAGCGGTGATGACATTGCGCGTAATACACGAGGATCAGCGTTGATCGGACCGGGCCCCATCAGCAGGCGATGAGGAGGATTGACGGTAGACAGCAGCGTACGGCTCATGAAACACACACTCCTTTTTATTGTTCAGTAAACGTCATCGTTCCGGAAAACACGGGGATTCAGAAACGACAGAACAGCAGTGCCCCTCAAGGAGCACTGCCGTCTATACAACGTACGGCACAGCGGCTATTACAGCGCGCCTCCAAGCCGCTGTTGCCGCAGATTTCTTGCCAATAGCGCATATATTCCAGCTGCGGTCAGCGCACCGGCAATCAGCGAGAAGTGATGTAGATCACCGAAATAAGGCGCGAAGTTAAGTCCTAGTGATACCACGGACGCAATTACCAATGCACCGATAGCACTCGGATTGACGCCCTTGCGGTACCAGTAAGGCCGGTGGGTCTGCATGCTGAACAGTGCATCAATGTCCACCCGGCGATGCTGCACGTGATAGTAATCCACCAACAACACGCCATAGATCGGGCCGATGACCGCAGCCAGCGCCTCGACCGTATAGTGAATCAGTTCGGGGTTGGCGAACATCTTCCACGGCATTAGCACCACCGACCCGACAGCCGCGATCATCCCGCCCACCCGGAAGCTGATCCAGCGCGGCGCAACGTTGGAGAAATCGAACGCTGGCGAAACAAAGTTGGCCACGATATTGATACCGATCGTCGTCGTCACAAAGGTCAGTGCCCCGATAATAACCACGACATCGCTGTCCAGACGTGCCACAGTGGCGATCGGGTCGTCGATCATTTCACCAAACACAGGCAGCGTTGCGGATACCATCGCCACAGTAGTTGCCGCGAAGACCAGAAAGTTGACCGGCAGCCCCCAGAAATTGCCCTTGCGCACCGCACTCATTGAGCATGCGTAGCGGCTGAAATCGCCGAAGTTCAGCGTGGGGCCTGAGAAATAGCCAATCACGATCATGGCCGCGATCACCATCTGCCACAGCTGCTGCTTAGGTGTTAGCACGCGGTCGCCCAAGGTGAAGTGAATGTTCGACCATCCTGCGCGATAACACAGCCACCCCGCCATAATGAACATAACGGCATAGACGGCCGGACCGCTCCAGTCGATGAAGCGACGGATAGTGTCCATACCACGCCAGAAGACCAGTGCCTGTGCG
This sequence comes from Zymobacter palmae, assembly GCF_003610015.1. Taxonomy (NCBI): domain Bacteria; kingdom Pseudomonadati; phylum Pseudomonadota; class Gammaproteobacteria; order Oceanospirillales; family Halomonadaceae; genus Zymobacter; species Zymobacter palmae. The sequence goes on from NZ_AP018933.1 coordinate 1,621,151, forward strand.
GCCCACAACGCACCGAAGCACAACCATCCCAGCTGCGACAGGCCCAGAAAGGAAAGGTGTGTCCATTCATTCATCGCGGGAAAGAAGCGCAGCAGCACCATCATTAACGCACTTGAGGCCAAAAAGGTCTGAATGCCATACCAAAACACAGCAATGACACCGCGCACCAATGCGGGCACGTTCGCACCCAGCACGCCGAAGCTCATCCGACAGATGACCGGGAACGGAACGGCGGCTTTCTGAGAAGGTGCGGCAATGATATTGGCGACCCACTGCACCGCAACGATACCGACCAACAGCGACACCATGACCTGCCAACCGCTCAGCCCGAGGGCAAACAGGCTGGCCGCGACCAGATAGCCTCCCACACTGTGCACATCCGACATCCAGAATGCGGCGATGTTGTACGCACCCCATCGCTGTGCAGCGGGCGCAAGATCCTCGTTATAGAGACGGTCGCTGTGCCGCAGGCTCTGCGGTCGTTCATCGACAGTACGGCTTCGAGCAGAAGCGGCTATCGACACGGTGTTGGGAGAAGACATGGGAAGCACCTTCGACGAAATGGCATTGTTGTTGGTCTGCGTCGTGGCGGACATCATCTATCGCCTGGCCGATGCCCGCGGTTCTCCCTTCAATAACCGTGCCAACTTTCTCCCACCGCACCATTCTGTACAGCCAGCGCACCGTCATGGCCTGAAACTTGCTTGTATCGCCTGACCCATTTCCTTGCAGATGCACTTTTTCATTCAGGCCTCATTTCATGAAACTGCACATCATCAATCCCAACACCAGCCAAGCAATGAGTGACAAGATTCTTCAGGTCGCTCAGCAGGCACGGCGTACGGCCGACGTTGAGGTACTGACGTCGACGCAGGGCCCGGCATCGCTGGAAAGCCATGTCGACGACGCATTGGCCATTCCCGGCCTACTGCTGCACGCGCAGGCGCTCGAAGCGCACCAGGCGACAGACGGCATTCTGATTGCCTGCTTCGGTGACCCTGGCATCGACGCCGTGCGCGAGCTGAGTAGCGTACCGGTGCTGGGCATCGCCGAATCAGCCATGCGCACGGCGGCCATGCTGGGTGAGCGCTTTTCCGTCGTCACCACGCTGGCACGTACCCTTCCTACCGCTCAACGTATCGTTCAGCGGATTGGCCTGACCCAGCAGTGCGCTCGTCTGCGTGCCTGCAACGTACCCGTGCAGTCTCTGGAGCATGCCGACACAGAATGCCGTGCACTGCTTCTGCAGGAATGCCAGCGCGCCGCTAAGGAAGATGACATTGATGCCATCGTGCTGGGCTGTGCGGGCATGGCCGATCTGGCCGCCGAGCTGAGCGATGCCGTCGGCCTGCCCGTAGTCGACGGGGTCAGCGCGGGCATTCAGCTGCTTGAAGGGCTGGTGCATCAAGGGCTACGCCCTGTCAAACATCGCGATCATGCCTACCCGGCCGCCAAGGCGGCTCTGGGCCCATATGCATCACTGCTTTCTACCTCCCCCTCGACAGGAGCCGCTGTCCATGACACCTACTAACGCTTCCCGCGATCTGCGCGGCTACGCGGGACATACCCCTGATCCCCGCTGGCCCGGCAAAGCCCGTATTGCGGTGCAATTCGTCCTCAATGTCGAAGAAGGCAGCGAGCACTGTGTGCTAAACGGCGACACGCACAGCGAAACCTTTCTATCAGAGATCATCGGCGCTCAGGCCTACCCCGGCCGCCACATGAGCATGGAATCCATGTATGAATACGGCTCGCGTGCTGGGGTATGGCGCATCCTGCGTGAATTCGAGCGTCGTCAGTTGCCGCTGACGGCCTTCGGTGTGGCCATGGCGCTGGAGCGTTGCCCCGAAATTGCGCACGCGTTGATCGAACAAGGGCACGAAATCGCCAGTCACGGCTGGCGCTGGCTGCACTATCAGGAACGCAGCATCGAAGAAGAGCGTGTACACATGGCGCGCGCCGTTGAAGCACTGACGCGACTGGTCGGGCACCCGCCACTGGGCTGGTACACCGGGCGCGATTCACCCCATACGCGCCAGTTAGTCGTCGAACACGGCGGTTTTCTTTACGACAGTGATTACTACGGCGATGACCTACCTCTGTGGATGGACATCACCACCGCGGATGGCACCGTTCATCCTCATTTAGTTGTGCCATATACGCTAAACGTTAACGACATGCGCTTTGCTACTCCGGGTGGCTTCAATTGCGGCGATCAGTTCTTCGCCTTCCTGCGCGACACCTTCGATGTGTTATATGCCGAAGGAGAAGAAGCACCGAAAATGATGTCGATCGGACTGCATGCACGCCTGGTCGGCCACCCAGGGCGTTTCCGTGCTCTGCAGCGCTTCCTTGATCATATCGAAGCCCATGACCGTGTCTGGGTCACGCGCCGGGCGGATATCGCACGCCACTGGATGACTCACCATCCCTATGGCGCAGCCTAACCACACGGCATCCTCTATGAGTACATGCCTCCCCACAGCCCCTTCACCAGCAAGGGGCTTTGGCCATGATAGGGTCAGGTCAACTGACAGGCGGCATTCAACAGGCAGCGGTCATTACCGGGGGCCGCCAGCAGCGACACCCCCCAAGGAGCCTGCTGATCCGTCAGCCATGGAGCGGCCAGTACGGGCGCGCCCCAGAGCCCACCCAACGCGGTCATCCCCATCAGCGCTTCACGATAGTGCGCCAGAGCGTCGCCCTGTAGCGTTAGCAACGGCGCGGCCCCCGGCGTACTGGGCAAGGCCAGCATATAGCGACCGCGGCCACTCCACTGCCACAGTTGGGCGATCACGCTGTCGGCCTGCCGCTGCGCCTGTACGCCATCCGCCTCGCTTAGGCTAGCCGCCCACTGGAAGCGAGCCGCAACATCGGGAGCGAAGCGTGGACGGGTAGATGTGATCCAGTCACCGTGCGTGCGCCATATATCACGTCCCTGTAGAACCCGAAAGGCCTGGCTAGCCCGCGCCATAAACGCCGTGGTCAATGCATGCTGCCCCAGCAATGGCACGTGCATCTGCGCACAACGCACGCCGATCACATTCAAATCGACCGAAAGACCTTCCGCGGCCAACCAATAGACCCCTTCTGCTGCCGCGGTCGTTTCGCTACGCGGCAGTAGCACGTCACCAACTTGCGCCAACACGCTCGGTGAGCGACACATAAACCCCACCGTATCGAAGCGAGGCGCCAGCGGCACCGTACCGCTGATGTCGATTGCTCCCCAACTGGGGCGTAGACCGTATAGGCCACAGTAGCTGGACGGCACGCGAATCGAACCGCCCGTATCCGTCCCCAACCCAATGTCAGCATCACCGCTGGCCACGGCAACGGCTGACCCCGACGATGAACCACCGGGCAGTCGGTCGGGCGCTGCAGGATTCAAGGGGGTACCGTAGTGCATATTGGCACCGTTTAGGCTATAGGCCAGCTCATCGGTCTGGGTCTTGCCCACCTGCAGCGCCCCCGCTTGACACAGCCGCTCTACACAGGGGGCCGTCCGCGTCGGTATAGCATGGGTAGCGGCCCAGTCAGGGTTACCCGCGCCGGTCACATGTCCAGCGATATCGAACATATCCTTGACGGCCAAACGCAGCCCGGCCAAGGGTCCGTCTCCACGCGCTGTCGATACGATTCGCTCAGCCCATACCCGCTTATCCATGAACGCCTCCATTAGCGCGATGCGGCCAGAAACTGCTGCAATTCTGGTGTCTGTGGGTTATTCATTACCTCTTTAGCCGGCCCCTGCTCGTGGATGCGCCCTTGATGCATGAAGACCACCCGATCGCCCACTTCACGGGCAAAGCGCATTTCATGCGTTACCAGAATCAACGTCATGCCCTTTTGCGCCAGCGACTCCATGATATGCAGCACTTCAGTGACGGCCTCGGGATCAAGTGCTGAAGTCACCTCATCACACAGCAGCACCTTAGGCGACATCGCCAGCGCCCGGGCAATCGCCACGCGCTGCTGCTGGCCACCCGACAGCAGGCCCGGCCAAGTATCGAACTTCTCACTCAGACCAACCGATGCCAGCAATTGCCGCGCCAGTGGCTCGGTTTCCTGACGAGAGCGCCCTTGTACTACTTCCGGCGCCAGCATCACGTTCTCCCCAACGGTGTAGTGAGGAAACAGGTTGAAACTCTGAAAGATCATGCCCACGTTTTCGCTGAGCTGGCGTGGCGTCATACGCTCTGCATCAAGGCGCTGACCGTTCACTTCGATATTGCCACTGTCGTGTAACTCCAGCTGGTTCAGGCAGCGCAGCAACGTGCTCTTGCCCGACCCACTGCGCCCGATGATCGACACCACCTCACCTTCCTCGATGCGCAGATCGACCCCTTTAAGGACTTCGTTTTCTCCATAAGCCTTGTATAAGGCATCAACGCGAACCATTAACATCGAGGCGCTCCTCTAGGTGACGTGCATAGCGCGAAAGCGGATAGCAGAGGCAGAAATAACCAAGCGCCAGCAGCCCGAACAGGGTCAGCGGCTGCAGCGTGGCGTTGTTGATGATGGACGCAATACGGGTCATTTCAGCCACGCCGATGGCAGACGCCAGCGCCGTATTCTTGATGACCTGAACGGCCAGCCCTACGGTCGGGGCAATTGCATGACGAAACGCTTGGCGCACGATGATGTAGCGCACCGTTTGTGCGCGCGTCATGCCAAGAACGCGTGCCGCGTGCCACTGCCCTTTAGAAATGGCGCGAAACGCCGCCCACCAGATATCCGCTAGAAAGGCCCCAGTGAACAGCGTCAACCCCACCGACGCCGCCACCAGCGGCGACAGATTGATCTGCCAAACAGACAGACCGAAAAAAATCAGGAACAGCTGCATCAGCAGTGGCGTCCCTTGGAAGAACGCGATATAGCCTGAGATCAGCCGATTTACCCAGCGCATGCCGCTCAGCCTTCCCCACACGCACAGCACCGTTACGGCGCCACCGCCGACAAAGGCAATCAGCGACAGCAACACGGTCCAGCGCAGCCCCATCAGCAGGTCACGCACGATGTCCCACAGTGTGAACGTCGCCATCAGCGTTCTCCTTCCTTGAAACCAAACCAGCGCCGATCCAGCCAGTTGAATCCCTGCCGCATCAACAGCGCCAGTCCCAGGTAACAGGCCGAGGCCACCAGATAGGCTTCCATGCTGCGGAAGTTGCGCGACTGAATGAAGCTGGCCGCCGACGTCAGCTCTTCGACGGAAATCTGCGAAATAACCGCCGACCCCAGCATCACAATGATGCACTGCCCAGAAAGCGCCGAAAAAACACGGCTCATCGCAGGAGTAAGAATGACGTAGCGGTACACCTGATAGGGCGACATCCCTAGTGCACGAGCGGCTTCGCGCTGCCCGCGTGGGATGGAAGCGATGCCGGAACGAATGATTTCCGTAGCGTAGGCCGCCAAGTTCAGCGTCATGGCCACCACCGCGCAGACCGCCGCCGGCAGATGGATGCCGGTCGCCGAAATACCGAAGTAGATGAACAGCAGCTGTACCAAAAACGGCGTATTGCGTATCAGTTCGATGTAACCCTGAATGCACTGACGTACCGCACGCGGCGACTGCACACGCCACCACGCCAGCACCATGGACAGCGCCAGTCCCAGCAGAATTGCGATCGCCGTCAGCCACAGCGTTGTCAGCAGCCCGTGGGCTAGCAAGGAGGCATAAGGCCACAAGGCCTGAAAATCCAGCATGAGTTCGACCTCGTCAGGGGGCTATGAGCGTATGAGAAGGCTGCATGTCCGCAGGCAAGCCGACACCGAACCAACGGTGCGACATCGCTTCGAACGTGCCATCGTTGAGGCCAGCTTCGATAGCCGCATTGACACGTTCACGCAGAACGGGAGCATCCTTACGCAGCCCAACGGCACACGGCGAGTTCTTGAGCAGCAACACGGGGTGAGGTACACGGGCTCCACCCTGCTGTACCAGCGATGCGGCTATGGGCGTGCCCGTAGCGATGTAGTCCACTTGGCCTGACGTGAACGCCGCCAGCGTGGTGACGTTATCTTCGTAGCGCTTGATCACCGTCGTCGCGGGCGCCATGGTGCTGAGCTGCAGCTCCTCAAGCGACCCGCGCGTCGCGCCGATGGTCTTGCCCGCCAGCGCATCGGCCGATGCCCACATTCCTTCATCACGCGCAGAGAACACACCGTAGAAGAACGGCGCATAGGGAACGGAAAAGTCGATGGTACGTGCACGCTCGGCGGTGCGTCCCAATGATGAGATCACCAGATCGACGCGCCCGCTGACCAGATAGGCCACACGGTTGGCACTGGTCACCGGCACGAGCTCCAGCGACAGCCCCAGCCGATTAGCCAAATAGTGGGCCGTGTCGATGTCGTAACCAATAGGCGTGAGATCCGGCGCGATCGTGCCAAAAGGGGGGTAGTCCAGCGGCACAGCGACACGAATAACACCTCTACGCTGGATGTCGGCCAGATCGGCGGCACATGCCTGCGATGACGTTATTGACGCCACCGCCATAGCACACACCCCCGCCACCGCCCAAAGAAGGCGCCAGAACGCCGCGTATTGCCTTATCCGCATGAGGATCCCTCGCATCCGCCTGTTTCACATCACGTGATGTGCCATAGCATGAAGCAAGGAACATGCCAGAATGGTGCAGCCGCCCAAGGAAAGCGGCCTCAAGCCATTCTCTGCCTATAGCGACCTTCCTATCGGTCCCCCAAGTGGTCACTTTGCCTGACGATGGTGCACCGCTTGACATCGAAAAATTGATACATTATAACATAACAACATTGATACCTGACCCGACACCGATATGCAGGCCAGCCCCATTCATCGAGGAAACCGCCATGAAACCCGGCATTCACCCGACCTACCGCACTGTCGTTTTTCACGACACTACCGCCGACGCCTACTTTGTGATCCGTTCGACGATTGAGACCAAGGACTCCATCGAGTGGGAAGACGGCAACACCTACCCACTGGTACGCCTCGACGTGTCTTCGGCCTCACACCCGTTCTATACCGGTCAGCAGCGCACCATCAACTCCGAAGGTCGCGCAGCGCGCTTCCAGCGCCGCTTCGGTGACATCAAGGCTCTGCACTAAGAGGCTGTTTCAAAACCCCAACATCAGCTTCTTAAAACAGATCATGGCACATCGCAGCAACGTGAAGGCGCAGTAAATATCGAGTCGGCGTTCGTACCGAACGGCTAGCCGTTTAGCGTGATTGAGCCATGCAAAAGTGCGTTCTACCACCCAGCGGTGCCTGCCTAGCCTCGTACTACTGTCCTTGCCGCGGCGCGCTATCCGCGGACTGATACCTCGAACAACACAGGCTTCTCGACAACGCTCGTAGTCATAGGCTTTGTCAGCGTGCAGTTTGTTCGGGCGATGCCGAGGGCGGCCGCGAGTGCCTTGCAGCTTAGGTATCGCTTCCAGTAACGCCGTCAGCGGAACGCTATCGTGCATGTTCGCACCAGAAAAAAGCACTACCAACGGTACGCCATTGCCATCCGTCAGCAGATGACGCTTGCATCCCAAACGTCCTCTATCGGTGGGATTAGGGCCTACGGCAGATCCCCCTTTTTCGCCTTTACGGATGAGCCATCCACGCAGGCGCGTTCCCAGTCGATGCGATCTGCCAGATGCAGGCGGTGTAACAGCTCATGATGGAGTTGTTGCCAAACGCCAGCCTCATGCCACTTTTTCAGCCGTCGCCAACAGGTGGGGCCGGAGCCAAACCCTAGAGAAGTAGGCAGATGTCGCCAAGGAATCCCTGTCATCAGTACGAACAAGATGCCAGACAGCGCTTGTCGGTCAGATACACGAGGCCTTCCTCCGCGAGGGTCTGGCGTGTGCTCGGGGAGAAGAGGTTGGATGATATACCAGAGTTCGTCAGGAAGTAGTGAAGTAGCCATGCAGTGAGACTTTTAGGCAACATGATTTTTTTCAAGGGGTTTTGAAACACTCTCTAAGTCACGGTTGCGGTTATCGACGGCCCATCCGCACAGGGGTCATCGCCTTTATCTGTCAGGAGATCCGTTCATGCAGTATCTCTCTTCGCTGAAATCGGCCAAAAAGCGCCATCCCGACTGCCAGATCGTTAGACGCCGCGGTCGCGTCTTCGTGATTTGCAAAAGCAACCCACGCTTCAAGGCGGTGCAAGGGCGCTCACACGCTCATCGCTAGTGCCGCTGCACCATCACCCTTCTTTCCTGCAGTACTGCTGTACCTTTATGACATATGACGAGATTCACCGCTATAAAGCAGGCCACGCTCTATAGCGGTGTTTTTTCATCCATTTCTCAGTCGCTTAAGCGCTCCAGAGAACCAGAAGTGCTTCGGTGTCGGCGTCAACGCCTCGACTCTGGAAGACGTTGCGTTAACAACACCAAAGGGCACGTGCACGGAAGGCACGACCTCACTGGCGGCCTTGAGATGCACGGGTTGATCGTCGAAAAATATATGCGGCTTCATCACCTCAAGCACCGCCTTCTTCTCGATTCCTCCCAGAAAAAACGCTTCGTTAGCCATAACACCCCAGCTTTTCAGCGACTGAAGCGCTCGTTCATGCGACGGTGCATTGCGCGCCGTCACGATTGATACCCGAATCCGGTTCTGATAGCCCGGATGCTGCTTCTTGTACGCTTCTTCAATCGCCTGAATACGGGAAATTTTGACGACGAAATCCTGCAAAGGACCGGGGCTGTGAGGATGAGCCACGTTCTTCACCTCATGTTCATGAAATGCGTTCAGCCCCGAAGCCTGCATCACCGACTCCGATTCATCGTTGGCCAAAACGCCATCAAAGTCGAAGGCAATGCGCAGCGTCTCATCATCGTCATCCGCAAACTTCGAATTCAGCACCTGCCCTGCGGGATGTCCTTGCTCAATGGCATGCCGAACATCCTTTTCGTTAGCGGACAAAAACAGCGAAATATTGAGTGCAGGGATATAAGCACAGGGTGATTTTCCCTGCATGAAGATGGCACGTGTAATACCAAGCCCATGGTGCTCAATGGTCTTCATTACCCTTGCCCCGGTATCCGGATCATTTCTCGACAAGAGAATGACTTCCACCAACGGATCACCGGGGTTGCTTGCAATATGGTTAATGGATAACAAGCGTCGAATAAAAGGAAACGCCATTCCCGGCGCTAGGGGGTCATTGAGATGGTCTTGCTGAAACTTGCGATAAGCTTCTTCACCGCGGTCTTTAAATACAGCATCGGACTCTGTCAGATCAAATACAGCACTTGAGGCCACCCCAACGACCAGCTTGTTCTTCAAATCATACGGCATCGTTATTTTCCCTACTCTTATTTGCTTGATTCCCTGCCCGCAGACTACCATGTCACCGTTATCACTTACTTGATAATACCACTCTATAATAATTTTATTTTTTGTGAATAGGGATAGACTCATTGAACACGCCCATTTATTTCTATCGTGCCAATGATGAGTACGGCATATTTTCAAACTTTCACCGTTATGGCTTTTGGGAAGGCAAAACGCGCTGGCGGACAGTCGAACACTATTTCCAGGCACAAAAGTTTCTTGATCCGGCTATCCAGCGACAGATTCAACGCTGCTTCAAGGCAAGTGAAGCAGCAGAAATCGGCCGCAACCGCAAGCTGCCGCTGAGAAAGGACTGGGAAAGCATCAAGAATGAAGTGATGCGCCATGCTGTGCTGCAAAAGTTCTCGCAGCATGAAGAAGCCAGCGCGCTGCTGCTCAGCACGGGAGATCGTCTGCTGATAGAGCACACGTCCAAAGATGCCTATTGGGGAGATGGTGGTGATGGCTCTGGCAAAAACATGCTCGGCACGATTCTTATGGAAGTGCGCGAACACCTGCGAACAGAACGGATGTGATTCAGTGCCGAAGATCGGTGGCATTGCACAACCGTTCTTCGGCACGAAGGCGCTACGCTTATGCCTCGACTACCTTGGACCATTTGTCTACGGGTGCCGTATAGCCTTTCAGACGCGCGACGATTTCATCGGGATCATCCGATACGATCAGCGTTTCAAGGTACTGCGGCTTCATAAACCCCTTGTCGACCACCTTCTGCAGGAACGCAATCAGCGGGTCAAAAAAGCCTCCCGTATTGAAGAACACACACGGCTTGGCATGCAGACCGATCTGGCTCCACGTCCACTGTTCGAAGATCTCCTCAAGCGTACCCACACCACCGGGCAACGCGATGAACGCATCCGAACGCTGGGCCATGGCCAGCTTACGCTGATGCATGTCATCCGTCACAACCAGCTCGGTCAGCCCAGTGTACGCCAGCTCATGATCAACCAAGTGCCGAGGGATGATTCCGGTGACTGACGCGCCATGCTTCAGACCTTCGTCAGCAACAACCCCCATCAGTCCAACTTTGCCTCCCCCATACACGAATGAGCACTCATGCTGTGCCAGTGTCTCGATGAGCGCGGCAATATCGCGCTGATAGAGGGGATCATTACCCGGAGCGGAACCGCAAAAAAAACAGATCGCCGACATGACGCCTCCCAGACAGGCATGTGGAAAAACACAGGTATGAGTCTAATGTAAAAGCACAGCCACTCTTCGACAAGCCTCTTTTGTCGGCTCAACAGGCTCTGCGACAACCTGAAACACCCAAAGGCTGCCGACCTTTGCTCAAGCCATACAAACATACTCTTCAGGCAACCCTGCACTGCCCGGTATGAAAAACCGCCTAGCACACAACAACGGTTTCATGGCCTACCTGCCAAGTAGCTGGCCTCACTTGGGCACTCCATCACAAACACCCGATAGCTTTTGTTACTCAACGCTCGCCATGGAAAGTCGCTGCCGCGTGTATGACGCCATCACGCAATAAACTCACCGCACCGATACCAAGCCGCTCTATTGCTCAATCACTTAAAGGCTGTTTCATAACCTGAGTAATTGTTTTTTCCCTTTCTAAAATAGACGGCGTTTACCGCAGATTTGTGGTTTGAGGTCCCTTCGACGACACGGGGATTGGAGGTATGACACATGCTCTTACCTTCATTGCCTAACGACCGCCGTGAACAACCATTTCACACGGTTTGATCATACGATGCCGCCCTCCACACGCGGGCTAAATGGCGGCGTGCGCTAGGCGCTTCTCCATCCGCCATGCGGCCCCCCCATCTTCATATACTTCATCTTCCCAGCTGTAGCGATGATAATCGCATCGCTGGTAAAGACGCAGTGCGGCATGATTATCGACGTGAACATCAAGCCATAGCGTATCAGCCCCCGCAGCAATGGCCCGCGCCTCGCAGGCCGCCAGCAGTCGCAGGGCCTGTCCATGGCGCCGCACCTGGGGGTGAACGCATAGCGAATGCAGCAGTGCACGGCGGCTGTGGGTTCGCAGCAGCACCATGGCATAACCTTGCAAGCGTTCATCATCATGTGCCGCTTGGGGGTCTTCCAGCACCAGCGTGACAGCATGTGCCTGTGTGAGCAGATAGCGCCAACGGCGGCGCGAAAAGCGATCCGAATCGAAGCAGTCGAACTCCAGTTCTTCCAAAGCATCCAGATCAGTCAGCACCGCGGGGCGCAGTGCCAGTACATCCGAAGCAGATGACATCACGTGCCCCCCTATGACACAACGCTGAAGTCAACGTGGTAGCCAGCGTACTTGCGCAGGTTGATGACCCCGTTATCGAGGATCAGGTACTGCCCTTTCAGCCCCATCAACTGCCCTTCAACGATGGGCTGTCGATCAAGATTGAAAGACTTCACCTTCGCAGGATAGGCCTGCACAGGGTAATGAAAACGGCGCGGCACATCACTTCGCACACGAATAGCATCGGCCCCCCACCGGGCACGCAACGCATCCAATTGCGGTTCGAACTGCGCAAGCACACGGGTACGCAAAGCCGCCATATCCAGTTCAGCAGCTTCGCCTTTAAGCATGGCCTGCCACGAGGTGCGATCACTGATCTCTGAACGCAACGTATCTTCGACCCAACCCGACTGTAGACGACTATCAACGTCCAGAATAGGCACCGCTTGGGTGGCACCTTGATCCAGCCAGCGTGTCGGTAGCTGAGACGGTTTGGTGATCCCGACCTTCAACGCCGAGCTATTGGCCAGATACACCAGATGAGGTGCCATGCAATGCTGCTCACCCCATGCCGGCTCACGGCACGTTCCCTGCGCATAGTGGCAACGTTCAGGACTCATAATGCAGGTATCGCAGCTGGCCAGCCGCTTAAAGCAGGGATAACAGTGCCCTTGGGCAAAGCTCTTGTTGGTAGAGCGCTGGCAGTGCACGCAACGAATAGCACCCGTCCAAACCAAGCGGACCGTTCGACCTACCGCACCGTTGAGCGGCAGTGCACTGTCATCCAGTCTGAGCGCATAGTGTGCCTTGCCCTCCTCATCAGCCGTAATGGCCATCTTGCGCAATGCGCCTTCCATTTGCATACCCACACCGCCACGCGAAAAGATAAAGATAACCGCTCGTAATGAAGGCCTATAATAGCAGTTCAGGCACAGCGCCAGAACGTTACCCACCATAAACGCCGCCCATCTCCTAATGGGTATCCGGTAGATCATGCTGCTTGATGAGCGTTGCTTAGCCCAACAATTTGCTTGACCTAACAAAAAGCCCCCCACATCAGTGGAGGGCTTTTCGACAAAGCATGTCAGCAGGAGTTAGTGCATCGCACGCCGCCGATCCGTAAATCTATGCCACAACGCCGACATCAGTGCCGTAGCGCAGCCGGCGAACAGTCCACCAAAGTGGGCAGCATTAGCCATGTTGCTGACCATCTCAACGTTATGACTCAACCCCATCGTATTAACCACCCCCCACAGCGCCCACAGCACCGCCATGAACAGCAGCCAGCCAGGCATCACCGGTATGCGCCGACGCCCCGTGAGCTGTTCGACCCACAGATACCCCATGACAGCATACACAACGCCGGACATTCCCCCGAAGGCAGGTCCCGCGTAGAGAAGCTGCGCCAGATTAGACAAGATGCCCCACAGCAGAACCAGCCCGGCCCAGTAGACAGAACCTTCATCTCGCTCAATGTGACGACCAAAGACCCATAACCACAGCATGTTGAATACGAGATGAGCCAAGCTGAAATGAATGAAGATGGGCGTGACCAGACGCCACCACTCCTGCGCCTGCAAAACAGCGGCCAGAGCCGCATGCATATGAAGCGTGTCCTCCACACTGGGCCAAGCATTGGGCGACAAAATGGACAGAGCGTAGTACACCGCATTGCCGTTTACCGCCGCCAGCAGGAAGATGACCACGCATGCCAGCAACAGCACCATGGTCACCGGCTGGTGATGCAAGGCCCGTTTGAGGCTTCGCCACTGTCCTCTATCTACCAGCCCTTTGGCGGAAGACATCGACGATAGCGGCGGTAATTCGTTGCGCCGCCAGCGCTCCACCAGCACATTGGCCGGGCCTTGCTGTGCATCATTGATCAGGATGATGAGCTGAGCGCCGTCCTGCTGACGATAGTAATGGCTAATGTGTTCGTGCCAGAGCCACTGACGCAGCGTTGCCAGCTCCTCTTCGGCAGAAAATCGATAGACCGTCGACATAGGCGCGAAGCTCCTGGTTGGCGGTGAATCCAGACCATTCCAGGTATGGCGAACACCGGGATACATTCATTAAGCGAGATCGTTAGCCGACTGCCATACTAGACGGTCCGCCGACAGTGCCTGCTCGCCATCATAACGATATGCCACAAGATGACCACCCTTGACGGCACTGTAATCCAGACAGGCAACATTAGGGGTCAGCAACGAGGGATGACCATTGCGCCAGTAGTGGCCGAAAAACAAAGGGGGCTGATCCGGCGGATAGTACACCAACTGGTTCAGTTCGCGCTCCTGCAAGGGCCGCTCTTCGATGCAGTGCGGCAAAGGGTCCGGCTGAAAGACCACATCGCCATACACGTGAGGCTGTGCATGCCAGAAACTGGTACGGAACGCCTTGCGTTGAATGCCATCGCGCCCGTGAATGCACAGGTTACCAGGCAAGTTCAACTGCGGACCGCGCGTGGCTCGATCCACCAGATCGAAAAAGAACGACTGAGGATCAAGCGAACGCTGAAGCTGCTCGGGCGTCAGGCGCCCGTCCGGTTGACGCTCCAAGAAGGGGCGCATCAATCGTTCATCCCAGCACGCATGAACAGCACGCATACCAGCCATCTCAAGACACAATGGCAGCTGTGCGAACCAATCCAGCGCGCTATCCCACTCCTTTTGGTAGCGGGCATATTGCTCCAGCGTCTCCTTGAGCACCTGCCGCTGGCGCGAGTGACGCTGTCGAACTTCAAGCCGGCAGGCGCGCAGCGCATTGATCTCGTGATTACCCAGGATCGCGTACGCCGCGCCCCCTTCGACCATACGGCGCACCATCGCCACAGCCTCACGTATCTGTGGTCCGCGGTCGATGATGTCGCCCAGAAAGACAACCTTGCGCGTCGGGTGGCGCAATACACCTGCTGCATCAGGACGATATCCCAGCCGATCCAGCAAAGCCTCTAGTAAGGCAGCACAGCCATGTGCATCGCCGATAAGATCCAATGACGACGTTTCGAACATGCGTATAGGCATGCCGATATTACCAGATCGGTCTGACATGAAGGCTACCTAAGGTCATGGACACTCCTGAGTCGAGCTGCTCCAGCCGAGCTTGCTACGACAGCTATCGAAATAATCGTGCGATTGAGGGTGCAGCAACACCAAACGCTGCGGCTTGCGGATGATATCGATCCTATCGCCCGGCTGCAGAACCAACCGAGTCTGACCATCACAGCTCAACTGTGGAGCAGGATCAGGCCCGTGCTCGATACGCAGTGACACCTTGCTGGCCGCTCCAATCACGAGAGGACGATTCGACAGCACATGAGGAAACATCGGCACCAATACCATTGCCTCCAGCGACGGATGCAACATTGGCCCGCCCGCTGACAGCGCATAGGCCGTGGAACCTGTCGGCGTTGCCACAATCAGGCCATCTGCCCGCTGGCGATACACGAACTGATCATCAATGAACAGCGTGAATTCCACCATTCGAGCCACCTGCCCCGAATGCAGCACGACATCATTGAGCGCATGCGCACAGGACACGACACGGCCTTCACGCATGATAAACGCATCCAGCAGAAAGCGGTGCTCCGCCACATACGTACCGGACAAGATCTCTTCTAGGCGCAACTCAAGGTCAGCGGTTGAAATATCGGTCAGAAAACCGACACGACCGCGATTGATACCCAGCACGGGCGTACCGGTCAAACATAGCGTGCGAGCAGCGCCCAGCATACTGCCATCGCCACCGATAACGATCACCATGTCACACCGCCGCCCGAGCGTCTCGAGGGCCGCTCTCGGCAGGCGCGAGACATCACAGCCATCACTGATACAGCCGATTTCGGCAGCAAGAATGCGTTCGTCCAATATGATATCGATCTCGTGGCGAGAAAGAATATCCAGCACCTGCCCCAGCGTTTCATCGGAATGATGGCTGCCTGGGCGCATGACAAGTCCAACGGTCTTGAAATGAGGCATTATTCAAATCCATTTCAGAAAGCCTAGCATGGGCATACGCCACGCAGACCATGACAGCAACGCAATGCATTGCGACGGTTCCTCACGCCATAGTGCAATATCATACGCATTTCACGCCCATATCTCACGACACAGACATTCGGATTTTGCGATAAGCGATACACATGGCCCCGAGCACTCTTCTTTTCTTTCATGAAACCCAAAGATGCTCCTGCTGCGCTGCCTTGGCTTAAAGCCAAAATGCCTTTTGTTAAGTGGTATGAGCCAAGCGCTAAAGCACATCATGTAGCCCCCACACATTGCTTATCAAGGCATGCACATAGCGCATGCTCGTTGCGAGCCTGTCAGCATACCGTCTCTCACTACAAGACAGCGGTGGTAGTCGAATCGCATACAAGCAATCGAGCAAACAGAGAAAAATCTCATGCACTAATTCAGCGCACATCCATGCCCGGGGTATCGCAGTACAAGCGTATACTTTTAATATGACGTCAGAAAATAAAACTTATATAAAGATGAAGCAATACCAGCGTCACCCTGTACTTTATTACAGCCAATATAATGAATAAGGCTTCTCACCTGCTCGCTTCCAGAGCAACATATGCTCCTAAACTGTCAATGCACTTCCACCGCAAAAAGAGGGAGACTCTTTACTAGGAATCTAGCAGGCAAACAAGCAATGCCATTTTAGCGATGAATGCTTAATAATGACACACAAAAATAATCTAATAAACAACCCTACGCTGTGAGATTAGACATTAGTTTTATGCTATTAAAAGAGCTTTTTAGAGACTGTTTCATAACCTGAGCGATTACTTTTTCCCTTCTAAAATAGACATCTTTTACCGCAATTTTCTGGTTTGAATTTCCTTCAATGACATGGGTATTGGGGTTATGAAACACGCCCTTAGCAAAAATTCATTAAAAGTAAATTCCAAAAATTATAATACAAATAAATATTCAAACAACATAGGCGCCAATGAATATTTATCAATTATAAAATCTTAAAACTCAAAAATCACACTGTATATTAATTGATAAGCATAAATAGTTTTGGACAAATTAAATCAAGAGTATATTTCATAACCTCAATATCTCTGCCATTGATAGAGGTTCAATTCAAAAAAGCGCAGAAAAACCGTTTGTCCTAGCAAGGGCAAAATCACCACTCAGATTATGAAACGACCTATAAAGATAGTTTAAAAAATAACAAATACAGCGGATTATTTCTCAAACTAAAATTCACATTACTTCCAGACAATAAGATATTAAAAATAAACATCATGAACACTAATATAAAACATATCATTTCTATGCCAGTCTAAAAAACAGACACATTATTGTTATTTCGCGATAACAATAATATTTTTAACACACAACAAGATAACCAGTCGAAAAATAACTGCTTTGACTAATTAAAAATAAGAATCCATAAATATACATATTATATATTAGGCGATAAGCCAGCCTACCCAATAGATCAGGCATCAGGCATCAGGCATCAGGCATCAGGCATCAGGCATCAGGCATCAGGCATCAGGCATCAGGCATCAGGCATCAGGCATCAGGCATCAGGCATCAGGCATCAGGCATCAGGCATCAGGCATCAGGCATCAGGCATCAGGCATCAGGCATCAGGCATCAGGCATCAGGCAAATCTGAAAACTCTCACACCTTCAATTCAAGTCATTTATGATATTTTCATATTTATTTATATATTTAAAAACCCTGCACACTTGCTATAAGTAGCCATGCTAAAAATAAGACTATTATACTCAATAGGCCGCTAGCGAGAAGAGTGCCTATGCAATAACTATAAACGGGTCCCCCTCCTATGAAAAAAATCATCATCAGGCATCTACGATATGTATAGCTAGCGCTTCAAGGTTGCATCTACCTATAAAAATGAAGGCCAAGTACGAGACTTAGCCTTCATCTTCTATGCACAGCATTCACGCGTCATTGCAGCGCAAATTTGGATAATGTTAGCGGTTACGAGTGACCAAGCTAACGATCCACTGCAGAATCACAGCACCGATGATGGCCGTGATCAGTGAGCCGAAGAAGCTACCACTGTGGGGGTCGACCGGCAGAATCCAGCCACCGAACCAACCACCGACAACACCAACGATGATGTTACCGAACAGCCCGAAGCCTTCTCCACGCATCAGCTTGCCTGAGATGAGACCGGCAAGACCACCGACGATCAGCCACAGAATCCAACCTAGTCCAGACATGATAGACCTCCTGTCATTCATGAGAGTGTTATTGCTCAGACAAGGGCATGAGCATCCAGCCCTTCCCTTGCTCACCAGAATAGCAGTAGCTGCCGGGATTATTCCAGCTCTCATTCCAAGGCAGACACAAAAATGCACGACTGATGCCTATAGCAAAGTAACGGTGCACATTAGATATCCAAACTTGTCTATGTGTCTATGCAAGGCCTACTGATTTTCAGAAAAGGACGGCTCTTCTCCTGTTTATATATTTTTTTGCACAGATAGGAGAATCTACCACATTAAAATAGCAGAATAGCTAACAATGACATACAGCATATAGATGCTGTAAGTTAAAGCACACTATTAAAATGAAAATAGGATGGTTACATTCAATCCCCAATATTATTTATCGCTTTCTACCATATGGAACATATGCCTTAACAATATGATTCTGTGAGGTAAAATATAGATTAGCTTTCCCGTGGCATACGGAATGGAGAGATGAGAGAAGGAGTGGCATAAAATCGGCAAGGATCTTATCTTTCACATATAAAAAGGCAGAACACTCGAAAGTGTTCTGCCTTTAAAAATATGGTCGGAGCGACAGGATTCGAACCTGCGACCTCTGCAACCCCATTGCAGCGCGCTACCAAGCTGCGCCACGCTCCGAAATACAACAGAGAGGACTCCCTGAGTACGGAACGTACTATACACCACTGTTCCTGCAAAAGAAAGCCCTAAAGTTGTGCTTCTACTTGGCCTGCCCCAGCAATGCTGCATGCTGCTTGCGACTAGGGGCAGAAGAACCAAAGTAGAAGCCAACAATCGCCATCACAACGGACTGCAGGAAACCGAGCACATAGAAACGCATGCTATCATTGATGGTCGCCGCCCCATGCAGCAACATGACGCCGATCATAGCAAAGCATGACAGGAAAACGATAACAGCAAACCAGTTCGCGAAATCGCCCTTTCCCTTATGTAAAGCTTCTATCTGCATGTCACGCGCCGAAGCAACATCTGAGCGACCGGCATCCGAATTATCCTTTGGCTCTGTCACTTGGTCCAGCTTAGCCGCTATGTCATATGCCTTAAGTTTTTGAACGGCAGCAACCATATCCGCATCCAATGCCTTACAGATAGCGTCTGGCTCAGGAGATACCCCAAGCACGGTGGCGACCACAAAGGCCACCATGGCAGCTCGCTTTCCCTCTAACAAAGCGGCAACATCCGGCAAATCACCCTCTAGGCGGCAAGCAATATCTTTATAGTCCATCATCTTATCCTTTAAGAAAAATTATTATAGATAAGAGTGGCATATGCACTCCATAATATGAACAGCCTAAAGGTGTGGCATGAAACTACAGAAATAATAAATGCCCTAATCAAAAAATGAAGGATGAAGTGATAAATTTCTCGTTGCACCATACATAATATAGATGATTAGGTGTCCCCCTTTGCGCTCACCCAACCCACACTTAATTAACGGGTTATGCATTATGGAGTGCAATTCAAAAAAAGGCCAAGCCCCCTAAAATACAAGGCTTGACCTCTACTATATCTACTACATTAAGGATGACCGTGGTACCCGCCCGGGCCACCGCCACCGTGATGAGGGCCACCATCAGGAGGAGGTCCCATCCACCAAGGGCATCCAGAAAGGGTCAGTACCGTAGCGATACCTCCCAGCAACATAGCGAATTTCTTCATAGTGGCTCCTTTATCCCATGACAGTCATCAGGAATGTCTGATCTTCATTCTACGCCCAAACAGCATAGTGATCGCCCCCGGACCATGCTAAATAAAATGAAAAAAATCTAGAATATGCACGTATTGCAAGAGCGGAATCCGCAATTCTTACCTATTCACCATGAGTCTACTGGCATACAAAAAATATTCGGGAGCATAAGTTAATTATCCATAACCATGCGGGAGATAAATAATCATTCCACGTTACTGGCTATAACTGGTGGTTACAATAAAACCATCCACGCAATAAATTACAGCTCAAGCATATTTAACATCAGAAATGTTTTAAAAGTAAGGAGATGAAGAAGTGCCTTGCTGCCAATTGCTTTTATCATGTTGACCTTCTACCTTTATCAACGTCGCATGACGCATTATACTCTCGACAGGATTTACCATTATCAAACAGGGAAGAAAGAAGATGACACTCGCACTTGCCGCCTACTATGAAAAGCGCGCAGAAATCGAGCGCTTGCAGGCGGAACTTGAGCAAATTGAGCAGAATCCAGCCATTGCTCTCGATCAAGAGTTTGCCACACGCCTGCACGCATTGGTGAAAGAGTACGATCAAGATATTGAAAGCGTTATCAGAATGGTAATGCCAGGAGATATCAGTTCGCTTGTTGCCGACTATACAGCGTCGACCCGTCGTCGCCCAGTCAAGTCGTATTTGAACCCTTATACGCAAGAACGTATCGAAACCCGAGGTGCTAACCACCGCACCTTGAAAGAATGGAAAGCTCAGTATGGAGCCAATGTCGTTGAGACTTGGCGCTACTGACCAACGATTCCCTCCGCAAGCCCATACACCATATCTGAACATACCCTAAAGCACGCCATGCCACACAACAAAAATAGAGGCATGGCAGTTGTTCTCTTCCGTGACATCGCAATACATAGATCACTGCGTATTTTAGTCAGTTTCCTTTGTTATAGCCAAAAGCAGACAAGCCGATACATAGAGGGGCAAGGTTGATCTAAAATAATGCTTAATGGAACACCATGGAAATTTACACAGAGATACGCCACGAGCACCGTCGACTCATCAAGGGCACCCTTCCGCCCCAAGAAGCAGACCAGTACATTGATGGAAGCATCACGCATGCTGCTGGTGCATACCTATCTGCAGCGACGACCAGCTTTTACCCATTAGAACTACGCGAAATCTTGCAGAGAGATGCTAAAGAACTATGGCCGTGGAACGAAGACGGCTGGCATCCCTCAACAAGCCCACGCCGCAACCTGATCAGAGCAGCTGCCTACATCGTTGCAGAGATAGAGCGACTGGAACGTGATGCCTGAATGAAGACTACCGCCGCATTTTAGTGCGGCTGTTTAACACTCCTGACCAAACAGTTATTAATTTCGTAACCAAATACGATCGCCAAGCTATAACGATCTGCACATAGCAAAAAGCATTATATCTGCCACACAAAAGCAGCTTCCTGTTTTCACACCTACTATCTTTACATTTGCTCTCTTTAAATATCATATTGATCAATCTATCAATATGATATTCAGCAGATTGTCTATATTTTGCAAAATTAGATAATTTTTTGTGGCTTAAAATGCCAAGCAGAGAGGACTAAGGGTTAACTTTTATTGATGTAATCATCATGTTGCGCTGAAAGTATAAAAGAAGAGCTAAAAGGCGTGCGAGTTACTTAAGCTGCATCTTAACGAGATTCGGGTATGCATCAACCAATATCATAAAAAATCAGTGCAGAATCATAGCGCCTAGTGAATGCTTTCTAAAAAGCCGACAGTCAGCCGATCACCATCGGTGGCACTGAAAAAATGTCGAAGCCCCGAAGAACAACTGTCGACCCACAGCAGCTGATCAAGCGCTTTGGCTCAGAGACTATACGTCTTGATGTTCGC
Source organism: Zymobacter palmae (assembly GCF_003610015.1). Lineage (NCBI taxonomy): Bacteria > Pseudomonadati > Pseudomonadota > Gammaproteobacteria > Oceanospirillales > Halomonadaceae > Zymobacter > Zymobacter palmae. Next base: position 1,642,525 of record NZ_AP018933.1, read on the forward strand.
GGCATCGCCCGAACAGTTGTTAGAGGAGCACACAACAGCTCAAAAATGGGCATAAAAGACTGCTGAAGAATTCATGCTATAGATAAAATGAATGCGCGAAATAGGTCAAAGTGATGTCGATGCAGAATGTAGGATAGACAAGCGGACAACCTTCACACAGCGCGCCGGGGGCGATGCGTTACTGGGGTGCCTGCCGTTTTCGGTGGCAGGGCCTTAGGTTGCGCTGCTCCCCTTCTTCTCTTGGCTCTGGCCGCTCATCTGTGCTTCTTAGCGACGAGGGCAGGCGCGGCCGTTATCACCCGCCTTCAGCCTTAGCCTGCTGCCTTGGCCCCTCCCCCCCAAAGCCCCCAAAGCAAATACCCCCGACCATTGCTGGCCGGGGGTATTTAGTAAAGATGCTTGACGATGACCTACTCTCACATGGGGAAGCCCCACACTACCATCGGCGCTGAGCGGTTTCACTTCTGAGTTCGGCATGGGATCAGGTGGTACCCGCTCGCTATGGTCGTCAAGCGTATTCGGTTCGGTCTCGATGCCTAGGGCACCGCGACCTAAATCTGTAAATCATGCTGGGCCGAGATCGTCTCGTCGCGTATCCGTTGTTTTCGGATCGTGTCCATAACCCTTTGGGGTTATATGGTCAAGCCTCACGGACCATTAGTACACGTTAGCTCAACGCATTGACTGCGCTTCCACACCGTGCCTATCAACCTCGTAGTCTTCGAGGGTCCTTTAGGGGGCTCAAGGCCCCAGGGAAGTCTCATCTTGAAGGGGGCTTCCCGCTTAGATGCTTTCAGCGGTTATCCCGTCCGAACATAGCTACCCGGCAATGCCACTGGCGTGACAACCGGAACACCAGAGGTTCGTCCACTCCGGTCCTCTCGTACTAGGAGCAGCTCTTCTCAAACTTCCAACGCCCACGGCAGATAGGGACCGAACTGTCTCACGACGTTCTAAACCCAGCTCGCGTACCACTTTAAATGGCGAACAGCCATACCCTTGGGACCGACTTCAGCCCCAGGATGTGATGAGCCGACATCGAGGTGCCAAACACCGCCGTCGATGTGAACTCTTGGGCGGTATCAGCCTGTTATCCCCGGAGTACCTTTTATCCGTTGAGCGATGGCCCTTCCATACAGAACCACCGGATCACTAGAACCTACTTTCGTACCTGCTCGACGTGTCTGTCTCGCAGTCAAGCACCCTTATGCTCTTGCACTCACTGCACGGTTTCCAACCGTACTGAGGGTACCTTCGTGCTCCTCCGTTACTCTTTGGGAGGAGACCGCCCCAGTCAAACTACCCACCACACACTGTCCTTCTACCGGATAACGGTAGCAAGTTAGAACGCCAATGATGTCAGGCTGGTATTTCAAGGTTGGCTCCACTGCAACTGGCGTCACAGTTTCAAAGCCTCCCAGCTATCCTACACAGACAACATCAGCATCCAGTGTGAAGCTATAGTAAAGGTTCACGGGGTCTTTCCGTCTAGCCGCGGGAACACTGCATCTTCACAGCGATTTCAATTTCACTGAGTCTCGGGTGGAGACAGTGTGGCCATCATTACGCCATTCGTGCAGGTCGGAACTTACCCGACAAGGAATTTCGCTACCTTAGGACCGTTATAGTTACGGCCGCCGTTTACCGGGGCTTCGATCAGGAGCTTCGGACGAGTCCTAACACCATCAATTAACCTTCCGGCACCGGGCAGGCGTCACACCCTATACGTCCGCTCACGCGTTAGCAGAGTGCTGTGTTTTTAATAAACAGTTGCAGCCACCTGGTATCTTCGACCGGTTGGGGCTCTGAGAGCGAGTCTCTTCACCTTACGCCGGCGCACCTTCTCCCGAAGTTACGGTGCCATTTTGCCTAGTTCCTTCACCCGAGTTCTCTCAAGCGCCTTGGTATTCTCTACCTGACCACCTGTGTCGGTTTGGGGTACGGTCACACAGTACCTGAAGCTTAGAGGTTTTTCCTGGAAGCGTGGCATCAATGACTTCCTGAGTCCGAGGAATCAGTTCGTCTCGTATCTCGACTTTAAGCAAGCGGATTTGCCTACTTGCTCAGCCTACATACTTTCACCAGGACAACCGTCGCCTGGCTCACCTAGCCTTCTCCGTCACCCCATCGCAGTACTGTCTGGTACAGGAATATTAACCTGTTTCCCATCGACTACGCCTTTCGGCCTCGCCTTAGGGGCCGACTCACTCTGCTCCGATTAACGTCGAACAGAAAACCTTGGTCTTCCGGCGAGGGAGGTTTTCACTCCCTTTATCGTTACTCATGTCAGCATTCGCACTTGTGATACCTCCAGCATGCCTTACAGCACACCTTCGCAGGCTTACACAACGCTCCTCTACCGCTCAACACTTAAGTGTTGAACCCGTAGCTTCGGTACTTGGTTTGAGCCCCGTTACATCTTCCGCGCAGGCCGACTCGACTAGTGAGCTATTACGCTTTCTTTAAAGGGTGGCTGCTTCTAAGCCAACCTCCTAGCTGTCTGAGCCTTCCCACATCGTTTCCCACTTAACCAAGATTTTGGGACCTTAGCTGACGGTCTGGGTTGTTTCCCTTTTCACGACGGACGTTAGCACCCGCCGTGTGTCTCCCATGCTGCACTCACCGGTATTCGGAGTTTGCCTCGGGTTGGTAAGTCGGGATGACCCCCTAGCCGAAACAGTGCTCTACCCCCGGCGGTGATACATGAGGCGCTACCTAAATAGCTTTCGAGGAGAACCAGCTATCTCCGAGCTTGATTAGCCTTTCACTCCGATCCACAAGTCATCCGAATCTTTTTCAACAGATCCCGGTTCGGTCCTCCAGTTGATGTTACTCAACCTTCAACCTGCTCATGGATAGATCGCCCGGTTTCGGGTCTATTCCCAGCAACTATGTCGCCCATTTAAGACTCGGTTTCCCTACGCCTCCCCTATACGGTTAAGCTCGCTACTGAGAATAAGTCGCTGACCCATTATACAAAAGGTACGCAGTCACAGAACAAGTCTGCTCCCACTGCTTGTACGCACACGGTTTCAGGATCTATTTCACTCCCCTCACTGGGGTTCTTTTCGCCTTTCCCTCACGGTACTGGTTCACTATCGGTCAGCCAGGAGTATTTAGCCTTGGAGGATGGTCCCCCCATGTTCAGTCAAAGTTTCACGTGCTCCGACCTACTCGATTTCACCTTAATTGCATTTTCGCGTACGGGGCTATCACCCACTATGGCGTGCATTTCCAAACACTTCCGCTAATACAACTAAGACTTAAGGGCTAGTCCCCGGTCGCTCGCCGCTACTGGGGGAATCTCGGTTGATTTCTTTTCCTCGGGGTACTTAGATGTTTCAGTTCTCCCGGTTTGCCTCCATACCCTATGTATTCAGGTAAGGATACCCGTCTTATGACGGGTGGGTTTCCCCATTCAGAGATCACCGGATCAAAGGTCATTTGCCACCTCCCCGATGCTTATCGCAGGCTATCACGTCTTTCATCGCCTCTGGCTGCCTAGGCATCCACCGTGTGCGCTTAATCGCTTGACCATATAACCCGAAAGAGTCATAGATCACGATTCAAACGAAAACAATTTTCGCCGGATACGCTTGAGACGTATCTCATTTGCCAATGTCACGGCCTATCGGATGCTACTTCCGAGGAAGTAAAATCTGACGGCGTTCCATTGGACTTGGCATCAGCATGATTTACATTGTTAAAGAGCAATACTGCGAGCAAGAAGCTTACAGTCAGGAAACAACATGCATCACATGATGTGGTATTGATTATTACACTCTCTAATAATCAATCATCAGGCAATGAAGATTGGTTCGTGACTAGAAGCTAGATCACTAAACTAAGTACTGGGTAACCGGCCATCAAGACAGTCAGATGGTGGAGCCAAGGAGGATCGAACTCCTGACCTCCTGCGTGCAAGGCAGGCGCTCTCCCAGCTGAGCTATGGCCCCATATAATAATGGTGGGTCTGGGCAGACTCGAACTGCCGACCTCACCCTTATCAGGGGTGCGCTCTAACCAACTGAGCTACAGACCCGGCAACTGCTTGCGCACGGCCAGGGAATATCCCCTGCAGTACTTCGCTCTATCAAGATCAGGCAATTTGTTGTGGGTACTTAAGATCACGAGGTGATCATTTTACGTTTAAGGAGGTGATCCAGCCGCAGGTTCCCCTACGGCTACCTTGTTACGACTTCACCCCAGTCATGAACCACACCGTGGTAACCGTTTTCCCGAAGGTTAAACTAGCCACTTCTGGTGCAATCCACTCCCATGGTGTGACGGGCGGTGTGTACAAGGCCCGGGAACGTATTCACCGCGACATTCTGATTCGCGATTACTAGCGATTCCGACTTCACGGAGTCGAGTTGCAGACTCCGATCCGGACTGAGGCGAGCTTTCTGGGATTAGCTTCACGTCGCCGCTTCGCAACCCTCTGTACTCGCCATTGTAGCACGTGTGTAGCCCTACTCGTAAGGGCCATGATGACTTGACGTCGTCCCCACCTTCCTCCGGTTTGTCACCGGCAGTCTCCTTAGAGTTCCCGACCGAATCGCTGGCAAATAAGGATAGGGGTTGCGCTCGTTACGGGACTTAACCCAACATTTCACAACACGAGCTGACGACAGCCATGCAGCACCTGTCTCAGAGTTCCCGAAGGCACCCATCCATCTCTGGAAAGTTCTCTGGATGTCAAGAGTAGGTAAGGTTCTTCGCGTTGCATCGAATTAAACCACATGCTCCACCGCTTGTGCGGGCCCCCGTCAATTCATTTGAGTTTTAGTCTTGCGACCGTACTCCCCAGGCGGTCAACTTAGTGCGTTAGCTGCGCCACTAAATCCTCAAGGGATCCAACGGCTAGTTGACATCGTTTACGGCGTGGACTACCAGGGTATCTAATCCTGTTTGCTACCCACGCTTTCGCGCCTCAGCGTCAGTGTCAGTCCAGAAGGCCGCCTTCGCCACTGGTATTCCTCCAGATCTCTACGCATTTCACCGCTACACCTGGAATTCTACCTTCCTCTCCTGCACTCAAGTCTGCCAGTTCCAAATGCTGTTCCCAGGTTAAGCCCGGGGCTTTCACATCTGGCTTAACAGACCGCCTACGCGCCCTTTACGCCCAGTAATTCCGATTAACGCTCGCACCCTCCGTATTACCGCGGCTGCTGGCACGGAGTTAGCCGGTGCTTCTTCTGTGGGTGATGTCCTTCCTGAAACGTATTAGGTCTCAGGCTTTCTTCCCCACTGAAAGTGCTTTACAACCCTAAGGCCTTCTTCACACACGCGGCATGGCTGGATCAGGCTTTCGCCCATTGTCCAATATTCCCCACTGCTGCCTCCCGTAGGAGTCTGGGCCGTGTCTCAGTCCCAGTGTGGCTGATCATCCTCTCAGACCAGCTATGGATCGTTGCCTTGGTGAGCCATTACCTCACCAACTAGCTAATCCAACATGGGCTCATCCGATAGCGAAAGGTCCGAAGATCCCCTCCTTTCTCCCGTAGGACGTATGCGGTATTAGCGTGCGTTTCCACACGTTATCCCCCACTATCGGGCAGATTCCCATGCATTACTCACCCGTCCGCCGCTCGCCACCAGGAAGCAAGCTTCCCGTGCTGCCGCTCGACTTGCATGTGTTAGGCCTGCCGCCAGCGTTCAATCTGAGCCATGATCAAACTCTTCAGTTTAAATCTTTCATTGGCCATTAGGTGACCAATCCGGCTCGAGTATCGAAACAACTCATTGAATCGATGAGTTACTTGATGCTCGAAATGATGATTCACTTCGAAAACCTCAAGCACCCACACAAATTGCCTGATCATCTTGTTAAAGAGCGTCTTGCGAGCGGCGTTTGCTGCTCAGCAAGTGGAAACACATTCTACATTTTCTGAAGATTTTGTCAACCGCCGATTTGGCGATCGTTTCAGGAGACGATACGACCATCTCAACTGAAACCTCTTCAAAAAAAGCGAAGACCTATAAGAGGTTAGCTTCCGTGCCACCCGGCGTTTGCCCTGGCAGCGAGGGCGTACTCTACAGAGATCACTGGGGGTTGGCAAGGGCTTTTGCCGATAAAGATACATTTATGCGCACCTTCCTGATGCGGATATGCGATTGCATTCTCAATCAGGCTAAAAACCAAAGGACATTATCCGCTATCAAGAAGAGATTTCTTAGCGGGTTAACTCTTCTTCCTGTTCTTATGAAGCTATTACTGAATTCACTCAACACAGCGAGGGGGTCAAGACTAGAAAGACAGGGCATGCCTCTTTTTGCTTTATCCGTAAAGCGGCCAATGCCTTGGGCGCATCACATGCATCAACGCACCGTATTGGGAATACATTTTTGTCGGACAGCAAAAGCACATTACCCACTCTCTACTCCAGCCAGAACGCTAAGCGATACAGAGCAACGCATGTAAGAGCTGCCAATGACTGATACATCCTATACCTAGGGTGAGTGGTGAGTGGTGAGTGGTGAGTGGTGAGTGGTGAGTGGTGAGTGGTGAGTGGTGAGTGGTGAGTGGTGAGTGGTGAGTGGTGAGTGGTGAGTGGTGAGTGGTGAGTGGTGAGTGGTGAGTGGTGTAAAGAGCCTATCGCCATAGGCGACAAGGGCAAGGATTTCTCCTTGCCCTTGGGAAGCACTAACCTTCAACAATTACCACTGCAGACCTGATTTTAGGGTATTCAGGCCCACCTGACGGCGTGCGTACTGCTGACCCTGGAAGGATGCCGGATCATAGGGGTTATTGGCATTCTGGTAAACAACCAACACTTTATTGTCGCGAGTTGCAACGACCTGACCACTCGGCATTTCTGTGCCCACTTCGGACATCAGGCGGTCGTAAGTGGCTTTGTCATAGGTCGCCAGTGCCAGCAGCGGTTTGGACTGGTTGCCATTGTCAATTTCAAGGTAGCTGAAAACAACGACGTTTTCAGCGTCCAGCAGTGCTTTGCCCTGCCAAACGTTTGTATCTTGTGGCTGGACACGGGTGTTCCAGCTGGTCGGGTAGGTCAGCGTGTACTGCTCAGCATCGTTGTGATACGCCTGCTGAGCGGGTGCAGCAATGGCAGACTGGCCTTGCTGGGCGGTTTTTTCTTGCTTGGACTGACCTGCACAGCCGCTGATGACCGCTACGGAAGCGAAAGCGGCGATGGCCAGTCGCATGGGAGTAACGCGCATTGAAAATCTCCTGATGCTAGTTGGTTAAAAGGCCGTCATGACGATCAGACCTCTGCGTTCTGCAGACGGCACGAAGGCGCAATCCACAAAATACCGACATAAATACGTCGATATTCAGGCATTTTCCACGGTCGACATGATATTGCAAACGCATTGCAACTCTTGCTGATGAATATAGGTCACTATTTCTACGTTAGCCATGTGTATCCTTACTTCTCAGCCAGCCTGAGGCGTGGCTTCAGGCGATGCTCCGTTTCCAATGCTCGTTTTCCATCCATTTATCATGGAATTAACGCATCGCTCGGCCGAAGCACCCTCGCGGCCTTGGATACGTCACTTCCTACCCTTTCGTTCAGGCCCTTCACCTTGATCCATCTTTTTCCCCACGTAAGCCGCCACTCCATCATGCCCCTCATGCATCACCCGTCTTGGATGATCTTCCACCTTTATCTTCAGCAGAGCGCATAAGCACATCATTCATGCCTTCATAATGCTTCGAATGGACAGAGAGGCCTCACTGACAATAGCCTTTGTCTCGGGGTGGGCATCAGATTGATGTACAGTGAAGCCACTCAAATGAAATGGGGCGTCGCGCACGCTGTGCTAAGTCGTAGGGTTCGCCATTTCATATAGAAAAGATCACTCAATGTTAGGAGCATGGCATGTCGGCATTGTCCTCTGAGCGGCCTCCCGTTTTCCCGTTTACTGCCGTAGTAGGACAGGCATCGTTGAAGACGGCGCTATTGCTGGCGGTAATCGAGCCTCGTTTAGGCGGCGTATTGCTCAGTGGCCCTCGTGGCATCGCTAAAACAACACTGGCACGTGCCCTTTCAGCGCTGCTTCCTCGCGGGAGTGATGCGTTCGTGGAACTGCCGTTGGGGTGCAGTACGGCTCAGTTGACCGGTTCGCTCGACATTGATAGCGCCCTGTCGCGACAAGAGGTGCGCTTTCGCCCCGGTCTGCTGGCAAAAGCACACCGTGGAATTCTATATGTCGATGAGGTCAATCTGCTGCCGGACGTACTGGTGGATCAGTTGCTTGACGCCGCGGCCTCTGGGCGCCATCGGGTGGAACGAGATGGCATCAGCCACGTTCACGCGGCGAGTTTTATTCTGATCGGGTCGATGAATCCAGAGGAAGGTGAGCTGAGACCGCAATTGAGCGATCGCTTTGGATTAGCGGTACAGCTGAGCGACATACCGTCGTGCAAAGAGCGGGTAGCCATCGTACGTGCACGCCGCCAGTTCGATGCAGATCCAGAGGGGTTTTGTCGGCAGCATGAAGAGGCCATGCAGGCTCTTTCACTGCGATTAGAGCGGGCACGCCAACGACTCCCCCATGTCCATCTCCCTGAACAGATTGAGTACGCCATCGCAGAACGTTGCGCCAACGCGGGAATAGAAGGCGTGCGCGCAGATATTGCCTGGCAACGCGCTGCGCTAGCTCATGCCGCACTGCAACAGCAAGAGGCGGTCACTAAAGACGACCTTGCCGCCGTTGAAGCACTGGTATTGAACCATCGCCGAGCGGCGCCGCATGAATCCTGTGCGTCGTCAGCATCATTTGCTGCCTCTGCGCCGACCTTTATGCCTCCCTCGCCGTTCTCTGGTTCAGCACAGGTTGGTGAGACAGCTCCAGAATCAGTTCCGTCACCACCGAACACGTCCACGTCAGATTCCGCCTCAGCGCCAATCGGCGACTCAGGTGATATTCCGCCCTCCTCGCCGGCGTCCACAACCGCTCAGCCCTCCCCTTCTCTTAGCAATGACCATTACCTGCTAAAGAGACCTGAGCCGCCGTCATCAAATACACTCGCGGCTGAGATGCCTGCCATCGCACAGGGCAAGACATGGCATTCCGCATCCACACATGGACGATGCCGCGGTCAAGGTCGACACACTGCTGACGACATTGATTGGGAGCGTTCTTTATCTCTCGCTGAAAACCTGACCCCTCAGGGACTTAAAAAAGTGCTGCGCCGCACTTTGCACCCAAGCGCTCATGATGCGGTATTGATTCTGCTGGATTCATCAGCATCGCAGCGCCAGCCGGAGGCGTTCTATCAGACGCGGCAGATCGTGCAGCAGCTGATTGCCCAAGCTCAGCAAGAACAGCGCTACGTCGCGCTACTGTATTTTCAAGGCAACAGTGTCAAGTGGCTACTGCGAGGCAAGGAAAAAATCCGCAATGTGACGCGAACGCTGGAAAGCCTTCAGCCGGGAGGCGGCACCCCTCTGTCGTTGGCCTTGCAGGAAGGCCGTCGCTGGATTGCTCGCTGGCGACGCAATTTTCCTGCCGCACACATCGATAGCTGGCTGATTACGGATGCACGCTGTCAGTGGAGTTCAGCGGATCCGTGGCCATCGCCACTTACCGTGGTCGACAGTGAAGTGGGCGAGCAGCGATTGGGGCGCAGCCATCTGCTTGCCACGCAGCTTGGCGGTGAGCATGTCGCCGCGGCAGCGCTGCATACGTACGCCGCAGGCTAAATTTAAGCGGACATCGTAAACGCTGTGGCACAATTACCATTTTGTTTACTCAAGTTATTGGAATGCGCAACGATGCGGGGCAGCAATACGCTATGACGGCACTAGAAAATTCTTATCAACGTCGCATGCTGAAGAAAAAACAGATCATTGATGAGCGTGTCGCTCAGGCCACTACCGAGCGTGGCGTACTGATCCTGCTAAAAGGCAACGGTAAGGGCAAAAGCAGCTCAGCATTCGGCACCATGGTGCGGGCACTGGGCCACGGTCAACGGGCAGCTGTCATACAGTTCATCAAGGGGACACGGGAAACGGGAGAACATCTGTTCTTCAAGGATCACCCAAACGTCGATTTCCATGTAATGGGACATGGGTTCAGCTGGGAGACACGAGATCCAGAGCGTGAAGCCGAAGCGGCTCGGCAGGCATGGCAGATGGCTTGCCGCTATCTGATCCCGTCAACGGCTTCCGATGCGCCGCATCCGGTGCAGCTCGTCATACTTGATGAACTGTCCTATATGCTCAAGTATGGCTATCTGGACGCTCAGGAAGTGGCCGATGTACTGGCAGCACGCCCTCCCGCCCTCAACGTCATCGTCACGGGACGCACCATGGCGCTTCCGCTGCAGGAGATAGCCGACACCATTAGTGTTATTCAGGATGAGCGCCATGCTTTTCGGCTAGGTGTGAAGGCACAGGCAGGGATTGAGTTTTGATGACAACGACGCGCGAATGTCCGGCGCTGATGATTTCCGCTTTAGCATCAGGTCAAGGCAAGACGACAGTAACCGCCGCATTGGCAGCTTGGCACCGGCGTCAAGGCAAGCGAGTGACGGTTTTCAAGACCGGCCCTGACTATCTTGACCCTCTTTTGCTGGCCCGCGCCAGCGGCGGATCAGCCGAACCGCTTGATCTATGGATGATGGGCGAAGAAGCCTGCCGCCGCGCGCTCTACGAAGCAGCGGCTGAATCCGATCTGATTCTTATCGAAGGGGCAATGGGGCTATTCGACGGTGACCCTTCCAGCGCTGATCTGGCCGAGCACTTCAGTTTGCCCGTCGTCACCGTCATTCACGCCCGCGGTATGGCACAGACTGTGGCCGCAGTGGCGCTCGGGCTAACGCACTACCGCCCCTCTCTAAACACGCTGGGCATTGTAGCCAATGCGCTCGGTAGCGAGCGCCACCGCCAGCTAATCGAGGCCGCATTGGCGCCCGAAACACCCCTATTGGCATCGCTGCTGCGCAAGGACGACATGGCACTGCCCAGCCGCCACTTAGGGCTGGTCATGCCGGATGAACAGCACGATGTAGACGAACGCATCGCACTGGCTGCGGATCAGCTTGAAGGAAGCACACTGTCCACATTGCTGCCCAACGTCAGCTTTCCGGCTCCCGCGTACGATACCACGCCGGCAACAACACTAGAGGGCTGCAGGATTGCCGTTGCTCGTGATGCCGCCTTCAGCTTTATCTATTCCGCCAACCTTCGGCTATTGGAAGCGTTGGGTGCTGACATCGCGTTCTTCTCTCCGCTGACGGACAGTACGCTGCCCGAGGGCTATACCGCCGTATGGCTGCCGGGCGGCTATCCCGAGCTTCACGCCGACACACTGGCATGCAATACCGCCATGCATCAGGCGCTGCGCAATGCCCATGATCGTGGCTGCCCGATTCTGGCCGAGTGCGGAGGCATGCTGTACCTGATGGCATCGCTAGTCACACTAGAGGGCGATACCTTCCCCATGGCTAACGTGCTGCCAGGGCAGGGACGTATGCAGGGACATTCAGGGTGTCAGGGTATGCAGAGTGTCGAGCTGCCGGAAGGCACACTACGCGGCCACTCCCATCATCATTCGCGTGCGTTTGAAACACTGCCGCCGCTGACCCATTGCCAGCGTGCGCGTCACTCGGCACCGGGCGAGGCCGTCTATCGGCAGGGCAATACCACCGCGAGCTATCTGCATCTGTATTTTCCTTCAAACCCCAGTGCCTGCGCGGCGTTGTTCACTGCACCACGCCAAACAGCGTCATCGGTACGGCCATGAGAGGCTTCGTAATGGGAATCGGCTGCAGGGCTGCGTGTTCACTCGACACCCTACTCTCGCTGTTTCGCCAGATGGAACAACGGCTCGAAACCCCATCGGGGCCGCTGCGCGCCATCGCATGCTGGGCCCCTCGCCAACACCATGCAGCGCTGACGACCTTTGCACACACATTGAATGTGCCACTTGAGGCATGGTCGACGACGGCGCTGGCAACTTACGCCCCTGATCTGAGCCACCGTTCCGCGTCACTCTACGAACGCACGGGGCTGTGGGGCATCGCGGAAGCCGCGGCCTTGGCCAGCGCACAGGTGCGATCAGCGCAGCCGCCACAGCTATGGATTACTCGCTGCATATCTTCGACGCACGATGCCACCGGGGCCATCGCACGATACTGACCTGATCCATCGGGCCCTTTCATCTGCTCACGCAGGCGCTACCATGGCTGTGCTGCAGGCCCGACTTTTGCACACCACCATCACACTGACGATAAGGAGTGTCCGAATGACCCTTCGTTCACCCGCTCTGGACAAGATTCCGGCTACGGTCGTGACCGGCTTTCTCGGCAGCGGCAAGACCACTCTCATTTCAAGCCTGCTGCGTCAGGCCAATGGCAAACGGATCGCCGTCATCGTCAATGAGTTCGGAGACCTAGACGTTGATGCCGAACTGATCAGAGGCTGCGCACTAGAAAACTGCCCTGCCGATGAAAACAATGGCATCTATGAGCTGGCCAACGGCTGCATCTGCTGCACCGTCGAGGAAGAGTTTTTGCCGGTGATGAAAGAGCTCGTCAAGCGACGCCATGAGCTGGATCATATCCTCATCGAAACGTCAGGGCTGGCACTGCCCAAGCCGCTAGTACAAGCCTTCAACTGGCCTGAGATTAAGCAGTTCTGTACCGTGGATGCGGTGATCACTGTTGTCGATGGCCCAGCACTGGCCATAGGCGAAGTCGCCCAATCTACAGCGCGCATCGAGGCACAGCGTCAGGCGGACAGTAGCCTTGATCATGATCCCTCGCTGCATGAACTGCTGGAAGACCAGCTTGCGGCCGCAGATATGGTTGTCGTCAGCAAGGCCGATCAGATGAGCGAAGAGGACCGACTGCGCGTCAGCGATCAGCTGCATACCGTGCTGCCGTCAAGCGTTCAGACCCTGTTCGTACGCCAAGGAGGCGCGGAGGCGTCGCTACTGATGGGACTGGGGCTTGAGTCCGAACAGCGCGTCGATCACGTTCATACACACCACGATCATCACCATGCTGCAGGCCGAGAACATCATCACGCCCACGATGACTTCGATCACTACGTAGCGACACTGGGCGTAGTGGATACGCTGCAGCTGTTGGACGCACTGCGCCACCTGGTAGCGACTCAAGGCATCTTCCGCATCAAGGGCTTCGCTGACACGGGCAAACCCATGCGTCAGGTACTTCACGTGGTCGGTGACCGCGTTGGGCTTCACTTTGATCGACTGTGGCGTGCCGATGAACCGCGCCAGACTCGGCTGATCTTTATCGGTCGCCAGCTGGACACCCACGCGATCGACGCACGTCTGTCGCAGGCCCATTTGCCTCACTGACGCCCCATGCATCTTTTCGCCGCTCAGCCCGGTGCCGCATTCGACGACGGCGCGGGCATCATCGACCTTGACCAGACGCCCGCCGAGCTAATCATCATGTCGGGAGCCGATAGTGTGCTGAGCTTGCTGGCTCACACCAGCGATCGACTGCCCGAGGAGTATCCGTCCCTGCGATTGGTCAATACGCTGCATCTGAACAAGCCTGCGGCATTCGATCTATGGCAGGACAAGGTGCTTGATCGCATGTTGCCCTCTCTGCCGCACGGTACCAAGGTGGTGGTGGTGTCGCTGCTGGGAGGCATCCGTTACTGGCGTTATGGACTGGAAGCCCTACAGCAATGGGCCACGCGCAAACGCGCCACGCTTGTTGTGGTGCCCGGTGAGGATGTCGAAGATCAGGATATTCTGTCTTCAGGTACGGTGAGCGCAGAAGAGGCCCATCGCCTATGGCGTTATCTGCGTGAAGGTGGCCCGTGCAACGCGCAGCGGCTGTTCGACTATGTGCTGCACCGCTGGCTGCGTCCCGACAAGGACGCCGTGCAGGCGGTAGATCAAGCCCAGGTAGTGCCTAGCGCAATACGTCACGCCGATCGCCCTGCCGCCAAACACTCTTCTCTTGTCTGCGGGCAAAGCGCTGCGGCCACGCTGATACTGGTAATCTATCGCAGCCATGTGCAGGCCGCCAATAGTGCGGTATTCGATCATTTTGCCGAGGTACTTGCAGCAGTGGGGTTCCGCGTCATCACGCTAGCGGTGACCTCCCTCAAGCAGCCAGATTGCCTGACCTTACTGGAGCGGACCATAGAGGAAGAAGCGGCTTCACTGGTCATCAATATGACCGGGTTTGCCATCGCCCGCAGCGCCAACGATGCCCTGTCCTCTCGCCCAACGATACCCTCATGGCCTCTGCGCCAACGCATTCTCGTCCTGCAAGCAACGCTGGCCAGCACCCGTGAAGAAGACTGGCAGGCCAACGACATGGGGTTATGCGCGCGCGATATCGCCATGCAGATCGCGCTGCCGGAGCTGGATGGGCGCATCATTACACGCGCGGTAGGATTTAAGGCCGCTCTGCAACGCCATGAGCGCAGCCAATACGACAGCGTACGTTTCGAACTGCAGCCCGATCGAGCGCAGTTCGTGGCCGAGCTAGCTGTGCATTGGCATCGTCTGCAGCAAACGCCACGCTGCGAGCGCCGCCTGATACTGGTGCTGGCCAACTATCCTGCCGACGAGGCGTCACTGGGCAATGGTATTGGACTGGATACACCCGCATCGACGGTCAGTTTGATGAAAGTGCTGGCAGCGGCGGGCTACCAGATCGACAACGTTCCCACTGATAGCGATGCACTGATGACCTCGCTGCGTGAGGGCGTGACCAATACCGCCAACAGCCTATTTAATCCCGTCGCCCACGGGTTACTGCTCAGCGATTACCTTCGCCATTACGCTCGACTGCCGTTGACCGCACGTGAAGCCCTTGAAGAACGCTGGGGACAGCCAGCACAGGATCCTCGCCTGCTGATGACACCGCAAGGTCCCGCGTTCCCAATAGCGGGGCTGCCCTTTGGACACCTGTTCATCGGCATCCAACCCATGCGCGGCTATGACATCGACCAGGCCGCGCTGTACCACGATGCCACCCTAGTGCCGACGCACAGCTATCTAGCATTTCATTTCTGGATGCGCCATCACTGGCAGGCCAACGCGGTCATCCATATGGGGACTCACGGCAATCTTGAATGGCTACCGGGCAAAAGCCTCGCACTATCTCGACATTGCTGGCCGGAAATTGCACTGGGGCCGCTGCCCAATATCTACCCGTTCATCGTCAACGATCCCGGCGAAGGCGCACAGGCCAAGCGGCGTGCACAGGCAGTATTGATCAGCCATCTGACGCCACCACTGATGCAAGCCGACATTCATGGTCATCTGGCTGAGCTTGAGCAATTGATGGATGAATACTATCAGGCGATGAACGTCGACCAGCAACGTGAACGCTATCTGCGCCAGCAGATACTGACGCGTGCGCGTGAAACACATGTACTGGAAGAACTGACGACAGCGCGTGCGCTGGCGGGCAGCGATGACGATACGCTGCTACAAGCATTGGACGCATGGCTGTGCGATATCAAGGAAAGTCAGGTACGCAGCGGTCTGCATGTTCTGGGTGAGCTGCCGCGCGATACGTTGCTGGTCGATCAGCTGCTTTCACTGCTGCGCATTCCCCGCACGCTGGCGGCGACCCGTGGGAGTGTGTCGTGTGATGAGGCTGCCGACGATCAGGGGCTGCTGCATGCCATGGCAGATGATCTAGGACTGCCTCAAGAATTTGATCCGCTGGCCCATAGTACGGCCGCATGGACAGGCCCGTTTCCACTCACTCTAGACGCGTGTTCATCCGCACTCTGGCGTACGGAAGCCGATACACGAGAGCGCCTCGAACAGTGCGCACGCCAGCTCATCCGTCACCACGTCATTGAGGGCCACCCTGAATCGCTGTCGGGGTGGCCTGCAACACGCGCCGTGCTTATGCTGGCACATCACACACTGCTACCCGCGCTGCGGGACAGCGTCCGGCGCGAACATCTTTCGATTCTGGAGGCACTGGACGGCCGTGCCGTTCCCGCCGGTGCGAGCGGCTCTCCCGCCCGCGGACGCTGGGACATTCTGCCCACCGGACGTAACATGCACACTCTCGACAGCCGTGCCATTCCCTCGCCTACGGCATGGGTGCTTGGCCAACAAGCCGCCGAGCAGGTCATCGAACGCTACCTGCAAGAGCACGGTGATTACCCACAGTGGATCGGCATGACGCTGTGGGGATCGGCCACGCTGCGCACCGGTGGAGACGACGTGGCACAGGCCTTGGCGCTAATGGGCGTTCGCCCTCGCTGGGCCGCAGGCTCCTCTCGGGTAGCGGATATCGAGATCATTCCCGCATTCCGTCTGGGACGACCGCGCGTCGATGTGACCTTGCGCGTTTCCGGCTTCTTTCGCGATGCCTTTCCCAATCTGATTCTACTGTTCAACAAGGCCGTCCACGCACTGGCCCATTATGAAGAGCCGGGAAATGGCAACACCATTCTCCAGCACGTTATGGCGCGACAGCAGACGTTACTCGGCGAAGGGCATTCGGATACCTCATCGCTGCAACAGGCCTGTCAGCGCGTATTTGGCAGTGCCGCCGGCCAGTATGGCAGCGGTCTGGCCCCCCTGTTGGAGCACGGAAACTGGCAGGACCGCGAGGCGCTGGCCGAAGCCTATGTGCGCTGGGGCGGGCATGCCTGGCAAGCCTCCGGCGACGATCAGCTGGAGCAGCACGACGCCCACGCGGGGTTTGCCGATCAGCTGTGCCAGCTGGATGTGGTGTTTCACAACCGTGACCTGATCGAGCAGGACCTGCTAGACGCCACAGACCACGCACAGTTCCAAGGCGGCATGGCCAATGCCACCTATGTGTTACGTCAAGCAATGCCCGCGCTCTACGTTGGCGATCACACCCAACCGGCCGCACTGCGTGTTCAAAGCCTCAGCGAGTCACTCATACAGAGCCTGCACGCGCGCGTGCTCAATCCTCGTTGGCAACAGGCCATGCGCGCTCACGGCTATAAAGGTGCCAGCGAGATGACGCGCAGCATCGACAGCATGATTGCCTACGATGCCACGACCCGTGTGATGGCCGACCATCACTATGCACAAGTCGGCGCATCGCTGCTCCAGACCGAGAATCAGCAGTTTATGCAGCAGCATAATCCCGATGCGCTTAAGCGATTGGTTCAGCAGCTAATGACCGCCATTCAGCAGGGGCTCTGGCAGGCTTCCCCTGAATGGACAAACTACCTTGAATCACTGCTGATTCATCTTGAACAACAGCAGGAAGAACGGACATGACGACCGCCACCGACTTCGATCCGCGCTTGTTGATGGTGCAAGGCACAACGTCAGATGCAGGCAAAAGCGCTCTGATCACCGCACTGTGTCGTTTACTTGCGCGCCAAGGCCATGCCGTAGCCCCTTTCAAGTCGCAGAATATGGCACTCAACAGCGCTGTTAGTGTGGAAGATGGTGAAATCGGGCGTGCACAGGCCGTACAGGCATTAGCGTGCGGCTTGCCTCCCTCGGTTCGCTTCAATCCCATTCTGCTCAAACCGACCGGGGAACGTTGCTCGCAGGTCATCGTGGACGGCCAACCGATCGGCCATATGAGCGCGCGCGATTACCATGCGCTCAAGCCACAGCTGCGCCAGCGGGTCGTCGACTGCCTGCAACAGCTGGCCAACGATATGCAGTTCGTGATGATCGAGGGTGCCGGAAGCCCCGCAGAAATCAACCTGCGCCAGCACGATCTGGTCAACATGGGGCTGGCCCTTCCCGCCCGCGCGCCGGTCATCCTGATCGCCGATATCGACCGCGGTGGTGTGTTCGCGCACTTGGTTGGCACACTGGAACTGCTAAGCGCTCAAGAACGACAGCAAGTGATCGGGTTGGTCATCAATCGCTTTCGAGGCGATCCCGCCCTGCTGCAGCCCGGCATCGACTGGCTGGAGACGCGCACCGGGCTGCCCGTGCTGGCCGTCATCCCATGGATTGAGCGGCTGTACCTTGATGCCGAAGACAGCCTGTCATCAGGCCAGTTTTCGACCACACGGTCCTCGTCCCCTGACAAGGTCCACATCACGGTCATCCAGCTGCCCGGTATCAGCAACCAAACTGACATTGATGCGCTGCGCCTGCACCCCGATGTTGCCCTGACGCTTGCCCGTACGCCTGCCGAGGCGGGTTCCAGCGACCTGTGCATCCTTCCCGGCAGCAAGCGCACCCTCGACGACCTTGACTGGCTACGCCAACAGGGCTGGCCAGCTTGGCTGACGCGCCACCTACGCTATGGCGGCAAGGTGCTAGGTATTTGTGGGGGGTACCAGATGTTGGGAGCTTGGCTCGAAGATCCAGACGCGCACGATAGTCCTCGCCGCCCGGAGCGGGCCGCACGCGTTGCCGGACTGGGCTGGCTCAGCCACACCACACGCTATACCGCACACAAGACGCTGCGCCAAAGCGTGTGTCACGGCAGCTTTACGGGAGAGCGGTCACTAACGCTGTCGGGTTACGAAATTCACATGGGAAGCAGCACGCCACCCGACGCCGATCACGGCGAAGTACCACTGGCCACGCGCGCGGAAGCAGAGCGCGCTCCAGAAGGCTGCCGCTCAGCGGATGGTCAAATCATCGGTACCTATCTGCACGGCCTACTAGACAACGCAGAAGCGCTCGACGACCTGCTACGCTGGGTGATGCCATCCCGCAAAGAGCACGATGGGGCACCCTTCGACATGGCAACGTTTCGACTGAAGGAAATGGATCGATTGGCGGAGGGCGTGGCACGCGCGCTGCGCTTCGAGCGCTGGCCGGATGGCCCGCTAAAAGAGGCGCTGCGCACAGCCGCTAACACCATCAAAGACAGGCATAACTAACGAAGGCGTCTAGCAGGCAGAAAGAAAAACGATGGAGACGGCACGAACGCTGTACCGCCTCGCAATAACATCGGGTAATACAGTGCTTAGGAGGAGCGCATGCGCGCATCACGCCCCGACGTTGCTGAACGCTGCTGCTGCTCGGCGTTCACTAAGCACGACTGAATGGCATTTGTCTTTTCAACCAGCGCACTGTGCAGAGCCTTCGGCTGCTGGTGATCCCAAGCCGGCACCGGTGTCCACATCTCCTGCCCCTGTGCATCGCGATGTGGCTGCCCCAGCTGATCGAACAGGTAGTAGTTCTGATCTTTGAGACGCTGTAGCGACAGGCGGTAATGCACCGTCTGCCCATTGACGTCTACCTCACCGGGGCGCTGCCAGACCGACGCTTCCGGCTGCACGATATCTGTGGCCGGCTCACGGTTGGCCGGTACGACATTGCTCAACAGACAATCACGCAGCGCCAGATCGTTCACGCGAGTAGCATCGCGACGCATGGTGATGCTGTCAACGACATTGCCCTGCGCCGTGCGCACGACATTGATGCCCGGCGACACTTCAATCGAATGTGAAATGACATGTGGCGATGTCGATGCACACCCAGCCAACAGTGCGCACCCGACAATACTTCCCATCCAGCGAATCCCAGCCATGGTGTCACGACTCCTTGGTTATTCTTTATGCCGATGCATTGGCATCGTGGGCAATCAGGCTACACATTCAACGCCATAGAGAATTCAGTATAGTCCGCCCCTCCGAAGTTGCCGCATGAGGGCTGCCTTGTGAACCGTCACTCGTCTTCGGTCATCACGCCTTCATGATGAACGCCATCCGCTGCACCCACTACACCGTGCCGAGCCGGCGGCAGTACGCCCACGCACACTGCGAAGGAGGTCCGCGGCATGCTGCTCTGTTGGAAAACCAACGTGTGATACTCAATGCGCTGGCGCAGCGATGCACTCAGCGATGGATCAAGTTCCAACACGTTTGGCGCACTGCACGACGAATTGGCCTCACCGACCCACATAGCGCCATCACGCAACAACAGCTCGTCGGTCAGCCCTGGCGTATAGATGTTCGGATAGGGTGAATGATCAACCGGGGTCAACGCCCGCACGGCAGCCGAGGGCCAGCGTGTCGGTACACGGGGATGATCGGGTGCATAAATCCCCATCCAGTCCCCCATCCGGCTACCTCCGGCATAGACCAGCGGCAACTCATACCGTTCCCGCCACCAGCTGTTGAGTGCATCCGACAGCGCCGCCACGTGCTCACGCGGTCGCTCCGAATACATGGCCTGCCATGCCTTCGATGCGCAAAATCCACACAGCATTAGCACGGCCAGGACATAACTACAGTAGAGCGGCAACCGATAGCGCCCATGCTCGCCTGGCACCATACACATCATTACAGCCAGTCCCAGCGGCACAGCAAACGGCATCATCCATTCCGTGCGCACGCCCCCACGCAATGCGAAGTAGCCCCCCAGCAACACGACCGGTACCACCGCCATGATCACGAATGCCTGTGTTTCAGGGCGCTCAGGCAACTTCCAGCGCCAGCGGGCCAGCAGCAGTACACCTGCCATCAGCAGCGCATTGTAGAAGACGGCAAAGTAGACCCGCACAACGTCCCACGCACTGTTACCGCCTACTCGCGTACTGAACCAACGGAAAGCGGCATAGTCGTGCTGAGAAAGCCAATACAGGTTAGGTGCGATCAGCGCCAGCCCTACCAGCACACCACCCCACAGCCACGGCTGAGTCAGTGTGGCCCTGAGTCGCCCTTGCACAAGGACGATCACAAGCATGAACGGCAGATACAACACGGTGGTGTATTTGGCCATGCCGGCTAAAGCCATGACGGCACCCAGCATTAGCCAATAACGTCCATCGTCATACAGTGCCCGGATAAAGCCGTACCACATCCACGGCCACAGCATCATTAACAGATAATTGTCGTTGTACGGCAGCATGTCGATGCTGATGGTGGCGGAAAAACTCATCATCAGTACCGCTAGCACGGCACGGCGGGTATCAGGGATGAGCCGTTCGCACAGTTTCCAGCAGCCCCACGCGCCTATCACTACCGCCACAACATGGCTGGCGTACCAAAACGCGGGCCATGATAGCGGCCAGAAGCGCCCCAGCGCCGCCACGCTGCCAACGAGCCAAGGGTTCTTGGGCGATCCGGCTTCCAGCCCTTGCCCCCAGTGCCACGCTTCTACTGCGTCATAAGGCACGATGGGCGATAGCAGTACGGTCAGCAGGATCCACAGTGCGCCGTAGATCCCGATCACCCGCGCCACGGTACGCCCGGGTGATTCGGTATCGAGCAGCGTCAGCTCATGATGAATATCCGCCGGAGGCGTTTGGGCCGTTCTTGAATCGGGCATTGTCACGTTTCATCCTCACTACATGTACAGCACACGGGGGCCGCCACTTTTTTATACGGTGTCCTAACACGCTAGGTACGTCACACCATAGACATCCCTGTACCTGGAACCTTCCAGCGTAGACATTGCACTGGCGTTTGGCTGGCTTTTTGCCCATCATGACAACACTTCAATATTCACAGGGAGTTAAGTGATGTCCACGAAGACCAGTCCCGACAGCCTTCTGCAACACTACGCGCATTGGCAGCGCTTTCTGCGCCAAGATCGCCTTGACCGCGAACACAAGGGCGCGGTGCAAAAAATGGCCGCGGCCGGTGTCAGTGCCAACAAGGTCGTCGAGGCCTACCGCAGCATGGCCACGCGCGGCGCAACGGAAGGCGCGTGCTACCGCACCTTGTTCGATCGTCGCTACGACGATCAGACCACGCTGGCCTGCGAAGGTTGGCTGTTCATTCGCCGCATCATTCAGGAAGGTGGTTCGACACGCGTACGCGCCAGTCTGGTTGAATCCTTCACCCTTACAGATGGGATCATCACGCCGGAACAGATGGCGCCTCAGGACGTTACGCTGGAGCTATTCGATGAAATCGCCGTCGACCGAGGCATGGCCGTCAGCTGCCGCGTTGACCGCCGTGATGACGACGCCGACAGTCGTTTTGTGACCTTTACCGATGCTGTCCGCAACTACCGTACGCTGCTGAACAAAGATTGAACTATGACGCGTAGACTGCTGATTCTCTATACCGGAGGCACGCTGGGCATGGTGCCTAGCCCTGACGGGCTGGTGCCGGGCCACCAGCTGGATGAGCGCCTTCGCACACAGCTGACACACCTGCCTCACCCGCGCCGGAGTGCCCTGCCAGAGTGGCATCTGGAGGCCATAGGCACCCCTATCGACTCCAGCAGCGCCACGCCGAATGACTGGCTACGCCTCGTCACTCAGATACGCGATCATGCCCATGACAATGACGTAACCGGCATCGTCGTACTGCACGGTACGGATACCATGGCGTGGTGTAGTGCCATGCTGAGCGTCTGGCTGGGCGATACGTGCCGCTGCCCCGTGGTCGTGACTGGTGCACAGCTACCGCTGGAAGCCGATGGCAGCGATGCCGCGCATAATATTGAGCTGGCCATGCGCTATGCCGCACATCCCGAAGCACAGGGTGTGATGCTGGCCTTCGGCGGGCGACTACTGCAAGGCGATGCCGCGCGCAAGTGGTATACCGAAGATCATCAAGGTTTTGAAACACCCAACGCTCCGTTGCTCGCCTGCTGGCCTATTAACCAGCGTGACGATCATCCACTGCCCGCCCTTCATCTATTGCAACCGCCCAATAGTGATGCCCGCCGACGAGTAATGAAGGCACTGCATATTGCGGCAGCCCCACTTGCCGTGCCGGAAACGCTGCCGCGTCTTGCGCGCATCGTGCTCTGGCCAGGTATTGCGGCGACACAGGTGAGTGCGCAACTGGCGCTCGCCGATGTGGCCGTGCTGGAAGTCTGGGGAAGCGGCAACCTGCCCGATGACACCGATCTACATCAGGTACTAGAACGGGCGGCCCGTCAGGGCAAGCGCCTGATCGCCATCAGCCAGTGCCCTCATGGCAGCACTCATATTGGGGTATATGCTGCTGGCAAGGCGCTGAAAGATGCAGGCATTATCGAAGGGGAAACGCTGACGCCTGAACTGGCTTCGGTACTGCTACTTGCCTCATCAGTGCAGAAGTGACATAACCGTCATTGTCGCCATCAACTCTAAGCGGCAATGACGCTTCACGATAATAACAATCATCACGCCTTTCGCCGCCATCACACACGACGTTCTTGAACGCACCCCAGCCCACTTTCGATACCGTGTGTGAAACGGCACTGCTGATTTAGCCGGACAAGAAGAGAAAACAAGATGACACTACACACGTGGTGGATGTTTATTGGTGCCGTATTCCTGCTGTCGGCCATCCCCGGCCCCAACATGCTGCTGATTCTGTCACGCAGCATCGAAGTCGGCTTCACTCGAAGCATTGCCGCAATGATGGGCAGCCTGTCAGCCATTATCGTCGTTCTGCTAGCGGCCATGGCTGGGCTAACGACCGTCTTTATGGCAATTCCCGGCGCATTTGAAGCACTTCGCTACGCAGGCGTAGCCTATCTGTTCTATCTCGGTCTTAAGGCGTGGCGTGCTGCCCCTGCTGCAACTGATGGCGAAGACCCTCTGCATGCAGCCAAGGCAGTACAGTCGCTACCGCACCTGTTCCGTAGCGGGTTTGTCACCAGCATCAGCAATCCCAAGCTTATCCTGTTTACCGCCGCCTTCTTTCCTCAGTTCATCGCACCGGAACAGCCGCAGCTGCCACAGTTCGCGATCCTAATCACCACCTTTGCCATCATCGAAACCTTCTGGTATTTCATGTATGCACTGGGGGGCCGCACATTGGCTGGCTACCTGCGCCGCCCAACCATCAAGGCGCTGTTCAACCGTGCCACGGGGATCATTTTCTGGGGGTTTGGTGTGATGCTGCTGCGCGTCAGCGCGAAATAGTACACGGCCAAGCGCTACCCCCCTGCTCGTTTGTCTTTGCGGACTTAGAGCGTGTTCCATAGCCGCAATACCCATGTCATTGAGGGGGATTCAAACCAAAAAATTGCGGCAAAAGCCGTCTATTTTAGAAAGGGTAAAAGTAACTGCTCAGGTTATGAAACAGTCTCTTAACACACGAAAGGCCTCTATTTCATGACGAATAGAGGCCTTTCCATTATATGCACGCCACTGCCAAACAGCCTGCCTACAGCGTCCCCATCTCGTTGGCTGTCGGTGGTAAGTTCTCGGGCTGGCTGTAGAGCGCTGTGCGGCGTGCATCACGGTAATCGTTCAGCAGCTGCTCATAGCGCTTCGGCAGATCGATATCCTGTCGCGTGACAAGATACAGCTCTTCGTACACGCTGCGCGGCAGGATCAGTTCACGCACCTGACGCTGCCACGGCGAACTTTCCAAAATCGTTGTCGGTACTACTGTGAAGCCCATGCCGCGTGCGACGGGATCAAGCACCTGCGTAACTTCGCTGATATAGCCCTTCTGAGGGATGCTATTCATTGAGCGGAACTCACCAGGGAAGTTCTCACGCAGCAGCTGGTTGGCATGGCTTACGCCATCGAAATAGTTGATAAAGCCCAACATCTGCAGCTCACCGAGCGAGCTACCGTGGAAATCGGCAGGAACCACCAGACTGAGCGGTTCGTGATGCCATAGCTCGGAGCGCAGCTCGCTGTGACGCGAAGTCTCGGTAACGATACCCAAGTCGTAGCGGCCCGCTTCGACATCCTTGATAATGTCACTGCTGTAGGCAAAGCGATAATGGATTGACAGCCCTAAATGAAGCTGCTGATAGCCCAGCACGAACGGATAGAACATTACCCCGACACTGGCAGGACTGGCGATACGACACTCACCGCTGTGCTCGGCATCGTTGTCGAGCGAGTGGCGAAACTGCTCATGTTCGGTGAAAAGCTTCAGCGCATAGTCATAGGCCCGTCGCCCCGCTTCCGTCAGCGCAAAGCGACGCCCCTGGCGATGCAGCAGCTCGTGGCCCAGATAGTGTTCGAGCTTTCGAACATGCTGGCTGACGCCCGGCTGCGTCATATCCAATCGTCGAGCGGTCTGAGTGAAACTGCCGGTTTCCACCAGAGTAATGAAGGTACGGAAATACAGTGCATTGAACATGAGGCAGTGATGGTCCAGCTGAGGCCAGAAGAAAGGCGCTATCATAGCAAAGCTGCACCGCTGTGGCATTGCGCCTTTGCCACCAGCGCATGATAGGATCGTCGCCAAGCACACAGAGAACCGCTTCCGAGCGGCACCGTTTCGGCATTCAATACAGCCCGTTAGCGCTGAAGACGCCGTCTTTTTTCACTCTAGTAACGGATATGCCATGTCAGACCCTTTCATCGCCCGCGGAGAAACACTGCGCCAACGCCTGCTCAATCGAGAGCTGAACGCTGACGATCACGAACTGTTTCCGCTGGGCTACCTGATTCCGCAGGTCGAGCTGGTACTCGATCGCGCCGAATACGACCCTGCCACCATTACCGCCGAGGCGTTCGATGCCACCTGCTGGCAGCTGATTGAATGCTCGATTGGTGAAGACGCGATGAGCGTTGATGACATCAATGCCATTACCGCACTGTGGACGTCAATCTGTGCCGATAACGCGGCGTAGTGGATGCATTTACAACGTATTGCGTTGTTTGTCGAACGGTGCCCATGCGATGCTGCACACACTCAACGCTTGATCCCTCAGGCAATAATGCCGTAGTAAGGTGTAAGCGTTTATTACGGTGAGGTGCCCCTGTCGACGTTCTGGCCTTCCAAGGGAGTCGACGATTGGCGTCTTCCGTCAACAGCCGTCTCCAACACGAGGTATCCTGATGAGTAGTTCGTCCGCTTCTGCACGATCGCTGACCCGCACGTCCACAGAGGCGCGTTCCGCCTACCCCACCGTATCGACCATGATCTCTCCCGAAGGCAGCCTTGAGGTTCTTTCCCAGTTCGAAGTGAATCGGCTGCGCGATACCTCATCGACAGGGCTTCATGAAACGCTGCGCCGCTGTGCGTTGGCCATCCTGACCGCCGGGGCACTGTCGGACAATGCCGCCAGCATGCAAGCTTGCTATCCCGATTTCGATATCGAACTGCTACAGGAAGACAAAGGCCTGCGCCTAAAGCTGGACAACGCTCCCGCAAACGCTTTCGTCGATGGCGAAATGATCCATGGCATACGGGAACAGCTCTCGGCCATGCTGCGCGATCTGGCTTATGTCTCTAATGAGCTGGTTTCACAAGGCGCGGAGTCGATGGGTCCCAGCGAAGCCATCACTAATACGGTCTTCCAGATCCTGCGCAACGCCAATGCACTGAACGCTCACCGTCCGCCCAATATGGTAGTGTGTTGGGGCGGCCACTCAATCTCGCGCGTTGAATACGACTATTCCAAGGCCGTCGGCTACCGTTTGGGGTTACGCAAACGCGATATCTGCACCGGCTGCGGCCCGGGTGCCATGAAAGGCCCTATGAAAGGAGCCAATGTCGCGCACGCAAAACAGCGCTACGACAACAGTCGTTACGTCGGCATTTCAGAACCCGGCATTATCGCGGCCGAATCACCGAACCCAATCGTCAACGAACTGATCATCATGCCGGATATCGAAAAGCGCCTCGAAGCCTTCGTGCGCCTTGGACACGGCATCATCGTCTTTCCGGGCGGCGTAGGCACCGCAGAGGAAATTCTGTACTTGCTGGGTATTCTGCTGCATCCCGCCAACCAGCACATTCCATTCCCAGTCATTCTGACAGGTCCCGAAGAAAGTGCTGACTATTTCCGTCAGCTGGACGACTTCATCGCCGTCACACTGGGTGAAACCGCACAGCAGCGCTATCAGATCATCATCGACGATCCGGAAGCCGTCGCCAAGGCCATGCAGAAAGGGGTCGATGTCGTCGCACGGTTCCGCCACGAGAATCACGACGCCTCTTACTTCAATTGGCGCCTGCACATTCCTTATGACTTCCAGCAGCCGTTCGAGCCAACGCACGAGGCTATGGCCTCTCTTGCGCTGCATGCCAACCAGCCAGTCCACGAATTGGCGGCCAACCTACGACGCGCGTTCTCAGGCATCGTAGCGGGCAACGTCAAGCCCAACAGCATGGCGGCCATTGCCGAAAGAGGTCGCTTCAAGCTGCATGCAGCGCCGGACATCATGACGCATCTCGACGCACTGCTAAATGCCTTTGTTGAGCAGCAACGCATGAAGCTACCCGGTACCGCCTACGAACCGTGCTACACGCTGGCCTGACCCACACAGAGCATCGCCCACGGCATGGCGCAGTATCACTGCGCCATGCCACACCTCCCGCCTCTGGCACTACTTCCGCCACAAGTCTGCAGAAAGCATTCAGCCTTATCCCTACAGACCTGTCCATGCCCCCTCGATGTGCGGCTAAAAAGGCCTGCCTGTCACCGTATACTTCGACAGCGCCATGGCAACCGCCTGCTCACACTGCGTGCTGCGCTATAATCGTATGCTCATGTTCGATACTCACCGGTCGTCATTCACTCCTTTCATTATTTCCCCATCAATAAAGACAGCACTCAAAGTGCCCGCACTCACGTTGCTCACCGCGGTGAAACTTTGCGCTGTTATAAAGATGTTTCGTTCCGTTTAAATAAAAAACACACCACCATTTACTTATGTAAACAGTACTCACCAGGGTAATAACGTCTAAAAGTGTGCATCCAGCAAACCAATATGCACCATAGCAAAGCGTGCAATCCTCGCGATTTCGCATCACGGCACTTTATTGATCCAGCGCCGATATAATCCTGTGATTTATTATCACCAATAAACATATCAATTAATTGATTTTAAAAACAAAAATAGAAAATGGACTCGGACTTGCCCTGTATGACGTACTGCCTCACGAATAATAGGCATGGCCATTATTCTCGGTGTGATTATATGGAGTCACTATGTCAGCCCACCCCGTTCATCTGCGCAACTTCATCGACGGCCGCTATATCGCTGCTCACGGCCAGAACACTTTTGAATGTATCAATCCAGCCAATGAACACGTCGTCGCGCTGTCCCCTATTTCAGATCAACACGATGTCGAAGCCGCCTATGCCGCAGCAGGACGCGCCTTTCTTGAATGGCGCAAAAGCACGCCCGCCCAGCGCCAGCAGGCCCTGCTGGCTATCGCCGATACACTAGAAGAGCATGCGGATCGCTTGGTAGAGGCGCAGTGCCGCAACACCGGCCAGCCCAAGCACCTGATCAAGGCGGAAGAAGTTAATGTATGCGCCGATCAGCTGCGCTTCTTTGCTGGAGCCGCGCGCCTACTGGAGGGCAAGGCGGCTATGGAATATGTCGAAGGCATGACATCGACCATTCGGCGCGAGCCATTGGGCGTCGTGGGTCAGGTCGCACCGTGGAATTTCCCCTTGATGATGGCCGTATGGAAGATCGCGCCCGCACTGGCCGCCGGCAACACCATTGTGCTCAAGCCCAGCGATACCACACCGGAAAGTACCCTGTTGCTGGCCGAACTTGCCGCGCCATTCCTGCCAACAGGAGCGTTCAATGTTGTGCTGGGCGATGCCAGCACGGGCAACCTAATCGTCAGTCATCCTGCCGCATCGCTGGTGTCCATTACCGGCTCCGTTGCGGCAGGCATTGAAGTCGCCAAGAGCGCGGCAGAAAACGTCACCCGCGCTCACCTCGAACTGGGTGGCAAAGCTCCCGTGCTGGTGTTTGCCGATGCCGATCTCGAACGGGCGGCTGAACACATAGCGCTGGCCGGCCTGTTCAACGCGGGCCAAGACTGTACATCGGCGACACGCATTCTGGTCGATGCCCGCGTGCACGATAACTTTGTGGCCCTGCTGACCGCTGCCGTCGAAGCGACGCGCTACGGTGACCCTGACGACGAGCGCGTACTGTTCGGGCCACTCAACAATGCAAAGCAGCTCTCACGCATGCAGAACATCATCGCTCACCTTCCCCCTCACGCACGTGTCGAAACGGGAGGCAAGCGGGCTCCGCGCCCCGGCTTCTTCTTCGAGCCAACGGTGGTCTCTCAGCTGCAACAGGAAGACGCCATCGTCCAGAACGAGACCTTCGGCCCGATCTTGACCGTACAGTCATTCCAAAATGAAGAGGATGCGCTTCATAAAGCCAACGATGTCCAATACGGCCTGGCCTCCAGTGTCTGGACCCGCGATCATGGTCGCGCTCAGCGTCTCAGCGCCGCGCTCGACTTCGGCACCGTGTGGGTCAACACGCACATCATACTGACCGCCGAAATGCCGCACGGAGGATTCAAGTATTCAGGCTATGGCAAGGACCTATCAGCCTACAGCCTCGAAGACTACACGCGTGTCAAGCATGTCATGAGCGCACACGCCTGAGCAGCTCATCCCCATGCGCGTCGCTGCTAGCACGCCAATATCCTCGCCGGAATAAGGCCTGCACTATGGCGCATCATTCGACATTATTGCACCTGCAGATCTTGTCTTTACCTTGGGCGAAGGCCATGCTGGAGAGCGGCGTTATGCTATTGCCAAACGGTGGCAGACACCCGCTGACAAGCGGTGTCTCATTCCACCATGAGCGGGCCTCGGAACGTCCCATCCATGGTTGGGGTGCACACGACACCGTTGGGCCCAGGCTTCTGATTCGGCTTTAAGCACTATCTTGTTTGTCTTTGGAAAAGGATGACATTCTTCATGAATAACAATGAACTTGAAGAGCTCAAGCAACGCTATGTCGTACGTGGAGCTGCTAGCAGTGCCAAACAATTTGCAGCCCGCGCAGAAAATGCAGAGATATGGGATGAAGATGGCCAACGCCTGATTGACTTCGCTGGCGGGATCGGCGTGCTTAATCTGGGGCACCGCCACCCTGACGTCGTTAAGGCAGTCAAGGATCAGCTCGACAAAGTGATGCACACCGCCGCCGGCGTCATCACCTATGCGCCGTACGTGACGCTAGCGGAACGGCTGTGCCAGTTGACCCCGACACGCGGGCCGGACCGCAAAGCGCTGCTGGTCAACTCTGGTGCAGAAGCGCTGGAAAACGCGGTCAAGATTGCACGTGCCGCCACTGGCCGTAGCGGCGTCATCACCTTCGAAGGCGGCTTCCACGGCCGTACGTTGCTGACACTGGCCATGACCGGCAAGGTGTGGCCCTACAAGGGCGAATTCGGCCCCATGCCGGGCGAGGTATTCCACGTACCGTTCCCCAATGCGTGGTACGGCGTCAGCGAAGACGACGCTATCGCGGCCATTAACGCTCGCTTCCGCACTGACATTCCTGCCGAACGCGTAGCGGCCATTGTCATCGAACCCGTGCAAGGGGAAGGTGGCTTCTATCCGGCCCCGGCGACGTTCCTGCGCAAACTGCGTGAACTGTGCGACCAGCACGGCATCATGATGATTGTCGACGAAGTCCAATCCGGCTTTGCGCGCACCGGTCGCCTGTTCGCCATCGAGCACAGTGGCGTTCAGCCCGACATCATGACAATGGCCAAAAGCCTTGCTGATGGCATGCCGCTGGCGGCCGTCGTGGGCAGTGCCAAGGTCATGGACGCTTCCGGCCCAGGGTCGCTGGGTGGCACGTACGGCGGCAACCCGCTGTCCTGCGCGGCCGCACTGGCGGTGTTGGACGTTATCCAGCATGACGGCATCCTTGAAAAAAGCGTTCTGCTAGGGGATGCCTTGATCGCTCGTTTCCGCGAATGGGAAGCCCGATTTACCTGCGTGGCACACGGCCGCCACCTCGGGGCCATGGCCGCCTTCGAACTGGTCGACGATAACGGCAAACCCTGTGCCGAACGAACCAAGGCCCTGACGGCCTACGCTCGTGAGCACGGCCTGATCCTGCTGTCGTGCGGGGTATTCGCCAATACCATCCGCATTTTGGTGCCGCTAACCGTACAGAAAGAGGTGCTGGAAGAAGGCTTGACCATTATCGAAAACGGGCTTGCTACCTTCGGGTAATTTTCCTCATCGGAGCAGGCAACCGCCTGCTCCGCCCCCTTGCCAGCATTACACTCCCCTCGGACCACCATCAGGTCGTACCTATAAAAGAGGGCCATCGCCTCGCTCGAACAGGTCAGCGATACCGGATATCAAACAACACAGTGGTCACGAGGCTTTCGCGATCAGCCAAACAGTCGACGATGCATACCGCTGATGATCTCGCGCTCTTCTTCGAATGATAAATCCAGTGCCATCTGCACCAGAGCCATCTGTCGCATTTTCATATAACCAATGTTTTGGTCCTGCGGGATGCCGAAGCTAGTATCGTTGGGGTCATCGTTGGAACGCTTGCACAGCGAATCATCGCATGAGTTGTAACCGGCACAGGACATGGGGCGCACCGGATAGATGCTGCACTGGCTGTCGATCAGGAAAGGACAGCGAACATTGATGCTACGCTGTTCCTGATCCCCAAGATCCTTCACGATCGGATAGCGCTCGACGATAGCTTCTTTGATCTTTGCCTGCTGCTCACTGTTCAGCTCGCGCAGATAATAGGCATGGATGCTGTCCAGTTCAAACTCGTAGGCTTCGATACGCAAGTGGCAACAGTGATCGCAGCCCTTGCAGCACGCGATCATCTTCGAGTCACTGGCTTCGTCCTCAATAGGCTCCAACAGCATGCGGCTCAGTTCGAAGCGGGCGTCATAGTCCTGTTGCCCGGCCTCTGCCAACGCACATACCTCGTCGACCTCTTCTCTGTCGATCGTATCCATCGCTTATCCTGTCCATTTACAGTGGGAAATGACCCTGACTAACCAACAAGCGCCGCGCTGGGACAAATCCAACGTGGCGCTTGGCGTCAATACAGTAGAATGGCGGCAGTATACGACCGACGACCCCAGCCGCGGCGCAGGTGCTGCGTTACGACGCACCCCACCACGCATTTCAGCACGGCATCCCCCAGCGGCTACAACCGTATCACTTCCCCATGGGCACCTACTCTGAGTGACGAGTATCTCTATTCAGTTAAACCAGACAGTGATGTCAGTAAAATAGGCCAAGATAAGCAGCCTTGACCACCGCGCGGGTCTTATTAAGAGCGTGTTTCATAACCCCCATGCCTATGTCATTGAGGATATTTCAAACCACAAAACTGCGGTAAAAGCCGTTTATTTTAGAAAGGGCAGCAGCCATTACTCAGGTTATGAAACAGCCTCTAAGAGCATCCCGCTTGTACAACATGATGAAAATGTAGGTTGATGTTACCCTGATGCACAACCAATTTATCGTTTTGCAAAGAACCCTTTATTTATCTTTCGTAGTGACAACATCACTTCAACGCTGCTCGCTTGATATGGGAGCCGAAGGTAATTTGTCTCTATCTTTGATAGCGTCTCATCGGCTATTCTTTTCCTAGATCTGCGCAAGTTCCCTCCTTCTTTCTAGGTGCTATAGTCAAAGGATAAGCCTTACTTTACAGGCATAGGGCAACCCTGCCTTTCCACTGTCTGCGACTACAGGAGTCGCCATGTCCACTCCCGTATTATTCCAACCCAACCGGATTGGCGCGCTAGCGCTCGACAACCGTATCGTCATTCCACCCATGTGCCAGTACTCCGCCCATGACGGTAAGCCCACCGACTGGCACACCCAGCACTGGGGCAACATGCTGCAGTCCGGTGCAGGTCTATTCATCGTCGAGGGTACGGCGGTCAGCCCCGAGGGCCGTATCAGCGCTCACGATCTTGGGCTGTGGGACGATCATACTGAAGCAGCGTTCGCTGATATCCTCGGTCGCGTGCGCCGCTACAGTGAAATGCCCGTGGGTATCCAGCTGGCCCATGCAGGCCGCAAGGCATCCTGCCATCGTTCTTGGATCAAGAAAGGCGCGCAGATTGCCCCCCATCAGCCAGAGGGCTGGCAAACCATCGCACCATCTGCACTGCCTTATGCCGAGGGGTATCAGACACCGCGTGAAATGGGTCTGGATGACATCAGCCACATCAGGCAGGCCTTTGTCGATGCCGCACGGCGCGCGGTCAATCTGGGCTTTAACCTGATCGAAGTGCACGCGGCACACGGTTACCTACTGCACGAGTTCCTGTCCCCCTTGTCCAACCAGCGCACCGATCAGTACGGCGGCAATCTGCAGAAACGTATGCGTTTTCCACTGGAAGTCTTCGCCGCCGTGCGTGACGTCGTGCCATCGAACATTCCGGTAGGTGTGCGCATTTCCGCCACAGACGGGGTAGAGGGTGGCTGGGATATCGAACAGTCCCAGGCGTTCTGCCGCGAGATCGAAGCACACAAAGGCAGCTTTATCGACGTCACCTCAGGCGGGCTGGACCCACGTCAGGTGCTGGACGACTATCCGGCCTACCAGATCCCACTGGCTCGCGCGATCAAGGCCGCCATTGATGACATTCCGGTGATGGGCGTAGGTCTGATCACGACGCCTGAGCTGGCCGAAGCCACCGTGGCGGTCGGCGATGTCGACCTAGTCGGTATCGGACGCGGCATGCTGTATGACCCCCGCTGGCCGTGGCATGCCGCGGCTAAGCTCGGCGCCTCAATCGAAGTGAGCCCGCAGTACTGGCGTGGTCACCCATCGGTATTGAACGGCACGTTCAGGATTCGTGGGCAGCGCTGAAGGCCGATGCGAAAGCTCGTTAGCACCTCACAGGAAGGGCTGTGCAAGAGCACCGGCAGGTGATTGAATCGACCATAGGAGAGAAACTTCTAGCCACAGGACATACCTTATGCGGCAATGCGGTTGGATGAAGGGTCTTTAGCAAGAAAGGCGCAATAAGAGGCTGTTTCGCAACCTGAGTAATGGCCATTGCCCTTTCTAAAATAAACGGCTTTTACCATAGATTTGTGGTTTGAAATCTCCTCAATGACATGGGTATAGGGGTTATGAAACACGCTCTAAATGTGAGCGCCTTTCCCTTCTTTGTGCCGAGGCTTACTGGGAAGCACACTCATCGGCCGTCGTTTCCACAGTGGCATTAGTGTCAGCGGTGCTGCGCGCTACAGAAAATCTTTCCGCAATAAGAAAAGGCCCCGCAGGGCCTTTTCTCAATGACGTCTATACCAGTACCGTCATCGTTAATTCATCGGACACGGCAACGTTACCGCTTATAGCGATTCGTCAGTGGCAACGCCACTCTCTTTGGGCTGCTTCTCGACGATGTACTTTGGCAGTTCGTAGCCCATCGTGTTGAGGAAGTTGCTGGTCAGCGGTACGGAGCCAACGTAGTCTTTCAACAGGCTCGTCAGCGCCCCACTGCCTTCCTTCTCGCCATTGCTGCCGCCCAGTACGTTCAGGCTGTCGATCTTGAGATTTTTGATTGCTTCCGCCTGAATAGCCGCCAGTGATTCGGACTTATCCAGCAACAGCAACTGAATGACCTTCTCACTGTCGCCACCGAACGCCTCCACCAGCTTGGCGATACCTTCAGAGCGAGCACGGTACTGCTGTTCAATACTGTAGGCTTCCGCTTCGGCCTTGATGCGAATGCCCTCAGCCTCACCTTGGGCGGCAATGCGAACTTGAGCCGCCGATGCCTCGGATGCGATTTCCAGTTTGCGCTTATCGACGTTGGCCGTCGGAATCGCTTCCTTCTCAATGCGTGCCTGTTCCGCTTTCTGGCGCTCCATGGCCACACGCGTATCGGCTTCAGCCGCTGCAATCTCACTGATGCGACGAGCATCAGCCATCTTGACCGCCAGCTCGGACTCGGACTGAGCAATCAGGCTCTTCGACTCGTTTTCCTTGGAAACCTGTTCCGCCTGGATTTCAGCCTGACGAATGGTCGAGTCACGGTGCGCTTCCTGAACCCCGATGGTCTTCTGCGCTTCAGCACGCGCGATGCCAATCTCACGCTCTTTCTCGTTCTCAGCGATCCCCATCGCACTGATGCGCTGCTGCTGCGACACGTCGATACGCGCGCTTTCGATGGTACGCGCCGTCTCACGCTGCCCCAGCGAGTTGATCACGTCGTTGTTATCAAGGATGTCCTTGATGTTGACGTTGATGATGGTCAGACCGATTTTGTTCAGCTCAAGCTCAACGCTTTCGTTGACCAGCTCCAAGAACTTATCACGGTCGCTGATAATATCTTCGATCTTCATGCGCGAAATGACATGGCGCAGCTGACCGATGATGATGTTGTTGCCCTGCTCAATGATCTGCGCGCTGGTCATGCCCAGCAGGCGATTAATGGCATTGTTCAGAATCGACGGTTTGTCAGTCGGAATCGCGACGGTGAAGGTCGCCGGAATATCAACACGCGTCTTCTGAATGGTTAGCGCTTCTTTCAGATCAACGGAGACCGTCAGCGGCGCCAGACTCATCTGACGATAGTCCTGCAGGAACGGAATGACGAAAATACCGCCACCCTGACACACTTTCTGCGGTGCCTGGCCCACGCTGTCGACGTTCTTATTCTTCTTGCGCCCAAAAACACCGTACACGACCATCAGTACGTTGTTGGGGACCTTCTTATAAGACTTGGAAATGAAAAGGCAGATCGACAGCAACAACACCACGCAGATAGCGGGGATCATCATTGCCGACAATGAAGATGTATCCATTGAAACGTTTCCCTTATAAATGTGTTTTTACTTTGATGATGGGGTTATCTGACGCCTCACCGATAACATCCACTACGGTAACCCGCGTGGATGACGGTATAGGCTGACCTTCTTCTGTAATTGCATCGAACGTACGACGCTGATGATACTTATCGAAGTAAGCCTGCCCCCCTTTCTGTCCATTGGCGTGAATCCTGATATATACCACCCCTTCATCCCCCCTTTCGACGATGAGGGCCTCAGGCATACCCGGCCTATCGAGCAGTCTTATCCATTTTCGCAGACCACCATATACCACGAGCGTGGCCACGCCGGCCGCCAGTGCGATAAGCATGGCACGATAGGAAGCATCATCGAACAACAGATAAGTCCAAAGCGCAATGGAACTACCGGAAAGCAGCCCGGAGAGCGTGAACAGCGAAAAGATAGAAAATCCTCCAGCCATGGAATCCAGATTCTCTAGCCCCGCCGACACGGCATCGTCATGACCATCACCAAGGAACAG
Organism: Zymobacter palmae; assembly: GCF_003610015.1. Classification (NCBI taxonomy): domain Bacteria; kingdom Pseudomonadati; phylum Pseudomonadota; class Gammaproteobacteria; order Oceanospirillales; family Halomonadaceae; genus Zymobacter; species Zymobacter palmae. The sequence goes on from NZ_AP018933.1 coordinate 1,678,331, forward strand.
GCTCACGATGAAATGCAGGAAGAACAAGGCAGTGCACACCAATGCGAATACCAGCAGGGTACTGAAATGCAAATTGGCCAAGCGCTATTTCCTCCTCTGAAAACAGAGCGTTCATTTTAAGGAAAATCCATATAGTGCACAAGAAAACCATAATATTATCATGGCCATTTTTTACCGTTGCATCACTCTCTTTTATTTCTCTTTCTGATAAATGATTCACACATAATATAAAAACATCAAACTGTTATATATAAAAACACTGTATAAACATGGCGACAGATGTTTAAGAGACGATATCTCTTTATTTTAACAGTGCGCTTAGAGACTGTTTCACAACCTTAGTAATGGCTGTTACTCTTTCTAAAATAAACAGCTTTTACCGCAGTTTTGTGGTTTTAAATCTCCTCAACGATATGGCATTGGGGCTATGAAACACGCTCTTATTACGTCTTCTGGAAACTATTTATATGGCGTAGTTGTTGCATAAACCATTCAAGCGAATTCTAGCCGCTACATCGCGTATGCATGGCCCTTGGCACAATGCGCGCTTTTTACTCACCTGCCTATCATGAAGAGGCCCTCTCATGCATGACACTGTCAATCTATGGCCGCTGATCGGTATCGCAGTCATCTCGCTCGGCTTCCTGCTGAAATTCAATCCCGTGCTGGTGGTGGTGACCTCTGGGGTCGTTACGGGGCTGGCCGCTCACATGTCGCTGGCAGATATCCTCGACAAGCTGGGCGCTGGTTTTTTAAGCACACGTAATCTGGCCCTGATCCTGCTGCTGCCGCTGGTCGTCATCGGTCTATTAGAGCGCTACGGGCTGAAGGAGCGTTCACAGGACTGGATTGCGGGTATCCGCAGTGCCACTGCTGGGCGGCTACTGATCATCTATCTACTGGCTCGCCAGATGACCGCGGCGCTGGGGCTGACCAGTCTTGGCGGACACCCACAAATGGTGCGCCCGCTGCTGGCCCCCATGGCAGAAGGTGCTGCCGAAAGCCGCTACGGTGCACTCTCGGACACGGTACGTTATAAGCTGCGCGCCATGGCTGCCGCCACGGACAACGTGGGTGTGTTCTTCGGTGAAGATATCTTCGTGGCCTTTGGTGCGATCATGTTCATGCACAACGTCATCCAGCAGGCCAGTGGCATTACGCTAGAACCGCTGCACATCGCGTTGTGGGGCATTCCGACCGCAATCTGTGCATTCGTGATCCATGCATGGCGCCTGCACCGTCTTGACCATACGCTTGCACTACTGCGAACCACGAGGGAGGGATAGAGATGTTCAAGCAACAGTATCTCTTTACCCTAGCGGGTTTGCTGCTGCTCGTTATCGCTGTCATGTCGTGCCGTGACAAAGGCAACCCGCGCCGCTGGTTTACCGGCCTGTTCTGGGGACTGTACGGACTGATCTTCCTCGTCGATGACTGGGCGATTCCACTGTTGGACCCCATCACACCGCTTGGCTCGACCGGAGCACGAACGCTGCATGTCGGGGTGGGTATGGTGGTGGTCGTGATGGCACTGATCGCTGGCTTCGGCGGAGTGCGACTGGGCCGCTATCATGCCCGCAGCGACGCACAGCGCCAGTAGAGTGCACGAACGTTCAAGAACCGTCTGTTCATTCCTACGCTGATGATTCCCGTGATGACAGCAGGTGGCGTAGTGGCCTTCACCTATGTGCCGGGGCTGCAGCGGGCCGTGTTCGGCGAGGGCAACCATTCCACGCTGATCACCCTGACGTCCATGACACTGGGCTGCCTACTGGGCTGGCTAATCGCGCTACGCATGACCCGTGAAAAACCGCAGCAATCGCTGCAAGAAGCAAGACGTCTGCTGGATTCGATCGGCTGGGCCTTCATTCTGCCCCAGATACTGGCAACGCTAGGACTGGTGTTCGTTGCCGCGGATATCGATACCGATATTGCCTACCTGACCCAGCACTATCTGGCACTGGACAGCCGCTTTGCGATGGTGGCGCTGTACGCCGTCGTTATGGCTCTACTGTCTATGATCATGGGCAACGCCTTTGCGGCCTTTCCGATTGCCACAGCAGGCATCGGTCTGCCAATTTTGGTCGGCCACTACTGTGGTGATCCCGCCGTCATGGCAGCAATCGGTATGTTCTGCGGCTACTGCGGCACACTGATGACCCCCATGGCCGCCAACTACAACATCGTGCCCGCGGCCCTGCTGGAACTGCCGGATAGGAATGGGGTCATCAAGGCACAGCGGCCCACCGGCATCGTGCTGCTCGGGGTGAACATCCTGCTGCTGTACTACCTGATGTTCCTGTAACCCTCACATTTCGCCAACGTCATGATGAAAAGGGATGGACACTATCGTGCCATCCCTTTCTGTCAGGTTAGTGGGGCCAGCACTCGCATCAGTACCCTTCGGCTATTTGCCTCACAACACACGGCATCGCCATGACGCTTCCCTTAAAGCATGTTTCATAACCCCAATACCCATGTCATTGAAGGGACTCCAAACCACAAATTGCGGTAGAAGCCTTCTATTGTAGAAAGGGTAAAAGACCATCACTCAGGTTATAAAACTGTCTCTTAAGAGGTGCGTAGATGCTTTTCGATAGCAGCCAGCCCATGCGCCATCGGCACGTCGATATCATCGTCTTCGAATACCGCGCCAAGCGCACGGCGCGCATAGGCCTTGCGCTGCTCGTTGACGATTCGTGTACCGACCAGCCCATCGGCGGCACCTGAAGCCACAACCTCCCGCAAGGCTTGAGCAAAGGCGGCCACCGCATGATCTTTTTCGCGCTCACCGAACGCGAAGTTGATCATATGCGTGCCGTTGCACTCCAGAAACAGTCCATGCTCGAAACAGGCCTGACCCACGGCGTCGCCCAGTGCCTCGCTGCCGAATACCGTCTTGAACATCAGCGGGGCTCCCGTCACCCAGAGCGGGATACCCGCGTGATCGGCTTGCTGCTGCAGCTCGTTCATAAGCGCGGTGCCTATCATCTGCGCGGATCGGTGCAGGGCTCCGTCTTCCAGCAGATCAAGCGCCGTTAATGCCGCCGCCATCGGCGTGACCTCCTTGTTGTACGTACCTGCCAACCCCGCAGCATCATAGGCGTCGATGATATCGGCCTTCCCGGCCACGCTCGACAGCGCCATTCCATTAGCGAGCCCTTTGCAAATCACCAACAGGTCGGCCGGAACACCGGCACCGTTGAGGCCCGCGGGCCCATAGCGCAGCCCCGACATCACTTCGTCCAGAATGAACGGCACGCCCGCCTGCACACAGAGCTGTGACATCGCCCTGAAATCGTCTGCGGAATACCAACCCGGTTCAGGCGTTACGATCACACCCGCAATCGCACCGCGGCCCTGTTCAAGCAAGTGAGCAAGCACCTCACGGCTATAACCGAAGTGGAACACATCGTTTTGAGCATCCCAGCAGACCTGCCGGAACCCGCGATGCCAATCGTGCCAGCCGTGATAGCCGCTGGAGAGGATGACACGCCGCCCGGTATAGGCCCGCACCAGCCTAATGGCCGCGCTGGTGCCTTCTGAACCCGTGCGGAAAAACAGCGCCTTTTCTGCTGCGGCATAGCGATCGACAAGACGCTCTGCCAGCGCAATGCGCTGCGGGGACAGCGTAGTCGGAAACATGAGGCCACGCTGGGTAACCTGCTCCTCAATCGCCTTGTCGATCTCGGCTCGGCGATAACCGAACAGCGTCGTACCGTTCGACGAGGTCATATCCAGCAGCGTGCGCCCGTCGCAATCTTCCAACCAGGCCCCTTGCGCTTTCTGCACGATGAACGGCGGCCGAGCGTCAATATCATAGTGGCGTGCGGCCGTAACGGCTTCCGCCTTCACCAGCAAACTACGGTTATCCATAACGGTTCTCCCTAGTGAGGATGCTTCGCGCGGTCAGCGCAGTGCCAGTGCCATGCGTCGTGCATTGGCCATGATGGTGTGAGTCGGGTTCCAGTTGCCGGCAAAGTTCATTACCGACGCGTCCATGACATAAACGTTATCGTAACCGTGTACCTTGCCCAGCGGGTCGACGACCGACCGGGCAGGATCAACACCCGCGCGTGCCGTGCCATGCAGGTGCGAAGCGCCTTTCCGGTGCATCGGGCGATCATGCCGGATCGTTACCGCCCCCGCCTCACGCAAAATCTCGTCGGCCCGCGCGGTGAGGTAAGCCAAGCGTGCTTCGTCGTTAGCCGTGTTGCGGTACTGGAAGCGGAGAATCGGTATACCGAACTCATCTTCCTTGTCTTCTAGGGTGATGCGGTTGTGGGACCACGGTTCATCACCCGCCAGGTAGTGGATTCTTAAATGACCGATGTTCTCTTCAGGAACCGGCGATGCCACTTCGTAGATCAGTCCGCCAAAGCGGGTCGGCATATCTGGAGCCTGATAGAAATCATCGGTATAGACCGTAGCGGGCGCACCTCGATGGGGCGCCGCAAGGTCCGCCTCTTTCAACCAGCGCCGATTCGATCCAATGGAATACCCACTGACCTTGAGCGACAGTCCGCGTCCGACCAGATCATGCTCGTTGCCGATACCGCGTGGGGCGAAAGACGATCGGGAGCGCAGCAGCAAAGCGCTGGACTGAATGGCATTGCTACAGCACACGACCTTCGCCACCGGTATGCGCAGACGCTGGGACGAGAACGGGATATAGCACTCCACGCCGCTGGCCTGCCCTTCGCTTTCTTGCAGGATGCGCTTGACCAGACAGCCGTACAGCACCGTAATACTGCCCGGCAGGCCGTCATCATTGATGATTGAGCGCGTGATGACCGATGCCTTGGCCCCCATTGGGCAGCAGCGACTGTCACAGGCGGCGCAGTAGCCACACCCGTGCGGGTGTTGCGGAGGAAGAATAGCCAGCGGCATGGGGTGCGGGTGGTAGCCCAGCGAGGACATGGCGGCGGCGATCCGCGTCGCACGGGCACTCAGCGGGTAATCCCCCATATGCTCAATACCCAGCAATGCTTCGATATACGCGTAGTGTTCGTTCAGTTCCTGAATTTCGATCGGCCAGTCAATGGCCATGTCAGATTCCAGAAACTGACTAGCGCGCAAGTCCGCGGCCCGGTAGCGAAAAGTGATAGCGGAATAAAACTGCATGCCACCCCCAACACAGCAGGCGGTCCACGGGTTGCCATCCATTTGCTCGGTGTAGGTCACGGCCTTGGTGAACGTGGCTTGGTGAGGCGTTAGTGCTGCCCCCGGAGATGGCAGACCTCCGAACTCCAGAATCAGTACGGCCTTGCCTTGCTCGGCAAGGGTGCGCGCTACCGTGGCGCCAGACGGTCCGGACCCTACAACCACGACATCAAAGGCATCCAGCGGCTTCTTATAGGCCGCAATATGCTGAATGGTTGTCATTGCACGACTCCTTTATATAAGGAATACCGATACGTTGCGGTATATCAAACGCCATTTGAATGACCGCAGGCACGCTATAATGTGGGTTTGAAATCCTGGGTTTAAGGTCGCTGATTCAACGTCGTTGGTTTAAACGCATGGGTTTAAAAACGTCTCCCTTAAACACGGGGATGCAAATCCTCTCAGTTAAAGACAAAGTTAAGTCGCATTGCTTAAAGTCTCTGCACATCGCCATAACGAGCATGGAAGAACTGTGGGTTATGGTAATTTCAGCGCCAGCGTTACCCTCCCGAGCTATATTGCAGGAATAATCAAACGTATTTTCTTTATTTATCGTTGATATAGTTCAACGCATATTGGCGTGCGCCAGATGAGCGATATTAAGATCGGAAAGAAAACGCGAGTGCCAACGATCAATGGTGGTCCTGTTCAAGGCCACCATCATTGCGCGATGGCGTTCTTGGCGTTCTTCCAAGGGCATGGTCAATGCCCGATTCAATGCCGCCGATACGTCGCTGCGATCGTAGGGATTGACGATCAACGCAGCGCTCAATTCATGGGCCGCGCCTGCAAAGCTAGACAGAACCAATACGCCAGGATCTTGTTCGGACTGAGCGGCAACGTATTCCTTGGCGACAAGGTTCATGCCGTCTCTCAGCGGCGTGACAAAACCGACACGTGCCTGTCGCATTAGTCCCGCCAAACTGTCGCGGGTGTAGTCTTGGTTGATGTAGCGCAGCGGCAGCCAGTCCAGGTCGCCAAAACGGCCATTGATTCTGCCGGTAAGCGTATTGAGTCGCTCGTGGATATGGCGGTAATAGTCGATGTCCTGACGGGTGATGGGCGCAATCTGGATGAATTGGACCCGACGGTGATGCTTAGGGTACCGATCAAGCAGCTGTTCGTAGGCCTGGAAGCGTTCGTGAAGGCCTTTTGAGTAATCGAGTCGGTCGATGCCTAGAATGGCCTGTCGCCCGTGATGACGGTCCGCACTGTTGAGCAGTGACCGCTCGGCCACGTGTGCTTCAGCCATCGTCGTAAACGCTTGCGGCTGAATGCCGATGGGATAGACACCTGTCGTCGGCGTCGCGCCGGGACTGCCGAAGCAGCGGGCATGGTCCAAAAAGGCCTGCTGATCACTTGTAGTCTGAAAACCCACCAGATCATAGTCGGCCAGACAGCCAAAGAGCGCTTGGTGCATGGGGATGGTGCGTGCCACTTCCACACAGGGAAAAGGAATATGCAGAAAGAAGCCGATACGGTTGTGTACGCCCAGCTGGCGGCACGCCGTGGCGAACGGGATGAGGTGGTAATCCTGCACCCATAGCACGTCATCGTCCCGCAGCAGCGGCTTCAACTTCAGTGCTAGCATCTCATTGACACGCCGGTACCCCTCATAATCCTGCTGATCGTAGTGAGCAAGATCCGTGCGATAGTGAAAGCTCGGCCACAGTACGCCGTTGGCAAAGCGACAGTAGTATTGCTGATACTGTCGAGGAGTGAACGACGTGGTCACGAAGGTGATATTGCCTGCTTGCTGCCGCTCCAGTGCTGCCGTGCTTTCGTCCACCTTGCCGTTCCAGCCGAACCAGATGCCCCCCACCTGATGCAGGGCATCCAGCAAGCCGCTGGCCAGCCCACCGGGACAAGCCGCTGCCGAAGGCGCCATAACGCGGTTGGATACGATGATCAGCCTGCTCATGATGCGTCCTCCCGTTCGTTACCACACGCCCGAATACCCTGCGGCGTCATCAGGCGCTTAAGCCACGCTTCCAGCGCATCGGGGTTCGCCAGACGATGCTGGGCCCGAGTATGCCCCTCGCCGACCCGGATACCTTTTCCCCCCAGTGCCTGCGCAGCAGCAAAACCTGCTTCATCGGAAAGATCATCACCAATAAACAGCGGCCGCCGTCCGGCAAAGCAGGGGGCCTGCATCAACGCCCGCAGTGCTTTGCCTTTATCAACCGCTGCCGGCCTGACTTCCACTACGCACTTACCGTGCTGCAAGGCCCAGCGCGTATCGGCCCTGACGAGCGCCTCGACGCGCTTCGTCACTTCTGCTTCATATTGAGGGCAAGCGCGGTAGTGCACCGCTATCGCCACTTCGCCCTTCTGCTCCACAAGGATGCCGGGCAAGGCGGCCACGGCGTTCTGTAACTGTCGTAGGAGCGTACTCGGCAATGGCATAAGTGCAGTATCCATGGGCTGATGGGGGTCTGCACGCATCTGTGCCCCGTGCACGCCAGCAGCGGGCACGCGCAGTGGGAACAACAGTGCGTCGATTTCCGCCAAGGGGCGCCCAGACACGACACCCCATGCACCACCGGCACCCGCCAAGCCGGATAGCACGCTTAGGCGTGAAGGAGGGATGCGAACCTTGTCCGGTCGGGAACATATGTCCGCCAGCGTACCGTCGATATCAAAGAAAAAAGCATAGTGCTGAAGCGTGATGCCTATCGGGACGTCGTCCGTCTCCATACCTTCTCTCCTCTGCACCGGAATCGCTGCATGCTTGGGGCATCCTATACCGCTATTGCATCAGCGGATGCCCAGTTAATATCAGAGACAATATTTCTGTAGTGATGCATCGTTAAATGCATCAGCGTCATCTTATTTGCCTAATAAGACAGGGCGTAGTAATAAACACGAGACAATAAGTTCCATCTTGTTATTTATCTCTAACCGTCCATTTGGACAGGATATAGAAATATTCAATAAGTCAATAAACAACCTCTATCAGCAGTGGTTTCTTTTAGGTTAAGACCATATTCGAAAGCCTGCCAAGTTATACTTTAGTTTTTCTGTATAGATTCATTATTATTGTCATTTTCATACTTCTTGCCCCATTGAATTAAATTTCAATATTTACACATATTGCTTGTCAAGAAAGGGAGTGGTAGGTGTATAACAGCATTTCAAATGCAACGGTTACTTTCCCATACGATACGCCAAGACTTCTTTTTCATCGATTCTTATTTATTTTCATAACCCAGTGTTTTCCATAAGTAATGCCTTAGCCAGTGTGAGGAGAATATATGTCTAACCCTGCCGATAAGTTCAGTCCTTTATTATCATCACCTGTACTTCTGGGCGGTGAAAATCGCTCAGGCACGACGCTGTTGAGTGTGGTGTTGGATTCTCACCCCTCACTGGTCGTGGGGCCGGAAATCGACTTTACCGAGCCGGTCAATCTGGGCCCGCACATCCTTGACGCCTGCGATTTTATGGACGGTCATGAGGAAGATCTAAAAGGAGCCACCAAGGCTTCGATACCGGAACAATGGTTCGATGGCGTGCACTTTGTCGCCCAGTGCGAACGCTTCGGCCTGCATCGCGATGATGTTAGGCGTCTGGTGACCACACTGATGGCGGAATGTGGCAGTGAACTGGTCTCGCTGATGGATCGCTGTCGCTTAGTCGATGCCATCGGAACACTACGCTGCCAACAGACGGGGGCCCAGCGCTGGGGCTTAAAACTTCAACGTAAGATCAAGGATATCGCTGCCTATGCGGCCTTCTGGCCCAACGCGCAGTTCATCCACATTATCCGTGATGGGCGCGATCTGGCCGCCTCCCACCTGAAAACCGTGCCGGACTGGGGCTATCCCACCGTGACCGATGCAGCCCACGGTTGGCTGGAGATCGTTGCACATACGCGTCAGGCCGCTCCGGCCGAACGCTATCTGGAAATCAGGTACGAAGATCTGGTGACTCGCCCGCGCGATACAGCACAGCGCATGCTGTCGCTGCTCAATCTTCCTTGGAACGACGCGCTACTTCACCACGCCGACCAAGGCCATTCTCTGTTCGATACCCCCTGGGGGCACCCCGCCGCAGACGCGGCCAGCCAGCCGCTCTACACCGGGCGCAACGGTCGCTACCTGCAGGACCTGACGCCACAGCAGATCGTGGAGTTTGAACGCATTGCAGGCGATGAACTGGTGCGTCTGGGCTACGGCCTCAGCGGGCAATAACTCATTGAAAGAAAGGTGCACGCATGCCAAGCGAACACCCCGCATCCCGCAAGCTACCGTTCGGGTTTCATCTACTGCTGGCGGGACAGTCGGTTTCACTAATGGGCACGCAGGTGTCGACGCTTGCCCTGCCGCTGACGGCGATTGCCGCCAGCGGTGCCAATGCGTTCACCACCGGCATGCTGCTGGCCTGCGCACGGCTTCCTTATCTGCTCGTGGGGCTGTTTGCGGGCCTGCTCGTCGATCGGATATCACATCGACGGCTGCTGATGACCGCCAACTTTGTGATGGCCCTAGTTTTCATCACCATTCCTCTGATAGCACTGTCCAGCGGACATATTCGAGTGGAACAGCTGTATGCCGTGGCGCTATTGACCGGTACAGCACTGGTGGTTGCCGATATCACCTTTCTTTCCTGGGTACCCGCACTGGTACAGCCCTCGCTGCGGACTGCCGCCCAGAACCGCATTGAGCTGGCCCAGTCAGTCGCGGTGGTGATGGGACTGCCCATGGCCGGCTGGCTGATCGGTGCGCTAACGGCTCCCATCGCCATTCTGACCGACGCGCTATCACTGTTGATTATGACCGTACTGCTACTGTTCGTTCCCGCCCGTTCTACCTCCGCCCTAGTGCCCCTTGCACCAACCGAGGGTCTGCCACCCCACTGGTGGACAGAAGCGCTCGAAGGCGCACGCTTCGTCATGCACACCCCACTGCTTCGCGCAGCGACACTGGCAACCGTCACTATCGTCTTCTTCCAGAGCGCCTATGCCGCGGTATTCATCCTGCACTTGTCTACACAGCTGCATATGAATGCAACTGAGATCGGACTGGTAACAAGCATGGCGGCCATTGGCAGCCTGTGTGGCGCAGTGCTGGCTCGTCCCATTGCCCAGCGGCTTGGGGTTGGGCGCACGCTGGCGCTGGCACTAACGGTCAGCGCAGCGGGTGCGCTGCTCTGCCCACTCTTTCCGAGCAGGATGATGACCGCCCTATCGCAATGCACGCTATGGCTCGGCATGCAGGTCTACAACGTGCATCAAGTGCCAATCCGTTCCGTACTGGCCCCCGAGCACCTGCACGGACGCGTTAATGCCAGCATTCGCACGCTGGTCTGGGGGCTAGCCCCACTGGGGGCCGTGCTGGGTGGGATCAGCGGCAATGCACTCGGCACCTCCGCTACGCTAGCGATTGCGGCATGTCTGATGGCCAGCGCCAGTTTATGGGTCATCGCCTCGCCCCTATGGGCGGTGCGTACCCCCTACCTGACGCTGCACGGCCGCCGGCAATAGGCGCCACCCTTCTCGTCATCATCGAAACAAGGAGAGCCCCATGAAATTCGTCGATACCGCGTCACTTTCACTGCCTTCTGGCGTGCTTACCTTATGGCGTCCTATCGCCCCCCCATTGAGCGACGAACGGTGGCGTAAGGACACACGCCGTGCGTCTTGCCTTCAAGAAGCCAGCCTGTCGAGCACTTTCGAGGCACTCAACAGCGGCGTCACGCCACCACCTTCATGGCTCGGTTGTACCTTCGAGATGGCCGCCGATCTTGATGCCGATGCTTTCGCTGCCGCGCTCCGTCTTTGGATCAATCGACATGACACCCTGCGCAGCAGGCTCGTGCCACTCGACGCGCCGGTGGCCAACAGCCAGCTCCAGCGCTTCACCCTTGATCCCGGCACTGCCGATATTGAGCACGTAACGGTGGATACCGCAGTGTCCATCGCAAAAAATGAGCCGCTATCAACCGTGATTGAAGACCTGTTTGACGAACAGGTGGGACCTTGCCACTGGCCAGGCTACCTACTGCTGACGATCTCGCACAGTCGCGCCACCACGGTCTGCCTAGCGGTGGATCACTCCCTCATCGACGGCTATGGGCTACTCAAACTGCCCAAAGAGCTGCACATGCTCTATGCCGTGGCACAAGGCACGCAAGCGCCCTTGCCTCCAGCGGCGAGCTATCCAGACTTTGCTGAAGCCGAGCGCCGCGAGGCTGAGGCACTTACTGCTAGTAATGAGGCTATCCAGCGCTGGCGGCGCTGCCTTGAGGCGTTCGGCGGTACGCTTCCGCCGTTTCCGATTGATGTGCGCCATCCCGACGCCACTGCCCCCGCTCAGCGCAGTGGCTACCTCAAACTGCTGGATGAAGCGGATACCCGTGCCTTTACCCAGCAGTGCCGAACAGCAGGCGGTGACCTATTCTCAGGGCTGTTTGCCTGCCTCGCCAAAGCCGCCCGTGAACTGACGGGCAACCCAGCCTTTCACACTATGGCCCCCTTTCAGACCCAGCCAAGCCAATGGTCCTCCTCTTTGGGATGGTACGTGGGCATGGCACCGGTCACCTTTCCTTTGGGCGAAGAAGAAACATTCGAGACCGCGATAGGGCATGCCGCTCAAGGGCTTCAGGCCCTCAAAATGCTTGCGCTGGTTCCGATCACACGGGTAGCCGAGCTACTGGAGCAGCCACTGCGCGATACTTTTATGGTGTCGTTCATGGACCTGCGCCGCGTGCCCGGTGCACGCGAGTGGGAAACGTGGCGTGTTGCCTCCTTTCACAGCCGCAGCAACGACCCCGACGAAGTCTGCCTGTGGTTCATGCGCACGCATGGTGGACTGATCGTTGACTACCGCCACCCGGCTACGGCAGCGGCCGACCGCGTGGTCGCGGACTATATCGCCTGGGCCAAGCGCCAGCTCAACGCTATTGCCAGTACCGCAACATGGCATATCCCCTCATCGTGAGGCTGCCAAAACGCCCCAACCCACTCGACCAAGCATCAAGGATGGGATTTGCCCGCAGCTTAGACGGGGTGGCGCAGAAGCCAGAAGCCAGAAGCCAGAAGCCAGAAGCCAGAAGCCAGAAGCCAGAAGCCAGAAGCCAGAAGCCAGAAGCCAGAAGCCAGAAGCCAGAAGCCAGAAGCCAGAAGCCAGAAGCCAGAAGAGGCTACCCGGTGCCCTTATGGCGTCAAGAGGTGAAAGGTGAAAGGTGAAAGAAAAGCATATTCCTCACAGGGTATGCACGGCGCATTCGATAACCTTTTTCATTCAGTGCGCGCTAGCTTCCTGCGCCGCCTTTCCTATTGAAAGGCGGGCATTTTTCAATCGTTAGCGCGATATCATCACCTTCACTTTGAGGCAGTATCTACAGCGCTACGACCGCCAATTTTACCAAAAAGAAACACTTTTTCACCGCTCATCACCATTGCCTGCACCACCCCCCAATCCATCACCAAATCGCCTTCTCGATCCCTGATCTTTGCACTTGGCCAAGTGTTTACAAGTGATAACCTCCGTCATATGGAAGCGGAAAAATCATTCTTTCTGCTGCCATATCGCAACGTTACGTTCCTCGCACGCTCTTTTATCAGCATGAATTTCATCATCGAAAGAGGATTCCAGAATGACGCTTCAGGCCGAACAACCCCGCCCGTATGCTCCGCAATCATCTCCCGTGCAGGTCTACACCGAATGGGACCCCCTTGAGGAGGTAATCGTCGGTGTCATCGACGATATTCGCATCCCCGACTGGGATCCGAATATGAATGCCGTTATCCCAAAACCCTACCGTGACTATTTCAGAACGAATGCCGGACAGCGCTTCCCGCAGTCGCTGGTGGATAAGGCCCGTGAAGAGGTGAATACGCTGGCCGAGATCCTGACCAGCGAAGGAATCAAGGTGAAGCGCCCGAACGAGGTCGACCATCATCAACCTGTCGTCACGCCGCATTTCTCAACCGGTGGCGCGTTTTATTCCGCAATGCCGCGCGACTGCCTACTGGCCATCGGCACCACACTGATCGAAGTACCGATGGCGTGGCGCAGCCGTTATTTCGAGATCTTCGCATTCCGTGATCTGCTTAATGACTACTTCAAGCGGGGTGCCGACTGGGTTGCGGCCCCCAAACCCATGCTGAAGGACAGCCTGTGGGACGAAAAGCACGACTTCGATCAGGAATTTCCCTTCCGCTCCATCATCAAGGATGACGAGCCGCTGTTTGATGCCGCCGACTTCATGAAAATCGGGCGCGACATCATCGGCCAGCGCAGTCATGTCACCAACGACCTGGGCATTGAGTGGCTGCGCCGCACGCTGGGCGACGGCTATCACATCCATATCTACGAATTCGACGAGCCCGACCCGATGCACATCGACACCACGATTCTGCCGATTGCCCCGGGACGCGTCATCGTCAACAAGGGCTGGGTACCAGCGCTGCCCGATATCTTCCGCGACTGGGAGATCCTGACGCCCCCCGCCTCCAATCTGCCTGACGACCACCCGCTGTTTATCACGTCCAAGTGGATTCATACCAACGTGCTGATGCTCGATGAACGTACCGTCATTGTCGAAAAGGACGAAGAGCGCCTCATCCACGCGTTCCATGCGTGGGGCATCAAAACCATTCTTTGCCCTTTCAAGCATTTCCAAACCTTCGGTGGCTCCTTCCACTGCGCCACGCTGGACGTGCGCCGTTCCGGCAGCCTGAAACGCTATATCTAGCGGCGCGTCACCCCCCTATGCCCTGTTCCCTATCCGAGGATAATGATATGACGATTCCCCATCGTGACACGGTGCTGATCATTTCGTCAGAACTGGACATCGACACTACGGTCGACGCCATCAAGACTCAGTGTGCACTGGACAACACCCAATTCATCTATTTACTGGAAGACCTGCTGGAAAAGGCGGATGCCACGCTCAAGGCGCGCGACGATGTCTATCTGGTGCGCGATTTCGCCGTACATCAGGAAGTCGAGGCTACCTTCGAGCGAATTGCGGCACACCATACGGTCACCCGTGCGGTACCCAGCGATGAATTCGCGCTATACATTGCGGCGTGGGCCAACGACCGCTGGCAGCTGCCGGGCATCGACTACGACACAGCCCTCAGGTTCCGCGACAAAAAACGGATGAAGGCCATCGCGCAACAGGCAGGTATCGCCACAGCTCGCGAAATCACCCCCGATGATATTTCTTCGGGCTGCATTCCGTTTCCGATCATTATGAAGCCCCGTTCGCTTGCTGGTTCTGTCGGCGCACGGGTACTCCATGATGTATCGGCACTTGATGCGCTGGCTCTGGATCGGCAGGACGACTACCGCGATATGGATGAGAAACAATTCTTTCTGGAAACCTACAACCCCAACACCATCTATCACCTTGACGCCATCGTCATCGACAAGGCGCTGAGCTTTCTATCGGTCGGTGAATATCAAGGCAAACCAATCGACTTTCTACGCGAAGAAGCACTCGGCTCGCTCAATGAAACCGATGACGATATCTCACGGGTATGGCGGCCTTTTGTGGAGGCGATCGTTGAGGCCTTCGAGGCCCCTGACGGTGTCTATCATATCGAGGCATTCAAGAACGATGACGACCACGTCGAGCTGCTGGAAATCGCTTATCGCCCCGGCGGTGGCCCCATCGTCGAGCTGCTGCAAGAAGCCCACGGCGTCGATCTGCGACGGTTGCACGTCGCCTTGCAGATGGGGCTGATGCGTTCGCTGGCCCCGCACGCCAGCAAAGGGGGCTATGGCTGGATCATGTTCCCGAAACGCCATATGTCACGCCGCGATCTGTATGTCAGCCATATCGACATCCCCCCCGCCGATGAACTGCCTTCGCTGGTCAGCCACTCGGTGCTGTCCCCGGGCGAACTGGCCAGTGGCGAATTTTTCTGCCACTCCGACTGTCTGGCGACGTTCGTCTTCCACGGCGATCGCCAGCAGGTGATGCTTGATCAGCAGCGTGTCTATAGAACCTTTAAGGCCGCACTGACCTCCAAGCGCCCTGCCGTACACTGAGGCTAAGCGAGTCATTCACGCCTCGTTTCGCTCTTTTATGACACAAAAAAGGCATGCCCATGGGCATGCCTTTTCGCTTGGATCACCGAGGACCCTCTCGCTCACCTGACACGACATCAATCACTAAATGCTAATGGTGAGGTGATGCAGTGCTGCAGCGGCTGATGACAACCACGCCAATCAAAATCATCGCAATCCCGATCAGGTGCTGAATCTTAAACGCTTCATGCAGGATCGGTGTAACCACCGCCACCGCATACACTGTCACGTAACTAATACTCAGCAGCGGGTAAGCACGACTCAGCGGCAGGTGCCGTAGCGCATTCAGCCAGCACCACATTGAAATACCGTACGCCAAAATGCCACCGCCGATTAGCGCCAGCCACGGCCAGTAGCCCAGCAGGACATTCACGGCCAGCGCCTGCACGTCACTCCAGATCGCCATCAGAGTCGGCAGATGACTCATGCCAATCTTCATCCCCAGCTGCGCCAGCGTGACCAGTACGATGCTGCCACCGATCCAGGCATAGCCCTGCCGATAGCGCCCCGTTACAGCAGTTGACATACAGGCTCCTCACTCAATGAAGAAAGCGGCGGCTTCCCTGACGGAAAGCAGCCGCGTATCGGTAATGCCACTGTTGGCTACCACTCCGCCCCCAGCACAACGATGCCGGCCATGATCAGCACCAGCCCTCCCAGATAGCGCCATGAGAGCCTCTCTCCGAACAGCCAGCGTGCCGCAATGGCCACCAGCACAAAGTTCAGGCTGAGCATGGGATACGCCAAGCTCAGCGGCACTGTATGCAACACACCGAGCCAGCACAGCATGCCGCAGCCCAGAGCACCGATGCCTGCGATCAACCAAGGGTTGAGCAGCCGACGCAGCAGACCGGCCTGTTGCAGTTCGGGGCGTGCCGCCCACCAATGCACCGCCTGCTTCTGCATCAGCTGGCCACTACAGGCCAGCAGACTGGACATCACTAGCAATATCAGACTCAGCATACGTTCTCTCTTGAGGCGCGATGCCACATCAGCGACCTGCCAACGGTCTGCAAAGAAAAGAAGGGAGACGACCCGTCACCGCACGGCCGTGAGATAACAAAGCCGTCCGGCTTCATTCTTTTCAGAAACGCAACCTTTTCTGGAAACGCTACAGGCCGCGACCCACCCAGCCTTCACGCCCAGGCAGCGGCCCGGTCGTCAGATGCCCGGTCGGCAACGTCGATAGATCATCCGGCAGTAGCGCGCTCTGCGGCACAAAATCCATACCGTTCTGCCGCATGGAATGGATCAGCGCCGAAAACTCGCTGGCCATCAGGATGCCTTCCACTTCAGCATGGATCGTGTAGATCCCCAGTGCCGAACTGCGCAGTTTCTCAAGGATATAGCCATTGAAATTGGCCGCATCCGTTTCGCGTCCGATCACCTCGTCAAACGTCGGCAGATCCACGGGAATCTGCGGTGTACCGATCGTACCGTCCGTCAGCAGCGGCCGAAACATGCGCCCGCCGCGACAGTCACTGTTGTAGCGAAAGCCAAAGCGTTCCTTGGCATCCACGGTCGCCTGATTGCCCCGCCAGCCGGGCACGGCCGAACAGGTGATCCTTTCACCGATGATCTGCTCCAGTACATCGACACCACGCTTAATCTCGTGATACTGGCGCTCAACGTCCCAATGTCCCGACCACGCCTGCCACGCATGGTGATCCCAC
Source organism: Zymobacter palmae (assembly GCF_003610015.1). Lineage (NCBI taxonomy): Bacteria > Pseudomonadati > Pseudomonadota > Gammaproteobacteria > Oceanospirillales > Halomonadaceae > Zymobacter > Zymobacter palmae. Next base: position 1,695,213 of record NZ_AP018933.1, read on the forward strand.
GCATGCAGGCCAACTTCATGCCCCGCTTCAACGATGCGTCGCATCACGGGTGCCAGCCCTTTTCCCATCTGACGCCCGGGCCATGCCGTACCTGCGAACAGGATATCCCAGCCGTACAGACTGGCGGCGTTGGATCGCAGCATCTTCATCAGAAATTTGGGCTTAAGCAGGCGCCAGAGATGACGCCCCATATTGTCGGGTCCGACAGAGAGAAAGAACGTCGCGCGAATGCCTTCGCGCGCCAGAATATCGAGCAGACGGGGCACGCCTTCACGCGTGCCCCGGTAGGTGTCGACGTCAATGCGAAGAGCGATGGGCTTCATGCCATCAAGAGCGAGACCACGTCGTTGCAGAGCAACTCCTTCGCACATGCCGCGTTCCTCACTCAGGATTCAAGGGCATCGACCGCCTGCTGCAGGAAGAAGTCGAGGGTATCCTCGATCGTCTTCTCCATCGGAATGGACGGCGTCCAGTCCAGCAGGCGCTTGGCGTTTTCGATGCTCGGACGACGATGGCTAACATCCTGATAGCCTTCGCCATAGAACGCACGGTTATCGACGACCTTGAAGCCTGCGAACGCCGGGAAGTGCTTACGCAGCGGGTGTTTCTCGAATTTCTCGAGCAGCACTTCCGCCATGTGCTTGATGCTGGCTTCGTTGTCGGGGTTACCGATATTGATGATCTGCTTATGGCACGTGTGGTTCTTGTCTTCCACGATGCGGAACAGCGCGTCGGCCCCTTCATCAATGTCGGTGAAGCAGCGTTTTTGCTCGCCACCGTCGATCAGCTTGATCGGCGTACCTTCCACCAGGTTGAGGATCAGCTGGGTGATGGCGCGTGAGCTACCGATGCGGGCGGAATCAAGACTGTCGAGACGCGGGCCCATCCAGTTGAACGGACGGAACAGCGTGAAGTCCAGCTCGCCACGCATGCCGTAGGCCCAGATGACGCGGTCCAGCAGCTGCTTGGAAGACGAGTAGATCCAGCGCGGTTTGTTGATCGGACCGACGATCAGGCGCGATGTTTCTTCGTCGAAGTAATCGTCATCGCACATGCCGTACACTTCAGACGTGGACGGGAAGATCACACGTTTGTTGTACTTCACGCAGTAGCGAATAATGCGCAGGTTTTCTTCGAAGTCGAGCTCGAAAACGCGCAGCGGGTTGCGGGTGTACTCGATCGGCGTCGCGATGGCGACCAGCGGCAGCACCACGTCGCATTTCTTGACGTGATATTCAATCCATTCAGCGTGAATAGAGATGTCGCCTTCCACGAAGTGGAAATCAGGATTGCTGATGAACGGCTGGATGGCATCGGTACTGATATCGAGACCGTAAACTTCATAGCCACCATCTTCGAGCAGACGCTTGGACAGGTGGTAACCGATGAAACCATTGACCCCCAGAATCAGCACGCGCGTTTTGCGCTGCTTGCCTTTCGGCATGTTGCCCAGACGCAGGCCGCTGACAAGCCCCATTTCCTGCACGACTTGGCGCGCCGGTGCGATCAGGCCGGTTTCAGTCTGTGCGGTCAGGATGCGCAGCGCACCTTCACCACAGGCCACTTCGAGTGGCTCAGCAGACAGCACTGTGCCCGGTGCAGCATTTGTATCCTTGGAAGCCACCGGTTCGGATGACCAAATCGTGACGCGACGCGTACCGCTGTGCGTGAAGGCCCCCGGATAAGGCTGGGTCAGCGCGCGCACCATGTTGTGGACATCACGGGCCGGTTTGCTCCAGTCCAGCTCGCCGTCCGCCGGCGTGCGGCGACCGAAGTAGCTCGCCTGAGATTCGTCCTGCGGCGTCGCCTTGGCCTGACCGTTTTTGATCATCGGCAGAGTGCGGTCCAGCAGCGTGCGGGCCGCCTGAACCATGCGCGGATGCATGGTGCCTGCGGTGTCCTCATCAGCGATGGCGACTTTTTCAGCGTCAATGATGTCGCCTGCATCGGCCTTGGCCACCATCGTATGCAGCGTCAGTCCGGCTTCTTTCTCACCGTGGATGATCGCCCAGTTAAGCGGTGCACGACCACGGTAGCGCGGCAGCAGCGAGCCGTGCAGGTTGTAGGCACCCTTCGGCGGAATATCGAGGATCGCCTGACTCAACAGCTTGCGGTAATAGAACGAGAAGATGACATCAGGGGCCATGGCACGAATACGGCCGACCCAGAGAGGATCATTGACATCTTCCGGTGCGAATACCGCAATGCCGTGCCGAGCACACAGGGCAGCGACGGAACCGAAGAACTGCTGCTCGTTGGGGTCATCACGCAACGTGAACACTGCTTCAATCTGATAACCCGCTGCCAGCAGGGCTTCAATGCCCTGACATCCGAAGTCCTGGTACGCAAAGACTATGGCTTTCATTGTGTGCAATCTCCAGCATCCTTGGAAATAGTAGAAGTCGATGCGTCTTCGGTAGGCGCATCGGAAGAAGTCAGCGCTGAGGCCGCGTCAGAACGCAGCGAAGCGCTCTCATAGGTGTCTTCGACGAAATAGCGTGGACGGGCGCGTACATCGTTGTACATGCGGCCAAGGTATTCCCCGACCAGCCCGATACCAATCATCTGTACACCGATGAAGATAAATAGGATCGCAAACAGCGGAAATACGCCGTTGAGCCCCCATGCGGATCCCAAAGCAATGCGCAGCACGATCAACAGCAGTGCGAACACAAAGCCTGCAGCCGCGATCAGCGCCCCGGCCAGGCTGGCCAACCGCAGCGGCTGCGTCGTCATACAAGTGACCAGATCAAACATCAGGCTGATCAGACGCATCAGGCTGTAGCGTGATTCACCGTGCTCACGTTCGGCATGATCCACTTCGAACTCAATGGTGTTGCGCGCGAAGCTGTTGGCCAGAATCGGAATGAAGGTGCTGCGCTCATGGCACTGCAGCATCGCGTCGATGATGCGGCGATGATAGCCGCGCAGCATACAGCCGTAGTCGGTCATCATAACGCCCGTCGCACGGCGCACGGCACCGTTGATCAGCCGTGACGATAAGCGACGGAAGAAGGAGTCCTGACGGTTGCGACGCACAGTGGCAACGACGTCATACCCTTTCAGCCCCGCCTCGACCAAACGCGGAATCTCTTCCGGCGGGTTCTGGAGGTCGGCATCCAGCGTGATCACGAAATCGCCACGCGAGGCTTCGAACCCCGCCATGATGGCCGCATGCTGCCCATAGTTGCGATTCAGTACGACAACGCGAATCGCACTGCCTTCACGGTCGGCGGCCTGTTTCAGCAGCGCCACACTGTCATCATGGCTACCATCGTCGACAAAAATGATTTCATAAGGCCTGTTCAGCTGGCGGCAAGCCTTGTCGGTACGTTCGAGCAGCTCCGACAGACTGGCCTGCTCGTTGAAAACAGGAATAACGATGGAGATCAAAGCAAAGGAAGTGGGTGTCACCCGTCAGTCCTCCAGGATTCGGGTCAGGGATGCCACCACACGGTCGACATCGTCAAAAGAAAGGTCGGGGAACAGTGGCAGGCTGAACAGCCGGTCATTGTTCCACTCGGTGTTGGGCAGCGCGTGCGGTAGCGTGCCAGCCGGGAAGCGTTCGCGGTAGTATTTCTGCTGATGGATGGCCTTAAAGTGAATGCCACTGCCAATGTCATCCTCTTTCAGCTTCTGCATAATCGCATCGCGACCCAGCGATGTACGGGTATCGTCCACGCGCACGATAAACAGATGGTGAGCATGGCGGTGATCCCATTCGGGTGCCGAAAGCGGAATGAGCGGCAACCCTTTCAGACCATTACGATAGCGCTCGCACAGTACACGGCGACGCTCGTTGATCTCGACAAGGCGTGGCCACTGGGTCAGCGCGATGACAGCGTTCATGTCGGCCAGATTGCACTTGAAGCCTGGCGACAGCACCTCTGCCTGCGGACGACGCCCATTAGCTTGGCGATCGAAAGCGTCGACACCCAGCCCGTGGAACTTGAGCATGGCCAGCGTTTCAGCCAACGCATCGTCATCGGTCACGATCATACCGCCTTCGGCCGACGTGATGTTCTTGATCGCATGCAGCGAGAAGATGGCCGTGCCTTCACGCCCTACCGGTACACCCTTGTACAGCGTACCCACGGCATGCGCAGCGTCTTCAATCAACGTCACATTGTGGCGACGAGCAACGGCGCAGATCGCATCTAGGTCAATGGGCGCACCCGCATAGTGCACGGGAATAATCGCTTTGGTACGTGGTGTAATGGCCGCCTCGATGGCATCGGGCGTCACCATCAGCGTATCGCGGTCGACATCAATGAATACCGGTGTCGCACCGGCCAGCATGATCAGGTTGACGGTCGATACCCAGGTCTGGGACGGCGTGATGACTTCATCGCCCGGCCCGATACCCAGTGCTTCCAGCATGATGTGCATGCCAGCCGTCGCCGAACTGACCGCAATGGCGTGCTTGCATCCGAGCGTATCGCAGAACGCCTGCTCTAGCTCATGGCACTTCGCACCGGTCGTAATCCAGCCTGAACGCAGCACCTCGACGACGGCGTCGATTTCACGCTCGCCAATGGCGGGACGGCACAACGGAATAAACGCAGACATTTGACTTAACTCCTTCCATTGCATATGACGCAATAATGGACAGACGCCGAATTGTTGCTGACACATGCAAGGGATGCGCCTACACCCCGTCATGCGGTTATAGCCTTGTGCAACGCGTCTCAACGCGCGGATTTGCACAATGTTAGGCCTCAACTTCCAGCAATACAGCACTGAATTGTAGGGATAAGTAGCGATGCCGTATCCACGCGTTACGGCGTCCATACTCTATGCCGCATCGCCACTACTTTCCACCCGAGTAGCCGCAGTAAACACCTACTGCCGCAGCAAAACCACTGCACTTTCAAGCGTTTTACCTCGTGCACAGCTATATGATATGTGCAAGTGCCGAAGGTTCATTCCGTGCATAATTTCACTCGCAGCGTATCGCTTCCATTACGTGGGCAGAATGAAGCAAGGCAGGCTTTTGAGTGCGTCACTGCGGTCTCTGCCGCGCTACAGCACAGCGTTCAGCCGTTCCCGGGCGTGCGGCAAAACTCAGCAGGCTATAGGTGCCCCGCGTATCGATGATATCGGGGTTAAGCGCCAGCGTCGGTGCGAAGCTGTCCTGATCATTATCCAGCATCATGGTCACACGTCCGCAGTGTCGCGCCTGCTCAAGCCAGCCAGGAAGCGCATCAACGCTAACCCAGCGCTCGGGGTGATCCTGAAGCCCGAACGCCAGCTCACCCACCGCATCGTAGATCACGATGTCATCGCGTCGTGTCAGCCAGCTCAGCGCCGCCGCATCACTAATGCCATTGCTGACCAGTACAGCGCTGTGTGCCATCAGATCATTATGCTGCTGAGCGAACACCACTGGGGCCTTGTCATAAAGGCGCTCTACGGGCATACAGAACGGTATGCCCCAAGCCAATGCGGTAGGAATCAGCGCAAGCGACATGACCCAGCGAGGCCGCCACACCACGCCTAATCCCAACAGGGTAACAGCACACAGCATGACGATGGCCGTTACATAAGCGAACATATCAACGCGCAAATCGAAGTGATGGCCGCTGCCGCAAAGCAGTAGCATCAGCCCTGCCGCGCCTCCCAGTGCGGCCCACAGGCCGTGCCAGCGTAGCGCACTCAATTTATGCTTTAAATACAGCGCATAGAGTGTATAGCCCACCAACAGCGCCAGTGCAGGAAAACACGGCAGAATATAGGGTGCCAATTTGCCGCGGGCACAGCTGAAAAACAGAAACGGCATCACACACCACAGCAGCAGATAGCGCCGAGTGGCGGGGGCCATGCCTCGTGACTGGTCGCGCATGTGGAATACGCTGCCCCACCAAGGGAAGAGCCCCAGCAGCACGACAGGCACGAAGAAATAGCAAGGGGCGGCATGCTGAGCCTCTGTCTGACTGAAAAAACGCTGGATATGTTCATGCCAGAAGAAGAAAGACCAGAACTGCGGGTCACGCTGATGAACGATCAGCCCCCAGGGCAGTACCGTCAGCACGGCCGCCAGTACAGCCAGCGGCCCGTATGTCCATAGATGGCGCGTCCGCCGCGTTACCATCAGCCACGGCACCATCACCAGCACAGGAATCGCCAGCGCCAGAAAGCCTTTGGTCATGACCCCTGCCCCACTGGCCACCCCAATCCACAGATACCCCCAGACACGCGATGCACGGCTATCACGGGCATAGGCCCATACACCGCTCAGCATGATTGCGGTCATCCATAGCGACAGCGGCGCGTCGATGGAAATGTAAGTGCCCGTACAGAACACCATCAGCATCGACAGGTATGCCAGCGCGCAGCAGGCCGCACAGCGCGCGTTGCGCCACAGCAACTGCGCCATCCGATACACCATGAGCCCACTTATCCCCGCGGCCAGCGCACAGCTGAGACGTGCTGAGAAATTGCTGCTGCCAAGCAGCCACTGTGCACCGGCATTAAGCCAATACCCCAAAATGGGCTTTTCGAAGTAACGCAGGCCCAGAAAATGCGGCACGACCAGATCGCCCGAACGCATCATCAGGCTGCCGATCTGCGCATAACGGGTTTCATCCGGGGCCAGTAACGGCCGCCAGCCAAGCGGTACGATATACGTTACGAGATAGAACAGCACGATGCCCCCACCATAGCGCAGCGCACTGCGCCGTGCGGCATCGCGGGTCGAGCGATCGTTTGTCGAACAGTGAAGAGCGGCCATGCCAGTGCGGACTCCGTCAGCATTGCCACGGGGTGCCCCGCGATTCAAGGCGAGGTCTGTCTACACCATGAATCAACGATCACCCTGCGGGGGATAAGGGCACCCCCATTGCCGCACCCACAGGCACAGCAGCAATGCACATAAAGGAATGATCAGGCGGATAGATACCGCTACTGAAGGTTACCGATAGGACTATGCCGCTGCCGTCTGCAGCCCATATTAATGAATATTGAAGATAGGATTAACGCGCCTGACGAGAAGAAATACACTGACTTGTAAAGGTCATGTCATCGAGACAAAAAAAAGGATTTATTAGTCTAGTATCAACAATTTGAAGAAATCATAACTGACTTCAACATAATCAACGCAGCGATAGCTGTTATATGATCGGCTGCGTCACTGCCGCCCAAATACCATGATCAGCAATATGAAATAAGCCCGTGTCACTCGGTTTACAGCAGATAATAAGATCATATAAGAGCAGTAACGATACAGGCCATGGTCACGGCCCTTCGCTCTTATCCATCAACCTGTCGGTTGGAAATAACGTCATGGGTAGCCACACCAACGTACATGCCATCATCAACAAAGCGTCTTTCCACTGCGATCACAGTGCATGCTTAGGCGGCGGATGCCACGCAATGCCAATGAGCCAAACGACAAGCCAAAGCGCTAGCTTCGGCAGTGTTCAGCGCAAGAGAGTTCAGCACAAGAGAGGACACCGCGCCCCAATCGTAGAGCCGAAGGGGCACGGTACCGCGCCGGTCAGGGTGTCTTATGGCGTATCGACAGCTTCCAGCCCAGCTTCTTCCAATGACTCTTTTCCTTTTCGAGATCGTCCATCACGATATGCTGCTGTTGCTGATAACGCTCGGGCAGGTACAGCGTCCAGTGCATGCCCTTGGATTCGATAGCCCATGCATCGGGTAACGCGCTGGCCTGACGCTTGCGGTGAAGGATGACGGCAAGGCGCAGTATCAGTATCAGCGGCAACAGCTGTTCTTTCCTAAACAGGGCGGAAAACGGAATGTCTTCGACTTTGATACCTTTGCGCTGTGCGCCCACCCATGCCGACAACACCGACAGCTGCTCCTGATCGAATCCGGGAATGCTGGCGTTCTGAAGAATATAGGCGGCGTGGCGCTGACGCCAGCTGTAGTTAAGGCTTAAGCCCATCTCATGCAGCATGCCACTCCAGTGCACGAGCGGTTCAAGCCACGCATTGACCAGCGTCGGGTTCTGCTGGCGCCACTGCGCATACAGGGCCAACATTGTTTCCGTAACGCGTTCGGCCTGCGCAACGTCCAGCATGTACTGTATCGTCAGCGCTCCAAAGGAGCGACTGCGTATATCGTGGCAACGCCAAGTGGGTTCGGTTTCATACAGCATCCCTTCACGCAGCCCGCTGGCACAGTAGTGCAGCGTTTCAAGACCCAGTGCATCGAACACACCACATAGGATTGCCAGCCCCGGCACAAAGATGCCCTTGCGCTCTTTGGGCAGCCCCGGCAGGATCAGGCTGTCGAAAGTGGTGTACTTCAACACCTCAGCGACCAATCGCTCTAGCCCTTTGCGTGTCACCCGCCCTTCCGGCTCTTCCATACTGGCCAGCACACGGCTTATCGACTTGATGGTGCTGGACGTGCCCAAACCGCACTCCCAACCGTATTCGCTGAACTGCGCCGCGGACGACACCATCTTCTGTGCGGCAGCGGCGCGTGCACGTTCAAAGCGCTCGGGGCTGATCTCTTCATTGCCGAAATAGACATCGGCAAAGCTGACACAGCCCATCGAACAGCTTTCGATCAGCAGCGGCGTGAAATCCTTGCCAATAATGCATTCGGTCGAACCACCACCGATATCGATGACCAGTATCTGGCCCTGCTCGGGCTGAGTATGCTCGACGCCCATAAAGATCAGGCGCGCCTCCTGATGACCCGACACGACCTCAATGGGATACGGCAGAATGGCCGCAGCCCGCTCAAGGAAAACGTCGGTATTGGTCGCGACCCTCAGCGTATAGGTGCCGATGATCGACACGCTTTCGGCGGGAAAGCCTTGCAGACGCTCAGCAAACAGAGCCAGGCAATCCAGCCCACGCTGCATAGATTCTTCGCTCATGGCCATCTGATCGTTCAGCCCCGCCGCCAAGCGCACGGGATAGCGGATGCGATCTACCGCGTACACGGTGTCGTTGGCGATTCTTGCCACGAGCATCTGGAAGCTGTTGGATCCCAGATCAATCACGGCATATTCACGCGGCGCCTGTGACTGGCTGCGCGCAGGAACGGAAGAGATAGGCATAGTGATATGAGTCCTTTTAGATCACCTTTGCACACGGCAACGTACGCAGGCAGTTATTGTTATTCAGCGAACGGTCTACGCATGCGAATCGCTTGCCATACGTTCGATGTACTGGTGGACAGCAAGCTGCCCTCTTACCTTGCGCTGATTGCCGCGCGGCACATAGCGATTGCTCAGCGAGCGGTCGATAACACGCGCCTTGGTATTGTCGCTGAACAGCAGCGCAAGGATGTCCAGCACCTGACGCTTGATGGCGGGCGCGAGCAGCTCCACGGCCACTTCAACGCGATTGTCGATATTGCGCGTCATCCAGTCCGCGGATGAAATGAACACCCGTCGATTGCCATTGTTCTCAAAGACGTAGACACGGTCGTGCTCCAGATAGCGATCAAGGATGCTGATGGCCCGAATGTTATCGCTAAGCCCTTTCTGCTGAGGCACCAACGTGCACATACCGCGCACCAACAAATCGATCGGCACCCCCGCGCGGGAGGCAGCATATAGCCGCTCAATCAAGCCATCATCGACCAGATTGTTAACCTTGAGCGTGATGCCAGTAGCCTTGCCCTGCCCGGCGTTATGGATTTCATGGTCGATCAGCGCATACAGCGATTCACGCGTGTTCTGTGGTGAAACCATCAGATGTTCGAACGTTTCCGGGAAATATGGCATTTCCAGAAAGCGGAACACGCGCTGCACTTCATCGGTGATGCGTTCATCAGCGGTCAGCAGCGAGTAGTCGGTATACAACCGAGCTGTCGATTCATTGAAGTTGCCGGTACCGATATGGGCATACTGCACGAGCGCATTTCCCTCTCGGCGCGTAATCAAAAACAGCTTGGCGTGCACCTTGAACCCCGGCGCGGAAAACAGTACGCGCACACCGGCATCGGTCAGACGCTTGGCCCACATGATATTGGCTTCTTCGTCGAAGCGGGCTTGAAGCTCGACCATTACCGTCACTTTCTTGCCGTTATAGGCCGCGTGCACCAAGGCGTCGATCACCTGTGACTGACGGGCAACGCGATAGATATTGATCTTGAGAGACACCACATCGGGATCGCAGGCAGCCTGACGCAGCACATCCAGCACATGCTCGAACGAATGGTAGGGATAGTACAGCAGGATATCCTGCCGCCGGATCGCATCAAAACCGTTGCGGCAACCCTTGAAAGCGGGATGCGCGGCTGGCGGCAGCGGTCGGTATTCCAGACTGCGTCGCCCGATATTGGGGAACTTGATGAAGTCCTTGTCGCTGTGATAACGGCCACCTGCGGTCAGGTAGTCGGCATCGGTGATCGACAGTTTCTCGCACAGCATCGCCACCATTTCCTGCGGCATCTCACGCTGATAGACGAACCGCACCAGTTTGGCCGTCAGACGCTGCTTGAGACTGGAGGACATCACATCAAGCAGACTCGATTCCACCTCCGAGACCAGATCGTATTCCGCATCCCGTGTCATCTTCATTGCATACGCGTGCAGTTCATCAATGGGGTCATAGAACTGTTCGAAGATATCGCGCAGGCAATAGCGCATGACATTGTCCAGCAGAATGATGCTGTGACGGCGACGAGAGGAAGATGGCAGGGTGATAAATCGCGGTAGTTTATTGGAAATAATTTCGAGTAACGCATAGTGCGTATGCTTGCCGCATTTTATATCGACGGCTAAATAAGTGTTATCGTCTTTCAAAAAGCGGGTCAGATCCATTTCTGGACTGATCATAATAGGGTTGATGTACGGGTGCAGATTATCGATAAAATACCGACTCAACCACTGCTGCTGTTCGGCCGTCAACTGGTGTTCATTGACCAAGAATATCTGATTACGGGCCAGCTCTATCAGCAGCGCTTTGTAAAGCGCATCGAACCGCTGCTCCAGCGCCTTGACGTAGGCCCTGATCTGCTTGAGCAGCTGGCGCAGTTCATGTCCCTGCGGCTGATGTTCGTAGATCAGCATCCTACGCCGCAGATCAGCAACGCGCACTTTATAGAATTCTTCAAGGTTGCTGGAATAAATGCCAAGAAAGCGCATTCGTTCAATAAGGGGATTATTCTTATCCGCTGCCTCTTGCAATACTCGTTCATTGAATGCCAGCCAGCTTATTTCCTTGCTGACATCGGGTTTATTTTTACCCATTATAACCTCACGAGACTATGTCCATGTTCAGCACCCTCGTATTCCAAAATCACATAGATATGTGACGGTTATATGACAACAGGCAATGCGCTTTTTATTTTTACCGCACGTTTCAGGACCGCCATTTATTTCTTAAAGGAAACGTCATTGCATCATGCCTCTGCTGCCCTACCCTCACTGAACACGGATCCCCACCCTGCGTCCGCCCTTCCATCGCAGCGATCAGTGATTTCGGTCACGGTGATAACCGCTAGTGGCTGTGATAACCGATAGTGCCACTGGTCCATAATTGCAAGGCGCCCTACCCGTGCCGCATTACGCATCGGCCCGCATAGCGCGCCCTTTTCATGCTCGCTCGAAGCGGCATGCCCGCTTGATTACATCAAATAAAATAGCGCTGTCTTTATTATCGTGGCGAATGCTCGGTCTGCGCTTGAATGGTCGCCAGTGCCTTTGCGGCCTGTGCGATCTGCTCGGGGCTGTCGGCAAGCTCTGGCCAGATCAGTGGCCAGTCCTGCGGGCGCAGCTGCTGCCGCGTGACCGCCCCTTGCGTGGCCCGCTCAATACCGGCCGCCACCGAGGCCGAGGGGTGCTTGTGACCATAGGCGATCAGGCGCAGGTAGCTGCGTGAGGCCCCGGCCATATTGACCTGTTCATCGGTCGCCGTCTTGATCCAGTTCAACAGCTGCGTGTTTCTTTTCTTTGTCATGCTTCTGTTCCTCTTACTCCATATTAGTGCTGGTCGACATAGAAGGTGAGCACGGCTCCTCCCGTTGCTGTTACCATAAAGGTCACGCCCATTATGACCTCAAGGTTATTTTAACATCAACACCCTGCGGTTATTTACCCGAAGGAAACGTTACGCGATGATAGCGTCATGGATATCAACACGCTATACGATCGGCGACGCATTCACCTGCAACGCTTGATTCGCGAACGGTTCAAGGGAAATCAGACTGCCCTCGCAAAGGCGGTCGAGCGCAATGCAGGTGAAATATCCCGTTGGCTATCACCGCCGCGGGATGGCAAGTCGTGGACGCGAAATATGAGTGAGATCAGTGCGCGTCGCATTGAGCACCATCTTGGTCTGGAAACGGGCTATCTTGATCGTCCACTTGCCAATGGTGCCGCCCAAACTGTCGGTGAGCCGATGGAGGCCTACGACACGACGCGTGATGATTCTGACCAAGCACCGACGCCTCCGTTCTCTACGCCGGGCTGCTGTCACGGTGATACTGAGACACAATGTCGCCATTGTGCGCATATCCAATACATCATGAATAGCCTGCCTTTCATGTCCTTGGCGGAGGTCGAAACCCTACGCAAGGTAATAGACGTACTCCGTGCTCACAAGTGAGCGTCGTTCGCGGTAGACACCGCATGACATAATGACCTTAAAGGCATATCCGAATTATCCCGCGGGAAATTTATCTTTGAATAAGCTCCCGCGATGATAGCGGTATGACGATCTATGACATCCGCCGTAAGAACTTACGTAATCTGATGAACGACCTGTTCGAGGGTAGGCAGGTAGAACTCGCCAATGCGTTGGAGCGTTCACCCAGCTATATCTCCCGGATACTGTCGACGCACGGTTCCACTTCATCACAGTCCAATCGCAATATCGGCGAGGAACTGGCACGCGACATCGAAGCGCGTCTCAACCTACCTCGCTATTCGCTGGACTATGAGCCCAACCAGCCGCAGCCGGTCGGGATCGAAGAGCCGCGTCGTGCCTATCAGACTCGCGTCTACGAAAATGCCTCTGAAGAGCATCGCCGCTGCGTGGACAGCGTGGCGAATACCTTGTTGCAACTCGATGCCGATCAGGCACATATCATCGAGCGTGCGTTGCGTATGCTATTGCGCGTACGCAAGGACAGAGACTAACGACACCTTTCGAGCGGTCATTCAGGATGTCTGCCGCTCGAATCTGTTTCCTTTATGAATAGATAAACATAACCGTCATGAACAAGGCGGTGGCAGACAGAGCGGCATACCGTTACGTCATCTGCCGACCTCCTTAAGGTAAACCCACGCACTGCCCCTCCTTGTCGTTATGTCGTTATCACGCTCAGCGTATCCTTACGCTCATCTCCTTTCACACCTTTCCATTTGCTGTTTTGCGCTATTATACCTCTCCAAAGTGCATGGTTATCATATGCCAATGATAACGGTATATTAATGCCCCGTAAGCACCGCTCGCCACCGGAGCCGTCGCTAGCCGGCCGGAAAGTGGTGCGGGAAGGTGGGATTGCGGTATCTTTTGTGACAAGGCCCTGTACCGAAGGCCATTTCATTCATGATTGCGATTACCGCTTGGTTTGATATTCAGGAGCGTTCCGATGCCGACTTCCCTTTCCTCTCTCCCTGAAGGGTATGACGTTTACATGCTGTTGACCTCGGTCAACAAGGAAGAGCTCAATCACAAGGTGTGTGCGGCGCTGCGAATGGGGTATCGGCTCCAAGGGTCGCCCGTTATCAATCAGTCAACAAACCGTCGTGTCTATTTCGCGCAGGCCGTGTACTGGCCTGGCGTCTACGACGCGTTCGACGCGGACAATGCCTAGCCACGGGGCACTGGCCTAACGGCCTGCCTCCTCCTTCAGCGATCACCCAACGGTATCCGCGCTGCCGTGCTATCGCTCTTCTGGGCATAGGCACGCCTGACCGCCATCGGAAATGCAAAGGCCCCCGTCGATATCGCTATCGGCGGGGGCCTTTTGTCTTCATATCAAAGCAGTGATGAGCACATAAAGGGCGGGCGCTGGGTATTCACTGCACAGCACCCTGTCACGAACATGGCCGCATCAGCACCTTCTGCTTCTGGTGCCAACGTGGCCATGGTGCATGTCATGCGGTCAGTGCACGGCAGAGCACCTCGACATAGGGAGATTTCAGCATCTGTACATGGTTGCCCTGACTGCGCACCACCTCCACCTGCGACCAACGCTGCTGCCAGCGGTGGGTCGTGGTGGCATCCGTATCCGCTGCGACGACCAGCGTTGCAGGAGCCTGTGGCAGCTGCATCGGCCAATAGCCCGAACGCAGATTGATGGCGAGCACGCGCAGGATGCGGTGTAGCGACTCCAGCGGTGTTCGCGTAGACATGATACCGGCAGACGTGACCGCCCCGTGCAAAGCCGTTAATCGCTGGCATGGCGTCATGTGGGCAAGATGCTCGCGCTCCAGTGTCAACGGCACGCCCTGCATCTCCAGCAGGTCGATCAGCTTCTGCAACGCCCCCAGCGATGAGACTTCCTTACGCTCGCACTCGGGTACGCGACTGTCGGCGATGACCACGCGCGCCAGCGCTATGCCCTCCGCTTCCAGCTGCTGAGCCAGTGCTAGGGCGACCCAGCCACCGAACGAATGCCCGACGAGATACAGTGGCCCGGCGGGCAACTGCCCCTCCAGCGCTCGCCGATAGAAGGCAGCCGCCGAAGTAACATCGCTGTGCGGCACATCTTGCCCCCACAATCCCCGGGGCTGAAGACCGATGACATGCCAGTCGGACGGCAGGCTGCGCACCAGCGGCATGAACGAGAACACGTTGTCGCCCGCACCGGGAATGCACAGTACAGTCGGTGCCCCCGTTTGGCCGCTCTGAAGCGTCATCGCCGGCATATAGCAAGACGAGGGTACGGCGGCGCGACGCGTTTTGAGCGTTTGGGAAATCGCGCTGCCCAACGCATGCACATAGGGTTCGGACACCATGCGGGCATGGGTACCGGGTACGGCAGTGCACACGACCTGCGCTTCCGGCAGCACGCGATGCCAGCCCAGCCCCGCTTCGGCCTGCTCGGGTTCATCGGCAGCCACGAACAGGTCAATCACGATCGGCAGCTGCGGCACGTCATATTCGGCACTCAGCAACGCCAGACGGTGCGTCAGCCAGCCGTGGTAGTACTCAGGTGACCATCCTGCCGGCAGCATGTCGAGGGATTGCCCCAGCGTGTAGTGCACTTCCCACAGCGGCCGCGTGCGGGACAGCGCCTCCACCTGCGCACGCAGCGCATCAGTGGTCGCCAGCGCGTCGATATCCCCTTTGACGAGGTAGTCCATGCGCTGTTCGTCATCCGGCAACGCGAACAGCTCATCCATGGCAACAACGCGCCCATCGTCGCGATCGGGCAGGCGGGTGTCGAGCATGCCGACGAACTCGACACTCTGATCCTGCCCCATTAGCTGGGCCGCCACTTCGTAGGCCATTACGCCGCCGAACGACCAGCCCAGCAAGCGATACGGCCCTTCCGGCTGCACCTCACGTACCATCCCGACGAGGCGTGCGGCGGCACCCTCCACGGTCTGGAAGGCTGGCTGACGGCGATCCGGCGCAGGAAGGCCGTACACGGGAATGTCGCTGTCGATACAGGAGGTCAGCAACGGTCCGTAGAACAGCTCTCCGCTGGCCTCAGGCACGATAAACAGCGGACGCGCGCTCCCCGTACTACGGAACGCTAGAGGGGTATCGACATCCTGTACTGTCGGCAACACCTCACCCAAGCGCTCAGCCAGTTCGCTCAGGCGCGATGCGGAAAACAGCGTGACCAGCGGTATCTCTATCCCTTGCTGCTGCGCTTCATTAACCAGGCGCACGGCCATCAGTGAATGGCCACCCAACGCGAAGAAGTCGTCGTGACGGCCGACCTGTTCCACGCCCAGCAAACGTTGCCACAGCGCAGCCAACTGGCATTCCAACTCGCCCTGCGGGGCTTCATAGGCGGCCTGCAGATAGGTCGCCGCATCCGGTTCAGGCAACGCACGGCGATCCACCTTGCCATTCGCATTGAGCGGAATCTCTGCCAACGGCACCCACGCAGAAGGCACCATGTAGTCCGGCAGGCGCAGACTCAGCCGCTGATTCAATGTCTCTGGGTCAATGTGGTGCCGTTCATAACAGGTGTAATACGCCACCAAGCGTTTCTCACTGGCCTCTGTACCACGCGCTTCGACCACGGCATGCTGCACTTCCGGGCAGGCCAGCAATGCGGCTTCGATTTCACCCAGTTCGATGCGGAAGCCGCGCAGTTTGACCTGGAAGTCGTTGCGGCCTTGGAACATCAGTGTGCCATCCGCTCGCCAGTAGCCCAGATCACCAGTGCGGTAGAGACGCGCGTTGGGCGCTGCGGGCATCGCCGCAAAGGGATCGGGCACGAAACGTTCGGCCGTCTGTTCTGGCAGGTTCAGGTACCCTTCCGCGACCCCATCGCCGCCGATATACAGCTCGCCCGTCACACCGATCGGCACCGGCTGCTGGAAGGCATCCATCACGTAGACCGTAGTATTGCTGATCGGGCGGCCAATGGGCATTTGTGGTACGTCGGGATTGGCATCGTTCATGCGATAGGCCGTCGCAAAAGTCGTGGTTTCGGTCGGCCCATAGACGTGCAGAAAATGCTGTGGCGGCCCTTCACGCAGCGCGCGACGGACGAAGGCAGGATCCAGTGATTCCCCCCCAACCATCAGATAGCGCAGCGCAGGCAGATAGCGTTGCAGAGCGTCGGCATGCTGGTTGAACAGCGCGATGGTCATGAACATCACGGTGACGCGGTGATGTTCCAGCGCCGCCGTGAACGCCTGTGCATCCATCACGGTATCGTGATCGAACACCACCAGACGGCCACCGCACAGTAATGCGCCCCACAGTTCCATCGTGCTGGCATCGAAAGCGGGATTGGCCAAACACGCCACGCGGTCATGCGCATTGAAGGCCGCATAACCATTGGAGAAGATCAGGCGCAGTACGCTGCGCTGGCTGACCATCACGCCTTTGGGGCGTCCCGTTGAACCGGAGGTGTACATGATATAGGCCAGTGCGGGACCGGCCGGATCATACGCACGCCCCGGGTTGATGCATGGCTCGCTCAACGGCGCGGCTAAGCACTGCTCGGGATCAAGCACGGACAGCCCCAGCGGCCAGGGCGCAAACGCCGCGCTGGCGTCTGCCGAGGCCAGCAACAGGCGCGGCGCGCTATCGGCCAGCATGAACTGCGCACGCGATGCGGGATAGTGCGGGTCGATCGGCACATAGCAGCCCCCGGCCTTCAGAATCGCCAGCAGGGCTGTGACCAACAGCTCGCCCCGTGGCAAGGCCACCGCTACGCGATCGTGGGGTTGCAGTCCTTCTCGCAGCAGTCGATGCGCCAATCGATTGGCACGCTCGTTCAGCTGGCGATAACAGCAGGTGTGCGTTCCTTCTACCACAGCAATGGCATCGGGCGTGGCCGCTACCTGCGCTTCAAACATCGCCGCGAGGGAGGCATGGCGCGGGTAGTCGCGCTGGGTCGCATTAAAGGTACCAGTGACCGTTTCGTATTCCACAGGCGAGAGGATAGGCAGCGACATCACGGGACGTTCTGGCGTCGCCGCCATACCTTCCAGCAAGAGTGCCCAGTATCCTTGCCAGCGTTCGATCGTTGCTTCGTCAAACAACGCGGTGGCGTAGCGCAGCACTCCCCGTACATCACCATCCTGTTCATTTAGCTCAAGGCTGAGATCGCACTGGGCAGTGTGCTGGTCGATGGGAAGCACGGTCGCGGAAAGGCCGCTCAGTGTCGGTTGTTCTCCGCCTTGCGCCTGCCAGCCCAGCATCACCTGAAAGACCGGGCTATGAGCAAGACTGCGCCGCGGCGATACCGCTTCGACGATCTGTTCAAACGGAATGTCCGCGTGCTGCTGGGCGTTCAACACGGTCTCGCGCACGGCAGCCAGCAGTTGCACGGTATCCACGTCACTCGGCACGCCAATGCGCAGTGCCTGTGTATTGACGAACATGCCAATCAGCGGTTCCAGCTCGTAGCGCTGGCGACCCGCCGTCGGCGTTCCGATCACGATATCGTCCTGCCCCGATAGACGGGCCATCAGCGCTGCCCACGCCGCCACGAGGGTCATATAGAGCGTGCCCCCCTGCGCACGACTCAGCGCATGCAGTCGCGCCACCAGCGGTGCCGGTAGCACGACGTCGAGCTGCGCGCCGCGGTAGTCCTGCCGTTCCGGACGTGGACGGTCGAGCGGCAGGCGGAGGCATTCCGGCGCGTGCCGCAGCTGCTCAACCCAGTACTGCTGTTGATGCTGAAGGCGCTCGCCGGTGAGGTAGCGCTGCTGCCACACGGCGTAGTCGCGGTACTGCAGTGCCAGCGGCGGCAGCGGATCGGGCCGTTCAGCCGCGAAGGCGTCATACAGAGTGCTCAATTCCTGCATCAGCACGCCCATCGACCATCCATCAGCGATGACGTGATGCAGAGCCAGTCTCAGCAGATGATCGTCGTCGCGGTAACGGACCAGCTGCGCCTGGACCAACGGGCCGCAGCCTAGATCGAAGGTGGGTGCAAACGGCGGCAAGGTGTCCTCGGGCGATCCCAGCGACACGTATTGGAGCGGGAAGCCCACCTGCGGCGCGCCGACAATCTGCTGCGGTTCGCCGTCTACGGTTGCCATATGTGTGCGCAGGCTTTCGTGACGTGCCACGATGCCATCCAGCGCACGCGTCAGCGCGGCTGTGTTCAACGTACCACGCAGCCGCAGACCGCCTGCGATTACATAGCTGGCACTCGCGGCGTCATCCATCCGCGACAGGAACCACAGACGTTGCTGGGCCAGCGACAGTGGAATGGGGCCATCAACGCGCTGCGCCGTGATGGCGGGAAGCGCGTCATCACAGTCGGCCTCGTCCAGCTGCGTCGCCAGCTCAGCCAGCGTCGGGAAGGCAAACAGTGCGGTCAGCGATAGCGCACACTTGAGCTGAGCCCGAACACGCGATACCAGCTGTACGCCCAACAGCGAATGGCCGCCCAGCGCAAAGAAGTCATCGTGACGACCGACGCGCTCGACCCCGAGCAGCGCCGACCAGATGTCCGCCAGAGCAGTTTCATGCGCACCCTGCGGCGCCTCGTAGGTCCGCTGAACACGTGCAGCATCGTCCGGCTCGGGCAGCGCACGGCGATCGACCTTGCCGTTGGCGGTCAGCGGCAGCGCGTCCAGTGGTACCCAAGCAGAGGGCACCATGTACTCCGGCAGCTGCGCATGCAATGTGGCACTGAGCACATCAGGTGTCACCTGCTGCCCAGTTCGACAGGTAAAATACGCAACCAGCCGGTGTGTATTGGCACCATTACCCGATGCAATCACTATGGCCTGATCAACGCCTTCACAGGCCGCCATTGCGGCTTCAATTTCACCTAGCTCAATGCGGAAACCACGCAGCTTGACTTGGGAATCATTGCGCCCTTGGAACATGATATCGCCACTGAGCAACCGATAGCCCAGATCGCCAGTGCGATAGAGACGCGCTTCCGTCGAAGAAGAGAACGGGTCCGGTACAAAACGCTCCTCGGTCTGTTCTGGCAGGTTGAGATAACCACTGGCCACCCCCTCTCCGCCAATATATAGCTCGCCCGTTACGCCAAGGGGCACTGGCTCACCGTAGGCATCAAGTATGTGAACAGTGGTGTTGCCAATCGGCCGACCAATGGGCATCTGTGGCGTATCGGGATCGGCATCGTTCATGCGATAGGCCGTCGCAAAAGTCGTGGTTTCGGTTGGGCCATACACATGTAAAAAATGTTGAGGTGGCCCTTCAAGCAGTGCTCGCCGTACGAAGACAGGATCCAGCGACTCCCCTCCGACCATCAGGTAGCGCAAGGAAGGCAGGTAGGGTTGCAGCGATTCAGCATACTGATTGAAGAGCGCAATGGTCATGAACATGACCGTAACACCGTGATGCGCCAGCGCAGCAGCGAACGTATCAGGGTTCATCACCGTGTCGTGGTCAATAATGACCATACAACCACCGCACAACAGCGCTCCCCATATTTCCATGGTGCTGGCATCAAAAGCGGGGTTGGCAAGGCAGGCCACTCGATCAGATGACGCAAAGTCAGCGTAGCCATTGGCATAGATCAGCCGCAATACGTTGCGATGATTGACCATCACCCCTTTGGGCCGCCCCGTTGAGCCCGACGTGTACATAACATAGGCTTCTGCCGATGTATCCAGCATGGGAGGCCATATGGGATTACTCACCTCCCTGTCAGAGGGCACCAAAGCAGGGTCAAGTGTACGCAGGCCGGGTTGCACAGAAGCAATGGTGCTGTCTTCATCAGCCAACAGCAGCATGGGTGCACTATCTTCGAGAATGAACCGCACACGCGCCACCGGATAACGCAGGTCGAGTGGCACATAGCATCCCCCGGATTTGAGGATCGCAAGAATGGCCACGGTCAACCCGATGCCGCGAGGCAAGGCGACAGCCACCCTGTCCCCAAGCGTCACTCCCTCGGTCTTCAACCAGTGGGCCAAATGATTAGCTTGAATGTTCAACTCAGCATATGTGCAGCATTGATCGCCCTCTATCACAGCGATCGCGTCAGGGGCAGCAGCAACCTGTACTTCAAACGCGGCCGATAGCGGGCAATCATGAGGGTAATCGCTCTGAGTTGCGTTGAAAGCTGAGATCAACGTCTCGCGTTCAGTCAGTGACAGCATCGGCAGTGCCATGACCGGCTGTTCAGGTGTAGCCGTCATGCCTTCCAACAGTCGCACCCAGTAGCCGATCCAGCGGGTGATCGTCTGTTCGTCGAACAGCGCCGTTGCAAAGTGCACGGCCCCTATCAATCGCCCTCCTTCTTCACGCAGCAGCACGCTGAGGTCGCACTGAGACGACACCGTTTCGTCTTCGCACGGAGTGAGGGTCAGCCCGGGCAAGGTCAGCGAGGCTTCAGGTGTGTTCTGTAACGCTAACATCGTCTGGAAGACCGGGCTGTACGCTAGGCTGCGTTCCGGCGCGACGGCTTCCACCATATGTTCGAACGGCACCTGCGCGTGCTGCTGGGCGGCCAGCGTGGTGGCTTTAACCTGCGCCAGCAAGGCTTCCACGGAAGGCGATGCCTCAAGGTCGAGGCGCAGCGGCAGCGTATTGACGAACATACCAATCAAAGGCTCGATATCGGGATGATCACGCCCAGCGACCGGTGTCCCCACCACGATATCGCGCTGCCCCGACAGACGCGCCATCAGCGCTCCCCACGCGGCCAGCAGCGTCATAAACACGGTACCGCCATAACGTCGGGACAGCGCATGCAGACGCGCGGTCAGCGCGTGATCCAGCACAACGGGCACAGCCGCACCGTCGTAACGCTGCACCGCCGGGCGCGGTCGGTCGGTCGGCAATGACAAGCAGGCGGGCGCACCGTTAAGCTGTTCGACCCAGAACCGACATTGCGCCGCCATGTGTTCATCATTCAGAACGTCCTGCTGCCAGATCGCTACATCGCCGTACTGTACCCGCAGCGGCGGCAGTTTGGCCTCGCGGCCCTCATGCGCCGCCGCATAGCCTTCGCTCAGTTCGCGCAGGAAGATACCGATCGACCACCCATCGGCGATCACGTGATGAAACGCAAACTGCAGCACATGGTGATCGGTGCCGAGGCGCACCAGACGACCGCAAGCCAACGGCCCCTTATCCAGCACCATTGCAGGCGTGAACGGTGGTACGGTGTCGCCGTGAGTCAGTGCCAGCGTGGTCAATGAAAAACCGCTGCCCGCTGCGGATACCCGCTGCCACGGCACATCGTCGACGTCAATGATATAAGTGCGCAGCGCTTCGTGGCGCGCCGCAATGGCGTCCAGTGCCTGCCGCAGCGCGCGCTCATCCACTTCACCCTTTAGGTCGACGCTGCCATGCAGCTGGTAGGCGCGGCTCAGGCTGCTGTCCATGCGCGACAGGAACCAGATCCGGCGCTGGGCCGGTGACAGTGGCGCATCCTCGCCCGCTGCTCGCGGCAGCATGTCAGGCAGTACTCCCTCCGCTGCAGGTACCAGCCTTGCCGCCATGGCCGCCAACGTGGGATGGGCAAACAGGGCTTCCAGACTCAAGGTATGCTGCAAGCGCTGCTGTACGCGTGTCATCAGCTGCACGGCCAGCAGCGAATGACCACCCAGTGCGAAAAAGTGATCCTGCCGCCCGACGCGCTCGACGCCGAGCACATCGCGCCACAGGGCGGCCAGCCCTTCTTCCAGCGGGCCATGCGGGGCGTCGTACTGCTGGCGCACGAATGCACTGTCATCGGGTGCAGGCAGTGCCTGCCGATCCAGCTTGCCATTGGGCGTCAGCGGTAATCGTTCCAGCACCATGAACGCTGCCGGTACCATATAGCCCGGCATGATCGCCGCCAGTGCGGCCTTGAGCTGTGCGGCGTCAGGCATCACATCACGGCTGGGCGTGCAGTACGCCACCAGCTGCGGCTCTCCGCCAGTATGGGAACGTGCGACGACGATGGCATCCTGCACACCGTCACATGCCTGCAGCGCGGCTTCAATTTCACCCAATTCAATGCGGAAGCCGCGAATCTTGACTTGAAAGTCGTTACGCCCTAGGTAATCCAGCGTACCGTCCCTGCGCCAGCGCACTAGGTCGCCGGTGCGGTACATACGCACCTGTTTGTCAGCCACGAACGGATCGGGCAGGAAACGTTCAGCCGTCAGCTCAGGGCGGCCGAGATAGCCGTGGGTCACGCCCGCGCCGGCGATATACAATTCACCCACGACGCCAACCGGCACGGGGTGCTGCTGCTCGTCCAGCACGTAGGCACGAGTATTGGCGATCGGGCGTCCGATGGACACCTGTGCCTCTCGCGTCGACAGCAGCTGCATAGTCGACCACACCGTCGTTTCGGTAGGGCCATACATGTTCCACAGCGTACTGACCCGAGCAGCGATATCGTGGGCCAGCGCCAGCGGGCAGGCCTCGCCACCGATCAGCCCCGTCAGCTGCGGTGCGCCCTGCCACTGGTTTTCCAACAGCAGTTTCCACGTCGCGGGGGTGGCCTGGAACAGGGTGATGTCTTCATCACGCAGATAATCGGCCAGCACCGCACCGTCAATGCGTAGCGCATCGCCAGCAATATGAAGCTGTGCCCCGCTGATCAGCGGCAGAAAGAGTTCCAGTACATGAATGTCGAACGACAGCGTGGTGATGGCCAGCAGGCGATCACGCTCATCGACACCCAGCTGACGTTGCTGGTGGCAGAGGAAGTTGACCACGGCACGATGCGGCACCATGACGCCCTTGGGTTGCCCCGTAGAACCCGAGGTATAAATGAGATAGGCCAGATTGTCTGGCGCAGCGGTCGGCAATGCCGCTTCCCATACCGAGCCATGCGGCCATAGCAAAGTATCGCCCTCCATCAGCGCCAGCGTCAGCGCGTCGGGCAACGGAGCCATGCGTGGAGGAAAGTCGGCCGTGGTGATCAGAACAGTGGGACGGCTGTCCTCAAGAATGTAACGCAAACGGTCGTCAGGATAGGCAGGATCAAGCGGGACATACGCCCCGCCCGCCTTCAGCACCGCCAACACGGCAACGACCATTGACAGCCCTCGCGGCAGCGCAATGGCCACACGCTGGTCTGCGGCTACCCCTTGCGCCACTAGCCAATGCGCCAGCCGATCGGCTTGATCGTTCAGCTCAGCATAGGTCAGCGAGGTGCCATCGTGCACCACAGCCACAGCGTCCGGTGCCTGCTCGACCTGTCGCTCAACCAAGGCATGAATGCTTGCCTCGCGGGGATAGTCATGTGCCGTGGCATTGAAGTCCTCAACCACCTGATCACGCAGGTCATCGGACAGCATCGGCAGCGCGTTCACCGCCGTATCAGGCTGACGCACCATGCCGCTCAGCAACTGCGTCCACGCCGACAGCCACTGGGTGAGCGTATCGGCATCGAACAGTGCCGTGGCATAGAACAGCGAACCAACCAACTCACCGTCGATATCTTCCAGCGCCACGCTCAGATCGAACGGTGCCTTGGCCTCTTCACTGGTCAACGCCTCCAGCGCGATGCCCGGCAGGGTCAGCTGCCCTTGCGGGGTGTTCTGGAGCGTAAACATCGTCTGGAACAGCGGGCTGTAGGCTAGGCTACGGCTGGGCGCGACCGCTTCCACGACCTGTTCAAAGGGAATATCGGCGTGCTGCTGCGCCTCCAGTGCCACACGCCGCACCTGCGCCAGCAAAGTCGTCGTATTGGGGGCTGCCGACAGATCGACCCGTAACGCTTGTGTATTGACGAACATGCCCAGCATCGTTTCCAGCGCCTGCTGCCCACGCCCGGCGATGGGAATGCCGGTCACGATATCGTCTTGGCCAGATAGCCGGGCCATCAGCACCGACCAGCTGGCCAGCAGTACCATAAACGGCGTACAGCGGTGCTGCTGACCGAGCGCCTTAATCGCTTGCGTCAGCGCGGCATCGAAGCGGATCGGTAAACGTCCGCCCGCCATCGCCTGCCGCTCGGGGCGCGGGTGATCCGTCGGCAGCGTCAGGCGCTCGGGCGCACCGCGCAGCCGTTCGACCCAATACTGTTGCTGGTGAGTCAGCGTACCGTCTTCAAGCAACCCCTGCTGCCACTGTACGTAGTCGGTATATTGCAGTGCGGGACGCGGCAACGCGGCCTCCCCCGACTGCGCACGGGCGTAATAGGCCGACAGGGCATCCATGAACAGCGCCAGCGACCACCCATCGGCGATCAAATGGTGCAGCGCCAGCTTCAGCACGGTGACCTCTTCCGATACCCGCAGCAACTGCACCCGCCACAGCGGGCTTTGCGACAGCACGAAAGTCGGCAACAACGGCTGATCTTCTTCATTCATATGATGAAGATCACGCACTTCCAGCACGTGGTCGACCTCGACTTCGGTCACCTGCTGACGGGGCTCGCCGTCTACGGTAACGATGCGCATCCGCAGCACATCGTGATGCGCCAGCAGTGCGCGCAGCGCTTCACGCAGCGCCTCTTCGTCGACACAACCTTGCAGGCGAAAGCCACCGCTCAGCACGTAGGCATCGGCACTGTCGCCCCCCATCTGCGCCAAAATCCATAACCGCCGCTGAGCCAAGCTCAGCGGCACTCCTTCTGGAGGACAGGACTGCGGCGTTAAGGGGCGCACGGTACTTGGGCTCTTGCGCGCCACGCCCTGTTGGCGAGCTCGGGCCAGCAAGCGCACTTTGTCTTCCCGACTCATCCGCTTCAATGCATCGCGTTGCGGGCCAGTGTTACTCATGATCATCCCCTTCGGCTTCTACGTCCGTCATGTTCAACAATTCATCGAGATCAAACTGCGCAATACTGATATCCACCACACGCTCGGTGAACGCGGCCAGGGTCGAATGCTCGAACAGCTCGGCCACCGGCACCTCGACCTGCTGGGTCTGCTGAATGTCCGCCACCACCCTGACGGCCAGCAGTGAATGCCCGCCCAGCGCAAAGAAGTCGTCGTGACGACCAATACGCTCGACGCCCAGCAGCCGCTGCCACAGCATCGCCATAGCCTGCTCTTCGTCATCAAACGGCGGCTCAAAAGCCGTCGCAGCCACCTGCATGTCCGGCTCGGGCAGCGCACGGCGATCCACCTTGCCATTGCGCGTCATCGGGAAGGCGGTCATCACCACCCATGCCGACGGCACCATGTAGTCCGGCAGATGCGCCATCGCGTAGGCCTGCAAAGCGGCCAGTGCGATATCATCGCCCTGCAGATAGGCGGCCAGTTGAGGTTCACCGCCCACATTCGTGCGCAGCATCACTAGCGCATCGCTGACGCCTGGACGGCCTCGCAACAGGCTTTCGATGTCGCCCGGTTCGATGCGGTAGCCTCGCAGCGTGATCTGATGATCACAGCGTCCCAGATACTCCAGCTGACCATCGCTGCGCTGGCGCACCATATCGCCCGTGCGATATAAGCGAGCGCCCTCCTGCTCAGCCAACACATCGGGCAAGAAGCGTTCAGCCGTCTGCGCAGGCAATCCGACATACCCACGTGACAGCGAATGCCCGCCGATGTACAGCTCGCCACTGATGCCCGGCGGCACCGGTTGGCCGTCGGCGTCCAGCACATAGAGAATGGCACCCGGTATGGGATGCCCAATGGGAGGAAGGTCAGGCCACTGTGTGGGGTCTTCCTGACAGCGCGCGGCACAGACGACATGGCTCTCGGCAGGACCGTACTGATTGAAGAGCTGCAGCTGAGGTGCCCGCGCAAACAGCGTGCGGATATCATCGTTGATGCGCAGTGCTTCACCGCTACAGATCACCTCACGCAGCGCTGGCGTCCAGCCGCATTCACAGCCCGCCTGCGCCAATGCGCGCAACAGTGCGGGCGGCAGGAAAGCCCGCTCGACACGCTGTTGATCGAAGAAGGCCATCAAGCGTGGCATGTCGAGCCTTACGGCTTCCGGCACGATGGCCAGCGTGCCACCGCTCGTCAGCGCGCTGAGCAGCTCTTGGCTGGCAACATCGAACCCGAACGCCGCAAACTGCGATGTAACCGTCGCGGGGTGCCGGTTCTGCCAGCGCATCAGATTGACCAACGGAGCATGTGGCATCGCGATGCCTTTCGGCTGCCCAGTAGACCCAGAGGTGTAGATCACATACGCCAGCTGATCGGGCGTTACCGTGACCGCAATGGGGACAGAAGATGCGGTGCGATAGCAGCACTCCTCGCCGCTTAGCAACAGCGTGTCCGCCCCACGGCCCAGAATTTGCTCACCCACGGCATCGACCAGTACCAGTGCGGCACCGCTGTCAGCGCGCATGGTAACCAAGCGCTCACGAGGATAACGAGTATCAAACGGCACATAAGCCGCCCCCGCCTTGAGTATCCCCAGCACCCCAATCGCCATGGCTTGGCTGCGCTCGACGCACAGCGCCACACGGTCTTCACCACCAACGCCGTGCGCCAGTAGCGTGCGGGCCAGCTGGTTGGCCTGCGCGTCCAGTTCGGCATACGTCAGCGACCCGTTTTCATCGACCACTGCCAGTGCCTCTGGATGCGCCGCGGCTTGGTCTTCAAACAACGCGTGCAGCGTGCTGTCGTCCACAGGTGCCGCGTCATCCGAGACCAAACCTGTACGGCCAGCGACGCTAGCGTCCTCAAGCAGCGGCAATGCCGCCACTGTTTGCTGAGGCGACATCACCATACCTTCCAATATCCGCATCCAGTACGCCGCCCAGCGTTCGATGGTGGTGCGTTCGAACAGCGCCGCGGCGTAATAGAGCGTGCCGTTGAGCTGTCCATCCTGTTCATGCAGCTCAAGGTTGAGGTCAAACTGCGAGGTTTCGATATCATTTTCCAGTGCTGACGTGCGTACGCCATCCAGCGCAGGCGTTGCATCCGGCAGGTTGTGCAGCGCCAGCATCACTTGGAACAGCGGGCTGTAGGCCAGGCTGCGGCGGGGAGCCACTGCCTCAACGACCTGCTCGAATGGCACGTCGGCGTGCTGCTGCGCCGCCAATGCGGCTTCTTTCAGCTGCGCCAACAGTGCAGGGGTATCCGGGGCATCGCTCAGGTCGACGCGCAGCGCCAGCGTATTGACGAACATGCCGATAAGCGGCTCGATTTCACGATGATGACGCGCCGCCACGGGCGTACCGATCACGATATCGTGCTGCCCAGACAAACGGCTCATCAGTACCGCCCACCCCGCCATCAACGTCATGAACAAGGTGCAGCCGCGCTGCTGGCTGAGGTGTTTAAGGCTATCGAGCAGTACGCCATTGACGGTGAAGGCCACATGGCCACCGTCATAGCACTGGCGAGAAGGATGCGGGTGATCGGTCGGCAACGTCAGGCGATCCGGCGCATTGCGCAGCTGTTCGACCCAGTACTGCTGCTGATGCAGCAACGCATCGCCACTCAGATGATGTTGCTGCCAAGCGGCATAGTCGATGTACTGCACGCTCAGCGGCGGCAGAGGGTCGGGCTGTCCGGCCACGAAAGCGTTGTAGAGCGCGCTCAGCTCGTTCACCAACAGACTGACCGACCATCGGCGATCACATGGTGCAGGGCCAAACGCAGCCAATAATGATCATCGGCAAAGTGCACCAGCTGACCACAGGCCAGCGGCCCTCGGGTCAGATCGAAGCTCGGAGTGAAAGGTGCCAGCTCAGCCCCCTCCGTGGCCGTGATGCGCGCCAGTGGGAAACCGTGGCACGCAGACGCCACGACCTGCACCGGGCCATCGGCGCGCGGTTCGATATGCGTCCGCAACGCCGCTTGGCGCGCAACGATAGCGTCCAGTGCGCGCTGCAACGCATTGACGTTCAGCTCGCCTTCCAGACACAACCCGCCGGAAATCACATAGGCCGCCTTAGCACCTTCATCCATCTGGGACAGAAACCATAAGCGCTGCTGTGCCAGCGATAGCGGTGCTTCATTACCCGAGGACAAGGGCAGGATCGGCGGCAGCGAAATCTGATCGGCCTGCGGCAGATGTTCGGCCAGCGCGCGCAACTCAGAATGAGCAAACAATAGCGCCAGTGGCAGGTCACGGTGCAGTTCATCGCGAACACGTGAAATTAGCTGTACCGCCAGCAGGGAATGACCGCCCAGCGCAAAGAAGTCGTCATGACGCCCGACACGCTCGACGCCCAGCAGCGTACACCACTGTTCGGCCAGAATTTCCTCAACCGGCCCTTGCGGTGCTTCATAGGCTCGATGAGGGAAAGCGTCTTCTCTTGGCTCAGGCAACGCGCGGCGATCCACCTTGCCATTCGCGGTCAGCGGCAGCGCAGGCAGCGTGACATAGGCGGCGGGTACCATGTAGTCCGGCAGGCGATCAGCCAGTGCCTTGCGCAGTACATTGGGCGATGCATCATCAAGAGACGTGGCCGTAACATAGGCCACAAGGCGGATGATGCCGTTGTGCACATGGGATACTACTGCGGCCTCTTCTATGCCGCCGCAGCTCATCAGTGCGGCTTCGATTTCACCCAGCTCAATACGGAAACCGCGAATTTTGACCTGAAAGTCATTGCGCCCGAGGTATTCCAACGTGCCATCGGTACGCCAACGGGCCAGATCGCCCGTACGGTACATGCGAGCGTCTTCGTCAGCCACGAACGGATCGGGCAGAAAGCGTTCGGCCGTTAACTCGGGCTGATGCAGATAGCCACGGGCGACCTGTGCCCCGCCCACGTACAGCTCGCCCACGACACCCATCGGCACCGGAGCACCGTGGACATCCAACAGATAGGCACGGGTATTGGCGATCGGCCGTCCGATATGCAGCACACTATCCGTTGCCGTGATGACACCCGATGTGGCTGCCACTGTATTTTCGGTGGGGCCATAGTTGTTGATCAACGCAAAAGCCACGGGATAGTCAGGGCGACGGACAAGTCGATCGCCGGCCACATGAAGCACACGCAACGTGTCGTGGGTCATACCGCGCGCAAAGGCCAGTTCGGCCACCGGAGTCGGCAGAAAGCTCACGTCCAGCGGCTGAGCCTGCCACCATGCCAGCAAGCGCTCAGGGTCACGCGCCTCGTCAGGGGCAGGTATCAACAGTTGAGCGCCCGTTACCAACGGCGGCCAGATTTCCCATGCTGAAGCATCGAACCCTACCCCTGCCACACAGGAAGCACGCTGTCCCGCCGACAGACCAAAGGTATGGTTGTGCCAGTACACAAGGTTGATGACCTGGCGGTGTTCGACCATGACCCCCTTCGGTTGACCGGTCGAACCCGAGGTGTAGATCACATAAGCCAGATGATGCGCGCCCAACCCCAGCGCGACAGGATCAGGGTCCTGCGTGGAACACTCCAGCCACGGCAGCTGCGGCGCGTCAATAACGGCCTGCGGCACGCGCTCGGCGAACGCCCCTAGCCGAGGCAACACGTCACTGGCCGTGATAATGGCCTGCGGTGCACAGTCTTGAAGCATGAAGTGCAGGCGTGCCTGCGGGTAAGCCGGATCGAATGGCACATAGGCTCCCCCTGCCTTCAGTACCGCCAGCAGTGCGACCACCAGATCGGGACCACGCTCAAGCGCCACAGCCACACGACTGTCCGGCACTACGCCCTGTTCGATAAGCCAATGGGCCAGCTGATTGGCGGCTTGATTGAGGGTTTCGTAAGTGTAATGGCCTTCTGCCGTCGCCACCGCGATCGCATCGGGCGTCTGACGCGCCTGCGCTTCGAACAGCCCGTGTAGCAGCGCCGCCGACGGTATCATCAGGGACGCTTGGTTCGGCCACGTCAGCATGTGATGGCGTTCATCTGCTGACATAAGCGGCAGCGCACTCACCGAACGGTGCTCGTTCTCGACCATGCCTTCAAGCAGTACGCGCCAATAGCTCATCCAGCGCTCGACCGTCTCGCGCGTGAACAGTGAAGCGGCATAGTGCACTGCGCCTTCAAGCGCACCCTCTATAGGCGTCAGTTCTACAGAAAGATCGAAATGTGCGGCGATCTGGGGAGAAGGCCGCAACTCCATATTCAGCCCCGGCAGCATCAGTGACCGTTCTGGCGTATTGTGCAGCGCCAGCAGGGTTTGGAAGAGCGGGCTGTACGCGGTATCGCGCACCGGAGCGGTCGCCTCGACCACCTGCTCGAACGGCAGATCCGCATGCTGCTGCGCCGCTAGTGCCGTAGCACGCACCTGTGCCAACAGCGCCACCGTATCCATGTCATCGTCCAGCGTGACGCGCAGCGCTAGCGTATTGATGAACATGCCCATCAACGGTTCCAGCGCTTGATGCGACCGCCCGGCAATGGGCGTTCCGGTGACGATATCGGACTGCCCCGACAGCCGCCCCATCAGCACGGACCAACTGGCCAGCAGCGTCATGAACAGTGTGCAGCCATGGCGACGGCTCAACGCCTCCAGCGCCGCCACAAGCGAAGCATCGAACGTAACGTTCAGATGGCCGCCATCGAACTGCTGTACAGCAGGGCGAGAATAATCTGTAGGCAGCGTCAGGCAATCGGGCACCTGCGCCAGCTGCGCCTCCCAATACTGCTGCTGATGACTCAGAACGTCCCCGCTCAAATGCTCGCGCTGCCAGAGCGCGTAGTCACCAAGCTGAATGGGCAACACTGGCAGCGTTACCTGCTGCCCCGCCAGCGTCCCACGATAGAGTGCCCCCAGCTCCTGCAGGAATATGCCAATCGACCAGCCGTCAGCAATCACATGATGGAAGGCGATCTGCAGCACATGGTGTTGCGGTGCCAGCTGTACCAGACGCCCTTTCACCAACGGCCCGGTACTCAAATCGAATGACGGCATAAAATCAGGCAGCGCTTCAGCGCTCAACTGCATCAGTGGGAAACCAAGCTGATCATCACGGACGATCTGCACTGGCTGACCGCCCTGTTCCACGATGACGGTACGCAAACAGGCGTGACGCACCATCAGTACATCAAGGGCCTGCCGGAGCGCCTCGACGTTCAGCTCACCGCGCAGTACCAAGTCACCAGAAATGGTATAGGCCACCATCGCCGCATCGCTCATGCGACTCAGCAACCACAAGCGCTGCTGCGACAGCGATAGCGGTGCACGATCGCTATGGTGCGCCACGATAGGCGGCAACACGGTCGCACGTTGTCCCTCTAGAGCAGTCGCCAACGCCTGCAGAACCGGAGCATCAAACAATGTGCCCAGCGGTAGCGCTACCTGCAACGTGCTCTGTATACGCGACACCAACTGCACGGCCAACAGCGAATGACCACCGAGGGCGAAGAAGTCGTCATAACGTCCTACCCGTTCAACGCCCAATAGCGTTTGCCATATCTCGGCCAGCGTTTCCTCGATCGCGCCTTGCGGGGCTTCGTATGCCTGAGTCACCAGCGCTGACGCATCGGGGACTGGCAGTGCGCGCTCATCCAGCTTGCCATTGGCGGTCAACGGCAGCGCTTCAATCGTCACGACGGCGGACGGCAGCATGTAATCCGGCAACGTCTTAGCCAGATGCAAGCGCAGTTCGGCCACATCGGGCGCGTCTGCCACGGGCACCACATACGCCACCAGTGTTTTGTTCTGCTGCGCATCGTCACGCGCCACCACAACCGCCTCACGCACATCTGCGTGTTCGGCCAGTCGCGCGGCGATTTCACCCAGCTCGATACGGAAGCCCCGGATTTTGACCTGATGATCGTTGCGGCCCAGATAGTCCAGTGTGCCGTCAGCGTTCCAGCGCCCCACGTCCCCAGTACGGTACATGCGCGCGCCGCCGTCATCCGCAAACGGATCGGGCAGGAAACGTTCGGCGGTCAGTTGCGGGCGGTTCAAATAGCCGCGCGTTACCCCCGCACCACCTACGTACAACTCACCGACCACGCCGATCGGCACCGGCTCACCGGCGTCATCCAACAGATAGAGGCTCAAATCATTGAGCGGCTGACCAATCGGGCTGTGCCCGTGCAGCTCGGCATCGCGAGCGGTCAGCGCTTGGAAGGTAACGTGAACGGTGGTTTCGGTGATGCCGTACATATTGACCAGCTGCGTACGCTCGCCATTACGGGCGTACCACGGCTGTAGCGCCGCAGTATCAAGCGCTTCACCCCCGAAGACGATCCATTTCAGCGTGTGCTGCAACTCACCGTCCGGCAACGCCGCCACCAGCTGCCGGAAGGCACTCGGGGTCTGGTTGAGTACCGTGACCTGCTGATCGCACAGCAGCTGATAGAACGCATCGGGCGAACGCGCGGTCAGGGCCGGCACGACCACCAAACGGCCGCCGTAGGCCAGCGCGCCCCACAGTTCCCATACTGAGAAGTCAAACGCATAGGAGTGAAACAGCGTCCACACCCCGTCAGGGCCGAAAGCGAATGCCTCGTCGGTCGATGCCAGTAAGCGGGTAACGTTGCGGTGCTCGACCATCACACCTTTCGGCTGTCCGGTCGATCCAGAGGTATAGATAATGTAAGCCAAGTGACGCGGCGTCAGACCCAGCGCCGCCGGGGCGAGGTTCTCGGACGGCTGGCGCTGCCACGCCTCGTCATCCAGCAGCATGACGGTCAGCGCGTCATCAAGATCGCCCAGCAACGGCAGCAGATCACGAGTGGTAATCAGCACCTCAGGGGCACTGTCATCAAGGATATAGCGCAGGCGTTGCTGCGGATAATGAGGATCGAGCGGCACGTAGCTACCGCCCGCCTTGAGGGTCGCCAGAATCGCCAGCGGCAACGAGGTACCGCGCTCTAGGGCAATTGCCACCCGACTGTCGGGTGTCACGCCCTGAGTCACCAACGCATGCGCCAACCGGTTGGCCTGTGCATTCAACTGACCATAACTCACCGTATCGCCATCACAGCAGACCGCTACCGCTTCCGGGCGCTCTGCTGCTTGCTGTTCGAACAGCTCATGCAGACATAACGCACGGTCATGGTTTGCCCGCGTAGCGCCCAAATCGAGCACACTGAAACGCTCGTCTTCCGGCACGACCGGTAGCGACATTACTGCGCAGTCAGGGCTCTCCTGCAATGCCTTCGTCAACGCTGCCAATGCAGTCTGCATGTAGGCCGCAACGCGCGAAGCCTCGATGGGCGGCGCGCTCTTGACCGACAGTGTCAGATGCTCTGTATCGTCGTCGATACAGAGCACCAGCGGATAGTTAGTGTTTTCCTCTGCACTCAACACCTCAACACCATCCCACAGCGTCAGACCACCCTGCTGGGGATTGAGCGTAGTGTGACGATAGTTAAGCAGTGCGCTGAACAGTGGCGCGGGCGCGGCGATCTGGCTGCAGCGTTGCGCCAGAGACAGCGGCGCCTGCTCATGCGCCAGCAGTTCTGCCAGACGAGCACGCAGAGTATCGGCCGCTTGTACGACACTGGTATCTGCCAACTCAACACGGACGGGCAGCGTGTTGATGAACATCCCCAGTGCATGCTCGGCCCCGGCCTTCATTCGCCCGACCAGCACGGTACCGAATACCACGTCCTGCTGCCCTGATAGCAAGGACAGCACGCGAGCCCATGCAAGATGGCACACGCTCGCCACATTGAGATTGCGCTGGCGTGCCAATGTACGTAGCGCGGCGGTAAGCGCATCCGGCAGCGGTAGCGACGCCGAGCGTGCATCGCGCCCATCACCGCGCACGTCAGCCATGCCGTAAGGGAGCGTAGGGGTTGTCAGCGATCCCAGCATGTCGGTGAAGAACGCCTTGCTTTCGGCAACATGCTGTGACGAACGTGTCTGCGCCACATAGTGTCGGAACGGGTATGACGGCGGCAGCGTGTCAATGCATCCGTCAATGTGCGCTTGCGCCTCGCGCACCAGCTGCTGCAACGATGTCGCATCATCGACGATATGGTGATACTGCAGGGCCATCAGCCAACGTGACTGCACGGTATCGTAGGCGATACGCGCACGCAGCAACGGTGCCGTATCAAGCGCCATGCGCACAGGATTGCCCGCCATCAAAACCTCTGCTGCCGGCCCATCGCCAAGCCTTACCTCTTCGACGACCATCTGTACCTGACGCCACACGACCTGTACCGGTTCCGGCAGCCCTTCCCACAGCACGGCGGTACGCAGCACATCGTGGCGCGCGATGACCGCATCAAGTGCGCCCATGAATTCATCCAGACGCTCGCGCTCATTGAATGCCATTAATACATTCATGACATAAGGATCACGCTGCTCGGCTGTCATGCTCAGGTACAGCAGTCCCTCCTGCAACGGGGCCAGCGGATAGATATCCTGCACGTTATCCGCACCACCCGGCACGCTCGCCACGATGCGCGCGATAGCGTCATCATCAAGCGACACCATCGGCAGCATGTCAGGGGTGATGTGCGAGCAGCCTTCGGGAATACCGATCGATGGCACATCGACTTCATCGTAGGCCCTCGTTGCGGCAGCCAATGCTGACAACGTCGGCTGATCGAACAACGCACGGATATCGGCTTCCAAACCTGCCTGACGCATCCGGGCCACCAACTGCACGGCCAACAGCGAATGACCACCGAGGGCGAAGAAGTCGTCATGACGACCTACCCGTTCAACGCCCAATAGCGTCTGCCATATCTCGGCCAGCGTTTCCTCGATCGCGCCTTGCGGGGCTTCGTATGCCTGAGTCACCAGCGCTGACGCATCGGGGGCTGGCAGTGCGCGCTCATCCAGCTTGCCATTGGCGGTCAGCGGCAGCGCTTCAATCGTCACGACGGCGGACGGCAGCATGTAATCCGGCAACGTCTTAGCCAGATGCAAGCGCAGTTCGGCCACATCGGGCGCGTCTGCCACGGGCACCACATACGCCACCAGTGTTTTGTTCTGCTGCGCATCGTCACGCGCCACCACAACCGCCTCACGCACTGCGGCGTGTTCAGCCAGTCGCGCCGCGATTTCGCCCAGCTCGATACGGAAGCCACGGATTTTGACCTGATGATCGTTGCGGCCCAGATAGTCCAGTGTGCCATCAGCGTTCCAGCGCCCCACGTCCCCAGTACGGTACATGCGCGCATTATCACCATCCGCAAACGGATCGGGCAGGAACCGTTCGGCGGTCAGTTGCGGGCGGTTCAAATAGCCGCGCGTTACCCCCGCACCGCCTACGTACAACTCACCGACCACGCCGATCGGCACCGGCTCACCGGCGTCATCCAACAGATAGAGGCTCAGATCATTGAGCGGCTGACCAATCGGGCTGTGCCCGTGCAGCTCGGCATCGCGAGCCGTCAACGGCTGAAAAGTGACATGGACAGTGGTTTCAGTGATGCCGTACATATTGACCAGCTGCGTACGCTCGCCATTACGGGCGTACCACGGCTGTAGCGCCGCAGTATCAAGCGCTTCACCCCCGAAGACGATCCATTTCAGCGTGTGCTGCAACTCACCGTCCGGCAACGCCGCCACCAGCTGCCGGAAGGCACTCGGGGTCTGGTTGAGTACCGTGACCTGCTGATCGCACAGCAGCTGATAGAACGCATCGGGCGAACGCGCGGTCAGGGCCGGCACGACCACCAAACGGCCGCCGTAGGCCAGCGCGCCCCACAGTTCCCATACTGAGAAGTCAAACGCATAGGAGTGAAATAGCGTCCATACTTCGTCAGGGCCGAAAGCGAATGCCTCATCGGTCGATGCCAGTAAGCGGGTGACGTTGCGGTGTTCGACCATCACGCCTTTCGGCTGTCCGGTCGATCCAGAGGTATAGATGATGTAAGCCAAGTGATGCGGCGTCAGACCCAGCGCCGCCGGAGCAATATTGTCGGACGGCTGGCGCTGCCACGCCTCGTCATCCAGCAGCATGACGGTCAGCGCGTCATCAAGATCGCCCAACAGCGGCAGCAGATCACGGGTGGTAATCAGCACCTCAGGGGCACTGTCATCAAGGATATAGCGCAGGCGTTGCTGCGGATAATGAGGATCAAGCGGCACGTAACCACCGCCCGCCTTGAGGGTCGCCAGAATCGCCAGCGGCAACGTGGTACCCCGCTCTAGAGCAATCGCCACCCGACTGTCGGGTGTCACCCCCTGAGCCACCAACGCATGCGCCAACCGGTTAGCCTGCGCATTCAACTGACCATAACTCACCGTATCGCCATCACAGCAGACCGCTACCGCTTCCGGGCGCTCGGCTGCTTGCTGCTCGAATAGCTCATGCAGACATAACGCGCGGTCATGGTTTGCCCGTATAGCGCCCCATGCCAGTACGGTTTGACGTTCTTCTGGAAGCCGCATATCACAGCAAGACAACGGCGTATGCCAGCACCGAACAGCGTTATCCAACAGGTGATTGAGTCGCCGTAGATGCCAATGCAATGAAGCACGATCATGCACCATCGCATTGGCACTCAGACATATCTCGATGCCACCGGATTCACCGCGATCCATCAACGTGATCAGCAAGTCATCCACCGGCCCCAGCGCCAGATTAAGCACCTTGGCAGGTACATCTCCAAAGCGAATATCGTCATACTGAAAGGGGTGGATATTGACCAGCGTAAGATAAAGAGGATCGTTTGAACCACGGATACCCAGCGCGGCACGGATGTCCTCCGTACGATAGCGCTGATGACGCATTACGCCGTACATCCCCTGAGTGACACTGGCAAGGTTGTCGGCCAGCGAACCGTTGCCATCCACCGCCAGACGCAGAGGTACACCGTTACTGGCCATCCCCGCAAACTGGCGCATCACCTTGCCGTTACGTGCCATAACCGGCATACCCAACAGCAGATCCTCCTGCTGCGTCATACCATGCACATAGCCGACCACCAACGTACTGAGCACCTGCGGCAGCGTCTTTCCTTCTTTTTCGGCCAGTGCCCGAAGCGCGCGGTTGGTCGCCTCCGACACATACTGCTGCTGACGAACGACATCCAGACAGGGCGACTGCCGCCCTACCAGACTGGCCGGTGCAGGGTGCCCCTGCAGCAGCTCAACCCAATAATCCCGATCCTTACCCGCCCGCGCCGACGACGCATACTCCTGCTCTGCCTCAAGTACCTCCTGCACACTGCTGAAATCAGCAGCAGAAGAAGATCGTCCCGCCACCCGATCAGAATAAACGTTGGCAAGCCGACGCATAAACAGCGAACCTGCCAGCCCATCCATGACCATATGGTGGTAGCAGTGGTAGAAAATCCACTGTGCGTCACCCAACTTCAGAAGCGCATGCGAGAAAAGCGGCCCGTCCGCAAGAGGGAAAGGTCCATCGATGTCCGCCTGCATCCACGCTAGCGCAGCATCACGGGGGGAAGGCTGGTCGCTAACATCAACGTATCGGAAAGTGTCGGGTACCTCCTCAGCAAAATACTGCGCCGGGCCATTATCGGTGGGTACCATGATCAAGCGCAGCACCTCGGTTTCGGCGACTACCGCGCCAAGGGCATCAGCCAACAGATCAGGCTGTATGATTCCGTCCAGCTCGACACATTCCGCCACCTTGTACACGCACGGCTGGGCTTTGGGGTTAAGGTAGTGGCTGAACCACAACCCTCGCTGGGCAACCGTTAGGGGAATAAGGTCATGGTGCGAAGAGGGCAAAGAAGCAGAGGTCGCCATATATCATCCTAGATATTTCCCTACGCCGACACCGCTGCCTTCCAACGACAATATCACCCCATATAATACGGATGGAACCGTATTGTATTTATTGAGCACAGGCATAGATAAGCCAGGCCCTCTCACAGGCAATGATAAACATAAGGCAATAGAAAACGCCCTCTTTATCCCGATGAGAAAGAGGAATGAAGTGATAGGGTCGTGGCAGAGTATCGAAAACGTTACAGGACAGTTGAAAGTGTTATCAAGAGTATATTGACATTGCGTTATTTGGCAACCTCCCTTTAGTTTAGTCGAGTTATTTCAAGAGCGTTTTCCCGTAAATACGCATACTCTTTAATTTACGATACGACTTATCTTTATAGAAAAGAAACAATACATTACAATAAGAAAAAACAACCCTATTATTCTGTTTCAAATGTAGGCTTTTTAGACCTCACCTACCTCATCTCGCCGTATTAAATGTCAAACAATAAGTATATTGCACATCAGAAATAATTAGCCCCTTCGACGGTGACAATGCCCCCGCTCCATGATGCATTAACAGCAAGTAGTCACTTGAATCATCGATTTTTTTTCGACACGCACCGTCACCAAAAAAACCAAGCCACTTCAACACATGAAGTCAAGCTGTCCTAACATTCAGGATATGGCACTAAGAATGAGGGGGCAAGGGTAGAGTGCCTGTCATAAAAAAAGACGCCCTCCACTCAACGACGTGATGCGTGTAAAAATACCGTTCATCTCACGCTTAATAATGCACAGACAATATTTACTTATCTATGACCATACCACTTTCTCCTTACCTGTCTTCCTAAATAGCACTTCCCTTTCTGCGCTAGATTTAAGGTATCTGATAAATTACAGTAAATCATTCAAGCGCCTTTTCTTAAGTTCACTGCATATAGCGGACAATATTATTGCGCTATATTTTATAGAATTATTACGTAAAACAATGAAGCGAAACCACATATTATTATTTTCATCTCTTGGGAGTTAGACAACAGCGATAATCCACTATACTAATATAGCGATTTAAAAAGAATCGCCATATTAATGTAAGTGCCCGATTTAATTGGAGGAGAAACATCATGCCGACAGTAACTACGGAAAAAGGCATAACGCTGGGGTATGAAACGCTCGGGAATTCACAGCCATCATGCGATATTGTGATGGTCACGGGGCTTGGCATACAACTGACCCGCTGGCCAAAACCGCTGCGCCAGAAACTGGCAGATAAAGGCTATCGCGTCACCTGCTTTGATAACCGTGACAGCGGGCTATCCACGCACTTCCCCAACATCGTGCAGCCAAGGCAAGGCGTACTGGCCGATGCACATGGCACGGCACCGAAAGACTATCAAGCGCCTTATACACTTTATGATATGGCGGAAGATACAGTTGGCCTACTAGACGCACTGGGCATCGGTCAGGCTCATCTTGTCGGCTATTCAATGGGAAGCACCATTGCACAGCTGACAGCGTATCTTTACCCCGAGCATATCAGCACGGTCACTTCGGTCATGACCAGCAGCATGAACCCGGCATTGCCCCCTTCCGCCCCCGGACTAGCGGAGATCATGGCGCGCCATACCCCGGATCCGGTGACGGAAAGAGCGTTATATCTTGACTATAAGATGACACTGAATAGGGGGCTTGCAGGGCATGGATGCCCTTTCGATGAAGAGTTTCACTGGGGTATCGTGCAGGATGAGCTGGAGAGAGGCTATATGAGAGGCAGTGCACGCCGGCAGTTTGCAGCCTTCGCCTCAATGGGCGATTTCAGATCATGGCAGTCTTCCATACACTGTCCCACCTTAGTTATGCATGGCACATGCGATCCGCTGTGGCCCATCGCCTGCGCTCGGGACGTCGCCGATACGATTCCTGGCGCAATATTCAAGCCCCTCAACGGTATGGGACACGATGTGCCTTCTGTCTTCTACGACGAAATCATTGATGAAATAGATCACTTCGTAAGCCGTTACAAAGTGTAAAACCATATTACACCTACCCAATAGAAAGCATGTATAAGCAATAGGTCATAGCGGTGCGATGTTGCACCCTTGTAAAATAATTGAGGTGCAGCTAATACCCTTCGTCTCGGAAACACTATTGTGCCCCGTAGCCCGCCCCGTCCCTTTATTTAATTCACCGCTTATTCAGAATGTAACGATGGATCTTAGCGCCTCTGAACTCATCCCATCATTGATCGTGCTAATGACAGCCGTTATCTAAGTGTCATATACCGTATATTCATCATTCGTGACCAAGAATAACGACCCTCCTCTTTCCTATCCTTGAGTGGCCTACTCCCCAAAATTCGGCCTTACTCTATCGCCAATTTTTAGCGCGAAGAACATTTTCGCCTGTTGCGCGGCCTCAGAAACAGCATCTCGCATTCAAAAACGACACCGTGGTCGTTACCAACCCCACCGTATCCAGACCGCACGCTTCAATGCTCACTCCCAATACAGAGACCGATCTCACAGCTACCTGCCACGATGTAAAGAAAGCATATGGAAAACAGGGTACGCCACAAACAAAACGAGCCTTCCCGAAGGAAGGCTCGCTGGACACAACGGGTACTCGAAGTGGCCCACACAGGGAGATTTTCATTCCCCTGTGGGGACACTTGGTATCCCCACAGCCACCACAAGTAATGCTCTGTATTACTTGAGCAGAGACAGTACGTTCTGCGGTACAGAGTTAGCCTGGGACAGTACGTTCTGACCAGCCTGCTGCAGGATCTGAGCGGTGCTCATTGCAGATACTTCAGATGCATAGTCAGCATCGGAGATCTGGGATTTAGCAGAAGACAGGTTGGTAGCAGTAGCGGAGTTACTTTCTACTGTAGATTCCAGGCGGTTCTGCTGTGCACCCAGCGTACTACGAGTGCTGTCGATCGCTTTGATCTGAGCATCGAGTGTAGCCAGAGCTGAGTCAGAAACCTTACCGTCTTTGTCGATCAGAGCGTTACCGCTGATAGTCTGGTCAGGGCCACCTTTCAGTGTAGACGCTACAGAACGAACGTCAGTCAGTTTCAGGTCGATCGTCTGACCGTCGAATGCACCGATCTGCAGTTTGGTAGTCAGCTGGGCGTCAGTCTGAGCAGTACCGGAGTAAGTTTTGTCGCTGCTACCCAACAGCTGCTTGCCGTTGAACGTGGTGTCTTTACCGATACGGTCCACTTCCTGCAGGCGAGCGTCGATTTCGTTGTTGATACTCTGGCGGTCTTCGTCAGTGTAAGTACCGTTTTTCGCCTGAACCGTCAGCTCACGTACACGCTGAAGGTTGTCGGTAACTGCACTCAGAGCGCTTTCAGCAGTCTGAGCCATAGACATACCATCGTTGGCGTTACGGTTAGCCTGTTTCAGACCGTTAACCTGAGAAGTCATGCGGTCAGAGATCGCCAGGCCAGCAGCGTCGTCTTTGGCGCTGTTGATGCGCTGACCAGAAGACAGACGTTCAATCGCCTGGTTCTGTGCTTTCTGGGATTTGTCCAGGTTGTTCTGGGTCAGCTGGGAAAGCGTGTTAGTAGCAATTACCTGTGCCATTTTCGTGTCCTTTAAAACGCTGATATCTACACACCGGGGCTATCTATGCCTCTTGTGGTGTGGTAACGGTGACTACCGTTGCTCCAAAATTATCGGCCCGCCCTTGGGTATCTTTAAGCCAATTTCCATTCGCAATGTTGAGATATAGCAATAAGAAATGTCCCACCTCGAAACTATGCTTTGCTCAAGTGCTTATAGTCCTACTAAATAGCCAGAGCATTCAGCATATTACAGGTAAGGAAATACCCACTACCTTAGCTATCCCATTGATTACTCTGCGGTACATCTTTTTTATATTGCCCCGAAAATTATCTCTTCCACCTGTCGTATCGCGCTGAAAACCGCCCGATCGGTTACCGAAAGCGGTTGAATAAGCACACGTTCATCAAGGCCAAGGCATCACATGCCCTCCCCCTCGCACCCATAAAAGCGCTCAAACGTGCATCCGAGTCACCACCTTTATAAATGATGGGGTGCGGACGCATTGCCTTTAATCACAAGCGCAACGTTGGGAGAGCGCCTTTGCCAGACACCCCCTCCACGGCCGCCACCGAAACCGCGCTTGAGGGCGCGGATACAAAGCCCAGCGACAGAACTGATCCCCTAGGTTGGTGGGTTGGTGGGTTGGTGGGTTGGTGGGTTGGTGGGTTGGTGGGTTGGTGGGTTGGTGGGTTGGTGGGCAGTTGGGCAGTTGGGCAGTTGGGCAGTTGGGCAGTTGGGCAGTTGGGCAGTTGGGCAGTTGGGCAGTTGGGCAGTTGGGCAGTTGGGCAGTTGGGCAGTTGGGCAGTTGGGCAGTTGGGCAGATAGAAATGGCATCCAAGCCGTTTACACAAGCGCTACCGTACAATGCCCTACAGATAGGAAGGCGTTGAATCCTCTCCTCTGTGTTTGAGCATCTTTGATACAAAAAAAAGAGGACACGCGCTGACCCACTATAACTACAACGACATAACGTATCTTTTCTGCTCGCGAAGACGATAACCGATAAATAGCCACCGCCAAGGCAGAGCACCCTGAAGGTGTACTTGCCCTGCTTCTTTTTTCTTCAACTTATCTTCTCTAGTGCCCATGCAAAACGGGCCTTCCCGAAGGAAGGCCCGTTGGACACCATGGATACGCGTTATGCTTTACGATGAATACGCCGCTGCGATTCATGCAGCAACACGCGGTATCTCTCTAGCCACCACAAAAAGGCTTGGCCTTATTTGAGCAGAGACAGGACGTTCTGCGGCACAGAGTTCGCCTGAGACAGCACGTTCTGACCCGCCTGCTGCAGAATCTGCGCGGTGCTCATCGCAGAAACCTCGGCAGCGTAGTCAGCGTCAGAGATCTGAGATTTGGCAGCAGACAGGTTGGTTGCCGTAGCCGCATTACTTTCTACTGTAGATTCCAGACGGTTCTGCTGAGCACCCAGCGTACTACGAGTGCTGTCAACGGCTTTGATTTGAGCGTCGATAGTCGCCAGTGCGCTATCTTGGACTTTACCTGTGCCGTCGATCAGTTTGTTGCCCGCCGTAGTGTAGTCAGATCCACCTTTCAGCGTGCTGGCAACCGTACGTACGTCGGTCAGTTTCAGGTCGATAGTTTGACCGTCAAATGCACCAATCTGCAGTTTGGTGGTCAGTTCGGTATCCGTCAGCGCTGTAGCGGTAGTCCCCGTGCTACCCAGCAGCTGCTTCTGGTTGAACGTGGTGTCTTTACCAATGCGATCCACTTCTTGAAGACGAGCATCAATTTCGTTGTTGATGCTCTGACGGTCTTCATCAGTGTACGTGCCGTTAGCGGCCTGCACGACCAGCTCACGTACACGCTGAAGGTTATCCGTTACTGCCCCCAAAGCGCTTTCAGCGGTCTGCGCCATGGACATACCGTCGTTGGCGTTGCGGTTGGCCTGCTTCAGACCGTTGACCTGCGACGTCATGCGGTCGGAAATGGCCAGACCCGCTGCGTCATCTTTGGCGCTGTTGATACGCTGACCAGAAGACAGACGTTCGATCGCCTGGTTCTGTGCTTTCTGCGATTTATCCAGGTTGTTCTGAGTCAGCTGAGAAAGTGTATTAGTAGCAATTACCTGTGCCATTTATTCGTTTCCTTTAAAACTGTGATGTATACACGCCACGGTTTATGAGTTGCCTTTCTATTCTTTCTTTTATGGCGTGGTAGCGATCTTCGCCGCTGCCCAAAAAGTATCGGCACCATCCTGTGAAGCTTTATCCCGTCAGATTGAAGAATATGGCATGTAAAAGCCCCCCTTTTCCGACCCTCATTATCGGAGGTGCCACCGGATAATGCGTGCCTGTGCGAATCCGTTTTGCAGAATAGAAGAAGGCTTCCATGTCATCATCAATAGGGACAGCAGATATATATACGGCCTCTGGCCGACGCGAACGTGCCGGCCTGATCTCTCAGTATCTGCCGATGGTTCGTCGACAGGCTCTGGCTTTGCAGGTACGCCTGCCTGCCAGCGTCGAGGTCGACGATCTGATCCAAGCCGGCATTGTGGGACTGATCGATGCCTATGACCGTTTCGATGCGACACAGGGGGCATCCTTTTCTACCTACGCAAGCCAACGCGTACATGGTGCGATGATCGACGAACTGCGCAGCCGCGACTGGCTACCCCGCAGTGTTC
This sequence comes from Zymobacter palmae, assembly GCF_003610015.1. Classification (NCBI taxonomy): domain Bacteria; kingdom Pseudomonadati; phylum Pseudomonadota; class Gammaproteobacteria; order Oceanospirillales; family Halomonadaceae; genus Zymobacter; species Zymobacter palmae. Next base: position 1,739,356 of record NZ_AP018933.1, read on the forward strand.
GCCGCTCCTATCGCCGTGTCGAACAGGCCATGCGCTCGCTGGAACAGATTCTGGGTCGCTCCCCCTCTGAACGTGAGGTGGCAGATCATCTGGAAATGTCGATCAACGAGTACCGTAAGTTGATGGGCGATGCCAACGACGGGCTATTCAGTTCTTATCAGGAAGAAAGTGACGATGAGACACTGGCCAGTGCGATTGATCCGGACCTGTCGCCATACGATACCCCGGAGCAGGCCGCTACAGAGTCCGCGACAAAACAGCGTTTAATGGAAATGATCGGTCAACTGCCTGAGCGAGAACAGATGCTGCTGGCGCTTTACTACCAGGAAGAGCTCAACCTTAAGGAAATCGGAGCGGTCATGGGAATCAGTGAATCCCGTGTCAGTCAGCTTCATTCCCAGGCCGTTGCCCGCCTGCGCGTAAAGCTGAGCTGGTAACCGTTTCTCTTTCGTGACGTCGGTTCAGCGGGCCATAGGCCTGTTGGCCGAGTGCAGTTGCAGGATGATGCCTCCATGGCTACGGCCAACCACCAAAAGGTGGACATGTCTCTCGTAGAGTGTCTGCCTTTTCTCCGTTCCTTTTCTGGATAGCGACGATTCCCCTCGCCCAACCGGTTCCCCCGCCGCTTCTATCCATGAAGAGCACCTTGCACGGCGGAAGGGAACGATCCCTTTTCAACTAGCTCGGCACCTTGGCTGCCATCCCACACCGCAGCGATACTCCCACCCACCATACGGTTTGCCGTTCCCCACTGACATTGTCAGATAAAGCACCAGCATGACGATGACCAACTCACTCGCGTACTAACGGTATGTTCGATCCCGCAAGTCGTGGCATCAGGCCTCTTCCTTTCAAGTGACAAAACTCGTCTCGCCGCCTGAAATATTCAGCGCATGCCCGTATTATCTTAGAGCGTATTTCATACCCCCAATACCCATGTCATTGAGGAGAATTCAAACCAAAAATTTGCGACAAAAGCCGTCTATTTTAGAAAGGGGAAAGGTAATCACTCAGATTATGCAACAGTCTCTTAAAGAGTTTTCCAATATCATATTGGTCCATATCACCTCAAGACCATAATGTATCTAACAGCCTTTTCGCACAATATAACCGCAGACAAATCATGACACTCAAAATATAATAAGCATAGCAATAATGGTATTGCACTGTTCAACTATAATTATATCGCTTATGGTGCTATAACCATCGACACATGAATATAACCATCGTCCTTAATTATCTTATTATACATCACCGATGAGCGTACTGGATGACAGCGAGCAACCGCTGTTGTAGCCATCGCGCCCGGTGGTATCTGAACATTTGGCTCTTACCCCCTCTGTTACCCTATGCGGGCATTTTCCTTTCGCTACGGAACACGCTGTTTTTATTTAATCCATCTAGAAAAAGTAAAGCCTCATTGAATAACCTGCGGCATATATGCACAGCACTTGATTCATATCACGCTCACAATTGACGTTACGCACTAAATATCATAGCTATGAATATCGTGCTGTGAATCAAGTGATTTCTTTAAGGATAAGAGAGATTTCTACAATGCCGGAAGTTTCCGTTTATATACGCAATTACATTGTATCGAGGAGCAAAAGGTGAACAAGCATCATGCGCTGTGCTGGATAGGCTTTGCAGGATTTATTTCGGCCGCTGACAACTGGGTGGCCTCACTGCTACTGCCCGATATCGCTTCGACCTTCGATACGACCGTTGCCCGCTCGAGCGCCGTACTTACCGCCTATCTTCTGCCTTACGGCATCATGCAGCCGCTCTATGGCTACTACAGCGATACCTATAAGAGGAAGACCGTGCTGCAGCTCTTAATGCTGCTGCTGTGCATTGCCACTCTGTGCTGCGCACTGGCGGGCAGTCTTGCGTGGCTGACCGCCTTTCGCTTCATGGCCGGTTTCTTCGCCGCGGGTATCATCACCGTGTCGCTAGGCGCACTGGGCGAACTTTATACTCCTCAGATGCTGACCAACGTTATTGGCCTGTTCTTCGGCAGCGTTTTTTTGGGTCAGGGACTGAGCGCCGGCTTGGGCGGCTGGCTTCTTGAGCTAGGGGGATGGCGCAGTATCTTTGCTATTTTCTCGGTACTGTCGCTGATCTCGTGCGGCCTGCTGTTCTTGCTTCCTTCTGCGGCCGAGTCGTCAACGCGTTCGTCACTGCGTGGCGCACTCTGTGCCTTGCTGAATAACAGACGCCTGCTTGCACTCTATGCGCTAGCGGCCTGCAATGGCGCCACAGTGCTGGGCGGCTACTCCTTCATGGGGGCCTACCTTTCAAGCGTATTCGGTCTGCCTCACACTTGGGTCGGCATCGGGCTGATGCTGTTTGGGCTGGTATGCTTCTCGGCTGGGATGGCCAATACAGTGCTGGCCGCTCGCTTCTCTGCTCAGCAGCGCCTGACCGCCGGATTCGTCTGCTCGCTGTGTGCTTTCGGCTGCCTGATCGCGCAGAACTGCCTGCTGGCCTATCTAGCGGTTCTGCTGCTGGGCACCGCCTATGTACTCATTCAGTCCGTACTGGCCAGCACTGCGTTGACACGGGCACCACTCTACAAAGGGCTGTCATCGGGGTTGGTTGGCGTCGGCGTCTTCGGCGGAGGCGGCTTGGGCACTTGGATCGGCAGCCTACTGCTGAAGCAGACAGGCTATGTTGGGCTATTCAGCGGCTTCGCCGCCCTGACGCTGGTCATCGTGGCATTCGTCTGCCGGTATGCTCGCCGCATCCTCGACTGAAAACAGTAAACGACGACACACCGTGCACACCGATTCAATCACACCTGATCACGCGCGGTATTTCTCTACTCAATGTACGCCTGCGATATAAATAACGGCGAAACGACGGGCGGCACCGCCTAATACACGGCACTGCCCGTCGTGCTTTTCCCTTATACGAATAAGGCTCTGCATCGTCACACCTACGGACTAATGCCTGCGGTACTTTACGCTAGCCGTGAACATTGTCATTCTCCCTGCATTAGCGCTGCTCGGATTCCTTATAGATCCCGCCGATCACAGCCCGTAGGGCCCATCAACCCCCTTCCTATCGCTCGAACCTGATGATCGTTCACTTACCTACTGGCGGTATTGCGATTGCACTCACGACATACGCCGTCAATCCTCTGCTCTACCCAAGCACCCAGCCCGATGGCCTTCTGCATGCAGATAGCCGCCGTTCATTGAACCGTCGTCAGCAGCGACCTGGCCGAGCCATGGAAAGCGTTATACGGTAGAATTCATGAAACCATTGTTATAACTAAGAGCATGTTTCATAAACTCAATCCCCATATCATTGAAGGGACTTCAAACCCCAAAATTGCGGTAGACACCTTTTATTATGGAAAGGGCAAAAGCAATCACTCAGGTTATGAAACAGCCTCTAAATAAAATCATTATGAAGGGATAATATGCGCGTCATCCGATTCTGCCTGTGGAGTGCCTTTATCGGCATGTCGTTATCTGCCGAAGCGACGTCCTTGGAACATACTGTGCGCCAGCCAATGAACCTGACCACCAGCGTTGTCCCAGCATCGCTCAACGGCCAACCTCATACAGAATTTGCGGAGGTCGTGACCGCCATCATGGAAGAGAACGGCTCGCCATGGTCGCGCGATTGGCAACCTCATCTGCCGCTGATCTGGCAAGCTCCCACCACACCCTCTGACGCACAGCCCAGAGAGATACGCACGGGCTATTTCCGCATGGACATAGCGGGCAAGACCGCGACTCTGCGTGACGATATCCACCAAGAGCTGGGCTGGCAGCTAGCCTTGATGACAGATAGCACCACCACCGATGTACCTGGGTGGATCCGGCTTCGGGCTGACGGGTGCTATGGTGATGCTGACACTAACTGCGCCTTCGACCCGCTACCGTCGCTGGACAGAAAAGGCATCCGCCATCATTTGATCTGTGCCGCCGCCCCCGACTATGACGGCGGAACACTGTCCTATCTGCTTCAGTCCGATCATCATGCCGATGTGCTGATGACCATCAGCAGCGATATTGTCAACAATGGCATAAGCCATACACTGACCTTCAGTCGCCGCCGCATGGACATGCCGTGTGGCCCATCGGCCGAGGAAGGCTCGGAACTATCGCTTGATGATGGTGACGATATAGAAAGCAGCAACCATGCCACGAAGCCTTACGCCGTCGTCGCCAAACGCGCGTTCCAGAACATCACACCGCAGCGCATGCCGGCAACACAGCGCTGCCAGATCGACCTGTACGTCGACCATGACGGCTCGTTTGCGACAGCACTGGCCCAGCGTGAAGATGACAACGCTGAGCTGTGTGGCCGCGGCATTGACGCACTGCGGGCCGCTCGCTACCCCACCAACCCCTCGGGCAAGATCATCCACCTCAAGACGGTCATTACTCGGCAGTAGAGGCATAGATATATCATGGGGTTGCCGCCGTACGGCGCTGACACCTTATGCAGCAGTGTCTGTCGTAAAGGCGTTATATATAAGAGCATGTTTCATCACCCCAATACCCATGTCATTGAAGGAACTTCACACCCCAAAATTGGGGTAGAAACCTTCCATTGTAGGGAAGGGCAAAATCACTCACTCAGGCTATGAAACGCTCTCTAAGTAACGGGGCCGAGCCTATGTAGTACCCTTCAAACAGCCCCTATAACGCGCATAGCCCCAGCAGTCTTGAGACCGCGGGGGCTATGGGAGATTAGCTGCCGCCAAGGGATCATCCTTGTCTTTGCTCATGGCGTCGAGCATGTTCCCGAACGCCAAGACCTGCCTTTCCATCAAGCGTGTTCGCCCCTAGAAACGCAAGACACCGATATCGCGCTCATCATGCAGGCCCTTCAGGGGGATCACACCTGCATGTTCATGATTTCCTTGTACGACGTCACTACCTTATTGCGCACTTCAACGCCCATCTGCAGCGCCAGACTGCCTTTCTGCATATCGACCATCACATCGTTGAGCTGGACGTTCTTGTCGCCACGGGCATAGGCCTGTCCCTTGGCATCGGCGCTCTTGCGCATGCCGTCGATACGGTCCAGTGAATTCTTAAGGGTATCGGAAAAGCTTAGCCCTTCCTGCGCGTTGCTGATCTGTGCCGCACTGTTTTGTGCAGATCCGATCGTGTTGCCTGCCTGCAGCGATGTCGACTCCAACATCTGCAGTACGTTCTGCATGCCTACGCCTGAAATGGCCATGGCCTCGTCTCCTGTTTCTTCGATCAACTGATGACGGAATGAATGAAACACAACGGCCGGAATCGACCGCCACACGCGGTCTCCGGAGGTCGGGGCAAGCCTAGCATTCTCAAGGTATCGCTAAAGAACGGAATAAAGTTCAAATCACGGCCTATTCAGCCCATCACTGCCTGCGTAAGCACGAATAATAGTCACCATCCGATCTTGCCTTGTGCATATGTACTGATGGCGCACAGGGACAATCAATAAAGAAATACAGACCTCGGAGTGGCATGTCTTTCACCATCGCCGTTTCATTGACGCCAGGAGCAGACGCATGAGCAGCACGACGGCCTCAGCCAGAACTGCTTTGACGCAACGGGCAGAAGAACTGCTCAAGCGTATTCGCCAGATCCCTTACCTATCCTTAGTGATGGCCGTTGCAGCTGCTGCCGCGGTCTTGTTGGTCATCTTGCTGTGGGCTCGAAGCCCCGACTACAAGACCCTGTTCAGCAATCTGTCGGACACAGATGGCAGTGCCATCGTCACTCAACTCGATCAGATGAAGGTGCCTTATCGGTTAGCCGCTAACGGTTCGACCGTCATGATCCCTTCCGGCCAGGTGGATGAAGTTCGCCTTGCGCTGGCAGGTCAAGGCTTGCCCAAGGCCAGTGGCGTCGGGTTCGAGCTGATGGACAAGCAGGCTTTCGGTATCAGTCAGTTCGCCGAACACGTTAACTACCAGCGTGCGCTGGAAGGTGAGCTGGCGCGCTCCATCGAAACGGTTGATGCCGTAGAGAAGGCGCGTGTACATCTGGCCATTCCCGCCCCGTCCGTGTTCGTACGCGACCGCCGCAAACCCAGCGCGTCCATCGTCGTGCACCTGCGTTCAGGCCGCACGCTGGATCAGAGCCAAGTGGCTGCTATCACGCACTTGGTCTCCAGCAGCGTCAGCGAAATGCCCAACGATGCCATCAGCATCGTGGACCAGCGCGGTGAGCTACTGACCAAGAACGGCAACCCCGACAGCATTGATGATGCCCAGTTCAAGTACACCCAGCAGATCGAGCGCGAATATCAGAAGCGCCTCGAATCTATTCTGGGCGCCATGATGGGGCCGGAGAACGTTCGTGCCGTGGTCACCGCCGATGTCGACTTCTCGCGCGCAGAGCACACGCAGGAACTCTACGATCCCAACAGCGATCCGAAACGCACAGCACTGCGCAGCCAGCAGACCAGCGAATCCCGTCAGGTCGGCAGCACAGCCGTTGGCGGCGTTCCGGGCGCGATCAGCAACCAGCCTCCTGGCACGGCTGCTTCTCCGATCAACGCACAGGATCAGCAGACCACCCGCATTGAGCCGCCGAACAGCACGCGTCGCGATCAGACCAGCAACTACGAAGTCAACCGCACGATCCGCCACGTACAGGAACAGCGCGGTACCGTAAAACGCCTGTCCGTCGCCGTTGTCGTCAACTATCGCCCTGCTCCGGCCAAACCGGCTACGGCAGAAGCGCCTGCCGCACCGACCGAACAGAAGGACGGCAACGCAGCTCAGCCTCAGCAGACGGCACCCGCGACAGAAGCGGCACCTGAAGAAGGTCAGCCGATCGCTCTCGACGCCGAGACGATGGACCGCATCAAGCGCGTGGCGCGTGAAACCATGGGCTACTCCGAAGCCCGCGGCGACAGTCTCGAAATCGTCAATGCACCGCTGACGCCGACCGTCGACGAAGACACGACACCGTGGTGGGAAAATCCGCTGCTCGCAGGCTTCCTGAGCAACTATGGCCGCTACATCGTGTACGCCATCATCACTTGGCTGCTGTGGCGCAAACTGGTTCGCCCGCACTGGCTGCGCTACCGCGATCGCCTCGAACAGCAGCGCCGTCTGCAGGAGCTGACCGCTCAGGAAGAAGAAGAGGAAGAGGACGACGATACCGAATTCGAACGCGAAGTCGCCCAGATCAAACGTCAGCAGCATGAGAACCGTATTCGTGACGTTCGTGAACGTGCACGCCAGGATCCAAGCCTGATTGCCATGATTCTGAAAGGATGGATGCATGAAAGCGAAGACAAAAAATAAGTCCATTGACATGACGCCTGGACTTGAGCGCAGCGCCATCCTGATGCTGACGCTCGAAGAAGATACCGTCGTCGAGGTGTTCAAGCACCTCGGCATCAAGGACATGCAGCTGCTGAGCCGTGCCATGGTGCAGATCGGCCAGATCTCGAACGAGAAGGTCGGCGAAGCGCTGCACATGTTCAACGACGAAGTGGATCAGTACAGCGCACTCAGCATCAATTCGTCGGACCATGTGCGCACGATCCTGCTCAAGACCTTGGGCGAAGACCGCGCCAACAGCCTCATGGAAGAGATTTTCGATCCAGAGGAAGAGGAAGAAAGTGGCGTTCAGGCACTCGACAGCATGGAACCGGCCATGGTGGCCGAAATCATCCGCGACGAACATCCGCAGATCATCGCCACCATCATCATCCATCTGTCGCGTGGTCAGGCGGCCGACGTACTGGCGCTGTTCGACAGCGCGCTGCGTAACGACATCTTGCTGCGCATCGCGACCTTCAACAGCGTTCAGCCGGCAGCCATGGCAGAACTCAATGAGGTACTGGGCGGCATGCTGAGCGGCAAGCAGATCAAGCGTGGTCGTATCGGCGGTATCCATCCGACGGCCGAGATCCTCAACATGATGAACGGCTCCGACGAAGAGGAAGCCCTCGACGCTCTGCGCAACTACAACGAAGATTTGGCCCAGCAGATCGTCGACGAAATGTTCGTCTTCGCCAACCTGTTGGATATCGACGGCCACTCTATCCAGCGCCTGTTGCAGGACATCGACAGCAATACGCTGGTCATCGCGCTCAAGGGCGCCGCCGACGACCTCAAGGAGCACTTCCTTGGCAATATGTCGTCCCGTGCTGGCGAACTGCTGCGTGAAGAGATGGAAATGCGCGGCCCGATCCGCCTGTCTCAGGTAGAAGCCGAGCAGAAGAAAATCGTCGATCTGGCCCGTCGTCTTGCAGACAACGGCGAGATCGTGATCAGCAAAGGCGAAGAAGCGTATGTCTGAATCTGCTCGCATACTCGCCCAGCATGCTCAGAAAGACAGCCTGACAACGTCATGGCATCGCTGGGACATGAAACCCCTCGATCTAGCCGAAGACGAAAAGGAACGGCATTCACGGACAAACCGCGCCAGCAACAATGGCGCGGCTTCCGATACGCCGCCTGATCAGACACCCGCCCCGGAGACACTGGCCGACCGCATTCCCGATCCCAATGAGGAACGGGCCATTGATATGCGCCGCCAGCTGTTCGAGATCGCCAAGAAGGAAGCCGAAGACCGCGCCTGGAAGGCCGCTTACGAAGCGGGCTATCAGGCGGGCTTCGACAGCGGTGAACAGGACGCTCGCTCTCGCGCTGAAGCGGCGCTCGACGCACGCCTGGCCGGCCATATCGAGCATATCGAGGTGCTGATCCGTCAGTTCCGCCATGCCCTGCACGACTACAGCCAGCGCCAGACGCAGGCCGTCACCGAGCTGGCACTGGAAACCGGACGCCAACTGGCCGGTGAAGCGCTCACTCTTCGCCCCGAGCAGATCGTCGCGGATGTCGACGCGATGCTGGAGGAAGAAGGCCACACCGCCGATGTACTGCGTATCTACCTGCATCCGGACGATTACACGCTAGTGCACGATCACTTGCAGGACACGTTGAAACAGACCGGCTGGCAGCTGCGCAGCGACCATCAACTGGCTCGCGGCGACTGCCGTCTGGAAACCGAACAGCAGACGACGCTGAGCACCCATGCAGAACGCTGGCAACGCCTGATGCACGCCGTTCATCTCAAGGAGGACTGAGTCCATGTCAGTAGCGGATCACCCCTCCTCGACGGCTATCGAGGACGCCGATGCACACGATGCGCTCTGGCAGACGGCCTATCCAGACGATGCGCGCTTCATGCAATCGCTGTTCGAAGAACGACTGACCTCGCTTGCGGCTACCACTTCCGCCGTTCACGCCCTGCCCCGCACGACCACCACAGGTCGCCTGCTGCGCGCGACCGGTCTCGTGCTGGAAGCCGCAGGGCTCAAGCTACCGCTGGGGTCGACCTGTATGGTCGAACTAGCGGACGGCGCGGGTATGGCGGAAACAGAGGTTGTCGGTTTTACGCGCGACACGCTGTATCTGATGCCATATGAAGAAACCGCCGGGCTTGTGCCCGGTGCGCGCGTCTGGACCAACGATTCCTATCACGGTCGACAGAAGGTACTGCCCGTCGGCACCAATATGCTCGGCCGCGTCGTCGATGCCCGCGGAGAACCACTGGACGGCAAAGGCCCGCTGGTCGATGTGCGTCGTGTATCGCTCAACTCCCCCATTCTTAACCCTCTGCAGCGTGCCCCTATCAAACAGGTGCTCGATGTGGGCGTTCGCGCCATCAACGGCATGCTGACCGTCGGCAAAGGCCAGCGGCTTGGTCTGTTCGCGGGCTCCGGTGTTGGTAAGAGCGTACTGCTCGGCATGATGGCCCGCTTCACACAGGCCGATGTCATCGTGGTCGGGCTGATCGGTGAGCGTGGCCGAGAGGTGAAGGATTTCATCGAAGAAGTGCTGGGAACGGAAGGCCTGGAACGCTCAGTCGTAGTTGCAGCACCGGCCGACAACTCACCGCTACTGCGCCTGCAAGGGGCGGCCTATGCGACCCGTTTGGCCGAAGACTACCGCGATCAGGGGTTGGACGTGCTGCTGATTATGGATTCCCTGACCCGCTACGCCATGGCCGTGCGTGAAATCGCGCTGGCCATCGGCGAGCCGCCGGCCACCAAAGGGTACCCACCGTCCGTCTTCGCACGTCTGCCTGCTCTGGTCGAGCGCGCCGGTAATGATGCGCCCGGCAAAGGCACCATGACGGCGTTCTATACGGTACTGACCGAAGGCGATGACCAGCAGGATCCGATCGCCGACTCGGCCCGCGCGATCCTTGATGGCCACTTTGTCCTCAACCGCAGTCTGGCGGAAGCCGGCCACTATCCGGCGATCGACATCGAAGCCTCGATAAGCCGTGCCATGACGGCCCTGATCGACGATCAGCACTTCAGCAATGTGCAGTATATAAAACAACTGATGTCGCGCTATCAGCGTAACCGCGACCTGATCAACGTCGGTGCCTATGCCGCTGGTAGCGACCCGATGCTCGATCAGGCGATCCAGAAATACCCTCAAATAGAGGCGTATCTCAAACAAGGCATCAACGAGCGAGCCGATGTGGCGTCGTCCATTCAGGGACTGGCGACACTGCGCGCTTCGTGATGCGGCGCGACTTGACACTGGGAGAAGATCGACATGGCCAAGGCCACTTCATCACTTGATGTGCTGATCGATCTGGCCGAGGAACGGCTGGATATCGCCAGCCGCACGCTCGGCCACTGCCGCGCCGAACAGCAGCGCTGTGAAACGCAGCTACAGCAGATCGAGCGCTACCTGACACAGTACCGTCAGGGACTCAATCAGTTGGGCATGGCCGGAGCACCGGCCAAACGCTTTGCACAGCAGCAGGCATTCATCGAATCGCTCGACGCGACACGCAAGCAGCAGCTGATCCAGCTGGATGCGGCGTGCCAGCGTGTCGAACGCGCCCTGACCCACTGGCAGGAAGTGAAGCGCGAAACCAATGCCTATGACGTGCTACGCAAGCGGCGCGAACAGGCGGCGCTGGCCCGCGAGAAACGCCTCGATCAGCGCATGATGGATGAGTATGCCAGCCGTGCGCGCAGTGTCATGAGCGGCACCTGATACCTCTTCTGCGTCATGACTACCGGCCGCAAGGCCGGTAGTGCCTTTACTTTATATCCACTGCATTTGCAACAGAGAGCCTTCCATGTCTACCGGTTCGTTTTCCATTACGTCGGTACTGCCTGCTGCATCTACGCCCCCATCGGCGTCCGCCCCGGTATCTGCCGGGGAGTCGAACGGCTTCAGCACGCTGTACCAGAACACCCTGAACGACGCATCGACCACACAAGAACAGGCGTCGACATCAACATCGAACGCACCTGCTGCCTCGGCCACGCACGAAGAAGACCGTGCAAAAGCGATCACGCTGGCCAGCGCCGACAGCAAGACCAACGCACAGCACGCCTCGGCGCAGCGCCGCGATAAACATTTGACGACAGCGGAAACCGAAACGGCCTCGTCTCAGGCCGCACGCCGTCGTTCGACACAGCAGGCGGACACCACCGACGACGAAGCGGCCAATGACATTCTGGCGTCGATGGTCGTCGAGCAGATGATGACGGGCGATACGCAGCAAGCCGTGCAAAGCACGCTGACCGCTCAAACGACGGCCCCGCAGAAAGGGCTAGAGCCAGTGAATGCGGCAGCCACGACTGTCACGTCGACCACCACGCAGGCCACCGATGCCCGCAACGAAGCATTGCAGCAGGCACTGGCCCTTCAGCAGCTGGTCGATCAGAAGCGCAATGATCAGACCAGTGCAGCGGGCAGCGCCGAAGCCCTGAAGGCAGCGGCTCAGAGCACTACCGTTCAGGAAGGCAGTACAGCAGAACGCCGCACGGCTACGCCCTTCTCGCTGGACAATGCCAGTTCATCCGACCGTACGCGTACCCGCACACCGGTCACGACATCACAGAACGCAACGTCCGCGCTCAACCAGAATGCACAGGCAGCGGCGCAACTGGCCAATGACGAACGCGATGTCGATACATCGTCGTCACGCTCGCAGGCGGACTTTGGCCTTCAGAACGCCATCAGCCAGACAACCAGCGGCAACGGTAGCGCTGCCCAAGCAGCCAGTGCCGCCACCACGATGCCATCCATTGATAGCGATCACTGGAATCAGGCACTGGCCTCTCATATTTCGACCATGAGCCGTCTGGACCAAGGGCAGACCACGCTGACACTGGCACCGGCTTCGCTGGGATCACTCGAAGTCAGCCTGCAGATGGATCGCGGCCAAGCCGACATTCAGTTCGTGACCCACTCCCGTCAGGCACATGATGCGCTGACGTCATCGGTCAACGCACTGCACCACGCATTGGCCGACCAAGGCATCCAGCTGCAGAACGTCAGCGTTGTCGAGCACCACCCAGATGCGGGCCAGCAGACGTCCCAGCAGCAGCACGCCTTCAGTGGCATGGCCTCCGACCAGCAGCCGTCGCAGCAGTCGTCTTATCAGACGCACGAACAGGCCGCTGCATCCGACACGGCCGCGCGCGCTACACATGAAGAACCTGCCGATGCCGCCACGGCATCCAGCACGTCAACGAGCACCGCTCAAGGCCTTCGCGCGACGGCCTGAGTCTTGTACGGGCCACCTAGGTAGCCTGGCCGCACGGCCCTTTTTCACCATTGGCCGTGCGGCACTCAACACGCCGCAAAGACGGCGCGCATAAAACGCTGATCTGGCTATATATCGCCGTGCTGTTCAGCTCATACCGAACAGACAAGATTGCCTAGTATTGAACCAACTCTTCAGGGTAGAGAGCACCATGTCCAACGAATCCGTCAACACCACGCCTGCACGTCGCGGCTTCATTTCGACCCTTCTGCTGGCGCTTGTAATCATTATTTTGGCTGCTGGCGCAAGTGTCGGTGGCTGCTGGTACTTCTTCTTTCGGCATGCCACCACTGCACCTCAACAGCATGTCGTCGTCGAACAGCCTTCTGTCGTTCAGGTGAAACCGCCGGTATACACCGAGTTGAAACCGTTCACTGTCAATTTGAACGATACCGAAGGCCGTATGCTGTATGTCGGGTTGTCGCTTCAGGTCAGTGATGACGAAGCTGTCAAGGCGCTGACCCAGCATCTGCCTGAAGTGCGCAATCGCATCCTGATGTTGCTGTCCAGTCAGAAAGCCGACAACCTGAGCACGCCTCAGGACAAGGAACGACTGGCCAATGAGATCCGCGAAGCGCTCATGGCACCCTTCGACACCTCGGCGATCGCCATCAACGTCCGCCAGGTCCTTTTCACCGACTTCATAGTCCAGTGATCCCATGAACGACGACTTGCTTTCGCAGGAGGAGATCGACGCGCTGCTCAATGACGTGAGCGGCGAAGAAAAGTCGAACTCCAACGAGCCTGAACGCTTCAACGGCAAGCTCATTCGTCGGTTCGATCCTTCCACGCAGCAGCGTACGATCCGTACCCGTCTGCAGGACATGGATACGATCAACGAAAGCTTTGCCCGTCGATTACGCCTGACATTGGAAGATCTGCTGCGCCGTGGTGGTGATATTTCCGTCAAGCCGCAGCAGTTGATCCAACTCAAGAAATACAGCGATTTCACTCGCTCGCTGCCGGTGCCTTCCAGCATCAACTTGATCAGCATGGCACCGCTGGTAGGGAATACAGTTATCGTGTTCCCCCCCGAGCTGATCCTGATGACGGTCGACAGCCTGTTCGGCGGTGATGGACGACTGGCGCTGCGTGCGGAAGGACGCGACTTCACGCGTACCGAACAGCGCATTATCAACCGCATCGTCGAGAGCGTACTGGAAACGTACCAAGAAGCGTGGGAAGGGTTCTTCCCGATCACCCCCACGCATCAGCGATCGGAAACACAGGCGCGCTTCGCCAACATCGTCGATACGCCCAGTGAACTGGTCGTCGACTCGATCTTTCGACTGGAGTTCGGCAACTTCGAATGTGATTTCCACATTTGCATGCCCTACTCCATGATCGAACCGATCAGCGGTAGCAATACCAACAATGAAGACGAGCAGGCCCGCCTGAAACGTCTGAGCCAGGAAGTGACCCAGTCCGATGTTGAGCTGGTGGCCCACTTCGTGGACATCGAGACCACTATCGGTCGTCTGATGAATCTCAGGGAAGGCGACATTCTGCCCATCGAACTGCCCACGGACATTTCGGTGGAAGTCGACGGTGTAGCGGTGATGACCAGCGAATACGGCACCATCGAAGACCGTAAGGCATTGCGCGTCAACCATCTTATTGACCACCATGCCCCCGCTGGCGAAGACCTGGCTCACCTTGGCGGCCGCAAGCGCAAGGCGAAGGGCGAACGATTGTCATCGATTGTCGAGAAGGACTCCATTCATGAGTGACGAACAGAACCAAGACGCCCAGGAACAGTCGGAACTCGACGATATCTGGGGTGCTGCCATGGCAGAACAGGGCGCCACTGGCGACGCTTCTGCCGAAGAAGAAACCACGGAAGCTGCGGCCGAATCTGCCGAGCCGTCTGAAGAAGCGGCCCCGACTGCGACGCCCGCCGATGCCGACGTATTCCGTCCGCTGAGCGAAAGCAAAGGCAACGAGCCGTCTTTGAACGCGGCACCGCGTGAGCTGGAAATGGTGATGGAAATTCCCGTCACGCTTTCCGTCGAGCTGGGGCGTACGCGTCTAAGCATCCGCGAGCTGCTGGATCTGGCTAAAGGCTCCATCGTAGAACTTGAGGGTCTGGCCGGTGAACCGATGGACATCATGATCAATGGCTACCTCATCGCTCAAGGTGAAGTTGTCGTGATCGAAGACAGCTACGGTATCCGCGTTTCCGACATTATTACTCCGGCCGAACGCCTGCAGCGCCTCAACAAGCGCTGATGCACCGTCAGGACACTGCGAGCCCATGACTCAGCCATCTGCCGTACCGTCTCAGACGTCGTCCGAGACGCTCACAACGCCTGCCACCTCTGTGGCAGGCGCTGCCGTAGTAGCCCCCAAGGCGAACGGCGCCTTGAATGCCCACACCACCCAACCTTCCCCCGCACTCGACTGGTCGACCTCGACAGCCAGCACGCCAGGGCTGAGCGACACCCTTCACGTCGCCGGGGGACTGGCCATCGTCATCGCCTTTATCTTCGGACTGGGGCTACTGGTGAAACGCGTGTCCTCCGGCTCAATGCGCCGCAGCGGACAGCGGGTGCTGAAGACCATCGACACGCAGGCGGTCGGCAACAAGGAACGCATCGCCGTGATGGAAATCAACGACACCTGGCTGGTCGTCGGCATTTCACCGCAGGGCATCACCGCGCTGCACTCAATGCCGCGCCCCGATGAACCACAAGCGGATGTTGCCGCTACCGATGCGGCACCGCGCACCGGCATGCCCTTCTCGCAGGCACTGCGCGAAGCAGCACGCCAGACCTTCGGTCGCAAGGATACCCGCGGCCGCACCACGACCGATCGTGATGCTCATGATGATAGGAACGATCATGCCTAGCCTTCGTATGCCCCGTCTCCTTTCCTTTGCCGCGGCCCAGCGCAGCGGCCTATGGACGCTGGCCATCGCCGCTGCCCTGCTGCTGGTGATGATCGCCATGCCGGCCCATGCTGCCGGCACCTCGCCTGCCAGCATCGTTAGCCACCCGACCGGCAACGGTGGACAGTCTTGGTCGGTCCCGATTCAGACGCTGGTCATCCTCACCTCGATGACCTTTATCCCCATCGCCCTGCTGATGATGACCTCGTTCACGCGCATCGTGATCGTCTTCAGCCTGCTGCGTACAGCCATGGGGACCAACAGCTCGCCGCCCAACCAAGTGCTGATCGGGCTGTCGCTGTTCTTGACCTTTTTCATCATGTCGCCCGTGTTTTCTCAGGTCTACGATCAAGCCTATGCACCGCTGGCCGCCGACAAGATCACCTTCCAAGAAGCGATCGAACGCGGCGCGGGCCCTGTACGTACCTTTATGCTGCACCAGACCCGCGAATCGGACATTGCCATGCTGGCCCGCATCGCCGACATGCCTGAGTTTCATTCTCCGGATGACGTACCAATGCGTGTTCTGATGCCAGCCTTCGCCCTTAGCGAACTGAAAAGCGCCTTCCAGATCGGCTTCATGATCTTCATTCCGTTTTTGGTCATCGACCTGGTCGTGGCCAGTGTACTGATGGCCTTGGGGATGATGATGGTGCCGCCTACCACCATATCGCTGCCGTTCAAGCTGATGTTGTTCGTGCTGGTCGACGGGTGGAGCCTGCTGGTAGGGTCACTGGCCCAAAGCTTTTATATGTAGATACCGCGGCCGGGTAGACCGAAAGACGATGCTGATGTGAACCGCCTTCGCACCAGCTCACGGCAGAGCACCTTCGCGTGCTCTGCCTTTGCAATAAGGAATTCGTAGCGATGACGCCGGAAACCGTAATACACCTTGGCTACCAAGCCATGAAACTGACCCTGATCGTTTCGGCCCCTATTCTGCTGACGGCTCTGGCCGTGGGTCTACTGGTGAGCCTGTTCCAGGCCGCTACTCAGATCAACGAAATGACGCTGTCGTTTATTCCCAAGATCCTGGCTATCGTGGCCATCATCATCCTGACCGGACCGTGGGTACTGGGCACACTGGGCGATTTCACCCGCAATCTGTTCCACGAAATTCCGCAGATGATCGGGTAAACCAGTCATGATCGAGGTTACTGAAGCACAGCTGTATGGCTGGATCATCATGTACGTCTGGCCGTTCTTTCGACTGGTAGCGATGTTCAGCGTGGCCCCGCTGTTCGGTGAGCGCAGCGTACCGGTCAAGTTCAAAGTCGGGCTGGCAGCCATCCTCGCCATCCTGATTGCCCCCGTGCTTCCTCCTGCGCCCACGGTCGGCCCCACTTCCTTTGCCGGCCTACTGATCATCGTGCAGCAAGTACTGATCGGCCTTGCATTGGGCTTCGTGATGAAGATGGTCTTTCTGGCCATCCAGACCGCAGGGGAAATGATTGGCCTACAGATGGGGCTGTCGTTCGCCTCGTTCTTCAGTCCCGACGTGGGCAGCAGCAACGTGCTGTCCCGCTTTCTGAACGTGACCGCCATCCTGATGTTCTTGAGCTTTAACGTGCATCTGATGGTGCTGGAAATGCTAGTCGAATCGTTCCAGTGGATTCCCATCGGCTCACCGCTGATGAGTAATGGCGGCTGGTGGCAATTAGCGACCTTCGGCGGTTTCCTATTTTCAGCAGGCCTGACGCTGGCCCTGCCGATCATGACCGCGCTGTTAATGATCAACTTGGCTATGGCCGTGCTTAACCGCGTTGCCCCACAGTTTTCCATCTACTCCGTGGGATTTGCCATCACCTTACTGTCAGGATTGGTGCTGATGACCGCCATGCACGCCGGCTTCGGCCCCTTGTTCGCTCGCTTCTTTGAAACGGGGCTGCACACCATGCGCGACGTTTCAATACTGATGGCACCATAGACTTACCAGTACCCACATACGGTACGGTCATGACCCCACACCCCACCGCATAAACGATTTTTCAATGAACAAGGCCCGCCTTCACACCATGAAGCGGGCCTTGTTCATTTCAGGCTTACCGCACTAGGGTTTGTACGAAAAGTCGGCGAGCGACGACCAGACAAGGCAAAAATCAGCGAAAAGACGGAGTTTACGGGGGTCAATGAGTACTTTGAGCTGATTTTTAACGCCGTATGGCCGAGCACAGGCAGTTTTCGTACAAAGCCTAACAACATATTTCATCACCCCATACCCATATCATTAAAGGGACTTCAAACCACGATTGCGGTAGCAACGGTTTATTGTAGAAAGGTGTAGAAAGGGCAAAAGCAATCAACCACTCAGGTTATGAAATAGTCTCTAATAAGGCGGCGATCACTATTGCCCCTCGATATAAGTCCCTACCGCAAAAAGGCCAACACGGATAACGAAGCGCTTTTCCCGACAAGCGGCAAAATCTTTTTTTGTAACTCACTAGCAAAGGACTCATTGCCTCGCGGCGGCAGGCGGCAGGCGGCAGGCGGCAGGCGGCAGGCGGCAGGCGGCAGGCGGCAGGCGGCAGGCGGCAGGCGGCAGGCGGCAGGCGGCAGGCGGCAGGCGGCAGGCGGCAGGCGGCAGGCGGCAGGCGGCAGGCGGCAGGCGGCAGGCGGCAGGCGGCAGGCGGCAGGCGGCAGGCGGCAGGCGGCAGGCGGCAGGCGGCAGGCGGCAGGCGGCAGGCGGCAGGCGGCAGGCGGCAGGCGGCAGGCGGCAGGCGGCAGGCGGCAGGCGGCAGGCGGCAGGATGATATTCAACGCCCTGTCCCGAGCAACACCCACCCTCGCCTATTAGCACCGCTGCTCAACCAAAATGCTCTTTTGCCAGCAACTGTTGAATCACGCTGACTGCCGTACGATCGCCCCCCGCCGCCACTAACACTTCTACAGCAAAGCTGGCAGGTGCAGGAGCCGGAGCGGTAATGATCGCGCCATCACGTATGGCCTGAGGCTGATCGACATAGCGAATCGTTCCAGAGTAGGCTGGCGCATGCTGATCAAGATACCCGGGAGCATTCGACGTATGCTGCACATGTTGCAGCAGCCCTGCATGCGCCAGCGCCAGCGTGCCTCCACAGATGCCCGCTATGATGCACCCTTGTGCATGAGCCGCCTGAAGCTGACGGGTCAGCGCCACAGACTCACCCTGTTCAAGTGCCGGGCCTCCGCAGACCACTACCACCCCGCGGTCAGGTGCCTGAAAGCGTGCGGTATCGGCAATATGCAAACCGGCCGCCGAGTGCAATGCCCCACCCTCCGGGGATGCAAAGTGAATGGGCGCACCAAAAAACGCACGTCCAAGGCCACTCAATGGCGCAATTTCCCAATCCGAATAGCCATCCGTGATTACAATGGTAATAGGCAACATGATAGTTCCCGTTATGGTGATAATAACCAACAATATATAAAAGATGCTTCCGCTCTTCTTTTTTCTTGCCCGCGAAAACCATATGTCATTATCTTCACCTCTGTAACGCTACATTCATGCCGTGGGTAACACGAGAGGTCTGGCCGTAGGTAGAGCTACCGAGTTACCCATTGAGGGCTGAATTCCCCACAGACTCCTACATCAGCATTTGGCACGACAAAACGCGCATATCGCTGTGCTCAACGGTATAGCTCATTACTTTTTCATCACTCTGTACACTGGGTTTTCCTCATTAGCAGCGTTTTTTTCAACGGGTAATTGCACATCATGCATGGCTTATCGATACTAATAGCACCATAACGCTCAGCATGAAAATGCATATCAGAACAGCTTTGATTAATATAACTTTGGCTAAAAAAAGGATGAACTAAATATGCGAAATAAAATCTCCATCTCACCGGGGAGCGTTATAAGCAACCAAGAACTATGCGAAAAATTTCGCTGTGGTCCTCAAGGAGGAATGAGACGATCAAACAAAACCAATTCTTTAGTACTTATAACAGATCTGGAGGGATCAAACTACAAGGATGAATGGCAAGATGACATATTATTATATACAGGGATGGGGCAACTAGGTGACCAAGAATTAAACAAATATCAAAACAAAACACTCAATAATTCCCCTTACAATAATATCACTATTTATTATTTTGAAAAGCACGAACCAAATCATTATTGCTATGTGGGAATAATGAAAAAGGTAAAACCTGCATACTTTAGTATACAATCTGATAAAAACGGATCTCTTAGAAAGGTTTGGATATTTCCACTAAAGCTATTGTCAAAAACAATTCCACCTTCTGTAGCAGAAAAAACAGCCCTCTATGAGATAAAAAAGGAATATAACCTTTATAAAAAAAGTAAAATTGATTTATATAAAAAAGCATCAAAAATAAACCAAAGAAGCTATCGCAGACACATAACCAATCAATATATTAGAAGCCCGGAGATTTCGGCTCTAATCAAAAAAGAAGCAGATGGGCGCTGCGATTTATGCAATAATGAGGCACCTTTCTTAGATATAGAAGGATTACCATTTTTAGAATGCCACCATATTGAATGGCTTTCAAATGGAGGGAGCGACTGCCTAGATAATACTGTAGCTCTTTGCCCAAATTGCCATCGGAAAATGCATGTTATAAATAACAAAGACGACATAAACAATCTTAAACAGATCGCTATACAGCGAATAAAAGAAATGGAAGAAAACTACAGATCAGATAATAGTTAACCATATGTTTATAATAATTGAAGCGCTCTAACCAACTATAGGTATAAGTTATGATAGACATCGACACCCATATCCATAAGGTCGAAAGCGCTTTGAACGAGGAAGAGCGCTCGGCGTGGGCGGCCATTCGAGGGGCCTCGGAAACAGAGCTGGCGCGTTTGCTTGAAGCGTACCCACAGTGTCCCGCCATGCTGGTGGATCTGCTGCGCAAAATCGGTGGCACTTACCATCGTCGCTATCCCGACGGCTATGTCGCGCAGCCTATATTTGGCAGCGATGTGGGGGAAGATTTCGGCTATTACCTGCTGTCCTGCGATGACATGCTCGACGAGCGCCGCTATGCCGATACCATTGCCGAACGCTACAGCGAGTTCATGGGCCAGCCCGACATCATCGACGTCGCCCCAGAAATCGACATCCATACTCCCATGAACCAATGGCTCTGCTTTGCGCACTGCATCAACAATGGCGGCACCTCAATGCTATACATCGACGTTACGCCGACCGACAAAGGTACCGTGGGCCAGGTCGTGCGCTACCTTCATGATCCCGACAGTTACATCGTGCTGGCCTCATCATTTCCGGCCTATATCGCACAACTGATCGAAGGCGACTACGGCTACGTCAGCGACGAAGACGACGAGTGACGGCGGTAAGATACATCCGGTTTATCTATGAGCAGGCGAGTCATTCCGCTTTCCAGCCCCCTACCGCCACTTGATCGCGCGCGTTGAGCGGCTCATATGTCTGACCGAGGCATCACTCACGTGGACGAGAAGACAAGTCAGCCAGCGCGACATGCCCGAAACAAAACGCGCCGTCAGCCAAGGCTCACGGCGCGCATAAGGTTGGGGTGAAACGCTGTCGGTCAGGCCAACTGATAGGCGAAGGCACCGGCCCAGCCAAAGCGACGCTGTACGTGCACGGCATTTTCCAGCACGTCCACTAATTCAAGGTACTGCTCATCGCCGAGCGCGGCGCGGGAAGTCGCGGCGGAGGCCCACACCAACGTGGTGGCCTTCGGTAGGCCGGTCACCAACAGTTCGTGCAAACCGTCAAGGTCATGGCACCACGTCACCTCATCCCCCAAGGCGGTGGCACACTGTTGAAAGAAATCATCGAAAGAATGGATCTGCTGACCGTCAATAGGAATCTGCATACGTGTCAAAGCGTCTCTGTAGGCGGTGGCAAACGGATGCAAGGCACCCTAAAACGACAAGGGCGAGTGATAATCACCCGCCCTTGAAGGGGCCGTATATTAACCGCTTATGCTATGACATGCGACCCTAAGGGCCGCGGCCTACATCACGCTGCGCTGCAACGTGCCTACTCTGCCACGCTGATTTCGATCAGCAACGCCGTTTCTGCTGGTAATGTCGGCAACCGCAATCCTGCGTTCATTAGCCACTGTCCGCTGATCCGTGCCGTCGGTTCCTTCATCCACGGCACCTGCTGATAGTCGACCTCTTCCGGCGCATCCAACACCCGAATGTGGTAGTTCTGTTCGGGATCAAGCCCCGGGATACGAATGACCTCGTTGACGGCATACCGTGACGGCTGCAGCTGAGCAACGCCTATCACCGCATGGCGAACGCCAAAGATACCCCCGGCAAGGCTACTAACAGGATCCAGCGTTTCAATGCGCAGGCTGCGTCCAACGTGCAGCAGCCCACGCAGCTGTTTGTACAGCGCGACGTAGCGTGCCACGGCTTCCTGCTGTTCACGGGTCAGCGCCAGCATATCGAAGGTTAGCCCCATATGGCCGAACAGTGCCGTCAATCCTGATATCGTCAGGCTCTGGCGACGCGCACGGGTATGCGTTACTCCCACGTGCGTACCGATGACCTCCGGCGGGAAGAAATAGGACAGCCCATACTGAATGCGCTGCTGATCAAGCGCATCGCTGGCACTGGACGCCCAGAAACGGCGAATGTAGCGCAGCAACCCATAGTCGATGCGCCCGCCCCCGATCACGCACGGCTCGAAGGCCGTCTCGGGATGGCGCGTACGCAGCAGATCCAGCATCGCCGTCGCTCGCTCCATCTGAGCCTGCGCTAACGCTTCATGGCTGGACTGCACCAATTCGCGGCAGAACTCCCATTTCACGAAGTTGATAGGGTAGTCGGACAGCATGCGGTCCATCTGCTCGAACAGCCAGTTCCACGCCTCGCTATGGGTAAGATTGAGCACGTACTGCGCCTGCTGTTCAGGCACATCGTCCTTGCTGAGCCGTAGCACCCACTCAGGATGACGCTTGCGGCACGTTTCATCGGCCATCAGACGCTCAGGCGCCAGCCAGATACCGAACTGCATGCTGTGATCCTGTACATAGTCAATCAGCTGACGCACATCCTTCGCTGAGACCTGACCGTCCGACAGTTCGAAGGTGGCATCCTGCGAAGGGTTGCGGGCATGACAGGTACGGCCAATCTCCATGATGAAACGCTCAATGCCCAGCCGCGCCGCACGGGCGGCCATGCGCCGTAGCTCTTCACGGGAATGAGCTTCCCATACCGAACGCGTCAGGTTGAGCTGTACGGGGCGCTGGGCAGCACCGCGTCGAGCCCCAAGATGCTGACGCACATAGAGGTGGAAAGATTGGCTCATGGTATTAAGCCCGTGCGGTCCATAGGCCGCATAGAGCCACGGCGTATCGCAAGACTTGCCCGGATCTAGGCGCAACTCAGCCTGCTGATGAAGTGCTTCAGCCTGCAGAAAGCGTCGGCCGTCCGCCCGCGTATCGACACGCAAGCGATGATCCCCGCCCCATGCCAGATGCGCTCCCCACACTTCACCATGCTGTTCGGAGAAGTGTGCCGTCCCCACTACAATGCCGGGGAACTGGTCGTGCTGGCGCGCATGGCGGTATTCCTGCAGGTAGCCACCGTACTGCGGCTGGATCCGATGAGTATGAAATGCCTGCAGCCACTGACCATGGAACCCCATTACTTCGACCGCACGCTCAGCCAACGGCAGCACAAGCCCAAAACGCCGCACACGGAACGCCACATCCCCTTGGTTGGTCAATCGCTGCCAGAGCCCGAGCACACCCGTTTCAGCATCCAGCGACAACCGGATTTCCAACTCCAGTTCAGCGGCACGATCCACGCAGCACAGCCGCACCTGCTCGTCTTCGCAGTCATAGCTGAGCGTTTCGAAAGATAGCGGTGCCAGCGAATAGCGGTCACGATATCCCTCTATTGCCAGTCCCGCAGCCGACTGCCATTGGCCTGCACCATCTGTTGCAGAAGGCCGCACCTGCTGATCCGCCATCGCCGGCATGGCCAGCGTCAGCGCATCATCGCTTGAGGCTGCCGACAGACGCGGCCCCCAGTACAGCAGGCGCGGATAAGGTCTCACCTGCAACAGTAGCGAACTGTTACCACCCTCCAGACGTACGGTGTCGTTGTCCATGACCTATCACTCCTTCACCACCCTGACGAAAAAGTAACTGCTTTGGTTAGAGCATATGCCGAAGCGGCAGGGTTGTCAGTGCCTACTCTTGTCGACCTTGCTTGAGTCCTTCCCGCCTGTACAAAAGACGTAGATAGCGTATTTTTGACGATATTCAGTCTATAACACGTTCTTTCTATGCCCGCCTGACACAGTGAAACGGCAATGATTTTTGCCTAAAAAGCAAGGATCCACGCCTACCTATCGCTCATCGCTATGCACAAAGAAAATACGATCAATACCGCCGGCAGAGTGGCATTAGTCTTCACCACTTGCTCATGCTAAACCGCCTGTCATGCCGCCATCGTATTTGCGCCGTGCTCTAAGAGCGTGCTTTATCGCTTCAATACCTATGTCATAAAGGGGCTTCACACCACAAAATTGCGCTAGAAACCGTCTATTTTAGAAAAGGGAAAAGCACTCAAAACTGTCTCAAAACATGACCACTGGCCCCTCTTCGCTAGGCGCGCGAGTGCCATTATCAGTATGCCTGTGCGATAACGCGCACTGTCACCGCCTTCAGCAGCTCACCCTATCTGCATGTAAAACGGGCCATACGACGCTCAGTCATATGGCCCGCTCTTCAGTGCACAGTGATCGTCATAGCACTCATTGCCACGGCGCCCAGGCGGCACTGATCACTAGAGGTCAGCGTCGATGTCGACTTCGTTGACCAGCTTAAAGTTGACGAATTCCTTGAGCCCCAGCTCGGTCAGCTCGCGACCATATCCAGAGCGACGAATGCCACCGAACGGAAGGTCAGCATGCGTCACGGTCGGATGGTTGATATGCACCATCCCGGTTGAGAACCGCCGAGCCACACGCTGCGCCCGTTCAGAATCAGCACTGAACACGGAACCACCCAACCCAAAAGGCGAGTCGTTGGCAATGCGCAGCGCGTCTTCATCATCCTTAGCGCGATAGAGCTGGGTCACCGGCCCAAAGAACTCCCAGCGATAAGCAGGGTTGTCCGGCGTGACGTTTTCCAGCAGGCGCGGTTGAGCGAAGAAGCCTTGGGACGGCACTTTCAGCCCCAACTCGGCGACCTTAGCCCCGTGCGCCACAGCATCACTGACCTGTTTTTCCAACCGGTCGAGCGCTTCCTGGGATGACAACGGTGCCAGCGATGTACCGGACTGCTCCGGATCGCCCGCTTTCAGCTCACTGACCGCCTTGGAATAGGCCTCAACGAAACGGTCATAAAGGCTGTCGGCGATCACTAGGCGTTTGGAGGCCGAGCACACCTGACCTGCATTGGTGTGGCGCCCTTTCACAGCCCACGCCACAGTTTTGTCGAGCGGCGCATCGTCCAATACGATGAAAGCATCTGAACCGCCCAGCTCCAGCGTTGATTTTTTCAGCGCCTTACCGGCCATCTCGGCAACCACACTGCCCGCACGTTCAGACCCCGTCAGAGCAACACCCTGAATGCGAGGATCTTCAATCAGCGTTTGCAACTGCTCACGGGTGGCAAACAGGTTCTGATACACCCCTTCAGGCGCACCCGCATCCTCCATCAGCTTCTCAAACGCCAACGCGCACTGCGGCACATTGGAGGCATGTTTCAGCACAATGGTATTTCCCACCGCCAGCTGGGGCGCCAGAATGCGCGCAATCTGGTAGAACGGGAAGTTCCACGGTTCAATGGCCAGCAGCACACCCAGCGGCTCTTGATAAAGCACTGGCTTGCCCTGCGAGGCCTGGGTGACGGGCAAAGGTTGAGGTGCCAGCAAGCGCTCGGCGTGGGTCACGTAGTAGTCAATGATGCGCGCGGACAGATCTATTTCAGCACGCGCTTCTCGCGCCAGCTTGCCCATTTCCAACGTGATCAGATGCGCATACGGCTCCTCGCGCTCACGTAGCAGACGCGCGGCCCGAGCCAGCACCTGCACACGTTCGGCGACAGAACGCTCGCGCCACGACTCGAATGCCTCTTGAGCAGAGTCCAACGCCAGAGCGACGTCCTGATCCGTCGTTTCGGGAAATTCAGCCACCGTTTCACCCGTGAACGGATTGATAGTGACATAGGCCATGCTGCACCTCCTTGTTCAAGAAGAAGAACCAGACACCCTGTCGGTCCTTCGCTAAGCCGAGCACACCGCTTTGATAAAGGGGCAAGAGGTATGCACACACTTACATTGCATCTGTATTTGACACTAGTACTAGGACTCTTAGCTTGTCCAGAGGTTCAGCTGTACACAGGGGGGAGAACATCCTCCTTCATGCGCCAATGAGCCTAACCCCGTGCATAAAAAGCGGTTATGGCACCAAAGAAAAATGACAGGATGTTGAAAGTGAGACACCACACGCATGGTGCTTTTTGAGAGGGAACCCGCTAGGGCTTGCAAAGCGAAAGAAGACAAAAAAGAAGAAAAAACAGCCGACCACGAAGGCCGTCATGAGGTAAAGAGCCATTTCCGTCAACAATGTAACGAGAGAAGCACCAGAAAACGCTGTTCAAGCCGCTTCTGGCGCTTTTTCATCATGCCATCGTAGTCACTTACAGTTCGATAGCCCCTGACGCGTTGCTGCCTCGTCCCTGTGTCGGACAGGCTTTGGGCTCACCCGCCGGCAGCTCGGTCGGCGTCACATTCATAGATGCGGGACCGTCGAATACATGCTGAGCGCCCTTGATGTCGATAGAGCCCGGAGCATGGATCATGATGTTGCCGCCCTCGATCTGAATATAACCACCGCCGCTGGACAGCAGGATACCGCTGGACGCGTCAATCTGAACCTTGCCGTTGGTCGAGCTAATATGCAGGTCCTGTTTGGCCGTCAGCGCCATTTCATCCGACTGGGCCTGTATCTCGACCTTGCCCTTACCAGCGAACAGCTTGATGCCCGCGTTATAGACAAACAGCGACAGTTTCTCGGTAATCGACGCTAGCAGACTCTTACCGGTCGCAATGGTCGTGTCCTGACCACTGGTCAGCGTCAGGTTTTCACCCTGAGCGATATGGGTCGACTGCGGCGTGGTCACGCTGATTCCCGCCGGCGAAGCCGCATGCAACCACGGCGCACTCATCCGGCGCGACTGTCCCGTACCGCCTGCAGCACTGGCTTGTGCCGCTGCCGAGGCAGCATCGGTCGCTGTCGAACTCGCCGCACTGCCAAAAGCCACTGTCGCTTCTTCTGCCGCCTGCTGTAGCGGCGCCGCACTGCTCAGTGGCTCGGCCTTGTGCTGATTGGCCAGATCGCTCAGGCGATCATTGAGACGCTGGGCGCTGGTCAGCTGCTGACGCGCAGGATCGACATCCAGCTGGTCACCGCCCGCATGAGGCTGCCCCCAGCTCGACAGATATAGCCCTTCATTGGCACGAACCGCCCCGTAAGCATCACTGCGCAGCTCGAAGCCAAGACCACGGAAGGCTCCGCGCTCATTGCCTTCTTGATGGATCAGATAGCCGAGGTTCAACTGGGAATGCTGTTGGTCGGTACCCAAGCGGACACGGCTTTGGCCGGTCGCATCGTCGAACACCAACTCGTTGTAACCGCCCCCACGATAATTCTGGGTATGAAAGCCCGACAGCAGACCGTTGCTGTGCCACAACGGCGTACGTTCGCCGTTATAGACTCGCCCAGTGATGATCGGTCGATCAGGGTCACCTTCGAGAAAGCTGATAATGACTTCCTGCCCAACTCGCGGCACGAACACCGCTCCCCAGCCACCGTCAGCATTGGCCTGCGACACACGCAACCAACAACTGGAGCGCTCGTTGTACTGACCGCTGCGGTCCCAGTGGAACTGCACCTTGACGCGATTGAGGCTGTCGGTATGAATCTGCTCGTTGGCCGGTCCAACCACGATTGCCGTCTGCGGGCCGCCCAGTTCCGGTTTGGTATGCAGGATCGGTGTACGGTACGGCAGATTGCGATACTGTGCTTCCAGCTGAACGTGGAAGAACGCCGTACTGCTCGTCTGCTGTTCAGAGGCCCCTTCCACTTCATGCCCCGTGGCATCGCGCAGCGCCTTAAGCTGCGGCTCAAGACTGCCAGGCATCTGGCGCCGAGTAGCCGCCATTGGCAGATTGTTTTCCGCCGCCCAGTCCAGCCCTACCAGCAAAAACGTGCGCTTTTCTAGGCCGCCACCATCGTGATTGGGGTGCTGACTTAGAATGAAACCGTGACCCACGCTGAGCTGGCGCGCGCCCCCAGCCCCCGTGAAGCGCTCGACCCTCGACTCATGGCCTTCCATCAGCGTCTCACCCAGCTGATGACCACGATCATAACGGTTGAACGCGTATTCTCCGGGATAATCGTACTGCTCCATCACCGGCAGGTTACCCTGATTGTCGACCGTATCGAGCTGCACGCGAAGAGGAGCCGCTGGCGCCTTATAATCGAACGAACCGAGGCTCACCCGCGTCGACTGCAACTGGCGACGCTGCCCCCAGTCGGTCAGACTATCGAACTGCTCGGTAGCCGACTGGCGATGGAAGCGGATGGTGTCGGGCGACACATTAGGGCAAGTATCGTTGTCATCGGTAAACACTATGACGTGCTTGTCGCCTTCCTGTACCACATACCACCAGATACCTTCCTCTTCCAGAAGACGACTGATGAAGTGATAGGTGGTTTCGCGGTACTGCACACAGTAGCTGCGCTTTGGATAGCGTTCCTGATGACGTAGCTCGAACCGGAAACCGCCTTCACTGAACGCATGTCCCTCAAGTACCTGCGTGACGATCTCGACAGTCGTCAGATCCTGGAAGATGCGACTATCGGTGATGTGCTCCAACAGCGTAATCCACGGTTTAAGCACCAACTGATAATCACTGACACCGCCATCGCCCCCCAGCAGAGCGGCATCACTGACGATGGCATGCAGATCACGATAGGAACCGTCAGCCTGAAGGATCGACAGCGTGACGGGCTGCGCCAGCAACTGACGTAGGTCGAGGTCATGCTGCTGCGACAGACAGTCCACGGTAAACGTAAAGGGAGCACTCAGATTTTCTCGGGCCACGACACGCTGAACCAGCAGCGCATTGTCCCCAAGCGGCGTAGATAACTTCAGTAGACGCTGAGCATCAGACAGCGTGACAGCAAACAGCTGCCGCAGTGACGCAAGCATATTCATGATAATGTCCCTGCATCTTTATCAAGCTTGTTTTAGATAATGAGGTAATAAGCGCCATGCACTGCACAGCCCTTTTCCTGCCCTGTTCGCTAGCCAAAAGCGTAACGTACCGATAATACACGACTCCCCTACACATCAAAAGTGACCTATCTGCCATATAGACAGGTGTAATAAAGGTTCCCCATAGGCAATGCTACTATCGTTTCCTTATGGTTAAAGAGCATCTGTCAGCATCGGCAGGAAGACTGATAATTCACCACCGCCCGTCAAGACAAAATAAATAGGCAGACGCATCACCGAAAAGCATAGCCGCGCTGGTCATTATGTTTTCACAAACAGGCAGCTATAGGCGCTATAACTCAAGGAACAGATCAACTATTTTTCCCATCGAATCCGAGATTGAAGGAGAAAATCTATAGTTTATTTTCACCCACTTATTATCGCTGCATCACCCATTTTCATATAGAACAATTTTTTATTATATGAAATAACAATAGATCACACAAAAATTATGTATTCACCCAAATATTCATATTACTGCATATTATCTACAATTAAATATATAACACCCATAGGCGCTTTTTAAGCCAGGAATTCACTACAAAATTCCCATTTTTTACTTAAAAGGTACTTACGTTCACTTTAGGTATTGCTGTATTTTAGTGCAGTAGCTATCGCTGCCATCAGTTCCTTACAGTAACAAGATGTTAATCAGCCGCCAGGAGGATGCGACAAAATGAACAATCAATGGCAAATCGACTTTTTCACTGGGCTGGATAATGCCGTGGATATGCAGGATGTTCTGGACATCACACAGAAGACGATCAAACCTTTCGGGTTCGATTTCTGCGGATGGCGCTCCAAAATACCGTTGCCTTTATCCAACAACCGCAGATTCTCTACCCTTCGCGCCAACGAAGATAGAGTGAGCGAGCAGGAAGAAAACGGCTTCTATGATGAAGCCCCTGTCGCCAAGCACTGCGCCTTATCGACAGAACCCATATCATGGCGCGGAACGACCGAAGACCCCACCTTCCTGCAAGCACCAGATTTAATATCAGAATATTATAGCTCTGGTCACTACGGAGGCTGGGCGCAGTCGATGATCGAGAGCAAGAATGTCTTCAGCATGCTACTGGTCGATAGCGTCAACATACTGGATCAGAAGGATATCGACCACGTAGACTTGCAAATGCAATGGGTAGCCACTGCCGTCTTGAGCAAGATGACAAAATTCCGCTTGAAGCCCAATGTAAGACTGAGCGAAAGGGAAAAAGAAGTATTGAGGTGGTCCGGAGACGGCAAAACGGCATGGGAAATTAGCCAGATCTTGAACCTAAGCCAAAGCACCGTGAACTTCCATATGCGCAGCGCAATGTACAAACTGGATGCCCCAAATAAGACGAATGCCCTTGTAAAAGCAATCTATCTTGGCCTTCTCTACTGATGGCAGCTATAACCCGTCAATAAATGGCGGGTTTTTTACTCTTTTATTCAATGCCAATGTTTTTATAATCATACATAAACTATAACAGCCATTACCATGACCAATAGTGAAGAACACCTCAGATAACAGTACCGCACCTATTATTATTTTTACATACTTGCGGTCGGTGATTTCTTCAATTCCTTCTGCTATCCAAATAAAAGCTGAAATATTCCCCTCCTACAGATACAAAAAAGCCTGTCCAATCGGGTTAGGAGCATAGAAAAAGACGTTCAATGCGTCTCATATAAATGAGGCCCCAAAACTGGGGCCGTAGAAAATTATTTGTAGAGTGGCTGTAATTGCGGTGCGATAGTATCAATCACCACATCTTTACGTTTCAGGCGCGGAGTCTTGGTTAACTTGGCCTTATAGGTGTCAAGTTGGTCTTCTGGGACGTCGAAGCGAGATAGCCGCGCCTTTACCGCACTGGCTCCCGCTATGATTGGTTTGGTAGGTATGTTGTGGTGTATGAAGCAATCTTCTACACGATGCGGTTTAAGAGCATGTTTTATAACCCAATACCTATGCCTTTGACGGGACGTCAAACCACAAAGTTGCGCTAGAAACCGTCTGTTAGCATGAACGACCCTGCAAATAACAAAGTGGTCAATCCCGAAGACCTTAGCCTATCGCTGCTGGCAATGGGACCGACGTGATCAAACTGGTCACGCCGAAGTACGTGTACCCCTACGTCACCTGCACAGGGATGAGCCACCAAACAACCGCCCGTAATGGCGTCACGCTATTGAAGGTAAACCTCACATTCAAAGAAGTACGCGTAACGGGAACGACCTCTTTTCCAAATGCCAAAAAGAACAGCGGCGCGCCGATGTGTGAAGGTGGACAGAGTTCAGCACAAACGGTAGACACCAGCAGCCTCCCGCTGATCTTCGACGGCTTCACATCACAGAATGGTGTCGTCACCAGCACAACAGTGAACGCCAACTGGCTCGATACGCTCACCAGCGGCTACGACCAGCTGAGTCAATTTAATGACACGGCGCAGCGCTTCTTCGGCAAACTGGGGATAGGATGAACGTACAGATCATACCGCTACAGCAAGCGCCCTCTCAGCAGTTCAGTATCAACCTCAACAACCAATCCTGCACAATCAAAGTCCATCAGCGCGATGGCCACGTCTACGTCGACCTGTACGTGAATGGTGAGGCTGTCGTGCTTGGCGCACTGGCACGGGACCGCGTAGGCCTAACGCGGCATGCGTATCTCACCTTCAACGGGGAGCTACTGTTTGTTGATACGCGGGAGCGCGATGATCCGCGCTACACGGATTTCAGTGCAAGGTGGTCTTTGTTATATCTCTATGACAGCTAACGCACGCCTTACCTGTCTTTTAAGACAGCTACCTCTATCGCTTACCCACATGATAAAAAAGCCTAAAAATACCAATCATGACAATAAGTTGTCTTTTAAAAAGAGGGTGGACTATGAACATAAAGGGATGGGTGCGTTTGGGAGATAAAGCTGCCTGCGGAGGTGCGGTGGTTGAAGGGTGCCAAAATGTTATCAGTCATGGTCGACCGTTGGCACATGTGGGATCAGCCATGGCCTGCCCCTTCGGATGTCGCATCATCGAAGGCGATGCCACAACAACCTTACCTAACCGCAGAAATGCCGTGCTTCACGGTCACCGTACGTCTATGGGTTGCCCTATCGTATCATCTCTCAACAACGTCAATGGGCAAGGCACTTTGCCGGGAGAACCGATCGTCAATACATTCTATTCTGACCCCGATAATCCACCCTCAGAAAAAACTGCAGGTGGCTGGCTGCCCGCGACACACGACGACCACTTCGTGA
The DNA here is from genome assembly GCF_003610015.1 of Zymobacter palmae. NCBI lineage: Bacteria > Pseudomonadati > Pseudomonadota > Gammaproteobacteria > Oceanospirillales > Halomonadaceae > Zymobacter > Zymobacter palmae. The sequence continues at coordinate 1,771,307 of NZ_AP018933.1, forward strand.
TAACCAACCCACATGGAGAGCCTATCCCTCATGTGCCTTATCGCATTCAGTTAGCAGATGGCCACATCGAAGAAGGCATCTCTGACATGGCAGGCAAGACGCATATGCTGACCCAGACTCTCAGCGCCCAAGAGTTTCGCGTTTGGATCAAGGCACCGATGGCATGAACTCGATAGAACATAGTGAAGGTCAAGATACCTGGCGCTTAGTCGCCACAGGCACAACTACGCCTATCGAAGATAACACACCTAAAATCATTAACGTTTGTAATTGCCCAGAGCTAGGCTATTGGTGTGCTGAATATATCACGGGAGAAATGAAGAAGAACCTTTATACGCCTGAAGGGGAAAAGTTATTATCATTTACCACTACGGCAAATCCCATAACTGCATATGACAACTTGCCATTGTGGCGAAAAATATTTGACTCTCACAGTAATTCAATTGCTTATAAAAATGCTTTAGAAAGTGAAGAAAAGGCTCTACGCTATTGGAAGGACTTGGTTGGTTATAATTGCATATGGGATCATAAACCAGCCTTAAAGGAAAACCTGAAAAGAATATTAAGAGAAAGGGGGTTTTCGGTCGAAGGCTCTTCGTGGGCATGGAGTAAACTAAACAATTTTGACTATTATTATGATATTTGGTCAAATATTCATTATGGCTTTATAGGCGTTCATGCGGGATTTTTACCTGACTCATTAACAGCAGGCGCATCAGCAGCCCAATATTTAAATGATAGAGGGTCCAAAAGTGGCACTCAATATCACCCCGAAAATGGCGCCTTTTATAATAGGTTTGACGACATATCAGATCAAATATCTATAAAAATTGGCATTGAATTAGCCAAGGAAAAGACACCTCATGATTTATCTGTTAGTGATTTGATAAATAAAATAGAATCAATTCCTATCCCTTGGGGAAGCGAAAATTCTCCAGCCAAAAGGAAGCATGTATGCTTACATCGGCTTTAGCATGTATATTATTCTCTAATTGCGGGTGCCCCAACGATGCAGTTACAATAAACATTGTATCCCCAACGAACAGTCGCCAGGGGTCACTCATAAGAATATATGGCGAACAATTCGATGATATCAAATATGTTTCAATACCAGGAAAATCAAGCAATTTCAAAATATGTGAAATAAAAAGCAATGAAGATCCCGGGAAAATAAACGTGGTAATTGAAAACAAATCCCGATCTGAAGGGCAATTTACAGTTTCTGAAAAATTCTCAGAAATTAAAATAATTTTAGATAAAGATGGCAGATTTGATAAAGCATATATACGCTGATCGTCATCTTTTATAAGCCTGCAAAGTGTGGTTTTTTATTATCCGGAATCCCTATGCTCAAAAAACGCAAGATCGTCACTCGTATTAGCTTGTCTACTGATAGTGGTGAGTTCGACGGCGGCAAGGGGCGCGATGTGATCTTGGAGGGCTATCGTACGATGGCCGAGATCACCGATATCTCATGGTATTCCGGCGGCACCCTCTCCATGCGTATCTATGGCGTACAACCCGAGGTCATGAACAAGCTGTCGACGCTGGGCATACGCACCGACATCGTGGCCAAGAACACCATTTCCGTTCTTGCAGGATACGAGGCAGGCAGCGGTGAACCGGGCAGACTGGATGAGATCTATTCAGGCTCGATACACACTGCCTACGCTGACTATTCAGCTCAGCCCAACGTTTCACTCTCACTTGAGGCTACGGCCGGTTTCTTCGAAGGCCTGCAACGGGTGCCGCCAACGGCTCATCGAGGCGATACCAAGGTGGCCCCGCTGATTGAGGCCCTTGCCAACGAAATCGGCTGGGCGTTCGTCAACGATGGCGTCACCACGGTATTGCGCGATATCTGTGTGGAAGGCTCTGCTATCGAACAGATTCATGACTTGGCTCGCGCGGCGGGCATCGCCTGCATCATGAGCTCGAACACGGTCACCATCTCCCCTTATAACGGCATCACCTCATCGACACCCGTTGAGGTATCCCCTGAGACAGGACTGATTGGCTACCCTGCCTTTGCTTCAGGTGGTATTGCCGCGAATACCCTTTTCAACCCAGCCATCAAAGCAGGCGGCAAGGTCAATCTCTCCACGTTCGTACCGCAAGCCAACGGTGAGTTCAACGTTCACACCGTGCAGCACCGCATCTCGTGCGAGGCTCCAGATGGGGAGTGGTCGACGCACTTTTATGCCAACAAAGAAGGCCTACACCTGAACGGACGCCATGACTAACACTGCTCCCTACGGCCGCCCCGAAGCGGCACGTGCCTCTATGAAGGCCGACTTCGATTTCATCATCGACCGCATCATTGGCAAGCACCGCACTGTAACGCTGGTACAGGTAGTCGCCGTAAGAGATGAGAACAGCAGCGGCGAGACTGATGCAGACCACCACGGCCAATCTGCGCTTTACAGGTACACCCACGGGTAACGTTACCGTCACCTTTCCGGCATGGGCCAAGCGCTACTCAATCATCAACGACTGCGCTGGCGATGGTGCCATCATCTGCACGACAGGTAACGGCGAATCGGTCAGCATCAAGAACGGGGCAAAGTACGAAGTCGGCTGTGACGGCAAGAACCTGACCATATCCACGGTCAATGCCTCCCAATTATTCGCCGAGGCTAACAAGAACATCAGCGCCCTTGATGCCCCGACCGTACAGCAGCTGCTAACGCACTGGACAGTGCAGCCGCTCATGCGGCAAGCGATTTCGACGTAGTAGGAAGTGCCAAGGCGGCGGCGGATACGCTCGCAAAGTGCCTCACAAAGACTGCTACTACAGGTGATATGGCCGACGCCCTCGGCACACTGGCCATTGAGCATGGCGGCACCGGGGCCACAGATGCAGCAAAGGCTCGCGATAACCTTGGTTTGAAAGCGGGCGCTACGATGAGCCGCTCTGGGGACGCATGGAGCCAGCTTTATGGTGCAGATGATGAACTCTTGACGACAAAACAATTTGTAGAGTTTTTGAAAGCCTTCGAACTAAAGCGAAGCGACAGCTCTGGTCCTTCTCGCGGCTATCAGAAACTTCCTAGCGGACTCATCATCCAGTGGGGATATGAAGCAGGGAGTTAATAGCAATGGGGCTGGCTTCACCTCCTTCTCCCCGCTGTATAACGGCTATCGTTATACACGTTATACTTTTGGGCGTTTTTTCTTCCAGAAACGAAAAAAGGGAACCAGCTAAGTAGCTGGTTCCCTTAATGTTCTGGCGGAGGGACAGGGATTCGAACCCTGGAAGGGCTATTAACCCTTGCCGGTTTTCAAGACCGGTGCATTCAACCGCTCTGCCATCCCTCCGACGGGTACAAATACTACTCTCTTACCCCTTTAAGGTCAACCAATTTCTTACTTAATCAGCAAGTTGATCTACGTGATAAGATCGCTGAGATGGCCCTACGTTCCGTAGTGCTGACCACGTGATCAAGCCGTTCCAGGTAGGTCGCGGAATCTCCCCAGCCCTCCCCCGAAAAATGACGACAGCGGCATTAAACCGCTGTCGTCGTGACTTACAGCAGATCCATCAGTGAGGTGCCATTCAGCATGGCGTAGGAGCGGATGGCCGCTTCGTAACCCACCTGACTCAGGGAGTAGTTGGAGATGGCCTCTGCCATATCCGTTACGCCCAATTTGTCGATGCTGTCCTGCAGGTTGACCTTATTGTCTGCCCACTGGGTATCCAACGCGCTGATTTCATTCATTCGCGTTCCGCCTTCGGCGCGCACGATGGAAATGTTGTCCATTCCGCTGTCCAGCTTCTTGAGGCCCGCTGATAGCGTATCTTGAATGCTACTGACGCTCGTCGTACCGTCTTCCGTAGGCGTTTCCAGCGCGTTAACCATGTCTTTGATGACGTTGAACAAGTTTTCGCCATCGCTGGTCTTAAAGGCGCTGTCTGCGGTCACTACACCGCTCACCGTGCGGCTAGCGTCCACACGGTAGCTCATGCGATCACCGCCCTGATAGTCCTGACCGCTGGCCGTTTGGGTGATGGTCATGGTCGATTCATCAATATTATATGGCGGCTGGTCGCTTTTATAACCAGAAAACAAGTAATTACCACTACCGTCGCGTGTACTCGCTACGCTGGACAGTGTTTCATAGTCACCACGGAGGTTCTTAGCCAGAGCGCTGCGATCCTCATCGGTCAATGTACCGTTCAATGCCTGAACGACCCGGGTTCGCACGTCCTGTAATGCATCCGTTGCGCTGCTAAGTGCCGTTTCCTGCAGCTTGAGCTGATTGTTCATCTCTGTACGCGTGCTGCTGTACTGACCGTTCTTGGACATTTCATTGTCCAGCCCTACCAAGCGTGCCGAACCGTAGGCGTCATCCGACGGGTTGGTAATGCGCTGGTTAGTGATGACCTTGGTGTATGCCTCTTCCATCGTTGTCTGCTGTTTCTGCATGCCTGCCAGGCTACGACTCTGCAGCAAGGAACTACTGATCCGCATGATGTACTCCTAAATAACGTTCGATAACCTATATCGTTGATAACTGCCCGAATCAGTTCAGCTGCAGGATGGTATCCATCAGTGTCATGGCAGTAGACAGGATCTTGGAGTTGGCCTTGTAGTAGGTCTGGAACTGCATCAGATTTGAAAATTCTTCGTCAGTGTTGACCCCTGACAGGGATTGTTGCTTCTCTTCGAGCTGGGATGTGACCTTGCCCTGCGCTGTCACGCGGTTGTTGATATCTGTGACCGCAGTACCTACAGCGCTGACGTTACTGGCATACGCTTCGCTGAAACTCATTTCGGTGTTGCCGATCTGAAAGCGCTGGTTTTGCAGATCTGCCAGCAGCAGAGCATTGCGGTTGTCCTTTTCGCCAGAATCAGAAGCGGATGCAGCGGCCAGCTTGCGCGGATCCGTGATGGCAACCTTGATACCCGCCGCCGCATCTGGTGCGCTTGCCTCTATTTCGAACAGAGCGCTGCCCTGCTGACCATCCATATCGTAACCCTGAGTCTGGATGGCGTTGACCTGCGTCACTACCGTCTGTGCCAGGTTGCTGAGGTTAGTACGCGCATTGGCCAGATCACCATTACGGAATTCAGCGGTACCGCCCAGCGTCCCGCCCGTCAACGTTTGCGCGCGGGTTTCATCCAACTTGAAGTAATCGCTACCGGCTACCAGTGTGGAACCATCGCTCAGGCTGATGTTGAGCTGTGTGCCATCCTGCGCGATTACATCGACACCGACGATCTTACTCAGCTCGGCCACGGCCTGATCACGAGCATCCAGCAGTTCGTTGGGCTCGGCGTTGGTCTCTGCACGAACCTTAGAAATCTTTTCGTTCAGCTGGCTGATTTGTTCGCCGTACTTATTCACCTGCTCGACGTTGGTCTTGATCGTGGCATCGGCAGTCGATTCGTATGTCTGCAGCTGGCTGGACAGAGAGTTGAACAGGTTAGCCATCGACTGGCCGTTGCTCAGCACGGTCTGTCGTGCAGCCGTCGACGTCGGATCCTGAGCCAGCGTAGAGGTCGCTGAGAAGAATTCGTTAATGCGCTTGTCGAGCGACGTGCTGTCGGTGGACGAATAGGTATACAGCTTGTCCAGTTTATTCAGGCCGTCCTGCTGTGCTGTGTAATCAGCCTGCGAGCTATAAGAGCTGTTGCGCTGATTGTTGAGCGTCGAATCGTAGTAGCGCTCAGCATTGCTCGTGAAGACACCACTCCCTACGCGAATCACGCCACCACTCTGCGGCGCTTCAGTCGAAGTGACATACTGGCGAGAGTAGTTTTTATTCGTGTAGTTACCGAGGTTGTTGCTTGTCGTTGCCAATTGAGCGTTGGCATTGCGCAGGCCGCTGGTCGCAATACTAAACAAGTTACTCATGTTGGGTTTGCCCTTGAGATATTGCCATTGGAGTGGTGAAAAAGGTCTTGCAAATAATTGGCGTACAAAGATGTTTCTTATGATGTCTGGCTATGCCCTGACTATCGGCGCAATGTATGAAAACTTGAGTAGCTACTCGCGCTACAGGCCGCGTCATAGCTAAAGAAAAGCGCACGTAAATGTGCGCTTTTCTCATAAGCAAGGTAATTACCGCTAGAAGATGCGGGAAGGGTCATCGTCCAGACTGGCGTATTGCCGGACGGCGGTACGCGAGGCCGCTGATACGGCACGCTGCTGCTGGCGTTCCTGAGCCGTCACTTCCAGTGACTCAGGCAATAGATCAATGATGGAGTGAAGCTTCTCAGCGTAGTGCGGGTCGGTAGCATAGCCGCGCTTCTGGAGCAGTGTGGCCCCTTCATGCGCCGTACTACCGGCAATGCCGCTGTAGCGCGGGTGCGAGGTCAGCATGCGTGCATAGTCTCGCATGGCATGTTCATCGGAGGAGTAGGCGCGGAAGCGTTCCTGTCGCTGCGAAGCCACACCGTTTTCATACTCGGTCGTAGTGGTGGCACGGCTGGCCTCGGCATAACGCCCAACGGCCTTGATGCCGAACAGGTTATGCCCGTCCCGTCCATCCTGATGCTTCACATCGTGACGACCCCAGCCGGTTTCCAGTGCGGCCTGTGCCACGATAAGGCGTACGGGAATGCCGCTTTCCGCACTGATGCGACGGGCGCTATCCCCGATACGTGCCAAGAAATTGGCCACATGAGGTGCGGCCTGCAGTTTCTCGCGCGCGATCTCCCACAGCGATGAGACAGAAGAAGAACTGTCAGTCGCTGACTCCTGATGCTGATGCCCTGCCGACGCCATCTGGCCGGCTGCCACATGTTCAGTTGGTGCACTGTGCACGCCAAACTGGCGCTGAGCTTGTGCCTCAGCGACGATATCGTTGATGGCCCGCGGTTGGCCCATCGGGATGCCGGCAAGCGTTGCCAGAGTGGCACTATCGGCAGCGCCCCCCTGAGCCGACGCCCGTCCGCCACCAAGCTGCTGCTGCATCATGTCAGCGATGCCAATGCCGCGCGACGACATGGCCTGCGCCAGCTGCATGTCACGCATCTGGCCCATGGTCTTCATCGCCTCGCTGTTATAAAGGCTGCTTTCCGGTACCGAGGCACGCATCGTCTTCAACATCATGTTGAGAAAGATCGCTTCGAACTGCTGCGTGACCGGCTTGAGTCCAGAGCCAGCCTGCTGGCGCTCGGCGCGTGAGATGCTGGACAGACCGTTAACGTCCAGCGCGAATCCGCGAGAGGCATCAATCGTCATCAGATGATCTCCAGATCCGCCTGTAGAGAACCAGCCGCCTTAAGCGCTTCCAGAATCGAGATCAGATCCTGCGTTGATGCGCCCAGCGAGTTCAGGCTGTTGACCACGTCCACCAGATCCGTGCTGGCCGGAATAACCTGCAAAGCACCGCTTTCAGACTGCACCGAGATATTGGCACGCGGCGTGGTACGGGTCTCTCCGTTACTCAGCGGGCCGGGCTGGCTGACGTCATCCTGACGGTCGATAGTGATCGACAGGTTGCCATGCGCTACGGCGGCACGGCGCAGCTTCACGTCAGAGTTCATGATAACCGACCCTGTACGTGCGTTGATGGTGACCTTCGCAGGAGGTGCCGCTTCGTTGACCTGCACATTCTGCACCTGAGCCAAGAAGCCAACTCGCTCTGCCGGGTCCATCGGGGCGATCAGCTGAATATTGCGGGCATCCATGGCGGTCGCAATCGGGCGCTTGAAGTAGCGGTTGATCGCCGTCATCGTAGCGGCTGCCGTGTTGAAGTCAGCGCGCTTGAGGTCAAGGCTGACGATACCGTTGCGGCTCATATCCAGCGCTACTGAGCGCTCGATCGTTGCCCCGGCAGGAATGCGCCCTGACGACAGCTGGTTGATGGTGACGCTGGAACCACCGGATTCAGCACCGGCACCACCAATAACGACGTTCCCCTGCGCCAGCGCATACACCTGCCCATCAGCCCCTTTCAATGGGGTCATCAGTAGCGTACCGCCGCGCAGGTTCTTGGCCGTCCCCACCGAGGAAACGGTCACGTCAATCTGCTGACCGGGGCTAGCAAACGGCGGAACGTTGGCCGTGACCATGACGGCGGCCACATTACGCAGCTGCATGTTGGTACCAGAAGGCACCGTGATTCCCAGTTCCGACAGCATGTTATTCAAGGTCTGTGTCGTAAACGGGGTCTGTGTGGTCTGGTCACCACTGCCATCCAGCCCGACAACCAGTCCATAACCGATGACCGCGTTGTCACGTATCCCCTGGATCGTGGCGATGTCGCGAATCCTGTCGGCGCTGGCCAGCGGAACAACTGCTGGACTCAGCGTCAGCAAGGTACCCAGTGCAAGTGACAGTGCGCGGCGCGCAGTAATTGAACGTGGCATAATCAGGTATCAGAACGGTGAAATGTTAAGGAAGACGCGTTGCAGCCAACCCATGCGCTGAGCTTCGTCAATGAAGCCATCGCCGTAGTATTCGAGACGGGCATCCGCAATCTGCGTCGACTGAATCGTATTCTGTGCGGTGATGAAGCGAGGATTGACGATCCCGGACAAACGGATGTACTCGGTGCCTTGGTTGATGCCAATCTGACGCTCACCGATGACCGACAGGTTGCCATTGGGCAGTACATCGCGCACGGTCACGGAAATGGTACCCGTCACGCTGTTATTTGCTGCGGCAGCCCCTTTGCCGCTGAAGTCGTTCTTGCCGGACATATCCATGTTCTGGGATGCATCGACAAGCCCACCTGTCAGTTTCGGCACAGCCGTTACGGTCAAACTGCCAGACCCTTCACGCCCAGCAGAGGCGGAGGAGTTCTTGGCCGCATTGACCTTCTCGTTCAGCACAACAGTCAGGATGTCACCGATCCCGCGTGGGCGACGATCTTCGAACAGCGGGCGAACATAGTTGGCCTGATAGATCGAACCGTTGGCGACAGCGACTGGAGCGGGCTGGGGAGGTGAACTGGTAGGTCCGTTGACGATATTCTGGCGCGGGACGTACGCACAGCCTTCAAGCACAGCCAACAGCACCATGCCTAGCACGCCCGGCAACCATGACGAGGATCGCGTGCGGCAGCGCTTACGCGCTGCCTGTTTGTCATTGTGCGTACTCATGATCACAGCTGCGCCAGTTTGCTAAGCATCTGGTCTGCCGTGGACACAGCCTTGGAGTTGATTTCATAGGAGCGTTGGGTCTCGATCATACTCACCATCTCCTGCACCACGTTGACGTTGGATTTCTCCACGTACCCCTGATAGAGGCTGCCTGCGCCATTAGTGCCCGGCTGGGAATCGTTACGCGTACCGGAAGAATCAGTTTCCATGTACAGGTTGTCGCCCAAGCTCTGAAGTCCTGTCGGGTTGATGAACATCGACAGCTGGATCTGCCCGACCTGCTGAGCGGCAGAGTTCCCCGCCTGCGTCACGGACACAACACCATCCTTGCCTACCGTAAAGGAGGTGGCGTCGGACGGAATGGTGATCGTCGGATCGACTGGATAGCCCAGCGAAGTCACTAGCTGGCCGTTCTGATCCACCTGGAAAGCACCGTCACGGGTATAGGCCGTGTTGCCATCTGGCATCTGTACGGCGAAGAAACCGTTGCCATTGATGGCGAGGTCTTTAGAGTTACCGGTCTGCTCCAAGCCACCTTGAGTATGCAAACGTTCGGTCGCCATTACGCGGACACCGGTACCCATCTGCAACCCTGACGGCAGGTTGGTCTGCGCAGAGGACAGTGCCCCTGGCTGACGTTCATTCTGATAGAGAAGATCTTGGAAAACGGCGTTGGAACGTTTAAACCCGTTGGTAGAAACGTTCGCCAGGTTGTTGGACGTGACGTCCAGCTGAACCTGCTGAGCTTCAAGCCCGGTCTTGGCTGTAGAAAGTGCACGCAACATGCGAGTGCTCCTCGAATATCCTTAACTACATGAATAAAGGAAAGGCCTGCATGCCGTATGGCCGATTGCTCGCGTATCCGGCGCAAGCAGACCCTCACAAGAATCAGTTGATCGCTAGCAGAGAATTGGCTTTCTGCTCGTTCTCATCAGCCGTGCTGAGCGCTTTCATGTTCATTTCGAAGCGACGCGCTACGTCGATCATGGACACCATCGCATCGACAGCCGACACGTTGCTGGTCTCGATTGCGCCGCTTACCACGCGAACCGTGGTGTCCGCCTGTACTGGCGCGGCAGCGGAGCCATCGGGATTTGCACGCTGAACGAACAAGCCATCATCCCCACGTTCCAGCGATGACAGTGCCGGTTTTACCAGCTTGAGCTGCCCGATATCGTCCATGCGCTTGCCATCATTCGAGCGCACCATCACGGTACCTTCAGCGTTGATGTTGACATCGCCTTCGGTAGGTAGCACCAGCGGCTCACCACCGGTACTGCGGACAGGATGACCGTGAGACAGCAGCATGCCGTTACCGTCGACCTGCAGGCCGCCGTTACGGGTGTACCCTTCAGAACCGTCCGCTCGGGTGACGGCCAGCCAGCCTTCCCCTTTAATGGCGACATCCAGCGGGCGACCGGTCGTTTCGACCGTACCCTCTTTCGTTTCCATCCCAGGGGTCGTCTGCACGGCGGAAACGCGCGTGCCTTCACCGTCACCCTGCACCGGTACGGCACGGGTGGCGGCCAGCTGCGCGCGGAACCCTGGGGTACTGACGTTGGCCATGTTGTTGGCCACGATTGTCTGGCGATCCAGCGACTGCTTGGCTCCAGACATCGCGGTATAAATCATCCTGTCCATAACGATTCCTGCTCAGGTAGTGCCTCTATTCACCGCCACCTTTAACAGATGGCGGTGCTCAGGCCTTCATGACGTCATCAGGACTTCATGCTCATGACCGTCTGCAGGATCTGGTCCTGCGTCTTGATGGTCTGAGAGTTGGCCTGATAGTTACGCTGCGCAACGATCATGTTGACCAGCTCGGAAGAGGTATCGACGTTCGATGCCTCGCGAGCGCTGGACTGCAGGCTGCCCAGAGCGCCGGTACCCGGAGTACCCAACAGCGCCTGACCAGATTCGGTCGTTTCGACATACGCGGTATCGCCGATCGGTGACAGCCCGTTCATGTTGCTGAACGTTCCCATCACGATAGTGCCCAGCGTCTGTTTCTGGTCGTTGGAGTACTTGGCAATTATCTGCCCAGTTGAATCGATCGAAAGGCTGGAGTAGTCGCCGGCCTTATAACCGTCCTGGGAAATAGAGATGTTGCTGAAGTCGCGCGAGTACTGCGTGGAACCGGTGAAATCGAGCGTCGCATTGAACGCTGAGGTACCGTTATTTAGATCGCCAAAGTTCAGCGCCATCGTCTGACCAGAGGTCAGCTGGCCGTTGCTATCGAAGACCAAAGAGGACGACTGGACATTGTCCGTACGACCGTCAATGGCGGCTTTGGCATCCCACGTATTGCTGGCCGTTTTGGTGAATGTGACCTGTACGCTGTGGGAGTTACCCTGAGAGTCATACACGGTCAAGCTACGGCTGCTGCCCTGGCCCACTTCGGTATTAGAGTTGAGGTTATAGCTGGCTGCCGCGCTGGTGGTGGCCTTGGCCGCCATCGCATTGCGGTTGACCTGAATAGCAGCAGGCTCGCCACCAGTGGTGGTGCCGGTATACCCTGTCAGCTGACCGCCAGTGGAATTCACCAGATAACCATCTTTATCCAGGTTGAACTGACCATTGCGGGAGTAAACGGTCTGGTTGCCCTGAGTCAGGCGGAAGAAACCACTGCCGTTGATCGCCAGATCAAGCTCACGGGAAGATTGCTCAATAGAACCAGAGCTGAAATCTTGGCTCGTGCCGGTGACGCGTGTACCGATACCCGTTGCACCGGCGTAGATGTCAGCGAACTCAGTACGTGCGCCCTTGAAGCCCACTGTCTGAGAGTTCGAAATGTTGTTACCGATAGTATCCAGGCTGCTGGAGGCGGCCTTGAGGCCACTAACGCCCTGTGTGAAGCTCATGGTTCACCCTTATTCAATGTCTGTTTCAATTGATTGAGAATGGCCCTTGGCATACACCCATGCAGGCAGGGCCATAGGTTCTGCACAGATCAGTAGATCTGATAGACGTCGTTCATCGTAGCGTTGCCGCTTGTCCCTAGATCCAACTGAACGGTGCCGCTAGTACCGGTATTGAGCACGCCATTGACCATTGCATAGTTGAGCGCACTCACATTGACAGCGCTGCCCTGAGAGGACGCAGAGACAACGGCATGGTAATTGCCAGAGGTTACGGCATTGCCAGACTCATCCAGACCATCCCACGTCATCGACTGCATGCCCGCATTCTGCGCGCCCAGATCAAAGCTCTTGACCACTTCACCACTGTTGTTGGTGATCTTAAGCGTGACTTTGTCGGCGGCCGCCGCCAGGTTGAATCCGAACGGTGTCGTTGCCACGCCATCATCCGTACTGGACACCATGATGCGATCACCGTTAACCAATACGCCGTGCCCAATCAGCGAACTGGCCTGCAGCTGCTGCGTACTGTCAATCTGGCTGGTGATGCCTTTCAGCGTGGTGTTCAGGCTTTCGATACCGCTAACGGTATTGATCTGAGCCAGCTGTGCGGTGGTTTCCGTGTTGCTGGCCGGATCGGTCGGATCCTGGTTCTGCAACTGCGCCATCAGCAGCGTCATGAACTGCTGCTGCAGATCGGTGCTGGCGGACGTTGTTGAAGAATCGCTGCTGGACGATGACGAACTCTTGTTTACCGGAATGGTCGAGATCGACGTCGACGAGGCACCAATTACACTGCTCATGTCATGCTCTCCTTGCGGTTCGGGTCTGCCGATTCAGGCCTACTGCCCCATCGACAGCGTCTTGCTCATCAGGGTCTTGTGCGTACTCAGCACTTCAAGGTTGGCCTGATAGGAGCGTGACGCTGAAATCATGTTGACCATTTCTTCAGTCGGATCGACGTTCGGCATGGTGATGTAGCCCTGCGCATCCGCCATGGGATGGCCCGGCGAATACTCGCGGCGCAGCGGCCGCTGGTTTTCGACAACTTGTGAAACCGTGACGCCGCCAACGGCCTCGCCGGGCTGGATGTCGGCCTGAAACACGACTTCGCGTGCCCGGTAAGGCTGTCCGTGCGGGTCAGCAACGCTGTCGGCGTTGGCCAGGTTGCTCGACACGGCGTTCATGCGCTGCGACTGGGCGGTCAGCGCGGAGCCTGAAATATCGAAGATGGACGGCATAAAACGTGTATTCCTTCTTTATCCTGGTCTCACACGCCACACCCTGAGTCAGAAACGACAGTGCAGTGGCCCACGCGGCTGATGTTCAAGCCGCTTCGTGGCGCACTGCAGGAAGGCGCATTCACTCGGAACCGCGCATCACCGTCGTCATGCTCTGGATATGGTTGGTGATCATCTGAAGATCCGCCTGATAATGCAGACTGTTCTCAGCGAAGTTGACGCGCTCCATGTCCATATCCACAGTGTTGCCATCGAGACTGGACTGCGCGGGAATGCGATACCCTAGCTGCGGATCATCCAGTGCACCGGAGGCTGCGCCTGCCATGTGCCCCGGTGAAGTCACCGCCAGCGTACGGGCGCTGCTCATGCCCGCCTGAGAATCCTGAAGCGCCGCATCGAGCTGACTGCTGAAGTCGAAATCGCGCGCCTTATAGTTGGGGGTGTCCGCATTAGCGATATTGGCAGACAGCACTTCCTGTCGCTGCGCATGCAACGACAGCGATTGCTGCATGAAATTGAAGGATGCGTTCAGCTGGTCAAGCATGAGTCCTACCCTGATGCAATTTCCGATGGCAGCAGGATAGAAAGAAATCACCGTTTTCCATCGGGCGAATAACCTCGGGTTTTCGGGCTATTTCCCCTCTTCTTCACTCAAGTGAATACGTACACTTGCTACACACCGAGGTGGCAGGCGGGCTCGTCATTCGATGCATAGAGATGGCACACGAGATGCCGATATCGCACGCCCTTGCGACAACCACGGCGAGTCGATACTGCTGGTCAAGCAGGTCATCAGCGTTTAACAGGTGGCACACGGGTCAGTTACAAACAGAGGGGAAGTCATGAAGCGACGTGCATTGGGACTTGCAGCAGCGCTGCTGATATCTGCGAATGCAGCAGCCAGCGAAGAACAGAGCGACCCACTCGTTTCAGTCGTCCAGCATTATGTTGAGCGCGTCGTGGCACAACAGGAAACCTCTGGAAAGATCGTTGTAGACGTGGTCCCCGCCCTCACGAATGCTGGGCTCTGCCAGATGCCTTGTCCGTTCATGCCGGCAGGACAGCGCATGCGGGGCAACATTACGGTGGGCGTGAAATGCATCAACGAACAAGGCCATGACATGCCGCGCTACTACCGTGCCCGTATCGGCATCGAAGATGATTACATCGTGGCCGCACGCGACCTGATGCCTGGCACCTTGCTGTCCGCTGCCGATATCGACACACAGCACGGCGATATCACGCGCCTGACCACCAGCAATGCACCGCTGGCACGCGCCGCGGATGTCGTCGGCCAGCGCCTGACACGCCGCGTCGTGGCAGGAGCGCCGCTGCAGACCACCATGGTTAAGGCTCCGCTCGTGATCACGCGTAATTCCCGCGTTACCGTCATTGCACGGCAGGCTGGTTTCACGATCACCGCGCAGGGCACGGCGATGGACGAAGCACCTTCAGAGGGACAGCTGCGGGTGCGGATGGATTCGAAGAAGATCATCATGGCGAGGGCAACAGCCCCCGGCGAAGCGGTTGCTATCCATTAAAGCTCGACATGGAATAGCCTCTAGAGAAAGTGTTTACTCGCTTTTCTAGCAAAAAGGCTAAAGCCGTCTGCCCGAGTGCCGATATCACCCGTGCAGGTCCGGAGAATACCTGCTTTGCCTTTTGAACACATGTCTAATAAATGCTGGATGCCCTTGGCATCTTTCAAGGATACGCCACTATGAAAATCAACCAGATCAATGGCGCTGTTGCCACGCTGAGCAGCCCGAATGCGGCCGCTTCTGAGCGAACCGACGACACTCGCACGGCGTCCACTTCCCGCGCACCGGAAAGTTCTGCCACGTGGCAGTCCACGGTATCCGAAACCGTGTCCGACAACAGCCAAGACATCGACACCGCACGCGTGAGCAAAATTCGAGAAGCCATTCAGAACGGTGAGTTCAAAATCGACGTTGAAAAGATCGCCGACGGTCTGATCGACGACACCCGTCGCTATCTCGATCAGGATTAGGCCATACCCGGCCTGGCAGGCCGCCTGAAGGCGGCCTGATTGTCCATTCCTGCTGCAACACGGAGACTCCATGACGACAGCTCGTACCCTTTCACACGCCCTGGAGCAGATGAGCGACGCCCTTGCCGAGCTCAGAGTGCTTATGCGCCGCGAACACGAACTGTTTGCTCATGCAAACATCGACATCGCCGCACTCAGTGAGATCACACAGCAAAAAGCACAGCTGCTCGGACAGCTCGAAACGTTCGAACAGCAGCGTCGTGAAGTCATCGAACAACAGGGATTCAACGGCCGCGACCGCGATGCCAGCCTGGCAGCCGCCGACGCCATCGGTGAAGGCGAACGCTGGCAGGATATTCTGGAAGTAGCCCGCCAAGTGAAGTCGATGAATGCCGTCAGTGCGACCATCATTGAAGAACGCTCCCGTATCGAGCGTCAGCTGATGAAGGCTATTCGTCCGGAAGAGAGCGAACCGCTCTACGGTGCCAGCGGCCGCCCGCAACGCCACCGTGCCTCGCGGTACCGCGTCGTCGGCTAAGCCCGCACAAAATTACTACGGGCATAAGTACAGCTTTTTCGACAGGCTTTACGCAGCATGAACACGCCTTCAGCGCAGGCCATTTCGACAGCAGAGATCTTGCCCGAATAAAAAAGCGGAGCACCGATGCCAGGGTGCTCCGCCAAACGCGCCATTGCGTCTATCGGTATGACCTCTCTTTCTTCTTCCGTACTGTACCCTCACCTCCTTTATCCTTCGGTTGCATCAGCGCCGCTGGCGGCGGCTGGCTTTTCTCCAGTGCTGTATGACGTCGCGCCCCCACACTAAGCGTTACTCATTACGTTGCGTGGGTGGTGGGTGGTGGGTGGCAGCCATCATCATCGCCTGCTCTAGATAGGGCTTCTCTCTTTCCGGTTCACTCGTGTCACAGCGTAAAGCTCATACCGTCCCGCGCGACCTGTACACCCTGCGGCAGCACGTGGGTCTGCAGGTAAACATCCAGCGCGTGCCCGATATGCGTCAGGTAGGTCTCCTGCGGGCGCAGACGGACGTGGATATGCAATGCACTTGTCAGATCATTGTGGTTGCGCGGCATGACCGCGGCAGGCGGCTCTGTGCAGTCAATGATCAGCCGATCCAACGTGCCCTGCTGCTCAAGGAACTGTAAGGTCTCGTCGGGCAACCCCACCGTATCGGTCAAATAGGCGATGCGACACTCCGAGGTTTCGATCAGATACCCCAGCGTCGGACGCGAGTGGTTCAGCGGCACCGGGGTGATCCTGAGCCGATGGAGGTGCAGCGGTTGAAAGGCCATCAGCGGCGGCTTGAAATCCAGCATACCGGGATGCTTGAACAGATCATCGCACCCCGCCAGATCGGGCGGGCCATAGACGGGAATCGGCTTGCCGACACCCCAGCGCAGCGGAAAGAGCCCCTGAACATGATCCATATGATAATGGGTCAACAGGATGCAGCGCTGCGTATACATGGACAGCCACGGTGCCAGCGACGGTAACCCCGCATCGATCAGCAGAATGCCCTTCGGGCTGTAGAGCGCGGCACAGCAGGAGTGCCGTTGCCAGCGAGATTCAAGCTGAGCGCGATGGCAGACGTCGCAATCGCAATCGAACACGGGCACCTGACGTGCATCTCCGGTACCTAGAAAGCGAAACGTAAAGAGTGGGGACACGGGCCATCTCCTTTTGATCCGATGGATCAGAGTGATGCCGCAGACTATGCGCTGATCGGATGCGCCAACAGCGCTCGGAACCGATTCGCGGTATCCGCCAGCGGACCATTATTTTCGATAAACAGGCAGGTCGCTGGCAGTTGGCGCTGTGCCGTTTCTGCGCGCTGCAACCGCTCATCGATCTGGGCGGGCGACTCGCGTCCTCGCGCCATCAAACGCTGGCGCAGCACATCCGGGGCCACGGTCAGGCATATGGGAAGTAGGCGCTGACCGTAACGCGCCTGAGCGTGCGGCAGATAGGCCCGCGAGCCATTGACCACCACGTCCAGTCGTCGCGTCAGCCATAGGTCGATTTCAGCACCAATAGCGTACTGACAGTCGTGGGCCTGCCAATACAGTGCAAACAGACCGTTGTCGCGCCGGAGTGCAAACTCAGCCTGACTGAGCGCGATGTGGTTCTCCCCAGTCATGCCTGCGGGTCGAGTGATATAGCGGTGAGCCACCAGCAGTCGAGGAACAGCTGCTTGACGCAATGCGTCAAGCAGACTGTCCTTGCCTGCCCCTGATGCTCCCATCAGATAGACAAGCATGCTCATATCAGTACACCCTTCTGCCTTGACGCCATACCTGCATCAGTTGGGTTCGCGGTGCCTGTCGCTGCACCAACAGCAGGTCGGCACGTTTTCCTTCCTGAAGGCTGCCACGATCATTCATGTGCAGCACTTCTGCAGGATGGCGCGACACCAGTGCCACTGCGGCGGGCAAATCCAGCAGATTGCTGTCGTCCTCGGCCACCATGAAGGCCGCGTCCAGCAGACTGGCGGGGTAGTAGTCCGATGACAGGATATCCAGCAATCCTGCGGTGGCCAGCTGATGCGCTGCCACGTTGCCCGAATGCGATCCGCCACAGATGATATTGGGTGCGCCCATCAGCACGCGCATGCCGGCTTGATGTGCCGCCTGCGCGGCCGCCCCTGTGGTCGGAAACTCGGCAATGTCAACGCCCAGCTGCTGCGACTCGTTCACATGCGCCACGGTTGCGTCGTCATGACTGGCCATCACGATGCCTTTCTTGCGACACAGCTCTGCAATGGCATAACGGTTGGGCTGAGACCAGCGCTGCGACCCTGCGATCTGCTCAGCTTCAAAGGCGGCCATCTGTTCATCATCAAGGTGGTACTTGCCCTTGTAGTACTGGTAGTACTTCTCGCGCGAGGCAAACTGACGCTGACCCGGCGAATGGTCCATCAGCGACGCCAGCTTGACCTGCGGTAGATCAGCCAGCTGCTCAAACAGCGTGAAGGTATCCTTGTGCGGCAGCTCACAGCGCAGATGGAGATAGTGATCGGCCCGGTTCACACCCGCCCGCTGGCTGCTCGCGACGGCGTCGGTCATACGGCGCAGGTTATCCAAACGGTGCCCGCCATCACGCACATCGCCCACGGCCAATGCATCCATAACGGTGGTGATGCCGTTGGAGATCAACAGCCCATCGTGGTTGCGCATGGCAGCGGCATCGGGCCAGTTCACCCCGGGGCGGGGCGTGAAGCACTTATCGAGGTTATCGGTATGCAGTTCGATCAGCCCCGGCAGAAGCCAGCCGCCTTCGCCGTCGATTGCACCCGGCTGGTGACTGTACCCTTCACCGATGCCCGAAATCACACCATCAGTCACCTCCAGTGATCCGAACACCACCTCATCGTCGAGCACCATACGTACGTTGGTAATGATCATGCCGTCACCTCCCTATCGGTGGCCGCGATCGCCATCATGTAGTCATGATCGGCCACCGTCTGACGCACTTCTTCATCGTGAAAGATACCCACGACCGCACAGCCGCGAGCCTTTGCTTCCTGAATGAGCTGCACTACTGCATTGCGGTTCGCCACGTCCAGCGATGCCGTTGGTTCGTCCAGCAACAGGATCGGGAAATCACCGATGAAGCCGCGGGCGATATTGACGCGCTGCTGCTCGCCACCCGAGAACGTGGCCGGTGCTAACGACCACAGCCGTTCGGGCACGTTGAGGCGTGTCAGTAACTCGCCCGCCCGATGTTCGCTTTCCTGACGGTCGGCTCCCTGCTCAAGCAGCGGCTGGATGACCACTTCCAGCGTGCTGATGCGCGGGATGACCCGTAAGAACTGGCTGACCCACCCCACCGTGTAGCGACGCACCTGCAACACATCACGCGCATCGGCGCTCACCATATCGACCCAGCCGCCGCGGTGGCGCACGAAGATATGGCCGCCGTCGGGTTGGTAGTTGCCGTACAGTGAACGCAGCAGTGTGGACTTGCCACTGCCCGAGTGGCCGTTGAGCGCCACGCACTCACCGCCGGCCACCGTCAGGCTGATGTCATGGAAGACCGGTAGCCGCGTGCCATTCTGGTTATGCAGCACGAAGGTCTTGCTGACGTTTTCAACGCGCAGTTGTATATCCATCGTCATGCTCCTTGGCTGATTAGAGAACCGATGACACCAACAGCTGGGTATAGGGATGATGAGGATCATCCAGCACCCGGTCGGTCAACCCCTGCTCAACGACACGGCCACGCTGCATCACCAATAAGCGGTGAGATAGCAGGCGCGCGACGCCCAGGTCATGGGTCACGATCACGACAGCCAGCTGCATCTCGACCACCAGCGTGCGCAGCAGATCAAGCAGGCGGGCCTGTACGGATACGTCCAGTCCGCCGGTTGGTTCATCCATAAAAATCAGCCGCGGTCCCGTCACTAGATTGCGGGCGATCTGCAAGCGCTGCTGCATCCCCCCTGAAAAGGTGGTAGGCAGATCATCCACTCGGTTTTCCGGCAGCTCGACATTGCTCATCCATTTGAGCGCCTGCTTGCGGATATGCCCGTAATGGCGGTCGCCGACCGCCATTAGTCGCTCACCGATATTGCCACCGGCCGATACCGCCGCACGGAGGCCTGCCAGCGGTTGCTGCCAGACGATGCCCCATTCCGTGCGCATCAACAGACGCCGCTGACGTTCGGCAATGCTGTAGATCGACAAGGCCTCGCCGGTGCGCGACCGATACGTCACGCTACCTTGCTGAGGTTCTAGCCGTGCGGAAATGGCATTGAGCAACGTGGTCTTCCCTGACCCCGACTCGCCCACGATGCCCAGCACTTCACCAGGCCAGAGGTTGAAAGACACATCCTCAAACCCTTTGCCGGGAGCATAGAGGTGCGTCAGATGATCTACCGCCAGTACTGGCGCGTCTTCTGTCGTGCGGTCATGCGTCATGACTCACCTCCTTCTGCTGAGCCGCTAGCTGCTGATGGCAATAATCGGTGTCGGAACAGACGAACATGCGTTCGCCGTTATCGTCGATAACCACCTCATCCAAGAAGCTGGTGCGCGAACCACAGATAGCGCAGGGCTCATCCCACTGTTGGACAGTGAAGGGGTAATCATCGAAATCGAGACTTTCCACCCGCGTATAGGGCGGCACCGCATAGATACGCTTTTCACGCCCCGCCCCAAACAGCTGTAGCGCTGGCATCATGTTCATCTTCGGGTTGTCGAACTTAGGAATCGGCGACGGATCCATCACATAGCGGTCATTGACGCGCACCGGATAGGCATAGGTGGTGGCAATGTGGCCAAACCGCGAAATGTCTTCGTAGAGCTTGACGTGCATAACCCCGTACTCTTCCAGTGCATGCATGCGACGGGTTTCGGTCTCGCGCGGCTCAATAAAGCGCAACGGCTCAGGAATCGGCACCTGATAGACGATGATCTGGCCGTGCTGAAGCGGCGTTTCTGGAATGCGGTGACGGGTCTGGATCACCGTGGCATCTGCGGTGCTTTCCGTCGTTTCTACCTGCGCCACGGTTCGGAAGAAGGCGCGAATGGACACGGCATTGGTCGTGTCATCGGAGCCCTGGTCAATGACCTTCAACACATCGTCGGGGCCGATGATGCTCGCCGTGACCTGAATGCCGCCCGTTCCCCAGCCATACGGCATCGGCATTTCACGGCTGCCAAAGGGAATCTGATGGCCCGGAATGGCGATCGCCTTGAGAATCGCTCGGCGAATCATGCCCTTGGTGTCTTCATCCAGATAGGCATAGTTCCAGGCATCCGTTTCCGCACGCAGCGGCCTTGTCGAACGAGCGCGGACAGTTTCACTGCTCATGCTGATCCTCCCGGTCGCCCGTAGCGGCCTGATATTCCTGACGCAGACGTTTGAGCAATTCCAGCTCAGATTGAAAATCGACGTAGTGCGGCAGCTTGAGGTGGGAAACGAAGCCGGCCGCTTCGACGTTATCGACGTGAGACAGCACAAACTCCTCGTCCTGTGCCGGCCCCTTGACCTCGTCGTGGTACTCCGCCGACTGCAGCGCACGATCGGCCAGCGCGACCGAGATAGCCTTGCGTTCGGCGCGACCAAAAGCCAGCCCATAGCCGCGAGTGAAGTGCGGTGCCCCCTGGGCCGGCTTGATAAAGCCATTAACGGTTTCGCACTCGGTCAGCAGGATGTCGCCAATGTCGATTTCAAACCCAACCTCCTCAACCGTCAGCGATACCGTGACGTAGCCCGTCCGGATTTCTGTCACAAAGGGGTGATTGCGACCATAGCCACGCTGGGTGGAATACCCCAGCGACAGCAGGAAGCCCTCATCCCCCCGTACCAACTGTTGCAGACGCGCCGAGCGCGGAGCCGGGTAGCCCGGTGGCGTTACCGTGATGTCGACAGGATCGACATCGTCCACGGGTACCGGTGGCACCAAGCCTTGCTGCGCCAGAAAGTCGAACGCATGGCGCACGGCTTCATCGGCATCGGCCTGCGTGTCATCGGCCTGAGGTGAAGCCAACGGCGCGACGGGGGCTTCTCCTTCCGCCAGCAGCGAAAAGTCCAGCAGACGGTGGGTATAGTCATAGGTCGGGCCGAGCAGCTGACCGCCGGGCAGATCCTTGAAAATGGCCGAGACGCGCCGTTCAAGGCGCATCCGGGTGGTATCAAGCGGCTCACTTACTGCCCAGCGTGGCAGCGTCGAGCGATAGGCACGCAGCAGAAAGATTGCTTCGACCAGATCACCACTCGCCTGCTTGATGGCCAGTGCCGCCAGCTCACGGTCATACACGTTGCCTTCAGTCATAACGCGATCGACGGCCAGCCCCAGCTGCTGTTCAATTTGATCGCAGCCGATTTCTGGCACCGCCAGCGCACCGCGCCGACGGCAGGCCTGCAGCTGGTGAGCGGCCTTGATGGCCTGCTCACCTCCTTTCACAGCGACATACATATCAGCACTCCTCCACCTGCGTGGTTCTCGGAATCGCGATGAGCTCATCGCCCGACGTCACAATGACGTCGATGCCCAGCGGAAAGGCATGCGGGCGCGAACAGAGATAGCCTTCCAGCGCCAACGGCAGAACGGGCGAGATAACGCGATAGGTGCTGATACCGGGACCGGTCAGCATCAGCTCGTGGAAGCTGGTGAGCTGTTCGACATCGACGATCAGCGTCGCGGAGCGCTCAGGCGCTTCATCCGTACCGCAGAAGAACGCACTGGGATCACAGACACCCTCGCGGCCATTGAGCAGCGCGAACTGCGCCTCTTGCGGATTCGTCACTAATGGAGGGTTGGTGTGCAGCTTCAACAGCTGGATCAGCGCGTCATCGTCGAAGCTTGGGTCAATGAACAGTGGTGTGTCGTGACTGGTCAGCGTTAGCAGTACGGCGCTGGCGGCCGCACTTACCGTGTTGGTTCCGGCAACGTCAGGCACCTGTACTCGCGTGCCCGGCTCGCTCATCGCCACCGCTACACGACGGAAGCAGTGCTGAGTACCTATCACTGAATCGGAAAAACCATGTGCAACCGTCATGATCACTCTCCTCTTACTAGGGTGAAGAAGTTCACGCGGCTAGCCGCCACATCGTCGTGCTGGTGCGCGCGCTGTGCCTGCAACTGTTCATGCAAAGGGATAACGACCTTATCCCAGAGCCGCGCGGACACCTCTTCGGTCTGCAACAGGGCATCAAGCCAAGCACAGCGTTCGGCATGCAGACGGTTACGCCCGATCACATAGCTATAACCGCAGGTACCGTCTTTCAGCTGCACGGCCGCACGGCTGACGGTCATATCGCCTAACATGAAGCGCGCACCGGTCACTTCCATTCGCCCTTGCAGCTGTACCAATCCAATCTGAGTGGGGCGCAACAGCTGATAGTCGGGCTTGAGCTTCAGGGGCTTACACTGCCGCTCAAGCACATCCGCGCTGCTCTGTGCCAGTACCGCCATCCATTGGCGGCGTTCCCGCGTGAGACTGCTCATCGTTCCGCCCTCCGTGTGGATATACGCGTGAATTTCTCCAGTTGAGAAAAGCAGGCGGTCTGATCCTGAGGCTGTGATAACGCATCCTGTGTGCGGCTATAAACGTGGTAGCTATAGTTAAAAAAGCCGCTGCGCATCTTCTGCTGCTCAAACAACTGCTCGGCCAGTTCGAGGTCTTTGAGGCGGATGTCGATGGGCACCGCGACATGCGTGCGCGGGTGCAGATAGCGATCCAGCATCACATCCATGTAGATCGAGCGCCCGCGCCCCAGCGGCAGCGCTTTGCTCAGCACCTCACCGGAAAGGCCACTCTTCTCAGCCAGCAAGATAACCTCAGCGGCCACCAGCAGATGCACGGCTTCGCAGTAGTTGTTGATGACCTTCATAGACTGCGCCGTCGGGTTGCTCTCCATCATCACGAAATGGTCGGACAAACAGCCGATCACTCGGCGCGTCCGAGCAAGATCGTCAAGCGGCAGAGGGCCGACCCAAGCGGCTAACCGACCATTCAACGCCCCTTCTGGACCACCGGACACCGGGCATTCCACATAGGAAGCACCGTGTGACCGGAAGAACTTCTCCATCCACTGGCTCTCTTGAGGGCCAATCGTACTGGTGTTGAGAATGACGGGGCGTGAACGCGCCATCAGAGTTTCTATGTCGGGTAAATTAAATACATCACGGATGGCGTCAGCATCGGTCAGACACACAATGACGAGTGGACGGTCGTGACTAAACAACTCGGCCAGCGTTTCAACAACATCAGCCCCCATGGTGGCTAACGCTTGTGCCTTAGCGGTCGTGCGGTTGAAAATGCGTATAGGTTGATGGCAATGCAGCAGACGCATGGCGATAGCTCGCCCAAGCACGCCTACACCTACCAGCGAAACATGGTCTATCATGATGAGGTTCCTCGGTGATGCCGCATGCCTTGCGTAGGGCGCCGACATGCGGCAGTCAGATGTCCTCAGACATCAAGCCCCATGGCGTTCGGTCAGGAATGCCATGAATCCATCGCGGTTCTGTACCGGCGTCGTAGCGGGCCTTCCCAGCGCGCTGCGATGTCCGGTCCTACACCGCACCTCAATGAAATGACTGCCCTCCTCCGTCAGCGCTTGCTGCAGTACCGCTTTCAGCTCCGTCAGAGAATCGACCGTCGCAACCGATGGGTAGCCGCTGGTGCGCGCGATCTCGGCCAGGGTCAGCTGGCCTGCGGCAGTCGGTTGTCCACCAACGGATTCATGAGCCCCGTTGTTGATGACCACATGCACCAGTTCATCAACACGAGCGGCATTGGTTAAGCCACCCATGTGCATCAGCACGGCGCCGTCGCCATCCAGACACACCACACGATGCCCCAACCTTGAATGGCCAATACCCAGCGCAATCTGACTGGCCAGCCCCATGCCCCCTACGGTCAAAAAGTCACGCGCATGCCCTTCGTTACGTTGCTCTCGCAGCTCGTACAGTTCGCGCGACAGCATTCCTGTAGTGCTGACAATGGGGACATCGGAAGGCAACACGTCCAAGCAAGCGTTCACGGCCTCTTCGCGCAGAGGAAGCGTACTGTCAGGTGCGGACTGCTTGAGCCCACTCGCGGCGAAGGTGTTCTTGCGAATGACGAGCGCAACGGGGTGCTGGCATTGGCGGCTCTGTGCCAACAGCTTGTCTAGCGCTTCAAAAGGCAACGGATGGTCACCGTCCAACACAAGGTACGGGATATCCAGCACATCCAACTGCGCGAGCGTCACTCGTCCTTGCATGACATGCTGCGGTTCATCGTGGCGCTGCGTACCCTCTGGCAGCATTTCACCGCGCCAGCCGATGATGAACAGCATAGGAATGCCGTAAACATCCGACGACGCCAGTGAGCACACCGGATTGACGACGTTGCCCAGCCCCGAGTTCTGTAAATAGACGACCGGAATCTGCCCCGTGGCCAGATGATGGCCAATTGCCATTCCCGTCGCCGCGCCTTCGTTACTGGCCGTGAAGTGGCTCAGTTCATGGCGCGCGCCTAGCGTCAGGCACAGTTCTTTCAGCAAGGAATCCGGTACACCACTGAAGAACGTCAGCCCTCGTGCCACCAGCGCATTGATGAAGTCATCAGGATTGATCATTGTGTTTTCCTTGTCGGGCCAAAACTCACACGATAGAAACGATGCGATACCAGACCGGCTCAGCGCGTCCCCGGAATCAGATCAAGGATTTCCTTGATCGACATGCAGCGGTCTTCGACCTCTAGCGTGCGCCCGTACTGAAGAATGTCAGGCAGAATGGCCTGCATGGCGGGATAGGAGGCCCGCAGCATGTGGTTGGCGTAGATCACGATGTTGAAGCCGCCAGCGACCAGCTCATCAAACGTGATGTCGTTGAAACTGGTGGGCACGCAGACCAAAGGAATACGGGGGTAGCGCTCGCGGAAACGGCGCGCGAACTCAAGGATCTCATCAGGAGATTTAAGGCGGCTGTGAATCATGATGCCGTCAGCCCCAGCGTCGGCATAGCTGAAAGCGCGGGCCAATGCATCGTCCATACCGGCTTCAAGAATCAGACTCTCGATGCGCGCAATCAGCATGAATTCCGGCGTTACTTGAGCCGCCTTAGCCGCCCGGATCTTGGCACTAAACTCTTCGATTGAGGCCTGCGTCTGTGGCACTTCATTACCGAACAGCGAGTTTTTCTTAAGGCCCGTCTTGTCTTCGATGATCATGGCGGAGATACCGAGGTTTTCCGCCTCACGCACATGGTGGATCAGGTGTTCGGCCTGCCCCCCCGTGTCACCATCAAAAATGAGCGGCAGCGTGGTGACATCGAAAATTTCATTGATCGCATCGAAACGGTGATGCATATGCACCAACTCGGTATCGGGTTTGCCACGCAGCGTCGAGTCGGTCAGCGAACTCGACCAAAACCCATCAAAATGACGCGTTTCGCCATTAGCGTTAAATGCCGCTTTTTCGATCAACAATGCAGATAGCGGACTATGGGCTTCCATAATGCACAGCCCTTTCTTTTTCTGAAGTAGCTGGCGTAGCGCAGCACGGCGAGACCCCGGAGTGCGTCCCAAACCACTGTTACGTTGAGTATTCATGATAATAATCTCCATATTATTAACATATAACCAACATTTTAATGACGACAAAACGAGCAGATAGATCGCCACTTTCACTGCGCCACTCAGATGATAAAACCAGATATAAAATACATATTGGTTCAGCATCGCGTACTTTTTATGAGAAAATACATGACGGATGAAAAAGCAGTTCATCACTCTTCTTGCTTGCGTTACCGATAAAAAAACCGAACCTTAACAACAAGACAAGACATTGATATTAAAAGTAAATATCAGTAATTGCTGACAAATAACTCTCCATAACCGTTCGATAATCTATATATCAACAAAGATATATCAGCGATTATTTATATTGCTAGGTAGCGGCTATAAGGGAATAGCTATCTAAGCAGCAATATGTTTTGTCGACTTTGATATTTAAATCAAAAAGCAATGCTATCAACTGACAAAAAGGACAGGATACAAAAGTATAATTCCATATTTATCAAAAAGAAATTTATTTATACTTACTTATGCGACATAAAGTAGGCAACTGTACCTGGGTACATTACTTAAATATGAAAAAATATAATCAACCGGATACCAAACAGTTACACAATTAAAATACCGACAAAACAAATACACTTTAACTCATAATAACGCACAAAATCATCAATCTCCCCCAAAACAACATCATCATGTATACAAAATACACTAACAAGTAGTCCTCACTGATTGAAAAGAGACATAACATATTAAAATAATATACCAATTGTATGTAGCCATGGTTAATCAAGGAAAAATTAAGCCCGCCTATTCGCTTATTCGATAAAAAAATAAGGGAAGATAAAACAGTTAGCATAAAAACTCTCTCCGGCTGCCTTTTTATCAGGTGAAGAAGCGCACATCGGCCCAAAAAAAAGCTCCGCCGTAGCGGAGCTTTTTCATCCCGGCCCCGTTAGAGGCTGAATGAGGGATCAGTGACTGCCAATGATGGTGGCATAGCGCACGATGCGGTCGTCCGGAATTTCCGCTTGGGACAGAATGCCCAACTGCGGTATGCGGCGCAGCAGGAAATGCGCCAACAGTGGTCGCAGCAGCGGCGGTACAATCAGTACGATTGGCTCGCCGGCATTCTGCTGAGTTTCGACTGCCGCCTCTGCCCGTTCGATCAGCATATCGGCCAGCCCCGGCTCAAGGGCACTGCCGTTCTGCATCGCTTGGCTTAGGATGTGCTCTAGCTGTCCGTCCAGACCGATCACGTTCAGCGTCTTGTCGCTGCCAAACCAGTACTGGGTAATGGCCCCACCCAGCGCGGCACGCACTACCACGGTGAGTTCGTTGGGATCCTTGGTCTGCGCACTGTGCACCGCCAGCGTTTCAAGAAGAGTACGCATGTCGCGAATCGGTACTTCTTCACGCAGCAGGTTCTTCAGAATCTGCATCAGGATATCCAGCGTAATCGGCTTGGGTACAACATCTTTGACCAGCTCGGGAGCCGCTTCACTGACGCGGTCCAACAAGGCTTGTGTCTCGGTGCGGCCCAGCAGATCACCGGCATGGCGACGCATCAGATCGTTAAGGTGCGTTGCGATAACCGTGCTGGCATCGACCACTGTATAGCCGAGCAGCTGCGCACGGTTTTGTTCCTTCTCGGATACCCATGTAGCAGGCAATCCGAAGGCGGGGTCTTCCGTCGTCCGCCCATCTACGCTGCCGACAACACCGCCCGGATCAATCGCCAGCCATTCCCCCGGCCACGCCTCACCCTCACCCTTTTCAACACCGTTGAGCGAGATGCGGTACCCCTGCGGGGTCAGGTTAAGGTCATCCTTGATATGCACGACCGGCGGCAGAAAACCAATTTCTTGAGCGAACTTCTTGCGCACGTTGCGAATGCGGTTCAGCAGCTCGTTGCCTTGGTTCTTATCCACCAGCGTGATCAGGCGATAACCAATCTCCAGCGACAGCGGCTCAATGATCGACACATCCTTCCAACTGGCTTCGACGTTCTCGGGCGCCTTGGTGGCATTGGCTACTGCATCGCGCACCTCTTTCTTCTCTTCGGTAGGCGTGCGATGGGAAAGCCACCATGCCATGCCACACAACATGGCGGTAAACAGCAGAAAGACCAGCGTCGGCATACCAGGCACGATCCCCAGCAGCCCCATGACCCCCCCGGCCAGATACAGCACCTTGGGGTTGGTGAACAACTGGGACAGCAACTGCTGACCAACGTCCTGTTCGGTACGCACGCGCGATACCGTAACACCCGCAGCGGTCGAAATAACCAGCGCCGGAATCTGGGCCACCAGACCATCACCGATGGTCAACAGCGTATAGGTATGCGCGGCGGAACCGAAGTCCAGCGAGTGCTGGCCGACCCCGATCACCAGACCACCGATAATATTGATGATCATGATCATGATGCCGGCGATGGCGTCACCGCGGACGAACTTGCTTGCACCGTCCATGGAGCCGAAGAAGTCGGCTTCCTGACCGATTTCCTCGCGCCGCTTGCGCGCTTCTTTCTCGTTGATCAGGCCCGCATTGAGATCGGCGTCAATGGCCATCTGCTTACCCGGCATCGCATCCAGTACGAAACGCGCGCCGACCTCGGCAATACGTTCCGAACCCTTGGTGATAACCATGAAGTTGATGACGACCAGAATGATGAACACCACCATACCGACGGCGAAGTTACCACCGACGAGAAATTCGGCGAAGGCCTCGACCACTCGCCCGGCAGCGTCTTCACCCTCATGTCCATGCATCAAGATGACACGCGTCGACGCCACGTTGAGCGACAGTCGCAGCAGTGTGGAGAACAGCAGCACGGCCGGAAACGCCGCAAACTCCAGCGGCTTGGTCGTGAACATGCTGACCAACAGCACCATCACCGATAGCGTGATGTTGAAGGTAAAGAAGAGGTCCAGCACGAAAGGCGGTAGCGGCAGGATCATCATTGACAGGATCATGATGATCAACACCGGGCCGGCCAGCAGCTTCATCTGGCCGCCCGCCAGTGCAGAACCTCCGAGGAAGCGGTTCATGGTGATCATGCGTACTCAGCCTTCAGCATAATGATTGACAGGTTCATGAGGTCTGACTCCTGGTTTGAGGGTCCACCAGCTCTTCCGGAATATCGAAGTCCTGTGGCTCGTCTGGCATCTCGGTGCCATTGAGACGCGCCTGATCGAGGCGATAGACCCACGCCAACACTTCCGCGACGGCGGCATATAGCCCCTGCGGGATCTCATGCTCGAGATCGCAGTAGTGATAGAGAGAACGCGCCAGTGGTGGCGCTTCCAATACGGGAATGTCATGTTCAGCCGCGACTTCGCGGATGCGGAACGCCACCTCGTCGCTCCCTTTCGCCACCAGTATCGGGGCCGGCATGCCCTCCTGATAGCGCAGCGCCGCCGCATAGTGCGTCGGGTTGGTCACGATGACGTTGGCCGTCGGCACTTCCGCCATCATGCGCCGGCGTGCCATAGCCTGCTGCTGGCGAATCTTGCCTTTAATATGTGGGTCCCCTTCGGACTCCTTGTGCTCACGCTTGATCTCTTCCTTCGACATCTTCAGCTTCTTGAAATGGCTGTACAGCTGATACGGCACGTCTACGGCCACAACCGCGATAAAAGCCAGTACGCTCAGCACCACGCCCTGCGCAATCATTGACATCGCATCGATACAGGCACTGCCCACCGACAGGCTGGATAGCCCCAGCAGCCGATCACGGTGGGCGCGAATGAAGTACCACACCACCAGCCCGATCAACCCCGTTTTCAGTACGGCTTTGATCATCTCGGATAGCCCATGCATTGAGAACATGCGCTTGAGGCCGCTCAGCGGATTGAGCTTGGTGATGTCGGGCGTCAGGGATTTGGTCGTGAATACCCAGCCCCCCAGCAACATGGGAGCCAGCAGCGCCGTCAGGGTCAACGCGATCATAACGGGCATCATCGCCAGAGCACCGCCTACTAATAAGGAAGCGCAATGCTGGAGTGAAGCCGGCAGATCGAACAGCAACTGATGATCGAACTGCAAGCCCTTCATCATGACATCGAACAGATAACGGCTCATCCAGCCACTGCCGATCCAGAGGGTCGCGATACCAACGACCAACATGACGAAGCTGGACAGCTCCCTTGATCGGGCGATCTGTCCTTCCTCCCGCGCCTTTTCTATTCGTCGGGCTGTCGGGGCTTCTGTCTTGTCCTGTGCGCTGTTATCAGACATGCATATCCCTGGATCGCTGGACGAAATACGCAGCACGCGCTTTCGACCGTCAGCTCAAAGCGGATGGCCCGATACGTCAGAGGGAGACCGGAGTAATCCGTGGCTAGAGAGGCTGCTCAGCGCTCGCAATGAAGGGGGCGCTAGAGAGCAATGGGGATATGGTAGAGAGGTGTAAAGAGGAAGGAAGATAGAAAAAGATCGGAGTAACGTCGGCTGTTCCGACGATTACTCCGATGAACATCGTTTCCAACACGAGAACGTATCAGAAACCCAGACTGTCCAGCAGGTCGTCCACCTGCTGCTGGTTGGCCACGACTTCCTTGCCGTCCGCTTTGATAGCGGGACCGTTGAGCAGCTCGCTGCCATCCTTCTGCTCTTGTTCCTTTGCCTGCTGGCGTGCACGAACAAACTGTTCGCTCTTTTCAGGCGGAAGATAATCGAGCAATGCTTCGATCAGCTCTTTTTCCAAGGAGGTCATGGTCTCGATCATTTTCTTGACCAGCTGACCCGTAATGTCCTGGAACTCCTGCGCCATAATTACTTCCAGCAGCTTGGCATTGATCTCCTCTGACGCCGGAGGTACCTGCTGTAGGAACGCACGCGTTTCCTTCACCAAGTTCATGACCTGCGGGGTGTCGAAAGGACCATCGAACCAAGACTGCCAACGTAATTCGAGTTCACGGGCTTCCTCACCCATCTTCTCCTGCATCGGACGCGCGACTTCGATCGCTGACAGTGAACGGTTGGCAGCGCTTTCCGTCATGTTGGCGATATAGTTCAAGCGGTCGCACACATCGGGAATGGATTCAGAGGCGCGTCGCACCTCTTCCTCCAGCCCCAGCTCGCGCATACTTTCGTTCAGCAGGCGTGCCATGCGTCCAATGCGGCCCAGAAGCTCTGCAGCCTCTTTGTCACGCTCGTGAAGAGGTTTGTGCTCGTCGGCCATTGTTATCTCCGTATTGCCAAGGGCTGATCTCGCAACGATGTGCCGATCATCTGCTCATTCGGGCGAACAGTCCCGGCGAGCGGGCCCGCATTTCCCGACGTGGGACTACTTTCCGAGTTTCTCGAAAATCTTGTTCAGCTTTTCTTCCAGCGTGCCAGCCGTAAACGGTTTGACGACATAGCCGCTGGCGCCTGCCTGAGCCGCCTCGATGATGTTTTCTTTCTTGGCTTCCGCCGTCACCATCAATACGGGCAGGTGCTTAAGCTGATCGTCCTGACGGATCTGCTTGAGCATTTCTAGGCCATCCAGGTTCGGCATGTTCCAGTCGGATACGACAAAGTCGAAGCTGCCTTCACGCAGCTTGTTCAGTGCATCCACACCGTCTTCCGCTTCCTCGACGTTCGAGTAACCCAACTCTTTGAGCAGGTTACGCACGATACGACGCATGGTGGGGAAATCGTCGATAACCAGAAACTTCATGTTCTTGTCAGACATAGTGATCTCACATTGATCAGAGAATCCATGATCGATCCGCACCATTCATGACGCTGCTCCGCAGTCATCCACGATGGGCAGACCTGTCCATCAGATGCGGGGTTTATGCGCATTGCGCTCGAAATGACGCGCAATAGCATCTGTCATATCGTCCAATGCGACGATTTCATCAGCTGCGCCGATCACGGCCGCCTCACGAGGCATGCCATAAACGATGCAACTTTCTTCATCCTGAGCGAAGGTGTAAGCACCCGCCTGCTTCATACGCAGGAGTCCCTGTGCTCCATCCTTACCCATTCCTGTAAGAATGACACCGCAAGCGTTGCGGCCAGCGAACTGGGCCGCCGAGTCGAACAGTACATCGACTGAAGGACGATGACGGTTGACTGGTTCGCCTTCATCAAGATGGGCGATATAGTTGGCACCCGACTTCGCCAGCTTGAGGTGCGCATGCCCGGGCGCGATATACGCATGCCCCGGTAGAATACGCTCACCGTGCGTCGCTTCCGACACGGTCACTTCACACAGCCGATCCAGACGCTCAGCAAAGGAGCGTGTGAAGCCCGGCGGCATGTGCTGTGCAATCAAGATTCCCGGCGAGTTGCGCGGCATCAGTCGCAGCACACTGAGGATGGCTTCTGTGCCCCCTGTGGAAGCGCCGATAAACAGCAACTTCTCACTGGAAATCATCGGCACCGTGCGTGCTTTGGGCGCTGCCGCTTGGCTGCCGCCGTGCGCCAGTGCCTGAGGGCGAGACAGACGAGCCTGCGATGCCGCACGGATCTTCTCAGCCAGAAGCTCGCTGTATTCCTGCATGCCTTCGCGGATACCGACGGTCGGCTTGGGCAGGAAATCGACGGCACCCAGTTCAAGTGCCTTCAGCGTAATCTCGGAACCCCGTTGGGTCAGAGAAGACACCATAACTACCGGCATCGGGCGCAGGCGCATCAGGCGCTCAAGGAAATCGAGCCCATCCATACGCGGCATTTCGACGTCGAGCGTCAGGACGTCCGGGTCCAGCCGCTTAATCATTTCACGGGCAATCAGTGGATCAGGGGCGGCCCCTACTACTTCCATATCCGGCTGTTCATTGATCTGTGCAGTCAACAGCTGGCGCATCAGCGCCGAATCATCGACGCACAGTACGCGTATCTTTTTGCGGCCGGAAGCCGCGCTGGCTACTAAGTTCATCCTTCCTTCTTCCTGAAATGACAAAAAGATTCGAAGCCATTACCTGCCTTCGTCCGACTGCCGTTGGGTATGCACCATCCTTAGCATCTTCACTTGCCCAGAATCACTGAAGAAGAGCAGGCGGCGGGCATCTCTCCCGCCAACATCCTTGGCCTGACAGTTCAGGCCTTGTTCGGCCAGAAAACGGTTTGCCGATGCAATATTCATCTCACCGACGCGTAGCGTAGATGAGGCTCTGAACCCTTGAGCCCCGCCAAACACCTTGGCCACCAGACGACTCTTGATGGCCCCTGCGTTCAGCAGGCCTTCCAACACACAGGTCATGGCGGGCCAGCCATAACGAGTGAAGATAGGTTCGTTATCCTTGGGATGATCGGGCAGCATGAAATGGTTCATACCGCCAATCTTCAAGACGGGGTCAAACAGACACAGCGATACGCAGGATCCCAATACCGTCGCTAGCAGTTCCTGTTCCAATGCGATGTAGTATTCGCCCGGCAGGAGCTTGATAACGTGGCGTTCATAACGGTTATCAAAAAAGGATGTCGAGGCCTTGCGGTATTCACCGACCACCATGTTATTTATCCAATCTGCGATAGACCGTATTGCGAATGAGCTTCATCTTGCGGGTCTGCGCACTGAAGTTCTCGGAATGCCCAGCAAAGAAAAGCCCACCTGGGGCCAATAGATCCGCAATACGATCCAGCAACTGTGTCTGTGTCTCATGATCGAAATAGATCATGATGTTGCGACAGAAAATGATGTCGAACGGGCCTTTCATGCTCCACTGCGCGTCCAGCAGGTTCAGCCGCTTGAACTCGATCAGTTCGTTCAGCTCACGTGAAACACGAACCAGTCCCGCCTTGTCGCCTTTACCCCGCAGGAAAAAGCGACGAAGTCGAGCCTCCCCCACGCTGCGGGCCCCCTCTAGCGGGTAAACCCCTTGGCGCGCCTTGCTCAGCACCTGCGTGTCGATATCCGTCCCGATCACCGTAGCCTGTGCCGCTGCCGGACCCAGCGTCTCGTACAGCGTCATACCGATGGAGTACAGCTCTTCTCCTGTCGATGCTGCGCAGCTCCAGATGCGCGGAGCATGCTTCAGCGTCTTCACGTATTCCGCCATGACATCGAAGTGCTGCGCTTCGCGAAAGAAGGACGTCAGGTTCGTTGTCAGTGCGTTGGTAAAGGCTTCCCATTCATCACTATTGGGACGTTGAAGGAGCGCAAGATAATCCTTGAATCGCGTCATGCCATAATGACGAAGACGACGAGCCAGCCGTGAATACACCATTTCTTTCTTATGCGGTGCTAATGCAATCCCCGCATGGCGATGGATCAGCGCACAGATAGTCTGAAAATCTTGATCCGTCATCTGCAGATCGCGATTTGCCACACCCCCTGTGCCGGCCTCCGCCGCCTGTGCAACGGCGCTCTTAAGCATGCTTAACGCTCCATGTTCGTTGATATGCACTGTATGAGGGTGCTGATGCCTTCAGCACCCATGCTGCGTCATACAGCCAGATCTCTACCTTCTTCTACAATGTTTTCGACGAGCGCCATTTCACGGCTGCTCATCAGTTTCTCAATGTCCAACAGCACCAGCATGCGCTCTTCCACACTTGCCAGACCGTGAATGAACTCGGTGGACATGGCACCGCCGAAATCCGGTGCCGGACGCACGTCGTTGACGTCGATCATCAGTACGTCGCTAACGTCATCGACCACCGCACCCACGATGCGCTTGCCGATGTTGAGCACAATAACGACGGTACGGTGATCGTATTCCGCCTTCTGTAGTGCGAATTTGATGCGCAGATCGACGATGGGGACGATGATCCCGCGCAGGTTGGTCACCCCTTTAATAAAGTCGGGAGCACCTGCAATGCGCGTGATGTTGTTGTAACCACGGATTTCCTGCACACGCAGAATATCGATGGCATATTCTTCATCACCAAGCCGAAAGCTCAGATATTCACGATGCCTGTCTTCACCGCCGTTCTCCAACAGATGATTGACTGAGGCGTTGTTCAGATCTACGGACTGATCGCTCACGATCCTTGACTCCATTAGTGATTGGGATCGACCCGACAAGCCAGGCCGATCTCAGGGGATTGAGTGGCCCTATGGGCGACCTTCACTTTGATTGAGCGCTTCAAGCTCTTGGGCAATGGTCGCAATCCCGAGGCGGGACAGCGCCACCAGATCAAGGATCAGGGCGACACGACCATCCCCCAGAATCGTGGCAGCCGATACGCCTTCAACGCGGCGATAGTGCGTTTCAAGGTTCTTGACCACGACTTGGCGTTGACCCAGCAACTGATCGACCAACAACACAAAGTTGGTACGGTCAGCCTGAACGACGATACCGATGGTTTCCTTGATATCGTGCTGGGCATCTGGAATTTCGAAGATATCGGCCAGATTAAGCAGCGGCAGATACTCGCCGCGAATCTTGATGACCTGTTTGCCACCGGCCATCATCTTCACGTCTTCAGACGCAATCTGGATCGATTCAGCGATAGCGTTGAGCGGCAGGATGAACGTTTCTTCACCGCTCTGAATTAGCATGCCGTCGAGAATAGCAAGGGTCAGCGGCAGCAGGATGCGTGTCGTGGTGCCTTGGCCTTGCTTGGACGAGATGCTGACGTGGCCGCCCATATTGGTGATGTTACGACGCACCACATCCATGCCGACCCCGCGGCCTGACAGGTCGGTGATCTTCTCGGCCGTCGAGAAACCGGATGCAAAGATCAACTGCCAGACATCGTCATCGGGCATGTTATCGTTGACATCCATGCCGTTGCTGCGCGCCTTGTCGAGAATCTTCTCGCGGTTAAGGCCCGCACCGTCATCGCTGATTTCGATGACAATGTGTCCGGCCTTGTGATAGGCCGCCAGCTTCAGATGACCAGCCGGTGATTTGCCCGCTTCAATACGTTTTTCTGGCGTTTCGATACCGTGGTCGAGACTGTTGCGCACCAAGTGAGTCAAGGGGTCGACGATACCTTCGATCAGTCCCTTATCCAGCTCGGTGGAATGCCCGACAGTTTCCAGCTCGACTTCTTTACCCAGTTTTTTGGCGTTATCACGAACCAAGCGCGGGAAACGGTTAAAGACCGAATCCATTGGCATCATGCGCACAGACATCACAGCTTCCTGCAGATCGCGTACGTTGCGCTGCAGCAGGCTTGCGCCGTTGACCAGCTGGGAATGTTCCATCTGATCGAGATGACTGGCCGACTGTTCGAGCATGGCCTGCGTGATAACCAGCTCGCCGACCAGGTTGAGAATTTGGTCGATCTTGTCGGTGGCGACCCTAAGCGTCGAGCTTTCAGTGCGCTTACCGCCTTCCTTCTTACCGCCCGCGGCCGGTGCCGCTTTGGGCGCAGCAACGACAGAAGCAGCCGATGCTTCTTCTTTCTTAGTCTCGACAGCTGGCGCTTCCGCCTGGCTCTCGGCCACGATCTCCATCTGAGCCGCATCAAGAATGAAGCCCAGCACCGCTTCGATGTCATCGGCAGAAGACGTGGTGACCAGCTGCAGTACCAACTGCTGCTCCGATGCTTCGCGCACGGAGACATCGCCAAAGAGCGCCAGCTCTTCTTGCAGCGACGCACGGTCCTTTTCCGCCACATCCTTCAGCGTAATGGCAAACTGTGTCATGCCGCTGGCCGCTGCCGGAGCAGGTACCGAAGCATCCTGAGACGCAGGCTCGGACGCCAGCGGTGCTAGAACGTCACCCTTGACGTCCCCACCGGCCATGCGTGCGGCCAGTTCCTTGAGTTCGCTGCGCACGCTGGCTACTTCTTCGGCATCGGGCGCTTCTTCATTGGCGTAGCAGTCCAGCAGCATAGCCAAGTGGTCACGGACCGACAGGATGGTGTCCACGGCTTCGCGATCTAGGAACATCTCCGCGTGGCGAACCCCATCCAGCAGGTTCTCCAGCAGGTGAGTCGTGACCTGAAGGTCTTCGAAACCGAACGTGGACGCACCACCCTTGATGGAGTGAGCGGCACGGAAGATAGCTGCCAGCGCTTCAGGATCGGGAGCATCGACATCAAGCTCCATCAGCAGCGTTTCCATTTCATCCAGAAGCTCTCGAGCCTCATCGAAGAAGGTCTCGTGAAATGCTGAAAAATCCATCGGCATACCTGTAGCAAACGAGTGAGCAGATTCAGAGTGCGGGACACCCCGCACCTGCCATGAGTTGTATATCGGAAAGAGTGTGAAAAACTGTCAGGTTTTATTGAGGCTTGACAGGTGTGGGCTGCGCTTCGGGGGCCTTGGCCGCGTCACTGGCCGCAGAGTGCTGTTCGGCATTAAGCACCGACATCGCCGTCGTGCCACCGCCGTTGTCCTGAATGACCTTGTTTTCACTGTCGATCGAGCGGCGCGCCGACTCGCTCAGCAGTACGATGCTGATGCGACGGTTCATAGGATCGTTGGCCTTGTCGCCCAAGTTCATGGTGGCCGCATGCCCCGTCACACGAATAAGCTGGTCAGCGCTGAACCCGGCCTTGACCAGTTCTCGACGGGCCGCGTTGGCGCGATCGCTGGACAATTCCCAGTTGCTGTAGCCACCAAGCCCCGTTACGAATGGCATGTTGTCGGTATGGCCTGAAATGGTGATGCCATAGGGCGCTTTGTTGAGAAACGGCGCCAGTTCATCCAACACATGGGCTAGGCGCGGCACGACATCAGCACTGCCGATACGGAACATCGACTGCTGCGAGTCGTCCAGAATCTGGATGCGCAGTCCCTCTTCCGTCATATCCACCTTGAGCTGAGCACCGAGTGCGGCCAGCGTCGGGTTCTGACGCACCAATGACTGCAGCTGATCACGCGCAGCGCGCAGCCTTGACGTTGATGCGGTAGCGGAAAAGACCTTTTCGCCCGCAGCACGGCGCACTTCGCCATCCGCATGACGAGGGTCATCACCCCCGCCAGGAATGGCACTATCACTTGCCGACATCTTGTCGCCAGAGGCGAAGGATATGGACGTCGGATGGCGAAAGTATTCCGTGATGCCTTCCAACTGAGCCTTACTGGTCCCGGCCAACAACCACATGACCAGGAAGAAGGCCATCATGGCGGTCATGAAGTCAGCGTAAGCGATCTTCCAGCTGCCGTGGGCGCCATGCCCACCCTTCTGGACCTTCTTGATGACGACTGGACGGGAGGATTTGCTCATGACCGTTTACTCTTCGCTTCACGAACGTGTTCTTCCATCTCTTCAAAACCAGGACGTTCCGTTTCGAAGAGCACCTTACGGCCGAACTCGATAGCGATCTGCGGCGCATAACCATTGAGGTTGGCCAGCAACGTCACCTTGATGCATTCAAGGATCTTGGCAGCTTCATGCGCTTGCTGCTGAGCACGCGAAGATAGAGGCGTCAGGAAGCCATACGAGATCAGGATCCCGAGGAAGGTCCCCACCATGGCGCTTGCCACTAGCGGCCCTACCTGCTCGGGGGTCAGACCTTCGGCACTGAGTGCGTGAACCACACCCATGACAGCCGCGACAATACCGAATGCCGGCATGCCATCCCCCATCGCCGCCAGACTATGCGCGGGTTCTTCCGCCTCCTTGAGAAACGTTTCGATCTCAAGATCCATCAGCGACTGCATCTCGAAGGCATCCATGTTGCCGGTTACCATCATGCGCAGGTAATCGACGATGAATTCCATGATGAGGTGATCGTTGAGGATATCGGGATAGTGACGAAACACTTCGCTATCCTTGGGAGACTCGATGTCCTTTTCGATCGACATCATGCCTTCCTGACGCGCCTTGGCCAGCAGCAAAAACATCAGTGCCAGCACATCCTTGAACATCGCCTTGCTGTAGCGCGTACTCTTGCGCAGCATCGGCAATGCCGCCAGCGTCGCCTTGATGGAGTTACCACTGTTGGCAGCCACGAACGCCCCCACCCCTGCCCCAAAGATGATGAGAAACTCTGTGGGTTGAACAAGGATCGCCAGATGACCGCCAGCGAGCGAGTACCCGCCTAAAACACACCCTAGAATGATGATATAACCGACCAGTATGAGCACGAGGAACCCTGCCTGCTTGGTTGTTGATGACTGGTATTTGTAACGGCTCACCGCATCAAAACTTGAACAGGCATACGGATTAAAAAATCAAGGCGGGCAAGGCAAGAAGGCCTTGTGATTCGAGGCTCTACGCCAGCTGTCACAGCGCAGTACGGATGTTACACAGCAAGTTCTCTACAGAAACACTCACGAACATTTTGTAACGATAGAAACATATCAAGCCCCATCCCAAATGTGCAACCACGCCCTCCAGCGCCTAAATGATTCGCCTAAAGTAGCGTGATTACGGGGCCTCCAGCCCTGAGAACTGATCATAAAAACAGTGCAAAAAAGAGGCGCTAGCACACCTGACCAAGCTTTCCAGACAACTATTCAGCGAATAGCGCCTTTTTTCAGCGCCTTTTCATCTTGCACTTTTCACATATTTAAAAAAGGGAAACCCCTTTTTGCCCCAATATCACTTCATTATCGTCAACTAAACCAACACCTTTAGCGCTACCTGTCTAAAACGACACAAACACATAACTAAATGAAAATTAATGAATAATATAGACAGCCTTCATTGTTAATCTAATGAAAACGGTAGGTTTTTGCCATCTATACACTGTCAAGTTGACCTAAAGTCAAAACGTGCACAATTTACACGTTTCATGCACAAATCAGCATTGATGCCATAACATCGCATATTCGTGCCTGTTCCATTCTTTTTTAAAACCCCCTAGAATGCGATCCATGTAAAGCGTATTTCCAAAAAGTGGAACTTCTTTACATTAATTAACAAAAGAGCCGTCGGGGCTGACACCCCACGACAGCCAGAAGTACGGAACCACAAGAACGCTGATGGTGCTGACGACAAAGCACCGCGCTCCACGGAAGTGGCGCTGACACATTCAAGGGTAAATTGACATGACACACGGCATTACCGACGATGAACTGCTCGGAGAAATCCGCAGCCTCAACCTTTCCTACCTGCTCCTCGTGCAGCGCCTGCTGCAAGCGGATGAATCCATGGCGATGTTAAGGCTGAAGATCGATGCCGACATGGCAGAAGCACTGGGCAAGGCACCGGTATCTCGCCTTGCGAAGCTCGCAAACTCAAACCAGCTGCTGTGCCAACTGTCACTGCATAATGCACAGACCTTCTCACAACTGACGGACGACACGCTTCACGAAGACGTACAGCGTGCGCATGCCGCCATCCTGCTGGCAGCACAGAAGACATCTGCCATCACTCCATCTGTTGTTCAGGGACGCAGCAAACAGCATGGCTAAGGAAAAGAGCTTGCTGGATGAAATGCGCCAGATCCAGCTAGCGATCGAACTGATCGAACTAGGTGCGCGCTTACAGGTGTTGGAAACAGAAACCAACATCAGTCGTGGTCGACTCATCCGACTGTACAAAGAGATTCATGGAGCGTCGCCGCCCAAAGGGATGCTGCCGTTCTCGACCGACTGGTTTGTGACCTGGCTACCCAACATCCATTCGTCACTGTTCTACAATTTTTATCGCGCCATCCGAGAACAGTCAGGACTGGAACGCATGCCGGCTATCGTGAAGAGCTACAAAATGTATCTCGAACAGATATCCCTGCTTGAAGATTCCACTCCCGTGTTGGGACTGACGCGTGCATGGACACTCGTGCGCTTCTTCGAAAACGACATGATGCAAATGTCAACATGTACGCGTTGCAATGGCCATTTCGTGGCACATGCACACAGCCTAGACCACAACTATGTCTGCGGCATCTGCAACCCGCCCTCGCGCGCCGGCAAAACACGCCGTGCCGCAGAGCGCGCCCGCCGCAAAGCCGCGGGTGACACGATGCACAAGGCTGTCGCGAGCGAAAGCGTTTCCCGGCTCAACTAAAATAGTCGGCCAATGAAGAACCCCAGCGTTTGCTATTTTTCATAGTGAATTCTGGGGTTCTCGCTTTCCGCTTTCCGCTTTCCGCTTTCCGCTTTCCGCTTTCCGCTTTCCGCTTTCCGCTTTCCGCTTTCCGCTTTCCGCTTTCCGCTTTCCGCTTTCCGCTTTCCGCTTTCCGCTTTCCGCTTTCCGCTTTCCGCTTTCCGCTTTCCGCTTTCCGCTTTCCGCTTTCCGCTTTCCGCTTTCCGCTTTCCGCTTTCCGCTTTCCGCTTTCCGCTTTCCGCTTTCCGCTTTCCGCTTTCCGCTTTCCGCTTTCCGCTTTCCGCTTTCCGCTTTCCGCTTTCCGCTTTCCGCTTTCCGCTTTCCGCTTTCGTCAGCAGTATAAAAAACTCTCTCTCCCCTGCTGCAAGTGACGCACTCTCAATCGAACCGACTTTTCTGGCTCTCGGAAACTGCCGCCCTTCCTTTTCAATCATCATGAGGCATCCGCAAACTTCTGCTAGCTCATGGGATACCTGAGCACGCTATGCCGAAAGTACCTATGCATGGCGCGATAAATTCTTTTCCACAAAGCACTATCGCAGCATTATTTCTCTATAAAATCAATGCAATGCACCTTGGTATTCGTTTTTGAGCGAGAAGTACACGCCCTCACCTATATGTGCTACTGTCTTACGGACGTGATATTTTAAATAATAAGGCATAAGGAATGAATAATAATGGCCACCACTAATTCCAACGCAGCCTCGCTGGCGCAGGCCGTCCAGTTTCTTAAATCCTGCAAGTGGGTCGATCTAACTCACGAAGTGACAAGCTCGTCACCCATATTCGCTGCCTTCAATCCGCCACAAAGAAAGACACTATTTACCGTAGAAAAAGATGGGTTTTTGGCTTACGAAATTTCTCTCTGCACACCGACGGGCACTCACGTCGATGCACCCGCACATTTTATAAATAACGCGCCACTACTCAATGAAATTAATATAAAAGACCTGTTGCTGCCGATGCATGTTATTCATAAGGAAGCACAGGTCATAAACAACCACGATTATAAATTATCGGTAGACGATATCATTGAGTATGAAACACAGCATGGTCGAATTCAGGAAGGGTCTTTCGTTGCCTTTTCAAGCGGCTGGTCTCAACGCTGGGACACGCCCGAAGCGTTCTATAACATCGACGAAAACGGGCATGCACACACGCCCGGCTGGTCGATGGAAGCCCTCGAATTTCTGGTAAAAGAGCGAAAAATAGCCGCTATTGGCCACGAAACACTGGATACAGATGCAGCACAGGATGCTCAAGAGAAAGGCTTTCTGTTTGCGGAACACTATGTCTTGCAGCAACATTTATGGCAGGCAGAAGTGCTCAATCACTTGGATCAAGTGCCGGCAGTGGGTGCCTTTATCCATGTCAATTTCCCCAACTTTGAAGCACTGCCCAGCTTCCCTGCTCGCATTGTAGCGTATCTTCCTTAGAGCACGCTAAGACTACACTTTAAGGCGATACACCACATATAAAAAGAATACCGTATCGCCTTTCTATAACCATATAAAATCATCCCATATATTAACTCCAAAGACAATTAATAACTCATGTCGCGACAACACTTCACAACAAGAACACTATAAATACACTCATTAACTAAAAAATAGAGATAAAAAAGATCCAGCGCATAAAGGGTCCACTGGATCTTTTTTACATTATTGGGTCAGTTCGATCACATAGAATATGCGAAATACCAGGGATGACTATTTCGCAGAAGGCATGCCTTCCGCGTTCTGTTCTTCCAGTTTCT